>CANQDQ010000044.1 GCA_947593515.1 uncultured Bacteroidales bacterium | reverse complement strand
CCGAAAGGAACCGATATAAATACCCTTTCCGACCGAAAAATAAGAATCATTAAAAACAAATTAAATGCAAGACCTCGTCAAAAACTCAACTTTAACTCCCCAAAAGAGTGTTTCTTCAATCTTTTTTTGTAATGTTGCACTTGCTGGTTGACTCTACCGAATCTGCCCGAAGAAAATTCAAAAAAAAATAACGGGCGGTAAATTTGTGGGAGAAAAAGATTTGTCGTACCTTTGCGCCGCTAATGCAAAATATTCACTAAACAAAATTTCAAATGGCAACAAAAATCAGATTACAAAGACACGGCCGCAAAGGCTATGCGTTCTATCACATTGTAATCGCCGATAGCAGGGCGCCACGTGATGGCAAGTTTATTGAAAGGGTAGGTTCTTATAATCCGAACACTAATCCTGCTACAATAAATTTGGATTTCGAGAGGGCTTTGTATTGGCTGCAAGTCGGTGCGCAACCTACCGATACCGTTCGCAACATTCTTTCGGCACAAGGCGTGCTGTTGAAGAAACACCTGCTTGGCGGTGTGAAAAAAGGTGCATTCTCGCTCGAAGAGGCAGAAAAACGTTTCAATGCGTGGCTGACGCAGAAACAATCGGCTGTCGAAGCCGTAAAGGCAAAAGTGAAAGATGCCAAAGCCGCTGACGCCAAGAAACGTCTTGAAGCCGAAAAAGAGGTTAATAAAAACATCGCAGAGGCTGTCGCCAAGAAGAAAGCCGAGAAAGCTGCCGCCGAGGCTGCCGCTGCTGCCGAAAAAGCCGCAGAAGCTGCACCCGCCGAAGAGGCTCCCGCTGCTGAGGCTGCTCCCGAAGCTCCTGCCGCAGAAGCTCCCGCAGAGCAAAGTGCCGAATAAGAAGTTATCCGCACAACATATAAGCGCAACGACCGCAGGTCGTTGCGCTTTTGTTTTTTGTCGCCGTGAAATGCCCGCACGCTGCGGCATTTCGTTTTTCGTCTTCTTGTGTACCGGTGTCGGAGAGGGGGTTATAAGGAATCGTCTTTTTTCCGGCGGGCGGACGTTTTGCGAGGCGACGTTTCGCTCGCCACGCGCGAGGGGTGCTGGTTGATAAAATCTTTCCAGCTCGTATAAGCCTTTTCGAGATGCGGGCGGTTGGTCTGGTAGAAGTGGCACAGCGCGGCGGCGAGTCCGTCGGTAGCGTCGAGCTGCGGCAGCATGTTTTCTTCGGGAATGTGCAGAATGCGGCGCAGCATATCCGCCACCTGTTCTTTGGCGGCATTGCCGTTTCCCGTAATCGCCATTTTTATTTTCAGCGGAGCATACTCGTGAATGGGAATGTCGCGATAGAGTGCGGCAGCCATGGCGATGCCCTGCGCCCGTCCGAGTTTCAGCATCGACTGTACGTTTTTCCCGAAAAAGGGCGCTTCGATAGCCAGCTCGTCGGGGTGGTACTGTTCGATAAGCCCCAGCACCCGTTCGAAGATGCGGCGCAGTTTCATGTAGTGGTCGCCCATTTTTCCGAGTTGCAGCACACCCATCGTTATCAGTTGGGGCGTGTTGCCCACGATGCGCAGCAGTCCGTAGCCCATGATGGTCGTACCCGGGTCGATGCCCAGAATGATGCGTTCTTGTGTGGCGGGAGTGGCGGGTGTGCGCATATCAGTCCAGAATTTCGAGCAAGGTATTGAATCCGATGACGCGGTCGCCGAATTTCTCGCGCATTGTCCGGTCGAGGTCGGCGCCCTGCTTTTCGTACCACGATTCGAGGCTTGCACGGTCGGCAACGTGGAATTGCAGCGACAGGCTCTCGCCGTCGGTCGCTTCGCCGGCGATGACGCGGCACAGCTGCGGGCGGCTCAGCGTCTCTCCCGCTGCGGAGGCAGGAATGTACACGCGGCGCAGCCATTCCGTAAACAGCTTTTTTACAGAATTTTCCACATGATAAGTCGTGTTGAATATATACATCGGAAAAGCAGTTAATCGACGACAAAGATAAAAAAAAGTTCGCTCTTTATTGCAGAGTTTGGAAAAACGCCGTATCTTTGTCGCGCAACAAGGGGTATTAGCTCATCTGGCTAGAGCGCGACACTGGCAGTGTCGAGGTGAGGAGTTCGAGTCTCCTATACTCCACGCAGGCGGCTTTTGAAGCGATTCGAAAGCCGCTTTTTTTATGAATCAGTTGCTGCCTATCCGATTGCCGGGTGAAAAATGTATATTAAATTTGCAGCAGAAAAGACAGAGCGATTATGACAGAACAGGAATTTTTTGAATACGCATCGGCAGGCAATCCGATAGTCGCCGGTTCGGAAGCGCATCAGGCGATGCACCGCATGAGTCAGAACGCGTTGCGCATGACCGCCGAGATAAACGGCGCCTACCACGCGCCGGACGAATTGCGCCGGCTTATGGAGCAGCTTACCGGCAAGCCGCTCGACAGCAGCTTCGGGCTCTTCCCGCCTTTCTATACCGACTGCGGGAAAGGCACCGCGATAGGCAAACGCACCTTTATAAATATGGGCTGCACTTTTCAGGATTGGGGCGGCATTACCATCGGCGACGACTGCCTGATAGGGCATCATTGCACTATCTGCACCGTCAATCACGACAAAAATCCGGAGGCGCGCGGCAACATGGTCTGCCGCCCCGTTGCGATAGGCAACAAAGTGTGGATAGGAGCCAACGTAACCATTCTTCCGGGCGTAACCATCGGCGACGGCGCCATTGTCGGGGCGGGCGCCGTAGTAACGAAATCCGTCCCTGCGGGCAGCATCGCCGCCGGAGTCCCCGCCAAGATAATCGGTAAAATCTGATAAAAAAAATCTTTTGACAGCCGCCCTGCCTCACGCGGGGCGGCTTTTTTCTATTCCGAAAAAAATACCGAATAAAACCAAAAATTTTTAGCGAAAAGTTTTGTAATTTATTTGTCTTGAAACTATTTTGCGGGGAGAAATTCATCGACTAAAAAATAGAAATTATGAAAGGGAAACTACTCTTTTATTTGCTGTTCGCACTTCTATGGGGTGGGGCGGCAACGGTGCAAGCCGAAATCGTTTCCGGCAAGTGCGGCGCCGAAGGTGCCAATGTTACTTGGAAACTCGATACCGAGACGGGCTTACTCGAAATCTCCGGTACGGGGGCAATGGAGGACAAGTATTACGAAGGCATTCCTTGGAGAGATTATCTGAATTTCATCACTTCGGTAACGATAAACGACGGCGTTACCTCTATCGGCGAGTATGCTTTTGCCCTTTGCAGCTTGATGACATCGGTAACGATACCCGAAAGCGTTACCGCTATCGGTCCCCGAGCTTTTTACAGCGCCAATCGATTGAGATCGATAAAGATACCTCAAAGTGTTACCTCTATCGGCGATATGGCTTTTGTCGGTTGTATCAATTTGGAAAAATTCGAGGGAAAATTTGCATCGGACGACGGACGTTGTCTTATTGTAAATGGTACCTTGAAAGCGTTTGCGCCTTTTGCATCGGAAAGACCCGAATACCCCGCAGTACCCTATGGACTGAGCGAATATC
>CANQDQ010000043.1 GCA_947593515.1 uncultured Bacteroidales bacterium | reverse complement strand
AAAGGAGAAAAGGTATTGCTTAATCTTCTTTTTCGGGGGTATTGAGGTCGAGCACCTCTTTGTCGCCGCTTTTGTCGAAATACTGCTTGCGCAGGGGATTGGCGCGCTCCTCTTTGTTGCGCGCCCGATTGACGCTGACGTCCGCTGCCAGATAGAGCGCGTTGCGGAATGAAAGTTCCGATGCCACGTTTTTGCCCGTGATGTCGTAGGCGGTTCCGTGCGCAGGCGAGGTGCGGACGATAGGCAGACCGGCGGTGAAATTGACGCCGTCGTCCATAGCGAGGGTTTTGAACGGCGCCAAGCCCTGATCGTGGTACATCGCCAACACGCCGTCGAATTGGGCGAAATGTCCCGAGCCGAAAAATCCGTCGGCGGCGTACGGTCCGAAACAGAGTATTCCCTGCCTGCCCGCTTCTTCGAGAGCGGGAACGATGACGTTTTGTTCCTCGTCGCCCAAAAGGCCGTTTTCGCCGGCGTGCGGATTGAGCGACAGCACGGCGATGCGGGGCTTCTCTATGCGGAAGTCGTCGCGCAGGCTGCTGTTGAAAATGGCGAGCTTTTCGAGTATGGCATCTTTCGTTATGAGGGAGGGCACTTTGGCAAGCGGCACGTGCGTGGTAACCAATGCCACCCGTATGCGTTCATTGAGCAGAATCATCAAGGATTTTTTGCCCTGTCCCACCCGATTTTCAAAATATTCGGTGTGTCCGGGAAAATCGAAGCGGTCGGACTGTATGGTGTGCTTGTTGATAGGTGCGGTAACAATGGCGTCGAGGAAACCCGCCTGCAAATCGGCGGTAGCAGCTTCGAGCGCCAAAAATGCGGCTTCGCCCGCTTGCGGAGTGGCTTTGGCGAGTTCCACTTTGAGTTCTTCCTCAAAGCAGTTTATCATGTTCACTTTTCCCTCCGCACAGTATTCCGCCGAAGTAATCATATTGAAATTGAAAGGCGGCAGATCGAGCGCCTTGCGGTGATAGGCAGCCACTTTCGACGCGCCATAGACTATCGGGGTGCACACCTCGACGATATGCGGGTCTGCCAACGTTTTCAATATCACTTCATAACTCACGCCGTTGATGTCGCCGTGCGTAATACCTATTCTTAATTTACGTTCCATTGTCTTCTGTTTTTAAGCGGTAAAGCAGTTATCGCAACGCTAAGGTAACGATTCTTCCCGTAATATCAAAATTATCGTTTCTTTTTAGCAATTTTTCCGGTCGAAAGAGCCGGCGACAGCGGGGTGTCCGATTTTCGGCAGATACGGGTTTCGTCATTCCTCCGCCGACAGTTTCCGTGCGGTGGAGAGCATACCGCAGGCGGCTTTCACGTCTTCGCCGCGCGAAGCGCGTATGGTGCATATCACCCCCTTGCGGGATAGGGCGTCGCGGAACGCCTCCATTTTTTCGACGGAGGGGCTGTGCAGGTCGAGCTGCGGTATGACGTGGAAACGTATCAAGTTGATGCGGCACTCCAACCCTTTGAGCAGCCGTTCCAAAGCATCGATGTGCGCAGGGGTATCGTTGATGCCCTCGAACACGATGTACTCGAACGAGAGCCGCCGCTGGTGGCTGAAATCGTAGCGGCGCAGCAGCTCGACGGTCTTTTCTATGGGCATGGCTTTCTGTATGGGCATCATCGCCGCGCGCTCCTCGCCAAAAGGGTTGTGCAGGCTCACCGCCAAATGGCAGCGGCTTTCATCGAGAAAGCGGCACAGCCGGTCGGTAAGTCCGACGGTGGAGAGAGTGATGCGGCGCGGACTCCATGCAAATCCCCACTCGGCAGTGAGTATTTCCAGCGCTTTCATCACTTCGTCGATGTTGTCGAGCGGCTCGCCCATGCCCATGAATACGATGTTCGTCAAGGTGTCGCGTTCGGGAATGGAAACGACCTGATTGATGATTTCGGCGGCGGTAAGATTACGCGTAAAACCCTGCCGACCCGTCATGCAGAAAGCGCAGTTCATCTTGCAGCCCACCTGCGACGACACGCAAAGGGTGGCACGGTCGCCGTCAGGAATGTAAACGCTCTCCACAAAATCGCTGCCTACGGCAAACAGATATTTTACCGTACCGTCGGTCGAACGGTTCGCCTCGACGGGGTCGGCATATCCGATTTCAAAATCGGCGGCAAGCCGCTCACGGGCGGCTTTCGACAAGTTGGTCATGTCGGCGATGCGGCGCACCGGTCGGCGGTAGAGCCACGATGCCATTTGGGCGGCGGCGAAACGGGGCATTCCGTATCGCTCGGCAACTGCCGACAGCTCCTGCAACGTCTTTCCTGCCAAAAAAGAATCGGTTTCCATACACTTCGTTTATACAGCGGCAAAGGTAGTCAATATTTCGGGCAATACCTACGCCAGAAGACAAAAAGCGCGACAGTCGAAATTTCGACTGCCGCGCCGGCGGAGGAAAAATATGTTATCAATAGAATTTGATACGATTGTCTTCGATGTCGGCTTGCTCTTTGAGTACCGGAAGGAACTGACCCATCAACGAATAAACCCGCTGGTTGTATTTTTCGGTTTCGGCAGAGAGGTCTATCGGCTGCGTATTGAGCGTTTGGTCGGTAACCGTGAACATATACACGCCGCGTGCACCGGCAAGCGGACCCTGCAATTTGCCTTTTTCGGCAACGGAAGCGGCGCCGATAAGAGCGTTTTCAGCTCCCAGACCGGCAACCGATGGAGTATTGAACGTAACGAATTTGGCTTCTTCCACTTTGGAATCCATCGCCTGTGCGGCAGCCGTTATGTTTGTCGGATTTTTGGCTTTCAGGTCGGCAGCGATTTTCTCGCCTTTCTTCTCGTTCAACAATTCGCTGAGGAGGAATATCTCTACATTCTGTTGGGGCATATATCCTTTCTCCTTAGCATTCGATACCATAGCCACGAGGAAACGGTTATCGACGTTGAAGATTTCGGAAAGTACTCCGGGTTTGGTATTGAACGCCCATTTCACAATCGAGCGGCCGTCATTTACGGTGCCGAAATTTATATCGTCGATACCCAGCGTGACGGTATTTACCATCAACCCTTCGGCAGCGGCATTGGTTTCAAAATTTTCCAATTTATTGTTGTTGGCGATGTACGAACTGATTTTGTTGTACAACGTGCTGTACGTTTCGGAGCTGGGGCGAACGCCCATGACCAGTTGTGCCACATTGGCTTTTGCCACCGGCGATTTGCGGTCGGTTACCTGCACAAGGTGTGTGCCGTAAGGCGAATCGACGCGCACCACTTCCTTGCTGTTACCGCGGAAGCAATATTCCAAAAAGTCGTGTCCGAACTGCGCGGCTTCGGTTTCGGTAATCCAACCGATTTCACCGCCGTTGGCACCGGAATTTTGGTCATACGAGAACTGACGAGCCAAAGCGGCAAAGTCGCCTCCATTTTTCAATACATTATAAATACTGTCGAGGCGAGCCGTCAGCACGGCGTTGCTCTGCAAGGGGAAAACGATATGACGCACATTCACCGAATCGGGAGCCGAGCTCTTGCCCATCAGACGGTACATCTTATACGATTCGTCCTCGAAGAAAGGACCATATACGTCGTTCACATTCGATTTTTCCACAAAATTTTTCATTTCGTCGTCCATCGAAGCGACAGCCACATAGGCTTCGCTGTAAGGAACGTCGGTATTGAAAGAGAGAAAACCGTTCATATCCTTGGCGGCAGCAAAACCGTCGCGCAGCTCACTGACTTTTTTCTCGGTGGCTTTATAGTCGGCTTCGCTCGGAACAATATCCACCGCGATGTATTTGATGGTGCGGTTGGCGTCCTGTTTGTAACGCTCTTTGTTTTTGTGATAGGCTGCGCTCAGCTCGTCGTTCGACACGGTAACATCGTCGTTCGACACGGCGGTGTAGGGTTGCAGGGCGTAATCGAACTGCACCGTGCGGCGTGCAGCGTCGTAAGAGGCTTGCAAATCGTATTTGTTGGGAGCCATCGTGCGCAACACCAAATTGAAATATTTTTCAGCCAACCGCTGTTTTTGCACTTCGTTCTTGGTATTCTCCCACATGGTGCGGTATTCGAGAATCTGCTCCACCACGTTTTCGGGATATTGCGATAAATCGTCGCTGTAAATGGTCTGCACGAAATTCAGCAAATCGGCTTTGCTCTGGAATTGCTGCTGTACCTGCGGCGCGATGTGGTCGCCGTAGAGCAGGTCATTCAACTCCTCATTCGACACGGTAACACCCACTTCGGCAGCGGCATCGCTTACGACCATCTCTTCCACGAGCTGGTCGAACACGCTTTTATTGATACGGTCGGAATATCCTTCGGGCATTGCCGTTCCGTATTGGCGGCGGAAAAGATTCTGCATCTCTTCGGTGCGGCGGCTTACCAGTTCCGAAAATTCCTGCGTCGTAACTTTGTTACCATTTACTACGACGACTTTATCCTGCATCATGCGGAAAAACGTGTTCGCCGAATTAAGGAAGTCGCCGATGATGAATGCCAGCAAGGCAACGCCGATAACGACGACGAGCAAACCGGCTTTGTTTCTGATTTTCTGTAATGTAGCCATTTATATGTTCTGTTTTTAAGTTTACGATAATATAGCTTGCCTATTATAAGCGCACAAAGATACAAAAAAAAAGTTATC
>CANQDQ010000042.1 GCA_947593515.1 uncultured Bacteroidales bacterium | reverse complement strand
ACAAACGGAAACCCATGCAACAGGAAATGAGTCTGCTCACCGACCTGCTGCGATAAGGCAGCATACAGACAAAAAAACGGCGGAAAAATATTTTCCGCCGTTTTTTATAGCCTTACATGATAAATCAATGGCAGCAGTCACCACCGCAGCCGTGATGCGAATCATCGCCCCCACAGCCACCGCAGCCATGTTCGCCCTCGTGACCGCAACAGCCGCAGCCGCACGAATGCGCAGGTTGCAGCTCTTCGGGCGTAGCGGGACGCACCGTTTTCACTTCGCCCACGAAGTGCAGGTCTTCGCCTGCCAGCGGGTGGTTGAAATCCATCACCACGATGTTTTCCTTCACCTCCACCACCGAGCCGTTGAGCCGGTTGCCGTTGGCGTCCATCATCGGGACGGTATTGCCCGGATATATCATTTCTTCGTCGAATTTTCCTTCGACCTCGAACATTTTCTTGTCGAGTTCGAGCACATGGTCATCGTCGTATTCGCCGTAAGCGTCGGCGCAGGGAATCACGAAATCGAATTTGTCGCCGGCTTCCAGCCCGTTCAGCTGCGCTTCGAACGAAGGGAGCATCTGGTCTGTACCGAAAACAAATCGCAAGGGAGCCTCAGCCGTAGCGCTCTCCATCAGTTCGTTTTCTTTTCCGACAAAGAGGTCGTAAGTTACTTCGACATATTGACCGGGTTTTATTGTTTCCATATTCATACAGGTTTATCGTTCGCCGGCAAAGGTACAAAAGTTTTCCGATTATCTGACCGATTTTTCGCCGCAGCGGCAAAAAAGAGCATTTTCGGCGAACAAAAAACAGCGTTTTAGGTTAAATAATAGAGAAAATCGCTCAATTATGATTTTTTTTGAAAAATGATTCGCATCTTTGCAGCGGAAAAAAGATTGTTACCCGACAAATCGTCCGCGAGGACGGAACATTTTTCTTTTATCAAAAAGACACTTCATTATGGAAAAAGAACAGAAACCGCGTCGCCCCCGCATCGGAGAGAACAAGGGCTTCGGGAGCCGTGACGGCAACAACGAAAGGTATGAAAAAGTGAATTACAACCGACGCGACGACTACGACCACTCTTTCGGCAACAGACGCCCCAACGACTATCGTCAGCCGGGCCGGTACAACAACCGGTACAACAACGGTCAAGGCTACAACCGCAATTACAACAGCGACGGCGAAAACTCCTACCGCAGCTACAACCGGACGACAGAGGAGGGTGAACGGAATTTCAACACGACCGAAAACTCCGTCGGCTACAACAGCAACCGATACAACAATTACAACCGCAACTACAACCGGCAGGACAACGCCGAAGGCTACAATCGCTACAACACGCGCCGGCCGTTCCACCGCAGCGACAACGGCGAGGGCGAGCCGAATTACAATTCGACCGAGCCGCGCGCTTACGGCGAAAACCGCCCCTACCGGCAAAACAACAACCGGATAGGATTCAACAACCGCAAACCCTACGGTATGCAGCAGCGCCGGCAGCAGCGTCCCGTAATGCCCAAACGCATCGAATACGACGAAAGCGCTATCGACCCCAACGAGCCGATACGTCTCAACAAATACCTCGCCAACGCGGGCGTCTGCTCCCGCCGCGAAGCCGACGAATTTATCGAGAAAGGCGAAATAAAGGTGAACGGCAACGTCGTTACCGAACTCGGTACGAAAATCACCCGCAACGACGTGGTAACGCACAACGACAAAGTGGTGGTGCTCGAACACAAGATATACGTGCTGCTCAACAAGCCGAAAGATTGCGTTACGACGGTCGATGACCCGCAAGGGCGGCTCACCGTCATGGACATCGTGCGCAACGCCTGCCCCGAACGCATCTACCCCGTAGGGCGGCTCGACCGCAACACCACCGGCGTGCTGCTGCTGACCAACGACGGCGACCTCGCCTCGAAGCTGACGCACCCGAAATTCATCAAGAAAAAAATCTACCACGTGTGGCTCGACCGCGATATTCCCGAAGACGACTTGCAGCGCATCGCCGACGGCATAGAACTCGATGACGGCCTGATACACGCCGACGCCATAAGCTACGCCAACGAAACCGACAAAAACCAAGTGGGCATCGAGATACACTCGGGACGCAACCGCGTGGTGCGCCGCATCTTCGAACACATGGGCTATCGGGTGGTGAAACTCGACCGCGTGTATTTCGCCGGTCTTACCAAAAAGAATCTGCCGCGCGGACGGTGGAGATACCTCACCCAACAAGAAGTGAACTTCTTGAAAATGGGCTCGTTTGAATAGAATCAATTTATCATAAACAAGAAAGAAGATACACGACAATATGGAAACGCTTACTCGCACCCGCATCGTCGAGTTGTTCGCCAAAAAGCCGTTCGGAACGACGGTGAAAGTGAAAGGGTGGGTCCGCACCCGCCGCGGCAACAAACAGGTGGGATTCATCGCCCTCAACGACGGTTCGACCATTAAAAACCTGCAAATCGTCGTCGACCTCGAAAAGTTCGACGAGGAAACGCTGAAACCCGTTACCACCGGCGCCTGCATCTGCGCCACCGGCAAACTCGTGGAGTCGCAGGGCAAAGGGCAGGAAGCCGAAATGCAAGCCGACACTATCGAGGTATATGGCACCGCCGACCCGCAAACCTACCCCTTGCAGAAGAAAGGGCACTCGATGGAGTTTCTTCGCGAAATCGCCCACCTGCGCCCCCGCACCAACACGTTCGGCGCCGTGTTCCGCATGCGGCACCAAATGGCAATCGCCATACACACCTTTTTCCACGAAAGGGGCTTCTGCTATTTCCACACCCCTATCATCACGGCATCGGACTGCGAAGGCGCCGGACAGATGTTTCAGGTTACGACCAAAAACCTCTATAATCTGAAAAAAGACGAGAACGGCTCCATTATCTACGACGACGATTTCTTCGGGAAACAAGCCAGCCTCACCGTTTCCGGACAGCTGGAAGGCGAGCTGGCAGCCACCGCACTCGGCGCCATTTACACGTTCGGACCGACATTCCGCGCCGAAAACTCCAACACACCCCGCCACCTTGCGGAGTTCTGGATGGTGGAGCCGGAAGTGGCATTCGCCGAACTGCCTGAGTTGATGGACCTCGAAGAGGAGTTTATCAAATACTGCGTAAAATGGGCGCTCGACAATTGCAAGGACGACCTGCAATTTCTCAACGATATGTTCGACAAAGGGCTTATCGAGCGACTGCAAAAAGTGGTCGAAACAGAGTTTGTGCGGCTGCCCTACACCGAAGGCATAAAGATTCTCGAAGATGCTATCGCCAAAGGACATAAATTCGAATTCCCCGTATATTGGGGCTGCGACCTCGCCAGCGAACACGAGCGTTATTTGGTGGAAGAGCATTTCGGCAAACCGGTCATCATGATCAACTACCCCAAAGAGATAAAGGCGTTCTACATGAAACAGAACGACGACGGCAAGACCGTGCAGGGCACCGATGTGCTATTTCCGCAGATAGGCGAAATCATCGGCGGCAGCGTGCGCGAAGAAAATTACGACAAGCTGCTGGCGCGCATCGAGGAGCTGCATATCCCCATGAAAGATATGTGGTGGTATCTCGACACCCGCCGCTACGGCACGTGTCCGCACGCCGGCTTCGGGTTGGGATTCGAGCGGCTGCTTCTGTTCGTTACCGGTATGTCGAATATCCGCGACGTGATACCTTTCCCCCGCACGCCGAAGAACGCCGAGTTCTGACGCTCCATATCACAAAAAAGGAACAACACGATGTTGTTCCTTTTTTATTTCGGTCAAGGACTAAAAATATTACAAGCGATTTATTTGTGGCATTTGTTCCCGATGAATCCGGAACAGCTAAATATGCCTGCCCGATTATTTTCTTATGGTTGATTAACAAACACCCGTTGATACTCGTCTTTGGTAATGACAGTGTCGTTCAAGCCGATGCGGGTTTCGGAGGCGTGGCGGTTGATGCCGATGTATTCGAGCGAAGCGTCCTCGTAGCGTTTGAACTTGCCGACGGCATCGTTCATTAATCCCGAGTTAAACAACCCGAGCGACACCAGCATCTCGAAATCACGAATCGACAGACCCGTAACTTTGAGGAACAGCGCAGGTTCGAGCTTGGTTATAACATCGCGCAGGCACTGTTCGCGGTAGTCGGTCAAATACATGAATATCGGTATGCGCGTTGCGAATTTTATCAGTTTTTCCTGTATCTTTTTGCGCATACTCTTGTACTCCTTTTCTTCGTCCGTCAATTCGCGTTTACGCTCTTTCGTCCATTCCTCATCGGGTGTTTCGCGCTTCGCCTTCTTGACCGCTTCGGACTTGTTGATAATGGTTGCTATGTCGCTGTTCAGCGTGCGGAATCCCTCGATGTTCATCAGGGCGGTCATTGCTTCGGCGTTGTTCATCAGCCGGCGCAGCGTGTCGTTATCCACATTTACCAGCAAGGCACTCTCCCATCGACGTGCCAATAATGTAGCCGATGTTCCGCTCGTGGCGATGTCGAGAATCCCTGCGGCATCGATTTGCCTCATCGCACTGCCGTCGTATGCCAGCACGGGCAGAAAATGGATAAATTCGGCGACTTTCTTTTCGGTACTTTGCGCTCCGTCATTCAACAGGCAGCAGTAATCGGATAACTGCCGCAGGGCGCGGTTGGGGGCGAAATCGAACACGTAGCACTCCTGTTTCAGTATTTCCGTCTTGTCGGGCGACAACCCGTCGGGATTGCGCACCGTCCACGAGGTCTGCACCCGAAACGCCGCCTGAAAATAGGTTTCGGGGCTCGACGAGTTGCGCAGCATGAAGATGCCCGACCACG
>CANQDQ010000041.1 GCA_947593515.1 uncultured Bacteroidales bacterium | reverse complement strand
GCGGAATAATGGTTTATACGGTTTTCTCCGTACTTGTACCATTTACCAACACGTTATCAATCAATGGATTTCAAGTTCCCTCAAAATCTGTTTCTGAAAAAGCCTTTCTCCGTTAGTGAAAGATGTTTTTCTTAATCATAAACATAGTTATTCTCATAGTAGGCATTTATCTAAAAAGGATTGTAAAGATGCCGGATTAAATATCGTAGATTTAGAGGAAAACCAAAAGTTACAAGATGCTGTCCTAAGTTTACATCATTGTTATATGATTCTTTTTGACAAATTTTTGGTGTCTAAGGTTGTTGAAAATCACATCGGAGGGCTGTATATCCAAAATTATTCAATGAAGTAGTTTTACATTAAACTTGATAAAATCTTTGATTAAAAAGATTCGCAAAAAGAAGAGGAGTTGCTTCATATGAAAAATAAAAACGAGTCCGTCTAATAAGTGTTGGACAGACTCGTTTTTATTCTCCTGATTAATAGTATTATTTTAGTGCGATATGGTTTTAGAAAACAGATTGATGACAACTACGCCTGCGATAATCAATCCCAAACCGATTATTGCAGGGAGGTCAAGATGCTGTTTGAACCCAAATAGACCTATCAGCGAGATTAAAACAATGCCGACAGCTGACCATATCGCATAGGCAATTCCGACAGGCATGGATTTCAGTACATGGCTTAGGAAGAAAAATGAAGCGATGTAGCAGAAAATGCATGAAACGGCGGGAATCGCTTTCGTAAACTGTTCGCTCTGTTTTAGCAGCGAAGTTGCGAAAGTTTCAAATCCGATAGCCAGCGAAAGCATTATATAAGTCTTTATCATAGGTCGAAGATAATGAGCTATAATGCTTTACAAATCAATAGATAAGCACTCTTACTTTGGCGGGGTAGATGCGCTTGGGGTCGCCGAACAGGGCGATGGATTCCGCCAAAATGCCTCGACTGATTTTCGCCATACCTTGGAAAGAGATGCGTCTGTCGATGTAGACCGTTATCGGTTGCGTCAAGTCTATCTGCGTCGGGTCGAGGTATATGCCCAAATCGCCCCAGACATCTCCGCCCTGAATCATTTGCGTCGTTATTCGTATTTCGTTCCCTTCCATTACCACATCGAACGAGCGGTTCGCGTTTTGCGTGTGCATCAGTCCGCGAAAGTCGAGGTAATATACGCCGGAGGGGTAGCTCTCCATCCAGTAATCGGGAGTCAGGTTGCGATATTGGTAGCTCAAATGCTTGGGATAGGTGCGGCGCGAAAACTGCTTCAGCCACGGCGTCATGACCGTGAAATCGGTATTGCCGTGTCCCTTGCCCTCCTGAATGTCCACGCGGTGGACAAAATCGTTCGGGGAGAGGCGTTGCAGTCTGTCTAATTCGTCTTTCCAGAGTTGGGCATATTCGTTGCGTTTGAATCCGGCGTCGGTTTCGCCCACTTCAAGACCGAAAGCGATATTGCGCAGATTCTCTGCGGCGGCAAGCGGTTCGGCGGCTGCCATGGGACCCGCTCCGGCAAAATAGTCGGGCATGAACAAGGCAAGCCGATGACTGCCGTAGCCGCCTTCGGAGGTACCCAGAATGTAGAAGCGGTCGGGGTCGGCATAGCCGCTCAGCACGCCGAGCTGGAATACACGGCGGAAAGCCGTGCGCTGCGGCGCCAGATACCACCGCCCGATGCGGTCGTCCGCCATACGGGGCACGAAGTACATGCTGGGCGCATCGTCGTACTGTTTGGCTCTTTTCATTTCTGCCTCCCATGCGAGCGTATTCGTATAGCTGTCCCACGCGCTTTCGGCAAGAGAAGCTCTCCCGCCGCCGTGCAGGTTGATGTAAAGCGGATAGCCGGTTGCCGGTTTCTCGCCTTTGGCGAGGAGCAAGGCTTTCATGCGTTGTCCCGCAGGAATATTCCAGATAACCGTGTCGCCGCTGGCAAGAAAATTCATGATGCCGCTCTCTTGCAGTCGGTCGGTATTCGCCACTTTCCAAAGCTCCCACATGGCGGCGCCTTCAGCTTCCGCCTCATCGGGAGTAAATGTTTGTCCGTAAAGGAACGACGGCGGCTGTCCGATATTGTCTTGGTCGAGTTGGGCTTGGAAATATTCCAGCGTCTGACGGCGGGCTTCTTCGGGTTCCGGAGCCGGATCGGGTATCGGATCGGGGTCGGGTAGGGGCAGCGACGGACTGGGAACAAAGGGCGGCGGTGTCATACCGAATCCCGGCATATCCGGCTCTTTGGGGTCATCGCTCTTGCAAGCGGTAAGTGCGAATACGCACACGACCGCAAGCGTAACACATTTCCTGGTATTCATAATTTTAAATTTCATATTATTGAATTTTTGGGTACAAAAATATAAAATATCATTATCCCGTAAAAAATTTTAATGAAAAATTCCCGCCAATGAAAACGTTTTTTTCTCCGTTGAAACGGTAAGCCGTTGAAAGCAAATTAAAAGGCTGACACAAAAAAAAGCGAGGCGCAAGCGCCCCACTCAGAATGTTTTCACAACGGAATAATCCTTATTGTGAATTGCTTCAAAATTGTTTTACAAACATAATGAAAAAAATTTATAGCTGCAACACCTGTTATCAAAAATTTTTTTATTACCTTTATGATTCATACATTTTTTATTTGCCATGAAAACCATATTAGGACTAGATCTCGGGTCGGGCAGCATCGGTTGGGCTGTTGTTCGTGAAGACGAAAATACCCGCAGTATAGAACGGTTGGGCTCCCGTATAGTGCCCCTTTCGACCGATGATGCCACACAGTTTACCACCGGAAAAGCTATCACGAAAAATTCCGAACGCACGGCCATGCGCACGCAGCGGAAGGGTTACGACCGTTACGGGCTGCGTCGCCGCCTGCTTACCGATTACCTGCATCGGTTGGGCATGGCGCCCGACGAGCGGCTTATCAAGTTGCCGCAGGTCGAGTTGTGGGGACTGCGCGCCAAAGCGGTACACGAAAAAATCGAGCTGCCCGAGTTGGGGCGCGTGCTCTATCACCTCAATCAGAAACGGGGTTATAAATCGGGAAAAGCCGATTTTCAGGACAAGAAAAGTTCGGAGTATCTGGCTGCCGTGAGCGGACGCTATAAAGAGATACAGGAGCGGGGCATCACCATCGGCGAAAAATTTTATGCCGAGCTGCAAGCCAATCCCGATTACCGCTGCAAAGACCAAGTTTTCCCCCGAGCCGCCTACGTCGAGGAGTTCGACCGCATCATGGCGTGCCAGCGGCAATTCCATGCAATACTTACAGATGAACACATCGCCCATTTGCGCGATTACATTATTTATTACCAGCGACCGTTGAAGTCGTGTAAACATTTGGTCGGCGACTGCACGCTGGCGAGTGTGCGCTACGTGCGTCCCGACGGCACGGTGGCGGTCAAAGGCGTGAAAGTAGCGCCGCGCACGTCGCCGCTCTTTCAGGTGTGCAAGATAGAGCAGAGCCTCAACAACCTCGAACTCCGCAACAAGCGGAACGAACGTTTCGAAATGACGGCGATGCAGCATCAGGCCCTGTTCGACTTTATGAATCAGCACGAGAAATTGAAGCTCTCCGACCTTCAAAAGATTCTCGGCATCAGCAAAAGCGATGGCTGGTGGGGAGGCAAGGCGATAGGCACGGGCTTGCAGGGCAACACCACGTACACGGCTGTCGCCAAAGCCTTGAAAGGCGGTTACAGCCATTTGTTGCGCTTCGACTTGAAAGTCAAGACCGAAGAATTTGCCGACCCCGATAGCGGCGAAGTCGTCGAGCGGAAAATCATCGACGAAAGTTTCGAACAGGAGCCGTTCTACCGTCTTTGGCACACGCTCTACTCCATCGACGACATGGAGGTGCTCGACCGCATTTTGCAGGAAAAGTTCGGCATCGACGATGCCGGCGTCCGTCATGACCTGTGTGCGCTCGATTTCGTGAAAGCCGGCTACGGCAATCTGTCGAGTGCCGCCATGCGCCGCATACTGCCCTATCTGCAAATGGGATATGGCTATGCAGAGGCTTGCTTCATGGCGGGCTACAATCACAGCAATTCGCTCACCAATGACGAAAATCTGGCGCGGGAGCTGGCAGACAAACTGCCGCCCATTGCCAAAGGCGAACTGCGGCAGCCCGTTGTGGAAAAGATTCTCAATCAGATGATAAACCTCGTCAATGCGCTGATGCAGGAATACGGACGCTTCGACGAAATACGGGTGGAGCTGGCGCGCGAATTGAAACAGAGCCGCGAAGAGCGTGAAAAAGCCGATAAAAACAATCGGGAGCGGGAAAGCCATAATAAATTCTATGCCGAAAAAATCTCGGAAATGAACCTTTCGCCTACGCGCTCCCGCGTACAAAAATACCGTATGTATGAAGAAAGCCAGCATCTTTGTATGTATTGCGGGCAGCCGGTGAATCTGACGGCTTTCTTGCAAGGCTACGATACCGAAGTCGAGCATATCATACCCCGCTCGCTTTACTTCGACGACAGTTTTGCCAACAAAGTTTGCTCCTGCCGCAAGTGCAATCAGGAAAAAGGGAATCGCACTGCCTACGATTACATGGCGTCGCAGGGCGAAGGCACGCTTGCCATTTATCTCGAACGGATAAAAAAGATGTATGAGGAGCATAAAATCTCCAAACAGAAATATTCCTATCTGATGATGCGGCAGAGAGATATTCCGCAGGATTTTCTCAACCGTCAGATGCGCGAAAGCCAGTACATGGCGCGCAAGGCGTTGGATATATTGCGGAGCGTCTGCCGCAGCGTATATGCCACCGGCGGAGGCGTTACCGCCTACCTGCGCCATATATGGGGCTGGGACCTCGTGCTGCACGACCTCAACATCGACCGCTACAGAGCTGGCGGACTTACCGAAATACGCGAGGTGAATCATGTCGATACCGAGTGCATCAAAGATTGGAGCAAAAGGCTCGACCATCGCCACCACGCCGTCGATGCCCTTGCCATAGCCTGTACACGGCAGGGCTATATACAGCGCCTCAACACCCTCTCTGCCCTCTCCGACGAGGAGGGCGACGCCTATATGTCGCTCGACCGGTATATGCAGGAGCAGCCGCATTTCTCCTATGCCGAAGTGCGGGCTGCCGTCGAGAAGATACTCATCTCTTTCAAAGCCGGAAAGCGGGTTGCCACGCAAGGTAAGCGCTATATCCATCGGGGCGGCAAACGCATCTTGGTGCAGCAGGGCATTGTCGTGCCGCGCGGCGCGTTGAGCGAGCAAAGCGTCTATGGCGTTATCCGACGGTATGAGAAAAACAAAAAAGGGGAAACGTCGCTTCGTCAGGAATATGTCATAAAATATCCTGTAACAGCTATCGACGAGAAAACGCTGCCGTATGTCATCGACGGCGGCATACGCGAGATTTTGCGCCGACGTCTCGAAGCCTGCGGCGGCAATGCCCGGCAG
>CANQDQ010000040.1 GCA_947593515.1 uncultured Bacteroidales bacterium | reverse complement strand
AGACGATAGAATGAAAAGAAAATTTTCTGAATAATAATCTTTAACGTGCCGCCCTGCCTCACGCAGGGCGGCTTTTTATTCTTCCCGTTGGCGACGGTATAAAAAACGCAAGGACACGAAACAAGTGTCCTTGCGTTTTTGTAGGGAAATATCTGTCAGGCGTTCAAGGCGAGGCGCAGCCCGAAATGCCCATAGGCGTTGACGGGGGGATTGCTGAAACGGTACGTTACGCGGCAGTCTTCTTCCGGATTGTATGCGCTGCCGCCGCGCAGCACCCGCCGCTTGCCGTCTCGCGGACCTCGCGGATTGGTTTGCGTCTCGCGGGTGTACTTGCCGTAGAAGTCGCTGCACCACTCCCACACGTTGCCGCTCATGTCGAACAGACCGAGTTCGTTGGGAGCTTTCGTGCCAATCGGCTGCACCGTGTTGTCGGTGTTGTAGCGGTACCACCCCACTTGCAGAATGGAGTTGCTGCCGCTGTACCGGAAGCCGCTGCTCTGCGTGCCGCCCCGAGCGGCAAATTCCCATTCGGCTTCGGTGGGGAGCCGGAATCGTTTGCCCGTGCATTCGTACAATTTTTGCAAAAACTCCTGACACATATTCCACGAAACGCCCGTCATCGGCAGAAAGGAGCCCAGAACCGCTTTATAGGGAATTTCGCCCATAACTGCCGTCCACAACTCCTCAGTAACACAGGTCTCGCCGATGTAGAACGACGACAGCGTAACACGGTGTGCCGGTCGCTCCCAGAATTTGGCGTCTTCGTCGTCGGGCAATGCGCCCATCATGAACGTGCCGCCTTTTACCTGTATCATTTTGAAACGATAATCGTTCGCATTAAAAATCAAATCGGTGAGAGGTTCTTCGGTAATCATGGCAAATGGATTTTTCGGGTTATTCTCCTTTCATTTCGCGTATTTTGGCTTCGGCTTCGTCCGCCAGTCGCGAGGCTTGTTTCTTGGCTTCTTCCACCATTTTCTTTTTGGCGGCTTCGGCAGCCACTTTTGCCAGCGGATTTTTGGCGCTGTCCACCAATTTCTGCCCTTCTTTTTCGGCAGCTTCCACCAATTTTTTGCCGGCTTCGTCGGCTTGTTTCCGTATGTTGGCTACCTGTTCGTCGGTCGTTCCTTTGCCGGCGATGGCTTCGATGACCTTGTTGGTAACGGCTTGTTTGACGACCGAACCCAAATCGACTTCGATGTCGGGCTTGGTGAACGTACCGCCGATTTTCGCCGTAACCGTGCCCACGTATTCGCCCGCTTTCTCTTTGCTCAAATCGATGACGGCAGTGTAGTCGATGGTCTGGTCGAGCCCCGTCGAGCCGGAGAGCGTCAGGAGGATATTGCCCAGTTTCAGGTTGAAAGGCGAAGTCGTGATGCGACCGTTGTCGATGGCGAAAGCGATGTCGATGTCTTTTGCTTCGATGCGGCGCAGTTTGTCGTTCTTCAAAATCGTAGCGAGTTGGTCGAATACGTCGATGTTCTGTATGCGAATGTCATTCGATTTCAACCGTCCTTTTGCCGAGAGGGTTTCCAGTTTCGGCGACATTTGTGCGTCGAGGCGGCAGTCCATATCGAGCGACAGGGAGCAGGAGCCGCCCGTTTTGGCAAACAGCGGCACGAGCTGCTGCACCATGTCGAGCTGCTTGAATATCTCTTCGAAACGGGCTTTCTGTATGTCGAGGTCGAAAGTTACCGCCGGCGACTCGGGCGACTGCGCCGTGCTGTACGAGGCGTTGGCTGCTATGGTGCCGCCGAAGGCATTGACCGACAGCGGGTCAATCTTCACCGTACCGTCGGCAACCGTTACTTTGCCCGTAAAGCGGTCGAGCGTCATTTTCTGGAAAAGAATTTTGCCGACGCTCGCTTGCAGGGCGAGGTCTAAATCGGTGGGCACGACGAACACTTCGAGTGCCGACGTGTCGGCAGCTTCGGAGGTAGCGGCAGTTTCGGTTTCCGACGATTCGCCCATCAACTCGTTGAGGTCGAGCAGCGACGAGGTAAGCGTCAGCGAGCCGCGCAGCGTCTTGCCCTGCAACAGATAAGGCATATAGTTGCTCACCTGCCCTTTGGCGTGCAGGTCGCTGCGCCCGACGGTGAGGTCGAAGCGGCTCAGAGTCAGGGCGTCGGTGGTGGCGCGCAGGTCGGCTTTCGACACGCCTATTGCCGGCATGTCGGGCATATCGAGCTTTATGTTCGCGAGCGAAAGATCGGCGACGCCCTTATTGAGAGTAACCTTGCCGGCAAAATGCCCCAGCGTCATGTCTTGGAACAGGATTTTGTCGATATTCGTTTGCAGGGCGAGATTCAGATTTTCGGGAATGGCAAATTCGTCGGAACCTGCCGCGTCGGCAGCCGCCGGCGTTTCGTTTTCGGGGGCAGCGGCTTCCTCTTCCGACGATTCGCCCATCAGCTCGTTGAGGTCGAGCAGCGATGAGGTGAGCGTCAGCGAACCGTTCAGCGTTTCATTGTTCAGCACGTAAGGCAGGTAGTTGCTCACCTCGCCTTTGGCGTGCAGGTCGCTGCGCCCGATGAGCAGGTCGAGGCGGCTCAGCGTAAGGGCTTTCGGCGACACCTGCGCGTCGGCTTTCGATAGCGTTACGGGCGGCAGGTCGGGCATGACGAGTTTCATATCCGTGATAGAGAAGCTGCCTTCGCCCTCGATGTTTTGGTAACGCTCGTTTTCGATGTCCGACATTTTGCCACCGAGTTTCAGATTGGCGGCGATGATACCGTTCAAGTCGGTATCGTCGCCCAACGGGTAAATATCTTTCACTCCGCCGAGATTTATCGTACCATCGGCAGTTGCCTTGAAATGCAGGTCGGAAAGGGGCGTGGAGGCACTTAGCGTGAGGGCGAACGGATTGCCCGCGAAGGTGAAGCGGAACGGGTCGATGTCGATGGTCGTACCGTCGAGGTCGCCGCCCGGATTATCGACGCGCAGACCTATGGCGATGTCGTCCACCGACTTGGGCATTCCCGTGTAGAACACTTTGGCATTGTTCACATCGAGATTTACGGTAAACGCAGGATAGCTGTCGCCTTGCAGCCGTCCTTTGGCAACGGCTTTGAGGGCGACGTTGCCCGACGTTTGCAGGTCGGCGAAATTATTTTGGTAAATAGCCGGAACCATCGACAAAATGTCTTTGAAGTTGATTTTCGGCGTGGAGAGGGCGATGTCCATGTCTATAGCGTCGTCGGGCATGGCTACCCAACCGTCGAGCGTCATTTCTATCGCGTTCAGTCTGAACACGTTTTCGTCGAGTGTGAATTTATAGTTTTCGAGGTCGGCGAGGAGTTTCATGTCCGCCTCTATTTCCGCGTTTTTCAGATAGGGCACGCCGTCCATAGCAAAATAGACCTGCTTTACAGAAGCGTCGCATTTCAGGGTCGTCTGCAAGCCGCTGAGCGCACCTTTCAGCATAATATCCAGCTCGCCGGTGCGGAAACTCATGTTCGAGGCTTCGTCGTAATAGGCGATGGCGCCTTTTTTGATATGGAATTTTCGGAGTTGCAGTTTGATTGCCGACTCGCTTTCCGGCTCGTCTGTTTCCTCCTCTACTTCATCGTCCGGCTTCACGATGTCCCAGTTTGCCGTGCTGTCGCTGCACACCAACGCGTTGATTATAGGTCGGTCGAGAAGAATGTTCGTGATTTCATAGCCTGAATCGCGGAAAAGGCTCATGATGTCCACCGTAACCGCTATTTCGTCGGCGGCCACCAGCGTGTCGCCCTCGAAGCGGTCGATTCCCACGACCGACAGATTTTCGAGCGCGATGGTCGCTTTCGGGAAGTTGCGCAGCAGACTGATGTCCAGCTCCTCAAAGTCCAAACGGGCATTCAGCATTTTGTTCGCTTCCGATTTGACGATTTCCACTACTTTGTCTTTCAATAGAAATGGAAGCACCAGCAATACTACCAAAACAACGACAAGGACGATTCCTGTAATCCCTGTGATCTTCAATACCTTTTTCATTTTGTTCCGTTTTTAGAGGAGCGGCGCGCGTTCCGTTTTTTCGTTTATAAAAAATCTTTCTCGGAAAAAGTTCCGATAGAACGAACAAAATTAATGAAAACTTCGATATAATGATAAAAACCTTTGGGCAAAAAACGTTTTTTGAAAATAAAAAGATTTTTATTTGCACTATCGGCAGCATTGTGTTACCTTTGTAATGATTGAAAAACGGTCGGGAATATGAATATTTTGAAAAAAGATGTTCCGGTAGGTCTTGCCAGCGATCATGCCGGATATGAATTGAAGCAGTTTATTCTCTCGTGGCTCGAAGAGAGGAAGATACCTTATCGGGATTTCGGTACCTGTTCGACGGAAAGCTGCGACTATGCCGACTATGCCCACCCTCTGGCAGAGGCGGTGGAGCGCGGCGAGTGCTATCCGGGTATCGCTGTCTGCGGCAGCGGCAACGGCATCAATATGACGCTCAACAAGCATCAAGGCATACGCGCCGCCCTTTGTTGGTGCGAGGAAATTTCCCGGCTGGCACGCCAGCACAACGATGCCAATGTCTGCGTGATGCCCGGTCGATTCATCGACACCGATACGGCGCAGCACATTCTCGATGCCTTTCTGAATACCGATTTTGAAGGCGGTCGCCACCAACGGCGCATCGATAAAATTCCCGTAAAATAAAGGAACCGATAAAAAAACAGACCCCGAAAAGCATCGGCTTTTCGGGGTCTGTCGTAATATAATAGCCCTATTACATGATGCCTTTTTCGCGCAAACGCAACTGCCATTTCCATGCCGACGCCAGCGTGTCGGCAAGCGACGCTTCGGCTTTCCAGCCCAATACGCGATTGGCTTTTTCGGGATTCGCCCACACTTGCGTAATGTCGCCCTCGCGGCGTCCCACGATTTTGTAATTGAGTTTTACACCGGTCGTCTCTTCGAAAATTTTTATCAGTTCCAACACCGATACGCCGCGACCTGTGCCGAGATTGAACACCTCCACCGGCTCTACGCTTTTCTTTTCGAGCATACGTTCAATGGCTTTCACGTGGGCTTTGGCAAGGTCTACCACATAGATGTAGTCGCGTATGCACGAGCCGTCGGGGGTGTCGTAGTCGTCGCCGAAGACGCTCAACTGCTCCCGTATGCCGATAGCCGTCTGCGTAACATAGGGCAGCAGATTTTGCGGCACGCCGAGCGGCAGTTCGCCGATTTCGGCAGAGGGGTGCGCTCCCACCGGATTGAAGTAGCGCAGCAGTATCGAGCGGAACGGCGCGCCTGCGTGTACCGTGTCGGTAATGATTTCCTCACATATCTGTTTCGTATTGCCATAAGGCGACATCGCCGGTTTTATCGGCGCCGTTTCATCGACGGGCATTCGGTCGGGCTGACCGTACACCGTGCATGACGACGAAAATACCAACCCTTCGACGCCGTATTGCGGCATCAGGTCGAGCAGGTTCATCAGCGTAACGAGGTTGTTGCGGTAGTAGAGCAGCGGTTTTTTCACCGATTCGCCCACCGCTTTGCTGGCGGCGAAATTGATAACCCCTTTTATGTTCGGGTGGTCTTCAAACAGTTGTTGCAGTTTTGCTTTGTCCTGCATATCCATTTCCACGAAAGCGGGGCGTATGCCCGTAATGCGTTCGATACCGTCGATGACCTCGATGTTCGAGTTCGACAGGTTGTCGAGAATCACCACTTCGTAACCGGCGTTTTGCAACTCCACCGCCGTGTGCGAGCCTAT
>CANQDQ010000039.1 GCA_947593515.1 uncultured Bacteroidales bacterium | reverse complement strand
CGTTCCAATATCTGTAAATTCTCGAATATCACCTCCCCGTCGTCGCCATACGACTTGACCGGTATTTTTATCGGTGTCAGTTTGTCGATGGACTCTTTCATCTCGGTTACGTCTTGCCGATGTTTTTTTACCAACTCTTCGATGTTGTTTTCCATCGGAATGACTTCCACGCTCCAATAGTCTCCGTCCCAATAAAGCATGATGATGGAGCTGCCGGTAACCTCTACGGAAATGGCATCTTCGCTATCGGGTTTGTTTCGGAGATAATCGAATGTAACGGTACCCGATTTCGGAGCAAAATAGAGATATACGGCTTTGATACCCGCTTTCGGCTTCGGATTGAATTTTTGCGGATTCTCGATAAGTCCTTGAAACGGGCTGTCCAAACGGTTTGAATCCACCCATTTTCGATTTACTTCGTCCCAAATCCACAAAGATTGCGTCTCGCCGTTGATGAAGCAATTGCCCGGTACCCCGTGCGGGTATGCGGACAGGAAGGCTCCGAGTCCGAAATAATAACCGAGAAATTTTCCTTGTGTATTGCAAAACATAATTAGTTGTTTTTTGAAGTTTATATTCGTTTTTAAGAGAATAGAACATGATCGCGCATGATCGCCGCTTTGTCGTTTTGCCCCAAGATGTCGTAAACCGAAGCGGCACACAGGTAGCATACCGAGTCGCTCAGCAGCGGGGCGATGTCGTATCCTCCGTTTTGCTCTTTCGGCAGCGGAACATATACGGCGCTTTTTACTTCATGGCGGCGCATATAGGGCGGGAGGGCATAGTAATCGAGTACGGTATGTCCTTCGTTGTCGGTGGTGATGACGGCAGCCGGCTTTTCCGTACCGCCTCGCGAATACGGGTTGTATTGCAGCGCCGTGCGCGGGTGCTGCCGGTCGAAAAATTTGATGACCGGACGCCGCCACCCTTTCATCTGGAACCGTATCATGCGCAGCATATCGTCGGGAAGTACGACCCGTCCGCTGCCGTCCTGTCGTGGTTGGGGCGTGAGCGATGCCGAAATGTCTTTGCTTCCGCACAGATGTTCGGGCGCTTTCAGCAGTTGAAGTTTCAATGCCTCCTCCCATTTCGCCCGAATGTATTGCTCGATGTCTCCGCCTCCGGTGCGCGTCATCACGGCGTCCCAGTCGGGCGTAAGTTCCTCCATGTCGGTTTTTACGCGCTCTATCCATTCGTCTGTTGTCAGGAACATATTTCACCTCCTTTCCTGTCAGGCGGTTATGTTGGGAAAAACCAACCCCTTTTCGCGTGCGGCGCGCTCGATGCCGGAGGGTGAGCGCAGTTTGTCGAGCGGTACGCGGTAAGGTTCGGCGTGCAGCAATTCGCGTGCCGCCTGCCAAGAGGCGATATGTTCTGCTTTTTTCAGTTCGGGCTGCGGCAGGGCTTCGACTTCGTGGTGCAGGTCGAAAAGTCTGCCGTAGTCGATGTCTTGCTCAATGGCGTCTTGCAGCTCGGTGTTGGAGGTGGTGTAATACCCGTGTACGTTGTCGCGCGCGATGAAGCGTATGCGTATCTTTTTTCCGCCCATGCGCACGATGGTATTCAGGTTGCCGTGCAGGGTTTCGTATGTCTTAATCGTTTTCATAGAATCGTGTTTTTTAGTTTTCTACAACGGAGCGGAAGCCCCGTTGTAGAAAAGTGAATAAAAAGGTTTATGCTTTCTTGGGTATGATGCGCATGTGGGCAGCGGGGTAGCGCAGGGTCAGGCACGAGGCTTCGGTGAGTACCACCGCATCGGTGTTGCGCACGCCGGCGCCTTTGAGGTCGAGCACTTGGCGGTCGAAGGGCACGTGCGACCATTTCGAGAGATATTCGGGGTCGAAGATGAACCCGTAATCGCTCATGCCGCATTCGTCGAACACTTCGGAGTAGAGCACGAACAGCCGTCCGAATTTGGAGCGCACTTCGGAAAAGTCGATGCCCCATTTCACGAAATCGTCTTCCGCCGAAACGACCTTATTGACGTCGAGCTTGTTGATGCGTCCGATGAAGTCGGAGCCGCCGATGAGTATCTTGCGCTTGTTGCCGCCGTTGCCGGTGAACGACTCTTTCATGATGTCGATGAGGTCTTCCTCCGTCAGTTCCTTTTCGGGGTCGAACGTGTATTCTTTGCCCGCCTGCCACCAGATGCCGCCGGTGAACGATACCTCCTCTTTCTTTTTCGAGTCGTAGAGGCGGCGTTTCACACCGAACATGAAGGTCTTTTCCATGCCCAGACGCATATCGTAGATAGCGGCTTCTTCGGAGTCGGAGAAGTCCCATTCGACCTCTTTGTTGGCGATTTTCTGGAACGTCGACTGTTCGATTTGCATTTTGAAAATCTGGCAGAAATTCTGATCTTTCACCGGAAGCGCCTCGAATTGGGCGGTCTGCACGTCGAGCTCGGTGGCGGCGCGTCCCATGCGGATAAGGGGCGTGCCCTGCTCGATGCTCGGCACGCAGCCCGTGATGCTGCCGATGGTCTTGCCATTGACGGCATACACATTCAGCTCGCCGCTCTCCTCCTTGCTCGAAATGTAAAGCACGAGGTCGGCTTTCGACGGCGTTTTACCGTCGCTTTCGTAGCCTTTCACGCCCTGCACGAGAATCGTTTCGGACGGCTCGAAAATGTCGTTGTTGTCGGTCGTGATTTGCACCTTTTGTGCCGACGCGGTGGCACTGCCCGCTCCGGGTTCGGTGTAGGCTTCGGCAAGCGTGGCTTTGGTGGGTTTCACATCGACGGAGTAGTAATCGACCACCATCGAGCCGGAGCGGCGGGCGCCGGCATGGCGCGAAAGTTGGTCGATGGGCGTTGCCATGGGGCGTATGCGGGTGATGCGCTTGTCGACTTCGTTGAGAAGCAGGTCTTCGCTTTCGCCGCGCGTAATTTCGGTGGTCAGGGGTGCGCCGCTGACGATTTTTCCGGTGGTTACGGGCACGACGACAGCCAATGCGCAGGCGCAGTCGCGGAACACGAAAGCGAGCATCACCGTCAATACGGCGATAGCCGCCCAGTAGTAGAAATCTTTGGATTTCAGAAGTTTCATAAGGTCAAAATTTTTCATTGTCGTTTGAATCGTTTTTTTGTGAATAAATAGGGTGAATGATGGTGTGATGTGATTCTTTGTGGTAAAGTTTCGGCATCAGGCGTCCCAGACGCTGCGGCGACGGCGGTAGCCGAATGCCGCCGAGCGGTTGTCGTCGGGTGCGGGGTCGCTGCCGTCGCCTCCGAGCTGCGGCACGGCATCGCCTGTCGGCTGCCGGCGTTCCAGCGCGATGCGCTCGTTGCGTCCGCGTATCTCGGCTTCCCGTTCGACGTCTTCGAGGTCGGAGTCGTAGTTGATGCCTTTGTAGAGCGTTTCGAGAACGTCGGTGGTGAAATCGTGCATGAACACGTGTTCGCATACATGATGCACCCGTTCGAGAAACTCCTCGAACTCCTCGTCGCTCATTTCCTTCTGTGCTTTGAAGCGGGCTATGGCGCGGGCGCTGTGCTGCCAGTTTTCCTCCATTTCGCGGCGCAGTGTCTGTCCGGCTCTGATGCGGTGGTTGAACTCTTCGTTTTCACGCTCCAGTTCCGCCAGCCGGCTTTCGTCGCCCGCGCAGTCGAGAATATCTTTCCCGAAGTGGCGCACGCAGGCGACGAGGGCGTCTTCGCCGCCCAATACTTCGCCGATGAACTCCGCCATTCGCGGATTGTTCATGAAGATGTCCGCCAGTTTCAGCTGGTCTTGGCACAAATAGTCGTAGCGCTGCCGCAAGTCGTCTTCGTATTCGAGCAGCGAGTCGTAGAAGTCGTCCTCGTCCTCGAAACTCCGCTCGGGAAAACTTTTTACCAGCCGCGCCAGCAACAATTCTTTGGGCGGTCGGTGGGCTTTTCCATACCTTGTTTCTGTGTAATTTCTCATACGAATAAAATTGGTTTATAAAGTGAATACTGTAACCACAACGGTGTGGTAATTTTACAACACAAAGAAAACCATATGCCGGACGCATATCGTGCGATTTTTATCAAAAATCGGGCGGGACGGAAAATTTTTTTTGAGCGTCCGCTGCCGGAGCGATTCGCCGCGATTGCCGGCGGGCGAATAAACCTTTCTTACGATTTGCCGGTTAAGAGATAAAACAATATCTTTGCTACACGAAACCGATGAAATTTTTATAACATTGTATATGGCAACAAAACCGTTCAAGTATCAGGAAATGTTCCCGCTGGGAAAAGACACGACCGAGTATTACCTGCTCACGAAAGAGTATGTGTCGGTCGAAAAATTCGGGGACAAGGAAATTCTAAAAGTAGAGCCGGAGGCTCTTACCCGTCTGGCGAATGCCGCCATGCGCGACGTGTCGTTTCTTTTGCGGCGCGAACACAATCTGAAAGTCGCCCGAATATTAGACGACCCCGAAGCCAGCGACAACGACAAGTACGTGGCGCTGACTATGCTGCGCAACGCCGAAGTGGCTTGCAAAGGGCGGCTGCCCTTCTGTCAGGACACCGGCACCGCTATCGTCGTGGGCAAAAAAGGGCAGCAGGTATGGACGGGCGGCGGCGACGAAGAGGCACTCTCGCTCGGCATTTACAAAACCTATACCGAAGAGAATCTCCGCTACTCGCAGAATGCTCCGCTCGATATGTACCGCGAAGTGAACACGGGCTGCAATCTCCCCGCACAAATCGACCTTTTCGCCGTCGATGGCATGGAATACAAATTCCTGTTCATGGCGAAGGGCGGCGGCTCTGCCAACAAAACCTACCTCTATCAGGAAACGAAAGCACTCATCACGCCCGACAAGCTCGTCAATTTCCTCGTCGAAAAAATGAAAACGCTCGGTACGGCAGCCTGCCCGCCCTACCACGTGGCTTTCGTCATCGGCGGCACTTCGGCGGAGATGAATCTCAAAACCGTGAAGCTCGCTTCTGCCAAATATTACGACAACCTGCCCACTTCGGGCAATGAGTTGGGACACGCTTTCCGCGACATCGAACTCGAAAAGACGGTTTTGCGCGCCGCGCAGGAGTCGGGCATCGGCGCCCAGTTCGGCGGCAAATATTTCGCCCACGACATACGCATCATACGCCTGCCGCGGCACGGCGCCTCCTGCCCCGTAGGCTTGGGCGTTTCCTGTTCGGCCGACCGCAACATCAAGGCGAAAATCACCCGCGAAGGTCTTTGGATCGAACGGCTCGACGACCACCCGGGCGAGCTTATCCCCGAAGCCCTGCGCCGCGCCGGCGAGGGCAATGCCGTGCGGATAGACCTGAACCGCCCCATGCCGGAAATTCTTGCCGAGCTTACCAAATATCCCGTCGCCACGCGCCTCTCGCTCAACGGTACGATTATTGTCGGTCGCGACATCGCCCACGCCAAAATCAAAGAGCGTCTCGACGCCGGCGAGGAAATGCCGCAGTACCTCAAAGAGCACCCCATTTACTACGCCGGTCCTGCCAAGACGCCCGCCGGCATGGCATCGGGCTCGTTCGGACCCACGACCGCCGGTCGCATGGACCCCTATGTCGATTTGTTCCAAAGCCGCGGCGGCTCGATGATTATGATTGCCAAAGGCAACCGCAGCCGGCAGGTTACCGATGCCTGCCGCAAGCACGGCGGTTTCTATCTCGGAAGCATCGGCGGTCCGGCTGCCATTCTGGCGCAGAACAGCATCAAAAAGGTCGAGTGCCTCGAATATCCCGAACTGGGCATGGAGGCGATTTGGAAAATCGA
>CANQDQ010000038.1 GCA_947593515.1 uncultured Bacteroidales bacterium | reverse complement strand
TTGAATAATTTGGCGAAAAAATTTTTCTCCAAAATATAAAATGGTGGCAACGATGCGTTTTTCAATAAGAAAACAGTATATTTGCAATATGAATGTTCGGGAACATATTGTCGATAAGTTGATTGCAGCAGGCGGATTTTGGTCTTATGACAAAAAATCCGTTCGCGAGCATATATCCGATGAGCAGCTTATCGAGGCGACGCTCGAAAGGCTCGACCTCGACGACATCGATTTGCTGTTCGACATCTTCCCGATGCAAAAAATCAAAGCGGTATGGCGGCAATCTATGGTCATTCAGAATGATTATTATTACTTGCTCAACCGATTTTTTGCGTGGTATTATTTCGGCATACGCCGTCCCGACCGCTATTTGAAGGCGATAAATACCCGTTATTTGTCAAAACTTACGGTATGAAAGGGCTGTCCCAAAATACGGAAGTCATTATCGAGAAACTCTCTTTGCTCGATTGTCTTGTCGGCTGGACTTTGGTCGGCGGAACAGCTCTTGCCATTCAGTTGGGGCATCGCAAAAGCGAAGATCTCGATTTTATGCGTTGGCAATCGCATCGGGGAGAGAAGATGGACGTCAATTGGTATGAAATAAAGAACCAATTGGAAACTGTCGGTGCGATTCAGTCGATGGATATTTTGGAACATAACCACGTGGAGTTTGTCGTTTCCGGTGTCAAAATATCGTTTTATGCCCGTGAGAGCAAGTCGCCCGTAAAGGCGACGGTACCGTTTCTCAATCGGATTGTTTTGGCAGACATCGAATCTATTGCCGCTATGAAGATAGAGGTAATGCTCCGGCGCAGCAAGTTCCGCGATTATTATGATTTGTACTGCATCTTCCGGCAAGATTCCGATATTATGAAATTTGTGCGTGCTGCCGGAGAGTATTCCAATCACCTGCTGAAAAGCAAACACATACTCGCAATGCTCACCAATCATAATCATTTCGAGGAAGACAGAAATTTTGCCCAACTTGATCCGGCAATAACCATATCGGCAATCGAAATCGAGGAGTATATCAGAGGGCTGCTTTTGCAAAGCCCTGCGACTGCGAATCGCAGCAAAAAATAATCCTCCTTTGCGGGATGATTACGGTATGGAGCAGGGGAGAGGTTTTATTTGTAAATCGCTTTTTTGCCGGCTAACAGCGTGTTCCGCATCAGCGAAACGATGGTCATGGGACCCACGCCGCCCGGTACGGGCGTGATGTAGGAGCACTTCGGCGACACTTCGGCGAAAGCCACGTCGCCGTTGAGGCGGAAGCCCGATTTTTTCGAGGCATCGGGTACGCGGGTCGTTCCCACGTCGATGATTACGGCGCCCTCTTTTACCATATCGGCGGTAACGAAATCGGGCTGTCCGAGCGCGGCGATGATAATGTCGGCTTGCCGGCACATCTCTTTCAGGTTTTTCGAGGCGCTGTGGCACACCGTTACGGTGGCGTTGCCGGGTTCCGATTTTTGCATCATCAGCGTGGCGACGGGCTTGCCCACGATGTTGCTGCGTCCCAGCACTACGCAGTGTTTGCCCTTCGTGTCGATGTCGTAGCGGCGGAGCAGCTCCATGATGCCGGCGGGTGTGGCGGAAACGAAGCACGGCAGTCCTATCGACATGCGACCGACGTTGATAGGGTGAAAACCGTCTACATCTTTCCGGTAGTCGATAGCCTCGATGATGCGCTGTTCCGAGATATGTTTCGGCAGCGGCAGCTGCACGATGAAGCCGTCGATGTCGGGGTCGTTGTTCAGACGCTCCACTTCGGCGAGCAGCTCGTCTTCGGTAATATCGTTTTCGTGGCGGATAAGCGTCGATTTGAATCCGCACTGTTCGCACGCCTTCACCTTGTGAGCCACGTATGTTTCGCTGCCTCCGTCGTGTCCCACTAATATGGCGGCGAGGTGGGGAATCTTTCCGCCCGCTGCGCGTATGGCAGCCACTTCTTCGGCAATTTCCTGTTTTATTTGGTCGGCAACAGCCTTTCCGTCGATAAGAGTCATAATTATTTGCGTTTGAATTGGTTCATCATGCGGGCGGGATTTTTGCTTTGCGTCATCATGCGCATCATTTTGCGCATATCGTCGAATTGCTTGATAAGGCGGTTCACCTCCTGTATCGACGTGCCGCTGCCTTTGGCGATGCGCTGGCGCCGGCTGCTGTTGAGCACTTCGGGGTGCGACCGCTCGTGCGGCGTCATGGATTGTATGATGGCTTCGACGCTCTTGAAGGCATCGTCGTCGATGTCGATGTTTTTGATGGCTTTTCCCACGCCCGGAATCATCGACGCCAGATCTTTGAGGTTGCCCATTTTCTTCACCTGCTGTATCTGGGCGATGAAGTCGTTGAAGTCGAATTGGTTTTTCGCGATTTTCTTTTGCAGGCGGCGGGCTTCGTTTTCGTCGTACTGTTCTTGCGCGCGCTCCACGAGCGAAACGATGTCGCCCATGCCGAGAATACGGTCTGCCATACGTTCGGGGTGGAACACGTCGAGTGCCTCCATTTTTTCGCCCGTACCCACGAATTTGATAGGCTTGTTCACCACCGTGCGGATAGAGAGCGCCGCACCGCCGCGCGTATCGCCGTCGAGTTTGGTCAGTATCACGCCGGTGAAGTCGAGCCGGTCGTTGAAGGCTTTGGCGGTATTCACGGCATCTTGTCCCGTCATGGCATCGACCACGAACAGAATCTCTTGCGGGTGCACCGCTTTTTTCAGCCGTTCGATTTCGTCCATCATCTCTTCATCGACGGCAAGGCGGCCGGCGGTATCGATGATTACGAGGTCGTGGTTCTGCCGGCGCGCCTCCTTGATGGCGTTTTCGGCGATTTGCACCGGATTTTTGCAATCGGGTTCGGCATACACGGGCACGCCTATCTGCTCGCCGAGTACCCGCAGTTGTTCGATAGCCGCAGGGCGATATACGTCGCAAGCCGCGAGGAGTGGACGTTTGGCACGTTTGCTGCGGAGCAGCTGCGCCAGTTTTCCCGAGAACGTGGTTTTACCCGAGCCTTGCAGACCCGCCATGAGTATGATGGCGGGAGCGCCGTTCGTTTCGATGTCGGCAGCTTTTCCGCCCATCAGTTCGGCGAGTTCGTCGTGTACGATTTTCACCATGAGCTGTCCGGGCTTTACGGCGGTAAGCACGTTCATACCCAGCGCTTTCTCCTTTACCGTATCGGTAAACTGTTTCGCCACCTTGTAATTGACGTCGGCGTCGAGCAAGGCTTTGCGCACCTCTTTCAGCGTTTCGGCCACATTGATTTCGGTGATGCGTCCTTCGCCTTTCAGCACCTTGAACGACCGTTCGAGTTTCTCGCTTAAATTTTCAAACATATAGTATTCGACTTAAATTCCTTAATAACCGAAAAAACCGAAGACTTGCGCTTCGGGAAAAGCCGGAATGCCGTTTGCCGAACATCGGAAAACGACATTTCCGGAAAAGGTATTATTTGTGTATCAATCGGTTGGTCTGCGTGTCGGGAAAGACGATTGCCGGTTTGAACGTCCGCGCCTCTTCCGCCTCCATCAGCGCGTATGCCATGATGATGACGATGTCGCCCGGCTGTACTTTGCGGGCGGCGGCGCCGTTGAGGCACACCGTTCCCGAGCCGCGCTCGCCCTTGATGACGTAAGTCGAGAAGCGTTCGCCGTTGTTGTTATTCACGATATGCACGCGCTCGCCCTCGATGATGCCGGCAGCCTCCATCAACTCTTCGTCGAGGGTGATGCTGCCGATATAATTCAAGTCGGCTTGCGTAACGGTAACCCGATGGATTTTCGATTTCAATACCTCTAACAGCATAGATTCCTTCCGTTTTTTATTTTCGATAAGCCACATTGTCGATGAGCCGCACCTCGCCGCAATACACGGTGATGCACCCCACGATATAGTCGGCATCGTTCCACGACGCGATAGGTTGCAGCGTGTTTCCGTCCACGATTTCGTAGTATTCCACTCTCATTTCGGGTATGCGGTTTAGGCTTTCGGTAACGAAAGCGATGGTTTCGGCTACCGTATGTTGCTCGGCAAAGGTACGACTTTTGAAAAGAGTTTGGGAAATATTTACCGCATTTTTTCGCTGTTCGTGTGTAAGACGCCGGTTGCGGCTGCTCAATGCCATGCCGTCGGCTTCGCGCACGATAGGGCAGGCGATGATTTCAGTCGGGAATTTCAGTTGTCGGTTCATTTCTCTGATGACAGCTATTTGCTGGAAGTCCTTTTCACCGAAGTAGGCACGGTCGGGCGTTACGGCGGCAAACAGTTTGCTCACGATTTGAGCCACGCCGTTGAAGTGTCCCGGACGGTATTTCCCCTCCATGACTTCAGCAACCGGTCCCAGATTGAAGATTCGCGTATCTTCCTGCGGATACATCTCTTCGACAGTGGGCATGAACACGATGTGGCAGCCTGCTTTTTCGAGCAGCGCGCAGTCGGCTTCGGGCGTGCGCGGGTAGTGCAGCAGGTCGTTTTTGTCGTTGAACTGGGTGGGGTTTACGAATACGCTCACCACACAGCAGCCGTTTTCGGCCACGCAGCGGCGCACCAATGCCAGATGTCCGTCGTGCAGCGCACCCATCGTGGGCACCAACCCTATTTGTTTGCCCTCTTTCCGATATGTGGAAATACGTGCCTGTAAATCAGATGTTTTTGAAATAATCTCCATGATACACTTTGAAAAACGGTGCAAAAGAAGTAAATAAAACCCGAAATAAGAAGTTTTTTTCGGATTTTTCAAAATTAAAATGTCGCCAAAACAACGCTCTTACTTCCCGAAATACAAAAAAACTGTTAATATACAAGACAATGATATGGCATACCAAGAAAAATTTTAGTATCTTTGTAGCCGAAATCTTTATATACGTAACATGGAGGTAAAGAAAGTTCTGTACATTTCACAAGAAATGACTCCGTATCTTCCCGATTCGGAAATTGCGACGATTTGCAGAAATCTGCCACAAGGCATACAGGAGAGGGGAAAAGAAATACGGGCTTTTATGCCTAAGTACGGGAACATAAACGAGCGGCGCAATCAGTTGCACGAAGTGATACGCCTATCGGGTATGAACCTTATTATCGACGACACCGACCACCCCTTGATTATCAAGGTCGCCTCCATACAGCCTGCCCGTATGCAGGTCTATTTCATCGACAACGACGACTATTTCCAGCGTCGGAATATCCTTGTCGATGACGAAAACAAAGATTTCGACGACAACGACGAGCGTGCCATATTCTTTGTGCGCGGTGTCATGGAGACGGTAAAAAAATTGCGTTGGGTTCCCGACCTCATACACTGTCATGGGTGGTTTACCGCACTGGCGCCTCTCTATATCAAGAAAGCCTATGCCGAAGATCCCTCTTTCCGCGATGCCAAAGTCATCTATTCCATATACGAAAATCACTTTGACACGCCTTTCCCCGCCACTTTTCCCGCCAAAGTCTTATGGGAAAACATACAGGAGAAAGACCTCGGATTCGGATTGGACGCACGGGTCGATTTCGCCACCCTCTCGCAGTTGGCAATCCGCTACTCCGACGGCGTGATACAAGCCTCCCCACGAATCGACGCGCGGGTTGCCGCCGCCGCATCGGAGTCGGGCAAACCATTCTTGCCGTACCACCCTGCCGAAACCTATATCGACGCTTACAATAAATTTTATGACGAAGTTTTGGGCAAAGCCCAAGAATGATTTCTGCAATGAAAAGTAAATGGTTGATACCTTTTTTATTCGCAGCCCTCGCATACGCTTGTAACGACGACTCGGCTTCGATAGGATTTTCCATAGACACGACCTACGTTTCCATCACGATAGATTCCTCATACGTATATACGCAGAACAGCGATTCCATCTCCGTTCTGCACGTCGATTCCCTTCCGAATCGTACCATTATACAGATGTTGGGACAGCTCGACATACCCGATTACGGTAGCGTGAAAGCCGACTATCTGAGCCAGTTCTATCCGGTGGCGAATTTCGATACAGCTTTGGTAAAGCCCGATATGGTCGATTCTGTCGGCTTGGAAATAACTTTTCAATACAACAGTTTCTTGGGCGATTCGTTGGCGCCGATGCAGCTTACCGCCTATCGGCTCAATCGTCTGTTGCGCGAAACCGGTGATGTGCGTACCCCCATATACAGCAATCTCAACCCCGCCGACTACTACTCCGAATCCGATAAATTGGGCTCGGCTTTTTACGTCGCTTCCACCCAATCCTATCCCGATTCCCTTCTTGATGAAAACGGTTATCGGGTGATAAAATTCTCATTCGGCGCGACAGCCGACGAAAAACAGTCGTGGGCGCGGAAATTTTACGACCTCTATGTCGATAATGCCGGTTATTTTACCACCGACCGTGTAAACGAACTTTTCAAGGGTATCTACGTAACAAATACGTTCGGGCGGGGAACACTGCTTTATATTGTATCCACTGCCGTAGTCGTCTATCATCGCAGCTACGCTTACAACAGCGATGGCGGCTTGCGCCGAGTCGATACTTCCGACCCCCACAGCGCACTTTACGTAACGAATACGAAATCGACCTATCTCATGTCTTCGTATGAAGCCCCCACTATCAACCGCATCGAAGCACATTCCGCATCGGTCGTCGATGCCCTGCGGGCACAAGGAGCTTCCATTATACAATCGCCGCAGATGTACGATGCTCAGATAACCCTCCCCATCGATACCATTATAAATAGATTTAATAAATCGCGCAGCCTTAATTCAACCGATACAGTTGGCGTGCTCAATATCGTAAACATGACCGTGCCGTTGAAACCGATGCCGGCATCGCTGAAATCGCTCGGCATCGTTCCGCCGCCTTACCTCTTGCTCATGCGGAAAGGGGGAAATGCGACATCTTCGTCGGGAGACGCCATACCGATGAATAAAGAGATGTTCTTTACCGATCGTTTGATTGCCGACGACCGCAACTATTTCACGGCGGCATACGATTCCACGACAAACAGCTACACCTTTACAGGTCTGCAAGATTACATTATTAATATATTCCAACGCGACCCCAATTCCATTTTGGAATCCGATGGCGCCCTCAAACCGCACCCCGACAACAATTACGATTCCGAAATGATACTCGTGCCCGTTTCGGTGCTGACCTCTACATCGACATACGGAACAGAAACCTCTATCGTACCCTATTTGGGAAGTCTTTCCTATGCCGAAATAGACAAACCCAACATAAAAATAACCGTCGTATATAGTACGAAAATATATTGACGATACCGATATAAAAAAGGTGAGGGCTTCGACGACAATCGTCGAAGCCCTCTTACGTATTATAAAAAAGAGTCGGCGAATCCGTATTCAAAAAATAAAAATGTTTTTTCCCCTTGAAAAACAATGCGATAAAAAATAAATAACGGAAAAATGAAAATATTTTTACCACCATTGTTGTAAAAGTCCGAAGAAAAACATTACCTTTGCGTCGCTTTTGGAGAAATGCCGCAATAGCTCAGTCGGTAGAGCGTTTCACTCGTAATGAAAAGGTCGCCGGTTCGATTCCGGCTTGCGGCTCTGAAAAAATAGGAAGCCGAGTTGCAAGACTTCCTGCTTTTTTTCTCTCCTTGAATCTTATTCTTATGTTGTAAAACATTGAATAAAATTTGGGAGAACGAAAAAAGAAACATACTTTTGTAACCCTTTCCCCTTTTTCGGAAGGTCTCCGATGCCGGAGAAACCCCGAAAAAAAGAAATTCCAAAACGCTTGTATCGAGAGAGATACGAAATAAAGCGAAAATTTCTCGAAAAAAAGGTGGTAAAAAATTTGGAGTTAGGGGAGAAAAGGGGTTAAATTTGCAGCCGCTTTCGGAAGGGAGCGAGTCGGACATTGAGAAGAATGAAGACAAAGTAGTACGAGACGAGTA
>CANQDQ010000037.1 GCA_947593515.1 uncultured Bacteroidales bacterium | reverse complement strand
ACGTAGCGGTGGATAACCCGTTTGACGGGGCGCGCACCGAACTGCGGGTCGTAGCCTTCGCGGGCGATGAAGTCGAGCGCCGCCGGCGAAACGTCGAGTTTCACGTCGTTTGCTTCCAACATCTTGGCGATGCTGCGAAGCTGCATCGAAACGATTTCGCGGATTTCGTCTTTGTCGAGCGGCGTGAACATAATCGTTTCGTCGATACGGTTGAGGAACTCGGGGCGTATGCTCTGTTTGAGCAGCTCCAAGACCTGCGTTTTCGTCCGTTCGATAATCTCCTCTTTGTTCGCGGCGTCGATATGCTCGAAGTTTTCGCGTATGAGCTGCGAACCCATGTTGGAGGTCATGATGATAATCGTATTCTTGAAATTCACCAACCGCCCTTTGTTGTCGGTAAGCCGCCCGTCGTCGAGCACCTGCAACAGGATATTGAAGATGTCGGGGTGCGCTTTTTCGATTTCGTCGAACAGCACGACGGAATAGGGTTTGCGGCGTATGGCTTCGGTGAGCTGTCCGCCCTCCTCGTAGCCGACGTATCCGGGAGGCGACCCGATGAGGCGGGTTACGCTGAACTTGTCCTGATACTCGCTCATGTCGATGCGGGTCATCATGTTCTCGTCGTCGAACAGATATTCCGCCAAGGCTTTCGCCAGCTCGGTTTTTCCGACACCGGTCGTTCCCAAGAAGATGAACGAACCGATGGGACGGCGCGGGTCGCTCAGTCCGGCGCGGCTGCGGCGCACGGCGTCGGCAACGGCGCGTATGGCTTCGTCCTGTCCCACGACACGGCGGTGCAGCTCCTCTTCGAGGTGCAGCAGTTTTTCTTTTTCGCTCTGCATCATCTTTTTCACGGGGATTCCCGTCCAGCGCGACACGACGTCGGCAATGTCGTCGGCATCGACTTCCTCCTTTATCAAGGCGCTGCCGCCCTGATGTTGGCGCAGTTGCTCCTGCACCGCCTTTATTTCGTCTTCTTTGGCGCGGATTTTACCGTAGCGTATTTCCGCCACTTTTTCGTAGTTGCCTTCGCGTTCGGCGCGGTCGGCTTCGAAGCGCAGGTTTTCGATGTCGATTTTGTTCTGCTGTATCTTTTCGTGCAGCTCTTTTTCGGCTTTCCACTGTGCTTTGTAGCGGCTCTCCTCCTCTTTGAGGTCGGCTATTTCTTTTCCCAACGATTCGATTTTCGCCGTATCGTTTTCGCGTTTGATAGCCTCGCGTTCGATTTCCAACTGCTTGATGCGGCGGGATATTTCGTCGAGTTCCTGCGGCACCGAATCGACTTCGAGGCGCAGTTTGGCGGCGGCTTCGTCCATCAGGTCTATCGCCTTGTCGGGCAGGAAACGGTCGGTGATGTACCGCTCCGACAGGCGCACGGCGGCGATGATGGCATCGTCTTTGATACGCACCTTGTGGTGGTTTTCGTAGCGCTCTTTCAGTCCGCGCAGTATGGAAATGGTGCTCAACTCGTCGGGCTCATCGACCATGACGATTTGGAAACGCCGTTCGAGCGCCTTGTCTTTCTCGAAATACTTCTGGTACTCATCGAGCGTGGTGGCGCCGATGGCGCGCAGCTCGCCCCGCGCCAATGCCGGTTTCAGAATGTTGGCGGCGTCCATGGCGCCCTCGCCCTTGCCGGCACCCACCAAAGTGTGTATTTCGTCGATGAACAAAATGATTTCGCCGTCGGCTTTTATCACTTCATTGACAACGGCTTTGAGCCGCTCCTCGAACTCGCCTTTGTATTTTGCGCCGGCAATCAGCGCGCCCATGTCGAGCGAAAAAATCTGTTTCGATTTCAGATTTTCGGGTACGTCGCCCCGCACGATACGGTGCGCCAGCCCTTCGGCGATAGCCGTTTTTCCGGTACCGGGTTCGCCGATGAGTATGGGGTTGTTCTTGGTGCGGCGGCTCAATATCTGCAAGACGCGGCGTATCTCCTCGTCGCGACCGATGACGGGGTCGAGCTTGCCCGAGCGGGCGCGCTCGTTCAGGTTGATGGCATACTTGCTCAACGAGTCGTAGGTGTCTTCGGCAGAAGCCTCTTTCACGCTCTGCCCCTTGCGCAGCTCCGCAATGGCGGCGCCCAACTCTTTTTCGGATATGCCGGCGTCCTGCATCAGCACCGATGCACGGCATTTGGTCTGCAATATCGCCATGACGACGGCTTCGAGCGGCACAAAACGGTCGCCCAATCCCGACGAATAATCGACGGCTTTCTGCAACGCCTTTTCGCTGTCCTGACTGAGATAAGGCTCGCCGCCGCTCACACGCGGCAGCGACGCGATGTCGCGGTCGAGCGCCGATTTCAGCATCGCCACGTTTACCCCCGATTTTTGGAACAGGTAGGAAACAACGCTCTCGCCCGCCTCCATGGCACCCCGCAGCAGATGCGACGGCTCGATGGCTTGCTGGCTCTGCCCGCGCGCCAACTCCACCGCTTTCTGCACGGCTTCTTGCGACTTGATGGTGAAATTGTTGAAGTTCATATATCGTTCTCCTTTCTTTTTTCAACTTAATTTTGCTTTTCTATCCGCAAAGAAAGTGCCATGCCGAAAATGTGTCAATTCGTCTGTTTATCAATCTGTTAATATGACAAAACGGCACTGCGGGAAAACCACCGGAATGTTAATCGGCACAAAAACTTCCGATTAGGCGTCGGGGCGGGCACTGCCATTTTGTCCGATTGCCCGGTGCAGCGCCGCGCCGCTGCGGGAAAAAATCGCGCTTCCCGCAAACGAGAACAAAATAAAAAAGGAAATGTAGGCGGAATGCAAATAAAAATTTCTATATTTGCACCCGATTTTCAAAGGCAAACCCTTGGAGTGATGCTCGAGCGGTTGAAGAGGCACGCCTGGAAAGCGTGTAATCGGCAAAACCGGTTCGGGGGTTCGAATCCCCCTCACTCCGCAACGCATATTGATTATCAAGTTTTTATTGCTTTTGCACCCGATTTTACACACGGAAAGTAAGATCGGGTGCGATTTTTTTAGAAAAAACAAGACCGATGTACTTTCTTCAAACTATTCGGGACACAATGCGAGTATAATCGGGACTTATAGCGTTGCTGTTGTCCCGTATTTCAAGATAAAATCGCTATATTTGTCCCGAATAAAGATTTTTAGCGTATGACTACACAAGTAGAGATATTGCAATTTCTGCATTTCAACCCGTTATCGAGCAGGGTTGAAATTGCTGCTGCGTTGAGTGATACCCCCAACGAAAGGACACTTAAGCGTATGATTGCCGATGCCGTACAACGTGGAGATATAGTCGTAGCCGGTAAAGGCAAGGCTACTCGCTATTCGCTTTCGGCGCAAGCGCAGTTGATGATGCCGCTCGACATCGATACCTATTTTCTCAAAGACATCGATGAACGCAAAGTGCAGGAATCATTCAATTTCAACCTTGTGTGCGATATCCTGCCGAGAGTCGTACTCTTTACCGATGATGAATTGCAGCGTCTTGATGCGGCACACCGGAAGTTCACCGCCAATATGCAGACCCTTTCAGAGGTGGAGTATCGCAAAGAGATGGAACGGTTGGGTGTCGACCTGTCGTGGAAATCTTCGCAGATTGAAGGCAATACTTACTCTTTGCTCGAAACCGAGCGGCTCTTGCGTGAGAAACAGACCGCTTCGGGCAAGACTAAGGACGAAGCCATTATGTTGCTCAACCATAAAGCGGCTCTCGACTTCGTGCTTGAAAACCCGGACTACCTGAAAGAGATAAGTGTAAGACGCATCGAGGATATACACGCCATATTGACCAAAGAGTTGGGCATCGGCGGCGGTATCAGGACACGTCGTGTGGGTATAACCGGCACGAATTATCGTCCTCTCGACAATGAATTTCAGATTAGGGAGGCATTAGAAGATAGCTGTGCGCTTATAAACGGCAAAGAGAACATATTTGAAAAGGCGCTGCTTACGCTTGTATTATTATCATATATTCAACCGTTTGCCGACGGCAATAAGCGCACGGCACGAATTGCGGGCAATGCGATACTGTTGGCTTGGGGGCACTGTCCTTTGTCGTTCCGTACGGTCGATTCGGTGGATTACAAGAAAGCCATGCTGCTGTTCTACGAGCAGAACAATATTGCCGCTTTCAAGCAGATATTTATCGAGCAGTACGAATTTGCAACAAGAAATTATTTTTAGTCGCGAAAGACCTTCTTAATCGCAGTGGTTATCTCTGCCATACAATCATATGTTTTTTTGCATAAAAAAAGACGCCCTAAAAAAATTAGGGTGCCAGCAAATAAAAGGGAGGAACGGCAATTGCAAGGACAATCAGGAATAAGCCGAAAAAACGCTCTTGGGAAAGGGTGGAAGTTGAGTTTTTGACGATTTTTTGCGGGACGTTTAATTGAACTTAAATCGGAGAGTTATGGAAATAGAAATCCTCATATCGCTTTGTTTATGGAAGTAAGGGAATGGAAATAATGCTATTTATGGAAATATTTTTGCGAAAATTTGCAATTTTATGGAAGCAGTATTATTTTTGCAGTAAAATAAAATGAATTATGAATACACAGACATTACTATCAATAGTAGCAGACCAGCGTGAGGAGTTGCTGGCGAATGATTACTCGGAGTTGTGCTCACGTCCCGAAGAATCACAGTTTGATTTAAAGAGCAATCGAGCTCAGGTGGTAATAGGTGTCAGACGATGTGGAAAATCAACCTTATGTGAAATGTTCCTTAAACAAAAGAGAATTGAATTTGCTTATGTAAACTTTGATGATGACCGAATGAAGGATATGAAAGCAAGCGACTTAGACCGTTTGCTCGAAGCATTATATATGATATATGCTGAATTCAAATATCTTTTCCTTGATGAGATACAAAATATAGAAGGCTGGCCATTGTTTGTCAATAGACTGCTTCGCCAGAAAATACACTTGTTTATTACAGGTTCTAATTCTAAATTACTCAGTAAGGAATTGAGTACACACCTGACAGGAAGAAACAACAAAATTGAGCTCTATCCTTTTTCGTTCTCAGAGTATTGTGCAATGAAGAAGATAGATACAACTTCGCTATCAACGAAAGCGAAAGGTCTTCGCAAAAGTACCCTGCACGAATATCTTCAACAAGGTGGATTCCCGGAATTGTTCAATGAAAGTAATCGTAGAGGCTACATTAACGGATTATTAGATGCCATCATCAAAAATGATATAGCAAAACGCTTCAATGTCCGTAATGTGGAAGCATTACGAAGAATAGCGGCTTATCTTGCCGATAATTATTGTCAGGAGTTTGTAGCCAAGACTGTAGGTGAATTGTTCGGTGTATCAAATCACACGGCAGAGAACTATTATTCCTACCTTAAAGAGGCTTTTCTATTGGTAGGAGTCAATCGATTCTCATATAAAAGTCGGGATCGTGTAAGAAACGAGAAAGTTTATGTAGTGGATACTGCATTTGTTACAGACCGTGAGGATAATTTCTCATTGGAAAATCTCGGTTGGAAGTTGGAAAATATTGTCTGTATTGAGCTGATGCGACGCTATAAGCCGCTCTTTTGTGATATTTTCTACTATAAGGAAACATCTTCTTCGCAAGTCGATTTTGTTATAGCAAAAAATGGCAATGTACAAGAGTTGATACAGGTATCATATGATATCTCTACTGAAAAGACGCGCAATAGAGAGATAAGAGGATTGAAGAATGCCGCAAAAAAACTAAAATGCAATAACCTTACGCTTGTAACCTTTGAAGAACATGAAACAATTGAGGAAGATGGCTGCACCATAAATGTTATTCCTGCCACAAAATGGTTACTTGACAAATAATTGATTGTTAAAACAGAATGGTAGACGCAACGATAGAGATAGCCGGCAAGTGCAACATTACAAAAAAAGATTGAGGAAATATTCTTTTGAGGAGGCTGGAAGTTGAGTTTTTGACGATTTTTTGCGGGACGTTTTTTCTTTTTTCTTATTTTTGCCTGCTGAACGAGAATATACCTTAAACAGACGACTATGAGCATCACCGTACGCGAAATCTCCGGCAGGCGCGAATTGCGAAAATTTGTGCAGTTCAATATCGACCTCTACAAAGGCAATCCTTACAAGGTGCCGCCTTTGGTGTCCGACGAGATAGCCACGTTCACGCCGTCGAAAAATCCGGCTTTCGAGTTTTGCGACGCCGTGCAGTTTATGGCATACGACGGCAAAAAGCCGGTCGGACGCATTGCCGGCATCATCAACCATAATCTCAACACGAAGACCGGCAAGAAGGAGGCGCGTTTCGGATTCGTCGATTTCATCGACGACCCGCAAGTGAGCGATGCCCTTTTCGATGCTGTCGAGGAGTGGGCGCGCGGCAAGGGCATGGAGCATCTTACCGGTCCGCTGGGATTTACCGATATGGACCCCGAGGGGCTTCTCGTCGAGGGTTACGACCAAGTGGGCACGATGGCGACCATCTATAATTATCCCTATTATGTCGATCATATTCTGCGGCGCGGCTTTACGGCCGAGAGCGAATGGGTGGAGTTTCACTGCGTCGTGCCGCCCGTCATGTCGGAAAAGCACCTTCGTATCGCCGAAATCGTGCGGAAAAAATACCGCCTGCGCAGTGTCATAAAAGACTACAAGAGCATCAAAAAACTGGCGCGCGACTACGGGCGGCAGCTCTTCGAGCTTATCAACCTTGCCTATAAAGACCTTTACGGGTATGCGACTCTCACGCCCCGACAGATAGAGCATTACGTGAAAATGTATATCCCCATTGTGCGGCTCAAACACATTTCGGTCATTGTCGACGAACACGACAACGTGGTGGGCGTGGGCATTGTCATGCCGTCGATGACCCGCGCCTTGCAGAAGTCGCACGGCCGTTTCTTCCCCTTTGGCTTCATACACCTGCTCAAAGCCTTGAAAGGCAAAAACGACACGATAGACCTCCTGCTCGTGGCAATACACCCCGATTACCAGAATCTGGGCGCCAATGCCATTCTCTTCGAGGACATTCTGCCCCATTTCATCGCCGACGGGGTGAAGTACGTCGAAACCAACCCCGAGCAGCTTACCAACAACAAGGTGCAGCAGCAATGGCAGTATTTCGAACATCACCTCAACAAGCGCCGCCGCGCCTATACCAAAAGAATTTGAGTCGTTACGTCCGCTTGTTCGTTGTTATTTAACCTATGCCTACTTCCACTTTTGTACAGATACTCGATTTCATCGGCACGTTTGCCTTTGCTATCAGCGGCATACGCATGGCGTCGGCGCGCCGGTTCGACTGGTTCGGCGCCTATGTCGTGGGCTTTGCCACCGCTATCGGCGGCGGTACCATACGCGACCTCCTGCTCGACGTTACCCCCATGTGGCTCACCAACCCCATGTATCTCCTGTGTACGGGAGTTGCCCTGCTGTGGGTCATACTTTTCGGGCGGAAGCTCGTGCGGCTCGACATTACCTTCTTCATCTTCGACACGATAGGACTGGCGCTTTTCACCGTCGTGGGCATGGGCAAAAGTCTGGCGTTGGGCTATCCGTTCTGGGTCGCCATCATCATGGGCACGCTCACCGGTGCGGCAGGCGGCGTGCTGCGCGATGTATTCATCAATGAAATACCGTTGATATTCCGCAAAGAGATTTACGCCACGGCGTGCGTGTTGGGCGGCTTTCTTTATTGGTTCTGCGACCTGTGCGGCATGGAGTCGTACCTCTGCCAAATCGTCTGCGGCGTCGGCGTGTTCATTACCCGCATCTTGGCGGTGCGCTACCGCGTGGGGCTGCCCATACTTCCCAACCGCGACACCCCGCCCGAAAAATAACGGCGATGCCGCTCTTGCCAGAAAATAATGATGCCCGTCGAGTGGCTCCGGATATAAACGACGAGGAGAGAAAAAGTTTTCTCCCCTCGTCGTTTTGAATCGTTATGCCTGCTTCTCCTCGCTGTTTCGCAGGCTGTATTCGCAACCGCAATAAGTCTGGTTGTAGAAGCGGTATTCGGCAATCAGTTCGCGGCGGCGCTCCTGCAAGCCGCCTTTGCGCCAGTTTTGTTCCCAAAACGTAACCCCTTCGACTTCGCCCGCAGCCGTGCGTCCCGCCTCGTTTATCTGGTCGAGATTTTTCCAGCGCGACGAGGCGAGAGTCGTCGCCAGCACCCGAAACCCGTGTGCCGCCGCATAACGGGCAGCCACGCGCAGCCGCACGATGAAACAGCGCAGGCAGCGCGCCCCCCGCTCCGGTTCGCCCTCCAATCCCTGCACGGCGTCCTGCCACAGGGTGTGGTCGTAGTCGCCGTCGATGAAGTCGAGTCCCAGCCGCTCGGCGTGGCGTATGCACTCCGCTTTGCGCCGCTCGTACTCCTCGCGCGGGTAGATGTTCGGGTTGTAAAAAAAGAGCGTCGGACGTATGCCGTTGTCGAGCAGGCACTCCACGATAGCCGACGAGCAGGGCGCGCAGCAACAGTGCAGCAGCACCTC
>CANQDQ010000036.1 GCA_947593515.1 uncultured Bacteroidales bacterium | reverse complement strand
CCAGCTCAGCAATAAAATGTCCGAAAATCTTAAAGAAAATCGGACTTTATAAAATGTTTGCGATTAGATTGCTGTTTAGTTTAAGAGTAAAAATATTGATAACAACAAGCTATTATAGCTTGAGATTAATTTTGGAAAACCAACAAGAAGTGGGAACTTTACGGTATCAAATAAGGATACAGATGGTATATATTAGTTATATATCAGATTGAGATAAACTACACTTCGGTTCAAGCGTGGAGCTGTTACCATTCAGATGCTTCTCAAACATGGTGAGGTACTCGGACAAATAGAATTGTCCACTTTTTATTCTTGGAGCTGTCCGGCGGAAAGAATCAGCGTCAATACTGTGGCAGGAGAATATGTACTCGACCGAATGGAGTGTTTGAGTTTTAATCCTCATGCGCGCTCCTTGTGCGGAATGCCGTTGGAGAAAGTCGGTATGTTCACCCCCTCTCTGCGAATGGTGGAGAGACGGAATAATTTTAATCCGCTTGCCGTCAATAATCAATTATACACGCAAGGATTTTATTCCGAAATAGCCGCATTTGGCGATTTGGTAGAGCATTCGGGAAAAAGTCTTTCCGACTTTGAAAGCCTTGTCGATACGTACACTCTTCTTTCGCAACTTTGACGACAAAAACGTCTGAAACGATGTGTCTGTCCGAATGGGGGCGGAGCTTTATTTTATCATATCGCCGAGCAGGGTTGCCGACGAGGCTTCGGTAATGCGCACGGTTACGAAATCGCCGGCTTTCACCCCTTCGATGCGGGGAAACACCACCATTTTGTTTTGCTGCGTGCGTCCGCACAACTGTTCGCGGGAGCGGCGTGAAAATCCCTCCACCAGCACCTCGAATGTTTTTCCTACGTCGCGGCGGTTGCTTTCGAGCGAAAGTTCGTTTTGCAGCTCTATCATGCGTTGCAGGCGCTCTATCTTCACTTCCTCGCTGATGTCGTCGGGCAGATGACGGGCGGCGTAGGTGCCCGGACGTTCGGAATATTTGAACAGAAAGGCGCTGTCGAATGCTGCTTCGCGCATGAGCGACAGCGTATCGGCAAACTCCGTTTCGGTTTCGGAATGGAATCCGGCGAAAAGGTCGCTCGATATTCCGCAGTCGGGCAGAATGCGCCGTATGGCGGCAATGCGGTCGAGATACCATTCCCGCGTGTATTTGCGGTTCATCAGGGCGAGAATGCGGTTGTTGCCCGATTGCACGGGCAGGTGGATATGCCGGCACAGGTTGGGATAGCGGGCTATCGTGCGAAGCGTTTCGTCGCTCATGTCTTTGGGGTGGGAGGTGGTGAAGCGTATGCGCATATCGGGTGCCGCTTCGGCAGTCTTGGCAAGCAGGGAGGGAAAGTCGATGATGCTGCCGTCGGTTTCGGTATAGCGGTAAGAATTGACGTTCTGTCCCAGCAAAGTCGCCTCTTTGAAACCGCGCGCCCGCAGGTCAGCAAGTTCCTGCAAAATGCTTTGCGGTTCGCGGCTGCGTTCGCGTCCCCGCGTGTAGGGCACGATGCAGTACGAACAGAAATTGTTGCACCCCCGCATGATGGAAATGAATCCCGATATGCGTCCGGCGCCGATGCGCATGGGTATTATCTGTTTATAGGTTTCCGAAGCGGAGAGTTCGACGTTGATGGCTTTCTCGCCCTGTTCGGCGGCAGCCACCAGATGCGGTAGGTCGAGGTAGGCATCGGGTCCGACCACGAGGTCGGCGTGGTAGGTGTCGAGCAGTTCCTCCTTTAACCGCTCCGCCATGCAGCCGAGTATGCCGATTATCAGACCCTGCTTTTTCCGGCGTAGGGAGTGCAGGTATTGCAAACGGGAAAAGATTTTTTGCTCGGCATTGTCGCGTATCGAGCAGGTATTGATGAAGATGGCGTCGGCATCTTCGAGGTTGTCGCACAGGGAGTAGCCCTCCATTTTCATAATCGAAGCCACGACTTCGCTGTCTGCCGCATTCATTTGACAGCCATACGTTTCGATGAAGAGTTTTTTTTCTCCGCTCGCGGTATCTGTTTTTTCGGTTTGTATGCCCATATTTGTGAATATTTATTCAGGTTTTAGCCCGATTTCTATCTTTTTGTAGTTTTTTCAAGAAAAAAACTTCCAAAATATTTGCAAATAAAATTTTTTTGCGTACCTTTGCCATACTTCATATGAAATTTTTTCATAGTTAAGGTTTAGGTTAAATTGATTTCGGGTGGTTGTGAAACCGCCCGAAGTTTTTTTATGGATTTGGTTTTTGTAATTCAAGAGAAATGCCTATTTTTACGGGGCAAAGAAAATGCGTTCGGAAAGAAACCGGATTCGACGATGAAAGCGTAAAGGTTCCCGACGCGGTTTTGTTTTGCCTGTTCCGACACAAAAGTACAAAAAGTAATGGATAGTCTGTGGATTTATTTGCTGCTTATTTTCATTTTCGCGGGAAATGCGCTCGTCAAGAGGGCGCGCAAGCAGACCGAATCGTATGAAGAGGAGCGAGAGCGCGGGCGTTCCGGAATGAACGGCGATGCCGGATTTTACAATTATCCCGTTTCGCCTCGTGTGCGAAAAGTGCCGAAATCCTTTATGCCGGAAAGACCGCCGGAGGCGGAGCCGGTCGAAATTCCCGATGCTTTTTTCCACCCCGAATTGGAAAAATACGTGCCGGAGTTAGATGCTCTCGAAGCGGAATCGGAAATATTCGCCCCCATCGAAGACGACAAAGATAATGCCTATACCTGTACTGACGAACTTTTCCGCGCCGATGATGTGGACGAATTGCGTCGGGCAATCATAACTATGGAAATATTGAACCGAAAATATTAAAGAGGTACACATTATGAGATTCAAAATTATTTCAGCCGATGAAGCGGCATCGTACATTCATCACGACGATCATGTAGGTTTTGGTGGTTTTACGGCAGCGGGTACGCCCAAAGCCGTTTCGCAGGCAATAGCCCGGAAAGCGGAGGCGGAACACGCCGCCGGACGTCCTTTCCGCATAGGTCTTTACACGGGCGCATCTACGAGCGACAATCTCGACGGCGTTCTGGCGCGCGCCAAAGCCGTGAAGTTCCGCACGCCCTACCAGTCGTGTCCCGACTCGCGTGCCGCTATCAATAACGGAGAGATTTCCTATTGCGACGTCCACCTTTCGGAGCTGGCGCAGATGTTGCGTTACGGATTTTTGGGAGGCATCGATGTCGCCATTATAGAGGCATCGTCGGTAACCGACGACGGGAAAATCTATCTCGGCCCGGGTGTGGGTATCGCCCCCACCGTGTGCGCTTTGGCGAAGAAAATCATCATCGAGTTGAATGCCCACAACCCGAAGGAGCTGGCGGGATTTCACGATATTTACCAGCCTGCCGACCCTCCTCGTCGTCGGGAGATACCTATATATAAACCTTCCGACCGCATCGGCGTGCCTTACATACAGGTAGAGCCGGAAAAAATTGTCGGTATCGTCGAAACCAATCTTTCCGACGGTGTGAAAGAGTTTGCACCGGTCGATGAGGTAACGATGAAAATCGGGCAGAACGTGAGCGATTTCCTCACGTCGCAACTCAAAGCGGGACTTATTCCGCCCGAGTTTCTCCCGTTGCAGTCGGGCGTGGGCAACATCGCCAATGCCGTGCTGGGCTGCTTGGGCGAAAATCCGCACATACCGCCGTTCCAGATGTACACCGAAGTGGTGCAAGATGCCGTCATCGGCTTGATACGCGAAGGTCGCTGCACCTTTGCCAGCAGCTGTTCGCTTACCGTAAGCGACAAAGTGATGCAGCAGGTTTACGGCGACCTCGATTTCTTCCGCGACAAACTCGTGCTGCGTCCGGGCGAAATAAGCAATAACCCCGAACTGGTGCGCCGCATGGGGCTTATTACCATCAACACGGCGCTCGAAGCCGACATATTCGGCAACGTGAACAGTACGCACGTTACGGGAACGAAGATGATGAACGGTATCGGCGGTTCGGGCGACTTCACCCGCAACGCCTATCTTTCGATATTCACCTGCCCGTCGGTGGCGAAGGGCGGAAAAATCAGCGCTATCGTGCCGATGGTTTCGCACCTCGACCACAGCGAACATTCGGTGAACATCATCGTTACCGAATGGGGTGTCGCCGACTTGCGCGGCAAAGCTCCCCGCGAACGCGCCGAGCTGATTATCGAAAACTGCGCACACCCGATGTACCGCCCCTTGCTGCGCGAGTATCTCTCTCTGCGCGGGAAAGGGCATACGCCTCACTGCCTCGAAGCGGCATTCGCTTTCCACGAGGAATTCATGCGGTCGGGCGATATGGCGCAGACCAAATTCAGCGTCGAATAAGCCGGACGCTTTCGGAATATGGAGGAGTGGTTGTCGCGCACGGCTCTGCTTGTCGGCGAATCGTCGATAACCCGCTTGCGACAGTCGCACGTGTTGGTTGTGGGAGTAGGCGGCGTCGGAGCTTATGCCGCCGAAATGCTGGTGCGTGCCGGCGTGGGCGCAATGACCCTTGTCGATGCCGATTGCGTAGCCGAAAGCAATATCAATCGGCAGCTGATAGCGCTGCACTCGACGGTGGGGCAGGCGAAAACCGATGTGCTTGCCCGACGCCTGCTCGACATCGCTCCGGCGTTGCAGCTGCATACCGAACAGCGCTATATCGACCCCGAAAATGTCGATGCCCTGCTCGACGGAAATTTCTCATTCGTCGTCGATGCCATCGACACGGTGGCTCCGAAGACGGCTTTGCTTCTTGCCTGCCTGCGGCGCCGTATTCCGGTCGTATCGTCTATGGGCGCCGGTGCGCGGCTCGACCCGTCGGCGGTCGCCTACGGCGATATTGCCGATACCTGCTACTGCGGATTGGCGCGCGAAGTGCGCCGGCGGCTGCGGGCTGCCGGCATTCGGCGGGGACTGAAAGTCGTGTTCTCGACCGAACCTCCGTCGGCATCGGCTGTTCTTCCTTCGTCGGGCGAGCGCAACAAACGCTCCACCGTAGGCACCATATCCTATTTGCCGGCGGTTTTCGGCTGTTATCTGGCGGCGTATGTCATACGTAAATTGACGGAAGCATGATAGAGATAAAAGACATACATAAAAAATTCGGGTCGCTCGAAGTGTTGAAAGGCATCGACGCCGCTATCGACAAAGGTGAAATCGTGTCGATAACGGGCGCCAGCGGAGCGGGTAAAACCACGCTGCTGCAAATTGTCGGCACGCTCGAAAAGCCCGATGCCGGCGAAGTGCTTATCGACGGTCGCTCCGTATTCGGAATGAAAGAGAAAGCCTTGTCGGCTTTCCGCAACCGGCACATCGGCTTCGTGTTCCAGTTTCACCGGCTGCTGCCGGAATTTACGGCGTTGGAAAATGTCGTGCTGCCCGCCCTTATTGCCCGTCGCGGCGAGAGCGAGGCGCGGCGTCAGGCGGCGGAACTGCTCGACTTTTTGGGTATGAAAGAACGTATGCACCATAAGCCGGCGCAGCTTTCCGGCGGAGAGAAACAGCGGGCGGCAGTGGCGCGTGCGCTTATCAACCGTCCCGATGTGGTGCTGGCAGATGAGCCGTCGGGCAGCCTCGACACGCAGAATAAAACCGAGTTGCACCGCCTCTTTTTCGATTTGCGCAAGGAGTTCGGGCAGACGTTTGTCATCGTTACCCACGACGAGGCGCTGGCGAAACTTTCCGATCGCACCATCGTGTTGCGCGACGGTCGCATCGTATCGCCGTCCGACGAAAGGAGTGTCGTATGAAACTCCGCACGTTGTCGGCTCTCGTGGCGTTGGCGATGCTTGCCATGTCGTGCGATGAAGACGTATCGTCGGGTATCGACTTGACCAATTTCCGGCAAGACCTCGTTTCGTGCCTGCACGACGACGATGCGTTGATATTCCGAACCGATGAAGGCATACTGCTCTATCCCGAAGAAAAGCTGTCGACAAATCTGCTTTCGGCAGGTCAGCGGGCGATTATCGGATACGTTCCGACGACGGTGTCGAAAGACGGAGAAATGAAGATTTCGCTGGAAACAGCGATACGTCCCATACCCTCTGCCGCGATAATCGTGCTGCCCTCCGACAGTGCGGCGCTTTTGCCCGACGATCCGATATATCTTGCGTCGGTATGGTACGGCGGCGGGTGCATCAACCTCCGCTATCAGATAGAGTATTACCATACCCTTCACCGGTTGTTGATGGTGGCGCTTGACCCACAGCTCCATTCCGACACGCTCGACGTGAGGCTGCATTACGACCGCGCCGGCGATGCCGCCGGCTATTACCGGTCGGGATACGCCTCGTTTCTTTTGCCGGAGCCGCTGCCGGCAAACGTGCGCGTGCGCATCAACACCTCGAATCTCGGCGGAGAAAATGATTTCATGTTCACTCTAAAACAATAATATGGAAAAGAAAGAATTGCAAATAGAACTGACACCCGAAGTGGCAGAGGGCATTTACGCCAATCTGGCGGTCATCAGCCACTCGTCGTCGGAGTTTGTCGCCGATTTCATACGCATACTTCCGGGAATGCCGAAAGCGCATGTGAAATCGCGTATCGTACTGACGCCCGAGCACGCCAAACGTCTGCTTTTCGCGTTGGAAGAAAACATCGTGAAGTACGAAAAACAATTCGGAAAAATCAACGTCGGCGAGGGTACGCCCAAGCCTCCTTTCGTCCTGCCGGGCGGCGAAGCCTGATGCCGGAACGACGGACGGGTACCGTCGGCCTCTTGTTTATTCCGCGATAATCGTTACTTTTGCACGACAATATTTTGATGATTATGGAACAGAAACTTTTCGTATATAATACGCTGACGCGCAAGAAAGAGGAGTTCGTACCGCTCAATCCCCCGCACGTGGGTATGTATGTGTGCGGTCCGACGGTTTACGGCGACGCCCATTTGGGACACGCACGTCCCGCCATTACTTTCGACGTACTCTTCCGCTACTTGCAGCATATCGGTTACAAAGTGCGCTATGTGCGCAACATCACCGACGTGGGGCACCTCGAAAACGACGCCGACGAGGGCGAGGATAAAATCGCCAAGAAAGCGCGCCTCGAACAGCTCGAACCGATGGAGGTGGTGCAGTTTTACCTGAACCGCTACCACAAGGCGATGGAGGCGCTCAACGTGCTGTCGCCGAACATCGAGCCGCACGCGTCGGGACACATCATCGAACAAATCGAGTACGTGAAAAAAATACTCGCCGCCGGCTATGCCTACGAAAGCGAAGGCTCCGTGTATTTCGACGTGGAGAAATACAACCGCGACCACCACTACGGCAAATTGTCGGGACGGAACATTGACGAGCTGCTGGGTACGACCCGCGCGCTCGACGGACAGCAGGAGAAGCGCAATACGTTCGATTTCGCCCTGTGGAAAAAAGCGGCTCCCGAACACATCATGCGCTGGCCCTCGCCGTGGAGCGACGGTTTCCCCGGCTGGCATCTCGAATGCTCGACAATGAGTATGAAATATTTGGGCGAGACGTTCGACATACACGGCGGTGGCATGGACCTGCTTTTCCCGCACCACGAGTGCGAAATAGCCCAGTCGGTCGCTGCGCAGGGCAAGGAAGCGGTGCATTATTGGCTGCACAACAACATGATTACCATTAACGGGCAGAAGATGGGCAAGTCGCTGGGCAACTTCATCACCCTCGAACAATTTTTCACGGGCGACCACCCGCTGTTGGCGCGCCCCTATTCGCCCATGACCATACGCTTTTTCATCTTGCAGGCGCAATACCGCAGCACGCTCGATTTCGGAAACGATGCTTTGGAGTCGGCGGAGAAGGCATGGAAACGCCTCTGCGACGGCTGGAATAATTTGGCGAAAATCGCCCCCTCCGCCGAGACGACCGCCGAAGTCAAAGGTTTGCGCGAGAAGTGCTACGAAGCCATGAACGACGATCTCAACACGCCTGTCGTCATTTCGCATCTCTTCGACGGCGTGCGCGCCATCAATACGATTTTGGCGGGCAATGCCGCTATTTCGGCTGCCGACCTCGACGAGCTGCGCAGCACGTTTTCGACTTTCATGTTCGACATTCTCGGCTTGCGCCTCGATGCCGCCGAGATTTCGGACACCGCGCTCGAACCTTACGAAAAGGCGGTGGAGCTGCTGCTCTCCCTGCGCAGCGAAGCCAAGAGCCGCAAGGATTGGGCGACCTCCGACCTTATTCGCGACAAGCTCGGCGAGATAGGTTTCGAGTTGAAAGACACGAAAGAGGGCACGGAGTGGCATCTCCGTTGATAGAAAACCGATAACCGGACAACCGACCTTTCTTCGGATTCTTTCGGGGAAAGGTCGCTTCTTTTTCAGACTATGGCGCAGTGGAACCCGTGGCACGGGTGTACGAAGATAAGCGAAGGGTGCCGCAACTGTTATGTCTATCGCATCGACAGTCGGCACGGACGCGACAGCCGCGAGGTGTGCCGCACGGGCGATTTCGACCTGCCGCTTCGCCGCCGGCGCGACGGACGCTATAAAATCGCTTCGGGCGAAACCGTTTATACCTGCTTTTCGTCCGATTTCCTGCTCGATGCCGCCGACGAGTGGCGCCCCGAAGCGTGGAAGATGATGCGCCGCCGCAGCGACCTGCATTTCTTCATTATCACCAAGCGCATCGACCGTCTGGTGCAGGTCGTTCCTGTCGATTGGGGCGACGGCTATCCGAACGTAACGCTCTGTTGTACAGTGGAAAATCAAGACCGCGCCGACTACCGCCTGCCCCTTTATCTTGCCGCTCCCGTCCGGCGTAAAATCATTGTCTGCGAGCCGCTGCTCGGCGCGCTGAACCTCGCGCCCTACCTCGCTTATCCGACGATAACGCAGGTGATTGCGGGCGGCGAGTCGGGACCGCACGCCCGTCCCTGCCGCTATGAATGGGTGCTCGACCTGCGCCGGCAGTGCATCGAAGCCGGTGTGCCTTTCGTGTTCAAACAGACGGGCGCGCGTTTCGTGAAAGAGGGCCGCACCTATGCCGTACCCCGCAGCGAGCAGCACGCCCAAGCCCGCAAAGCCGGCATCGATTACCTCCCCGTCCATGCCGAAGCAGCAATACCTCCCCACACCGGCTCGACCCTACCGATTCTACCCGACACCCTTTTCCCTGCCGACACTCTCCTCGGTACCCCTCCGCGCAAGAAATAGATTTTTAGG
>CANQDQ010000035.1 GCA_947593515.1 uncultured Bacteroidales bacterium | reverse complement strand
TTTTTTTGTCTGTATGCTGCCTTATCGCAGCAGGTCGGTGAGCAGACTCATTTCCTGTTGCATGGGTTTCCGTTTGTACAGAATGTTATATACCGCATTCAGAATCGGCATATCCACTTTCAACTTTGCATTAATTTCTGTAATACATTTCGTGCCGTAATAGCCTTCGGCTATCATTTCCATTTCGGCTTGCGCCGCTTTCACCGAATAGCCTTTCCCTATCATCGTGCCGAAAAGGAAGTTGCGGCTGAATCGCGAATAAGCCGTAACCAGCAGGTCGCCCAAATAAGCCGGCTCGCAGATGTTGCGCGAGAGCGGATTCGCCACGTTGATAAACCGTTGCAACTCCTGTATGGAGTTTGCCACCAACACGGCTTGCAGGTTGTCGCCGTACTTGGCTCCGCTGCATATTCCGGCGGCGATGGCATAGACGTTTTTCAACACGGCGGCGTATTCGATACCCTCGACGTCGGCAGAGACGGTAGTGCGCATATAGGGCGTACTCAGCAGTTCGGCGGCAATTTCCGCCCGCCGTTGGTCGGGGCAGCCGATAGTCAGATAGGAGAGACGTTCGAGCGCCACCTCTTCGGCGTGGCACGGACCGCCTATCACGGCAAGGAAGTCGGCGGGTACGTTGAAATTCTTTCGCAGGTAATCGGTGATAATCAAATTCTCGTCGGGTACGATGCCCTTGATGGCGGAGATAATGAATTTTCCCTGCAAGTTTTTGCTTTTCAGCTTTTTGAGCTGGCTTTTGATATAGGGCGACGGCGTTACCAGAATCAGCATGTCCGACTCTTTTACGATGTCGCCGATGTCGTCGGAAAAGCTGATGCGGCTTATCTCGAATTTGACGCTCGACAGATAGCGCGGATTGCGTCCCGTGCGGACGAATTGTTCGATGGTATCTTCGTTGCGGATATACCAGTTTATCGCGTCGACGTTGCACAGCACCAGCTTGGCGATGGCGGTAGCCCATGTGCCGCCTCCGATGATCGCTACTTTTCCGGGAAGGTTCATATCATCGTGAGATAAAGTTCATATCAGCGGGCTTTCTCCACCCACGCCTTTACTTCGTCGGGGGTCGGGTTGGAAAGTTCGAGTTTGTATTTCTTGTTCAGACCGCACAGTTCCTGTTGCAGTTTGTTGGGATTGGCTTCGCCCAACGATTCGACGGTGAGGAAGCCTGCTTTCTGCACGGCGGCTATCCACTCCTGCGGCACGCCTATGGCGGTGAAGCAGCTGTCGGCATCTTTCTTGCGGCTCTTTTCGGGGCGCATTTGCGGGAAGAAAAGCACCTCCTGTATGGTCGATTGTCCCGTCATCAGCATGACAAGGCGGTCCATGCCGATGCCCATGCCCGACGTGGGCGGCATACCGTATTCGAGAGCGCGTATGAAATCGTTGTCGATGAACATCGCCTCGTCGTCGCCTTTCTCCGAGAGGCGCAACTGCTCCTCGAAGCGGTAGCGCTGGTCTATGGGGTCGTTCAGCTCCGAATAGGCGTTGCACAACTCTTTGCCATTGACCATCAGCTCGAAACGCTCGGTCAGTTCCGGATTGTTGCGGTGGCGTTTCGTCAGAGGCGACATTTCTATGGGATAGTCGGTGATGAAAGTCGGCTGTATGTAATTGCCCTCGCATTTGGCTCCGAAGATTTCGTCGATGAGTTTTCCTTTGCCCATCGAGTCGTCGGTTTCCACGCCGAGTTTTTGGCACACTTCCCGCAGTTGGTTTTCGTCCATGCCGGTGATGTCGATGCCGGTAAACTCCTTGATGGCTTCCGTCATGGTAACCCGTTTGTAGGGGGCTTTGAAGTCGATGAGGTTGTCGCCCACTTTCACCTGCGTGGTGCCGTTCACGTCGAGCGCTATTTTTTCGAGCATCTGTTCGGTGAAGGTCATCATCCAGTTGTAATCCTTGTAGGAAACGTAGATTTCCATGCAGGTAAATTCGGGGTTGTGCGTGCGGTCCATACCCTCGTTGCGGAAGTTCTTGGAAAACTCATATACGCCTTCGAATCCGCCCACGATGAGGCGTTTGAGGTACAGCTCGTCGGCGATGCGCAGGTAGAGCGGAATGTCGAGCGCGTTGTGGTGCGTGATGAACGGACGCGCAGCCGCACCGCCCGGAATGGATTGCAGGATAGGCGTTTCCACTTCCATGTATCCGCGCGAATTGAAAAATTCGCGCATCGAGGTATATACTTTATTGCGTTTGATAAAAATCTCTTTCACGCCTTCGTTCACCACCAAATCGACGTAACGCTGGCGGTAGCGCAGTTCGGGGTCTTCGAAAGCGTCATACACTACGCCGTCTTTCACCTTGACGATAGGCAGCGGGCGCAGCGATTTCGCCAGCACGGTAAGCTCCTGCGCATGGACGGTGATTTCGCCCATTTGCGTGCGGAACACGTAGCCTTTGATGCCTACGAAGTCGCCGATGTCGAGCAGCTTTTTGAATACCGTATTGTAAAGTTCCTTGTCTTCGCCCGGACAGAGGTCGTCGCGCGAGATATACACCTGTATGCGACCTTTCGAGTCTTTCAGTTCCATGAAAGAGGCTTTGCCCATAATGCGGCGGCTCATGATGCGTCCCGCTATCGACACTGTCCGCTGCGGGGCGTCGTCCGAGAAAGATGCTTTGATTTCATCGGTGAAGGCATCGACTTTGTATTCGGCGGCGGGGTAGGGGTCTATGCCTAACCGGCGCATTTCGTCGAGACTGTTGCGGCGAATGATTTCCTGTTCGCTCAAATCGAGTATGTTCATTGTTCTGTCGTTTCTGTGTGTTTCTTATTGTCTGCCGTGCAAGTTTTATTCCAATCCTCGTCCGTGGCAGTTCTTGTATTTTTTGCCGCTGCCGCAGGGACAGGGGTCGTTGCGCCCCACTTTCGGGGCGGCTTTTGCCGGTTCGGGCTTGCGCTGCGGGGCGTTGGGCTGGGCGCCTCCGTTGGGGGCACCGCCGCCGAGCTGGTCTTTCTGCGTGCGGTAGCGGCTGTAATCCTGACGGGCTGTCGGGGCAGCTTCGCGCACCTGTTCGGGGTCGCGCATCGGTATCTGTCCGCGCATCAGTATCGAAATGGTTTTGGTATTGATGACGTTGATCATATCTTTGAACATACCGAACGATTCGAGTTTGAAAATCAGCAGCGGGTCTTTCTGTTCGTAGCTGGCGTTCTGCACCGACTGCCGCAGCTGGTCGAGGTCGCGCAGGTGTTCTTTCCACGCTTCGTCTATCGTGTGGAGCAGTATCGCCTTTTGGAAAGCCTTATTCACCGATTTCGATTCGCTTTCGTAAGCCTCTTTCAGGTTGCATACTATATTATATATACGCTTGCCGTCGGAGATGGGCACCACGATGTTGTCGTAGCGGTCGCCCTGTTCTTCATATACTTTTTTGATGACGGGGTTGGCGATGGTGGCAAGCATATCGATTTTGCGTTTGAAAGCGGCGATGACGGCATCGTAGAGCTTTTCGGTGAGGACGTTCGATTTTTCGGCGCGCATGGTCGCTTCGTCGAACGGCACTTCTATGGCAAATGTTTTCAGTACGTTCTCCTGCAATCCCTCGTAGTCGCCTGCGTCGGCATATTCTTCTATCAAGGCTTGGGCGGCGTCGTACATCATGTTTACGATGTCGATGCCTATGCGTTCGCCCATAAGGGCGTGGTGCCGTTTTTTATACACGACTTCGCGCTGGGCATTCATCACGTCGTCGTATTCGAGCAGGCGTTTGCGTATGCCGAAGTTGTTTTCCTCGACCTTCTTTTGGGCGCGTTCGATGGATTTTGAAATCCACGGGTGTTCTATCATGTCGCCCTCCTCGTGCCCGAAGCGGTCCATCAGCTTGGCGATGCGTTCGGAGGCGAATAGGCGCATGAGGTTGTCTTCGAGCGATACGAAGAATACCGAAGAACCCGGGTCGCCCTGACGTCCCGACCGTCCGCGCAGCTGCCTGTCCACACGCCGCGATTCGTGGCGCTCGGTGCCGATGATGGCAAGACCGCCGGCGTTGCGCACCGCTTCCGAGAGTTTGATGTCGGTACCGCGACCCGCCATATTGGTGGCGATGGTTACCGTACCGCTCTGGCCTGCCTGTGCCACGATGTCGGCCTCTTTCTGGTGCAGTTTGGCGTTGAGTACGTTGTGTTTGATTTTGCGCAGGGTGAGCATACGGCTCAACAGCTCCGATATTTCCACCGACGTCGTACCCACCAGCACGGGACGACCGGCATCTATCATCTTGGCGATTTCGTCGATGACGGCGTTGTATTTTTCCCGTTTGGTCATATACACGCGGTCGTCGCGGTCGTCGCGGATTACCGGCTTGTTGGTGGGAATGGTTACCACGTCGAGTTTGTAGATGTCCCAGAACTCGCCGGCTTCCGTTTCTGCCGTACCCGTCATGCCCGCCAGTTTGTGGTACATGCGGAAATAGTTTTGCAGCGTGATGGTGGCGAATGTCTGCGTGGCGGCTTCCACCTTTACATGCTCTTTGGCTTCGATGGCTTGGTGCAGTCCGTCGGAGTAGCGGCGCCCCTCCATGATACGACCCGTTTGTTCGTCGACGATTTTCACTTTGTTGTCGATGACCACGTATTCGTCGTCCCGCTCGAAAAGCGCATAGGCTTTCAGCAGTTGGTGTACGGTGTGCACCCGCTCGGCTTTGATGGCATATTCTTGGGTGAGTTGGTCTTTCCGCTCCTGCCGTTCGGCGTCGGACAGCCCCAGCGTGTCGAGTTCCGCCAATTGGGCGCCGATGTCGGGCAGCACGAAAAATTGCGGGTCGTCGCTGTCGCCCGTAATCATGTCGAGACCCTTGTCGGTCAAATCGACCCCGTTGTTTTTCTCGTCGATGACGAAATAGAGCGGGTCGGTAACGATGGGCATATTGCGGTTGTTTTCCTGCATATAGAACTCTTCCGTTTCGAGCATCAGCGACTTGATGCCCGGCTCGCTCAGATATTTGATAAGCGCGGAGTTTTTCGGCAGTCCCTTGAAGGTGCGGAACAGCAGGAGGGCGCCCTCTTTGCGCACCTCTTTGTCTTCTGAAGCGATTTTTACTTTGGCTTCGGCGAGCAGCTTGGTCGCCAATGTTTTCTGCGCTTTGTAGAGGGCTTCGACTTTGGGCTGGAACTCCTCGAAAAGCTGCACTTCGCCTTTGGGCACGGGACCCGAAATAATCAACGGCGTGCGGGCGTCGTCGATAAGCACCGAGTCCACCTCATCGACGATGGCGTAGTTGTGCGAGCGCTGCACGAGGTCTTGCGGCGTAATCGCCATATTGTCGCGCAGGTAGTCGAAACCGAATTCATTGTTCGTACCGAAAGTGATGTCGGCATTGTAGGCGCGGCGGCGCGCCTCCGAGTTGGGCTGGTGCTTGTCGATGCAATCGACCGACAGCCCGTGAAACATATAGAGCGGACCCATCCATTCCGAGTCGCGTTTTGCCAGATAGTCGTTCACCGTTACCACGTGTACACCGTTGCCCGTGAGGGCGTTGAGGAATACGGGCAGGGTTGCCACGAGCGTTTTTCCCTCGCCGGTCGCCATTTCGGCTATTTTGCCTTTGTGCAGCACCACGCCGCCGAACAGCTGCACGTCGTAGTGCACCATGTCCCACGTGATTTCGTTGCCGCCGGCTACCCAATGGTTTTGGTAAATCGCCTTATCGCCTTCGATGTGCAGAAAGTCGTGTCCGGCGGCAGCAAGGTCGCGGTCGAACTGCGTTGCCGTAACCTCTATCGTCGCGTTCTCGGCGAAGCGTTTGGCGGTGGATTTCACCAGTGCGAATACCTGCGGGAGCACCTCGTTAAGCGCCTCCTCGTATTTGTCGAGAATCGTTTTCTCCAATTTGTCGATTTCCTCCCACATGCTTTCCCGCTCGTCGTATTCGACGCTTTCTATCTTCTCTTTGATTTCGGCGATGCGGGCTTTTTCGGGTGCCACGTGTTCCTGTATCTGTTTTCGTATTTCGGTTACGCGGGCGCGCAGTTCGTCGTTGCTCAGCGGTTCTACTTTGGCGTATTCCTCCAAAATGCGGTCGACGTAGGGTTGTATTTCCCGCAGGTCGCGCTGCGATTTGTTTCCGAACAGTTTTTTCAGAATATCATTGAATCCCATAACGGTTTTTGATTTTTTTGTTTCGGTTATTAAAAAATGTACTATACGGACACACAACCGCATAATACGTTGCAAAGATAGATAAAAAATAGCTAAACGCAGGCGATTTTCTTCTAAAATAGCCTAAAAAGATTTTTACCGGATTTTCGGAGCCGGTAAGTCGTTTATCGAAAGGCGATTACAGCCGCCGGCATTTCCGCTCCGTCGTAATCCATGCGACGCAGCGCACGGCAGGAATGGCGGCTGCCGGATAGAATGCGGGGTTGAACACCTGCGGCAGGAAAGGTGCGGCAATGAAAAATGCCGCCGTTGCGAGCAACAGCAGCGACATCGCCTGCGCCGTGATGCGGCGGTGCGGGACGAAGGCTTCGCACAGGGCGGCGAACCACCACAGCGGGTGGCACCACAGCGCGGAATAGTTGGGCGAGGTGGCGGGGTGTATTGATATGAATATCAGGAAAAACAGCACGCACCCGAAAAGTCCGTACAGCCCGAAAATCACATAATCGAGCACGCGCAAGTGCCGTCCTTTCCGGTATTCGATTGCCGACACGAGCATCACGATGCCGAGAGCCGCCCAAAATACGATGACGGGAGTGAAGGGCGTCGGTGCGTATTCCGTTCTCCCGACTTGTGCTTCGTGCGTTTCGGCGGGCGCTCCGATAAAACGTTTCTCCCCGTTTTCTTCGGTCGTATAGGCGTGCGCCAAATCGTCCGCCAGCACGGCGGGCAGAAACATCTGTTCCCGATAGGTGGTCGGACGGTCGAGCGGTGCGCCCAGTGCAAGGTCTATTCCGAAGGTGAGCCACGCATGACGGGCGGTGCACTCGTGTATCAGCCGGCGGAATGTGGCGACGGTCGTGTCGTTTTTGTCGTAGACGATGCCGCTGTCGAGAGCCTCCTCTATCTTGTCGCGGGGGCGGGTGGCACAGTTGTCGTACAGAAAGTTGTAGCGGTACACACGGTTCTGCGGCTGCATATTCGTGCGGAGGGCTTCGAGCAGCCGGCGGGCTTCGCCGGCGCGGAGATTCAGCGGCAGTTCATACACCTTGCTGCCCCGCCGGGTGTAACTCGTTACGAAAGCGTCGTATGTGGAGGTTCCGATGCTGTAATCCGTCTCGCCTTTGGTGAAGCGATAGAGGAAATGCGGCGCCTCGAAATCGAACAGTCCGTAATTGTACACGAGGTCGCGCCGCAGCGTATCGCCGGTGCGGGGTTCGTCGAAAACGAGCCGTATGCCCGTGTGCCCGAACAGTTCGTAAACCTCCGTGCCGGGCGCTGCCGTGAGCAGCGATACCCGTATGGAGTCGCCCGTGCCGGCAAGCGACGGCGCGACGACGAAAAACAAAATCGACAACAAGGCGTATAAACGTTTCATATCACGGCGGTTTTCAGCGCGTAAAAGTACGCTTTTTTCGGAAACGGAGCCACCGAAAAGACCCGTTTTTTTCAAAAATGGCAAAAAATGGAATAAAGAATTTGTATTTTTCTGTAAAAAACCGTAATTTTGAAAATCCTAAAATCGTGAAAACATAAATCCGAATATCATGGAAAAAATTTCTCTCTCTTATGAAAAAGCATTGACCGATGCCCAAGTGCAATCGGTTGCCGCAGAAGCTCTTGCGGCGCAGAAAACGTTACACGCCGGAAACGGCAAAGGAAATGACTTTTTGGGCTGGCTTCATCTGCCGTCGTCCATCACACCGGAATTTCTCGATGAGGTGGAGCAGGTTGCCGCCAACCTCCGCAAACGTTGCGAAATAGTGGTTGCCATAGGTATCGGCGGCAGCTATCTCGGCGCGAAGATGGTCATCGAAGCCCTTTCCGACTCTTTCGCAGCCTACAAGGGCGGCAAAGGCACGCAGGTCTTGTTTGCCGGACAAAACATCGGCGAAGATTATCTTTACGAATTGCAGGAGTTGCTGCGCGGCAAGCAGTTCGGTCTTATCAATATCTCCAAGTCGGGTACGACCACCGAGCCGGCGATTGCATTCCGTCTGCTGAAAAAACAGCTCGAAGAGCAGGTGGGTAAGGAAGAAGCCCGCAACCGCATCGTGGCTGTTACCGACGCTGCACGCGGCGCGCTGCGCAAACTCGCCGACATGGAAGGCTATAAAACCTTCGTGATTCCCGACAACGTGGGCGGTCGCTTCTCGGTGCTCTCGCCGGTAGGCTTGCTCCCCATCGCCGTTGCCGGATTCGACATCAAGCAGTTGGTGGGCGGCGCAGCCGATATGGAAAAAGCCTGCGACGAGAGCGTTCCCGCTGCCGAAAATCCCGCGCTCCGTTACGCTTCGGCGCGCAATGTGCTCTATCGCAGCGGAAAGAAAGTCGAGATTCTCGTCAATTTCAATCCGAAACTCCATTTCTTGGCAGAATGGTGGAAACAGCTCTACGGCGAAAGCGAAGGCAAGGAACACAAAGGCATATTCCCCGCATCGGTCGATTTCACCACCGACCTCCACTCCATGGGGCAGTGGATACAGGACGGCGAACGCACCATTTTCGAAACCGTCGTTTCCGTGAAAAATATGAAGCACACGCTGGCGATTCCTTCCGACGATGAGAATCTCGACGGCTTGAACTTCCTCGCCGGAAAACGCATCGACGGCGTGAACAAAATGGCGGAGCTCGGTACGCAGATAGCCCACGTCGATGGCGGCGTTCCCAACCTGAAAATCGAAATCCCTGCGGTTACGGAATACTGTCTCGGACAGTTGATTTACTTCTTCGAGAAAGCCTGCGGCATCAGTGGTTATATGCTCGGTGTCAATCCTTTCGACCAGCCCGGTGTCGAGGCATACAAGAAAAATATGTTCGCTTTGCTCGACAAACCCGGCTACGAAGCCGAAAGCAAAGCCATCAAAGCCCGCTTGTAATTTCTTTTTCTTCCTGCCCCGCAAGTTCGCGCGGGGCAGGAATATTTTTTCGTTTTTATGATTCTTTGGATAAGAATAATCGCGATATGTGTAATATCCGTGCTGCTGACGGCTGTTGTAAAAATCTTGCTAAGGCACAGAATATCGCCATGGGTGTATCTGACAGTGTTTATTGCCGTAATGTTTCTCTGGGTTATTGCCTATGCGTGGGAGTGGCGGTATTTTCCCGACATGGCCGTTATATTCGCGCTGACAATAGTTTTAACCATGATAAGACGTTTTTTTATGTTCCTTTCCTATCCGGGTATGCTGAAAGTATATCTGTCCTATATGGCGGACAATCTTGTCGGGGCGACACCGTTTTGTTTGGTATTTTTGTTTACCGGAGAATTTTGGAAAATCCTTTTCCCGATAGCTGTCGGTTATCAAATCCTTATTTATACGTACTTCTTTTGTTTGTATAGAAGCGAAGGAAATCCTTATGAAAGCACGGCAGATGAATCCCCCACTATGAAATGGTCCCTGTTTTTTATGGGCCTGTTTGTGTTGGCTTGTATCTTTTTGGCACAATATGGACCGGTTATTGGGTCGGCTATAAATCGATGGATTTCGCAATATTTTATGGTAACGCC
>CANQDQ010000034.1 GCA_947593515.1 uncultured Bacteroidales bacterium | reverse complement strand
ATCTTTTTGGCACAATATGGACCGGTTATTGGGTCGGCTATAAATCGATGGATTTCGCAATATTTTATGGTAACGCCATAGCCGTGCCGCCGGCGGTTTTGTTCGTAGCGTATTACTTTACTCTTATTTATTTATACGATATGGGTGAATTTATGGATTTCAAGATGCTTTGCGTAAGAATAATCGCGATATGTGTAATATCCGTGCTGCTGACGGCTGTTGTAAAAGTCTTGCCAAGGTACAGGATACCGCAATGGGTGTATCTTGCTGTGTTTATTGTCGGAATATTTCTTTGGGTTATTGCCTATGCGTGGGAGTGGTGGTGTGGTCCTGATATGTTCCTTATATTCGCGCTGACAATGTCTTTAACCACGATAAGACGTTTTTTTACGCTTCTTTCCTATCCGGGTATGCCGAAAATATATTTCATCTATATGGCTCGCCGACTTTTTTGGGTGTCGCCGTTGTGTTTGGCATTTTTATTTTTCGAAGAGTCTGGAATAATTATTTTCTTGGGCGTAGTCGTTTTTTTTATTTTAGGTTATTCGGACCTATTTGCAATGGATAGAGGAGAATGGAATCCGTATGAAAAAGGGGAAAGCGAGAAAGTTTATGATAATTTTTTTGTCAAATTGATGTTTTTTTCATTCGGACTGCTTTTTTTGCTCTATTCCTTTTTTGTACAATATGGGTCGGTTATAAATCAATGGATTTCGCAATATTTTATGGTAACGCCGTAGCCGTGCCGCTATTATTTTACTCTTATTTATTTTATGCGATATGGGTGAATTTATGGATTTCAAGATGCTTTGCGTAAGAATAATCGCGATATGTGTAATATCCGTGCTGCTGACGGCTGTTGTAAAAATCTTGCTAAGGCACAGAATATCGCCATGGGTGTATCTGACAGTGTTTATTGCCGTAATGTTTCTCTGGGTTATTGCCTATGCGTGGGAGTGGCGGTATTTTCCCGACATGGCCGTTATATTCGCGCTGACAATAGTTTTAACCATGATAAGACGTTTTTTTATGTTCCTTTCCTATCCGGGTATGCTGAAAGTATATCTGTCCTATATGGCGGACAATCTTGTCGGGGCGACACCGTTTTGTTTGGTATTTTTGTTTACCGGAGAATTTTGGAAAATCCTTTTCCCGATAGCTGTCGGTTATCAAATCCTTATTTATACGTACTTCTTTTGTTTGTATAGAAGCGAAGGAAATCCTTATGAAAGCACGGCAGATGAATCCCCCACTATGAAATGGTCCCTGTTTTTTATGGGCCTGTTTGTGTTGGCTTGTATCTTTTTGGCACAATATGGACCGGTTATTGGGTCGGCTATAAATCGATGGATTTCGCAATATTTTATGGTAACGCCGTAGTCGTGCCGCCGGTGCTTTTCAGGGAGAGGATATAACGATATATTTATAGGCAAGCAAAAAAGGGAGTACCCTTGCACGGTACTCCCTTGAAAAAGAAAATCGATTGGTTATCTCTTTTTTTTCTTTTTGCCGCTTTTCCCGCTCTTGCTGCTCTTGCTGCCGGAACGGTTTATTTTCAGGCTTTTCAGCCCCTTTTGCAGATCTTCGATGCCGAATGCCTTTGCATACGGATAAAATGGCGATTTTATTTCGGGAAGGTTGATGTATTTATCCAAATCGGAAGTATAGGTGTCGGGTTGAATGCGTATCGGCGCATTGCCCCATTCGGGCGGCACGAGGCTGCTATGTCCCGAATAGGTATCGTACGGTACGGTGGGTTTGGCAGGGTAGGTGTTGTGCGGTACGACTTGCGACTCGTTCAATACTCCCGATTCGTGGATATCGTAAGGTATTCGGACGGGTTCTCCTAAAATGTCCGAGCGATAAGTGCCGTGCGGTATCTCTGTCGGCTGTTGTTGAATTTCCAGCTGATAGATGCCATGCGGTAATTCTATGGGTTGCATCGGAATTTCCGACCGGTAAGTGCCGTGCGGTATGCGGGTCGGCTGTCCGAATGCTTCCGACTCGTAGGTGCCGTGCGGTATCTCTATGGGCTGCGTCGGAATTTCCGACCGGTAAGTGCCGTACGGTATGCGGGTCGGCTGTCCGAATGCTTCTGACTCGTAGGTGCCGTGCGGAATGTTGGTGTTCTCTTGTGCGCCTTTGGGCGGGGTGATGCCGGTCGTTTTCGATTGATGCACGCCATGCGGTATTTCGACTTGCCGACCCCAAACTTCCGATTGGTACGTGCCATACGGTATTTGTGTCGTTTGTGGCGGAATTTCCGAGCGGTAGGAGCCGAACGGTATGTTTGCCGGGGTGTTCATGGCGCCCGATTCGTAAGTGCCCTGCGGCACGGTGGCTGTTTTTTGCTGAAACTCCAAGCCGTAGTCTTTGAACGGTATGTTTGTCGGGGTGTTCATGGCGCCCGATTCGTAAGTGCCCTGCGGCACGGTGGCTGTTTTTTGCTGAAACTCCAAGCCGTAGTCTTTGAACGGTATGTTTGTCGGGGTGTTCATGGCGCCCGATTCGTAAGTGCCCTGCGGCACGGTGGCTGTTTTTTGCAGAAACTCCGACCCGTAGTCTTTGTGCGGTATATTTGTCGGCGTGTTCATGATGCCCGACTCGTAGGTGCCGTGCGGCACGCTTTGGTACGGTTCGGGCGGTATGCGGCGGAACGGATTCCGAAGTCGGGACAGGGCTTCGCTTCCGCTTCCTGCCGCGGCGCCGGCAACAACTCCGACACCCATTCCTCGCCCTAAATTCCGGAATATTTCTCCTCCGGAAATATCGTTGCCGAGAGCCAGATTGCTGCCGATGTCGTGGGTAAGTGAATAGAGCCCTCCAAGTCCTCCCTGTCTCAAAGTTTCTTGCACGATGTTTTGCGTCCATTCAGGAAGTTTGTTTATTCCTCGTATTTTGTCGACAGGAATTTTTTTCGTTATAAGAGATGGAAGTGTATTTATCCCTGTTTGGACAAATCTGCGGACGGGGGATATTTTCCGCCCCGTTTCCCGTTCTATGCGGTCGGCTTCCATATTGGTAGTGGCGTAACTGTCGAATGCCGCACTTCCGACACCGGCAGCCAGACCGAGAGGTGGCGCCATCATGCTTGCTCCGACGACCGGAGCTGCTACGGCGGCGTCGCCGACAAATGCGCCGATTTTGCCCCACCCTCTCAATTCGGGGTAGGCATCTTCTTCTTGGAGAAGTTTTGCTTGACTTCGCATTCCCGGACCGCCTTCCGTCCGATAGATTTCTGCCCACGACATCACCTCTTCCGGCGTCGCACCGTCGCTTTCATACAGCTTTTGAATAGGGAGCAGTCCGCTCATCAACCGACGTTTGTGCGCTACCGACGCCTTGATTTCGGGCGTACCTTTTCCCTCGTTTATCAGCTGCTGTTCGTTGATGATTTCTCTTCTCAGCTTGGCGATGCTGCTTTTCACGGCGAGTCGGCTGCTGTAATCCACACCCGCCTCATCGAGCGCCCGCAACCCTTTTTGTATCGTTTTTTCCTGATTTATTATTTGTTGCAGGTCTTGGTTGATGTATTTGAGTTTGTTGTGGGAGCGTTGCAGCGATTGTTTGAATCCGCCGGCGAAAGTGTCATCGATATTTTTCTGCGGCGGCACCTCATTGCGCACCGGTATGATGTAATTGGCGGGTATAACTGGTGAAACGCGGAGATTGTCCGGTTGTTGATAGAAGTTATAGTCATTCGGAATCCGGTCAACTAAGTATTCCAAATGTGGGTGAGCGTCGGTATTTTCGTTTTGCGGAGCATAATTTTGCGGGATTGATTCGGGCAGACCGCCACCCTGCTGCGGCAGGCGGAGAGGTATGCCGAGAAGCATACTGAACACCTGTTGCAGCGTATCGTTTCGCTGTGCCCATGAATTGGATTTATTCTGTTTGTTCATAATCGTTTTTATAAAGTTGAAAATAGTTGTGTAACTTGTTTTTCTGCCTCTTGCGGGGCGACGCCTTTGCTCAACAGTATGTTGTAGGCGAGAAATTTTTCTTGCTCGTCGTTGGCTGCGAAGGGGGCAGGCTCTTGCTGCGGCAGCGGCTCGCCGGTCGGCGTCTCGCCCGAGAGCGAGAGCCGGAGTAGATGCCGGAATATCTCCGGCTGTCCGGCGCTGTGGTCGGCAAGCGCGTGTGTCGACAGCAGCGTTTCCAGCCGCTGCCCGTTGTCGCTTTGCAGCACGACGACGGTTTCCCGTTCCGGCCGTTTGCCGACGAGCCGCAAGGTATCGCCCAATACGTCGAACAGCTGCTGCGCTTCGGGGTTGAGGCAGGCGTGGAGGTCTCTGCGGCACACGTGGAAAAATCCTTTGCCGTGCGCCACTGCCCGACGCAGGGAGTCGGACTGTTTTTCGTTGTTCTTTTCCTTATCCATAATCACCTCCCGTTACAAAGAACCCATGCCCATGCCCGCCATGTTGAGGAGAGCTTGGCTATACATACGTGTCGTGTCGAGATTCCACAATGCCGTCTGTTGCGCCGCGTTGCGGAAGTCCGCCGCTTTCTGCGCCCACAGGTTGTAATCCTGATTGTTGAGCGCCATCGAGTTGTTGATGTAGTTTTCGAGCACGCGGTCTTTCCAGCCCGCGCCGTTTGCGGCGATGCTGCTGTATGCGCTGCCCATGGCGGCGGCATTGTTGTTCTGCATGGCGGCGAGCGATTCGGGCGTGCCGCCGCGTATGGCGTTCATGCCGTACATCTGTTCGTTCTGCCGGCGTATCTGATTCTGCATATTTTGCAAAGTCGCCTGCACTTCCGGACGATTCAGGTAGTCGCCGTAATAATTGTTTTGAAAAAAGCTGTTGAGTCGGGATTGCTGCTCGTTCAGCGCCTGTTGCGCCCGCGCTTGGGCTTCCGCCTCTTTCCGCCTGTTTCGGGCATTTTGTATAATCCCGGCAAGTAAACTTATTATCATGGTCGTTTTAAGTTTTGAAGTTAATAATTGCGTTTTTGTCAAGAATCACATCACGCCGCAAATATCTCCCCATAAATTTGCCTTCCGGTGTGATATTTATAAAATCGTAAATAGATGAAAGAAAAAACAACTGCGTCTCCTCTCGGCGGAAAAACGCCGGCGGAGACAGACGAAAAACGCCGCGAAATGCTCGACCTCTGCTACAACCGTTTGCGGGAGCTTATCCCCGAATGCACGAGCGAAGTCAATCTGTTGAAGTGCATCGAAATATTGGAAAAGCGCGACCGCAGCGAGGCTGCCGCAGAGAGCCGCGACACGCTGTCGGTCATCGCCGACACGCTCGACCGCTTGGCTGCCCTGCGCTGATGCGCTTTCGGATTTTCCGCGCGACGATTTGATAAAAAACACGGAAATGTCGGCTCTGTCCGCTCCAATTTTGCACGAAAAAAGAGCCTATGGAAAAAGAGCAGGTCGATAAAATCGTGGAGGAGAATCGTCGCCGGAACGCCGAGCGCAACGCGCCGTACCGACCGGAAACCGGCGAACACGCCGCTGTGGGCGAGCGTGTGTGCGTACATCTGCCCGACGCGCCCATACCCTTGCAGTACGTGCCCCGCGAGATGCTCGACGAAGTGGAGCTGGTGCAGCAGCTCCGCCGCTGCGGCTCGATACGGGAGTTTATCCGACAGGAGCTGAAAGAGCCGGAAAGCGACCTGCTGCGCGAGGAGGTTTGGCGGCGCTGGGTGAAAGTGCGTATCCGCTACGATTTCGAGTTTTGGGCGATTATGTTCGCCCGCATCAAGGACAAGATGGGCGACGGCGACATACCCTTCCGCCTCAACCGTCCGCAGCGCAAATTGCTCGTGTGCCTCGAAAGCATGCGGCGGGCGCGCCGACCCATTCGGCTGATTCTGCTCAAAGCGCGGCAATGGGGCGGCTCTACGCTGATACAGCTGTATATGGCGTGGATACAACTCACGCAGCGGCGCAGTTGGCACAGCGTCATCTGCGCCCACCTCAAAGATGCCGCCGCCAATATAAAAGGTATGTACTCCAAGCTGCTCGAAAATTATCCCACGTGGCTTCTGCCCGAAGGGGCGCACCCGCATTTCCGCCCGTATGAACGCACGAGCAATACGTCGGTCATCGACGGACTCGACAGCCGCGTAACCATATCGTCGGCGGAAACGCCCGAATCGATACGCAGCGCCGATGCTGTGATGGCGCACCTCTCCGAAGTGGCTTTCTGGTCGCGCACGCGCCTGAAATCGCCGGAGTCGCTTATCCGTTCGGTCTGCGGTTCCATAGCCCTGCTGCCCGATTCGCTGGTCGTGTTGGAGAGCACCGCCAACGGCACGGGCAACTATTTTCATCAGGAGTGCGAGCGCGCGAAACGGGGCGAAAGCGATAAAACGTTTCTTTTCGTGGCGTGGTACGAAATAGAAATGTATGAAGCTCCTATCGCCGATTATCCTGCCTTTGCCGCCTCCCTCGATGAATACGAGCGCTCGCTCTGGAATCGCGGCGCCACCCTCGAAGCCATTGCGTGGTATCGGCTGAAACGGCGCGAGTATGCCGACCACGCCGATATGATGGCGGAATATCCGTCGGACGATGTAGAGGCGTTCACCCATAGCGGCGAGCGCGTGTTCGACATACGGCAGGTGCAGCGCCTGCGCGAAAACTGCCGTCCGCCCGACCGGGTGGGAGAGGTGTGCGCCCGTGCCGCGACGGGAAAAGAGGCTCTCGACGAGTTGCATTTTGTCGATGATGCGACGGGAAAATTCTGCGTGTGGGCGCTGCCCGATGCCGACACGTCGGTGCGCGGTCGATACGTTGTCGTGGTCGATATAGGCGGGCGCTCCGTTTCGGCAGACTATTCGGTAATCGTCGTTTTCGACCGTTATTGGCAGATGTACGGCGGCGTGCCCGAAGTCGTGGCGCAGTGGCGCGGACACATCGACCATGACCTTCTGGCGTGGAAAGCCGCGCAGATAGCCGCCTTTTATCAGCAGGCGCTGCTCGTCATCGAAAGCAACACCCTCGAAACCGAACACACCGACGGCGAACATACCGAGTACATACTCGACACCCTTTCCGATGCCTACACGCATCTCTACGCCCGCGCTTCGGCGGAGACGATACGCTCTGCCGCCCCTTCGCGCTGGGGCTTTCACATGAACCGCTCCACCAAAACATTGATTATAAATCACCAGATACAGATGCTGCGGGAACAGGGATATATCGAGCGCGACCTCTTGGCGTGTTACGAGCACGACGTTTTCGAGCGGAAGCCCAACGGCAGTTTCGGCGCCATGGACGGGCATCACGACGACATACTCATCACCCGCTGCATCGGCACCTATATCTGTTACTCCGAGCCGCTGCCCGTGCCGGCATCGTCGCGCTCGCGGCACGACAAGACCCGTTCGCTGCCCGTAAGCGAAGCCAGTATGTAGACGGCGTTAGCTGTACAACCGTTTTATCCACATACCGAAAAGTTTGTCCGTAACGCTATATAGCCCGTTTATTTCGGTAATAATATCTTTTGCCAATAATTTTTTTGTCGCAGATTGTACCGAACTTGACGAGGATAGGCTGTGTCGCTTGATGAATGCGGCAGAGTTGATACCTTCGACTTCTTCCTCTTTCGCTATGGCATATAGCAGTTCTTTTTGCTTTTCCGGAATATTCGAAAGTATTTCGCGAAAAATGGTGCTGTTCGATTCGATCATATTGTCGATGGCGCTATTCACGGTTTCCGAAGTACAAGTGCCCCCGTCATCGGTATCGGCAAAAGCCTCGTTGAAAGTCTTCTGTATATAATAGGTGTGCCCTTTGAACAGGTCGTATGCCCTCCGGACAACTTCCGGAGTGATGTGGCGATTGTATTTTTCAAAATTTTGTACGATGAACGGTATGTAAATCTCCGGCGGGATAGCTCTCAATTCCAGAATATCCGCGCTATGATAAAAAGGACGGGCAGACGATGTAAACATTTCCTGCATGATATGGCGTTCGCTTCCGGCGAATATGAAATTGCCGTTGCTTATCTTTTGTATATGCTGGCGCAGCAGGGCTTCGATGTTTTTTTCGGGATATTTGGCGATTTGTTGAAATTCGTCGATTGCCACGATGCACGGTTTGTCTGCCTGACTTAGATATTGAAAGATTTCCTCCAACGTGTATTCGGGCTGCTCTATCTCTCCGAGTTTTACACTGAAAGTCGGTGCCCCGCTTATGGCGTCGAATCCGAATTTTCCACTGATGGATTTAAGTGCTTGTATGAAATGAGCGGCCATTTTTTTGCTGCGGGGCAGCAGGGTTTTGTAAATTTCGTGTCCGAGCAGGTAAGTAAATTCCCGCAGGCTTGAAGTGTGGAGTATGTCGATGAAGAACGTATAATAGTGGAAACTGATTTCGGGTTTGTCGTAACAGAAGCGTATAAGTCCGGTTTTTCCCATGCGTCGCGGGGAGATGATAACCGTGTTGTTGCCGTTGGTAATGGATTTTACAAGCCTTGCCGACTCGTTTACGCGGTCGCAGAAATATTCCGGTTCTATTTTTCCGGTAACGATAAAAGGATTGTTCTTGGAAATCATAGGATAATCTTTTGTGCAAATGTAATTATTCGAATCGAATTATGCAAATAAAATTATTCAAATCGCATTATGCGAATCGAATAATGTAATTCGCATAATTGTTTCTGAAACCTTTTGGAAATTATTTTCTTTTTGAAATACAGGGAGTTATTGGTTATTTTCGCAAATGAAATCATAAAACTTCTCGAAAAAATTTGCAGAATCGAAATAAGTGCGTAAATTTGCGGCTCTTATTCCGTATCGGGCACCAAAGAGCAGCTTGCGACAGAGCGCCGCCCGCCGGAGGTAACCTGTATAATTTTTATAACAGATGTACGTAATTGTAGAAATTCAAGGACAACAGTTCAAAGCCGAAACCGGTCGCCGGCTGTTCGTTCACCGTTTGGCAGCAGAGCAAGGCGCCGCTGTCGAATTCGACAAAGTATTGCTGGTCGATAACGACGGCGCCGTAAAAGTGGGCACTCCTACCGTAGAAGGCGCAAAAGTCGTATGCGAAGTACTCTCTCATCTGAAAGGCGAGCGCATTATCGTCTTCAAGAAAAAAAGAAGAAAAGGCTATCGCAAACGCAACGGACACCGTCAATGTCTGACCGAAGTGTTAATTAAAGATATTGTAGCTTAACCCCTGATTAAAACGAGAAGAATATGGCACACAAGAAAGGTGTCGGTAGTTCTAAGAACGGCCGCGAATCAGAAAGTAAAAGATTGGGAGTGAAAATCTTTGGCGGACAAGCTGTGAAGGCTGGGAATATCCTCGTGCGTCAGAGAGGTACGGTACATCACCCGGGCGTAAATGTCGGCATGGGCAGAGATCACACGCTCTTCGCCCTTATCGACGGCGTGGTGGTATTCCGCAAAAAGCAGGAAAACCGCTCGTTCGTATCGGTTGAACCCAAAAACTGAAAATCCCGACGGCTCGACCGTTGAGAATCCGAAAAACGGGAGGCATTGCTGTCGGCAGTGCCTCCCGTTCCGTTATTTTCGGACGGGGAAAAGTGGCTTTGCCAAAAAACTGTTCGCAAACATTTGCATAATTTTATCGAAGGAGCAAATGCAATTCCCGTAAAAATCATACCTTTGTACCACCATAACGAAAAGAACGAACAGCTATGTCCGAACAGCCGAAAAAAACATTGACCCTCTGCGCCATGCAGTACGGCGTGTATCTCGGACTCTATTTTATCGTGGAGTTTGCCCTCGTCATCGGGTCGATACATAGTAACGCTGCGAATTTCATGAGCACGGCGCTGTTGGTGGCGACGCCGGCGATGATATACCTGCTCATGCGCCATTATGTGCGTCAAGAGGGCAATTCGTCGCGATTCGTCGTGTTGTGGCTTTTGGGTATATACATTTTTTTCTTCGCCTCGCTCATCGGCGGATTGGTGCAGTACATCTATTTTCAGTATATCGACCCCGATTGGATTCCCTCCTTTGTCGAACAGCAGTTGCAGGTTTTGGAAGCGATGGGAGCACAGTCGCCCGAAATGGCAGACTTTGCCGACACCGCACGAGCCGCCATCGACAATGGAGCCTCGTTCGAGCCGATAGATGTCGTCTTCATGATGATATGGTCGAATGTCTTTTTCGGCTCCCTGCTCTCTATCGTGGTCGCTCTGTTTGCCCGTATGAATAACCGTAAAAACAATTGATGCCATGAATATATCCGTAATCGTACCCCTCTATAACGAAGCCGAGTCGCTGCCCGAACTCGCCGCGTGGATAACCCGCGTCATGACCGAAAACAAATTCACTTACGAAGTGATATTCGTCGATGACGGAAGCACCGACAATTCATGGCAGGTCATCGAATCGCTGCGGGCGGAAAATCCTTGCATGAAAGGCGTGAAATTCCGTCGCAACTACGGCAAATCGCCGGCGCTGCACACCGGATTTCGACGGGCTCAGGGCGATGTCGTCATCACCATGGACGCCGATTTGCAAGACAGCCCCGACGAAATACCCGAACTCTACCGCATGATTACGGTCGAGGGCTACGACCTCGTGTCGGGCTGGAAAAAGAAACGTTACGACCCGCTTTCCAAAACCATTCCCACCAAACTGTTCAACGCCACCGCCCGCCGCGTTACCGGCATCAAGCTCCACGATTTCAATTGCGGACTGAAAGCCTACCGTCGCGACGTCGTGAAAAATATCGAAGTGTATGGCGATATGCACCGTTATATTCCCTATTTGGCGAAGAACGCCGGATTCTCTCGTATCGGCGAGAAAGTGGTGCAGCATCGGGCGCGGAAATATGGAAAAACAAAATTCGGGCTCGACCGTTTCGTAAACGGCTATCTCGACCTGATGACCCTTTGGTTTTTCTCCAAGTTCGCCGTCAAGCCCATGCACCTCTTCGGTTTGCTCGGCAGCGTGATGTTCATACTCGGGTTACTCTCCGTGATAACGGTCGGGGCGTACAAACTTTACGCTCTTTCGCATAACATCGCCTACCGCTTGGTTACCGATTCGCCCTACTTCTTTATCGCCTTGACGATGATGATATTGGGAACGCTCCTCTTTTTGGGCGGATTCTTGGGCGAACTCGTGTCGCGCAACGCGCAGGGGCGCAATACCTATAATATAGAAAAAGAAATAACCGATTGAACGCTGCCCGCCGAGTGAACAGATTTTTACGAAACGGAATACCCTTTGTCGCAATACTTTGCGTCGTTGCCTTGCTCTTTTTGCCGGTGGCGTGCAATACAGAGGCGTGCCTCGACCGCAAGAGCAGCATCATGACGGTCGATTTCCGCGCGTATGGCGATACCGCCCTTGCCGTACGCGTCGACTCGCTGTCGGTCTACGGCATAGGGCAACCCACTGATTCGCTGCTCCTCGACAGAGCCTCCGTATCGTCGTTCCAAGCCACCCTGCGCAGCGACAAAGACACCACGCAGTATGTTTTGTATTACGATCAGTACAATCTCAATCCCCGATACAGCCGCGATACCCTCACGTTCATTTATCATGCCTACGTGCAGTTCGAGACGGCAGAGTGCGGAGCCATATACGTGTATGTCATCGATGAATTTCGATATACCACGTGGCAAATCATTCAAGCCGAGATGAGAACGCCGGAAATCGACAATCGGGAAATCGAAAACGTCCGACTCTATTATGCCGTATCCGAATCCGAATAAACGATATATCCGTTCCCTGCTGGTCGCACTAACCCTGTGTGCGGCAACACTCCTGCCCGCAGCGGAAAAAAAGAGCAACCGCCTCGAAGACGGCTCTTTGTATCGTTATCCGCTGCTCAACGGGTTGATAATCGGTGTCGATTTATACCAGCCCGTTTCCACTCTTTTCGGACGCGAAAACGCCAATCTCCAACTCTCCCTCGAAGTCGATTTTCACAATCGCTTTTTCCCCATTTGGGAAACCGGACTCGGCTGGGCGGACAATACCCCCGAAGACGGAAACTTCACCTATAAAGTATCGCCCACCTTTTATAACCGGCTGGGAATACTTTACAATTTTACCTACAATTCGACGGCGCCCGGAAACATATACATCGGTTTGCTTTACGGATTTTCCGTATTCTCTTACGACGTTACCGATATAAACATACCCTCCGGCTACTGGCAGACCGATTATCGCGCATCGATTACCGACCAACACTCGCGGGCGCAATGGCTCGAACCTTTGGTGGGCGTACGGGTAAACCTCTACAAGGGATTGAAAATGGGATTCACTGTGCGCTACAAAATCCTGCTTACCGCCAAAAACAATCCCACCACCCGCCCGTGGATTATACCCGGCATGGGCAAACGCAGCGGCGGATTCGATTTTTCCTACTCCATATATTACGAAATTCCCATAAAAACCAAGAAAAAAACACCGCCGGTCGAGTAGCAAAAGAAGCAAAAAACGGTCGTTGCGGGTTGTCGACAACCATTTTCTCGCAAAAAAGTTCAAAAAAAATCGAACGGCAAATTGTTGTAAATCAATGCGGAGAAAATTTTCTTGAAAATTTCTCGAAAAAAACTGTTGAAAAAATTTGGAGTTAGGGGAGAAAAGGGATTAAATTTGCAGCCGCTTTCGGAAGGGAGCGAGTC
>CANQDQ010000033.1 GCA_947593515.1 uncultured Bacteroidales bacterium | reverse complement strand
TAGTTACTCGTCGGCATCGGAGAGGTGTTGGAGGAAGAAGCGGATAAAGCGTTTGTAGAGGTGCGGACGGGCATTGCGACCGTATATGCTGTGATTGCGGTCGGTGTAAATCTGCATCTCGAATTGCTTGTCGGCAGCGACCAACTCGTCGATATAGCGCAGCGTATTGGGATAGTGCACATTGTCGTCGGCGGTGCCTGCGACAATCAGCAAGTCGCCGGAGAGGTCGCCTGCCCGCTTCAACGCCGATGAGGCATCGTAGCCTGCGGCATTCTCCTGCGGGGTAGCCATATAGCGTTCGGTATATACCGTGTCGTAAAAACGCCAGTCGGTTACGGGGGCTATCGCCACGCCGGCTTTATAGACGCCGTCGCTCATCGACATCGCCATAAGGGTCATGTAACCGCCGAAACTCCACCCCCATATTGCCACACGGGAGGCATCGACATAGGGCTGCGCCGCCATATAGCGGGCGGCGGCTATCTGGTCTCGGGCTTCGAGAACGCCCAATTGCCGGTAGGTACATTGACGGAAATCGCGTCCGCGCGCTCCCGTGCCGCGACCATCGACGCACGCCACGATAAAACCTTTCGGCACGAGCGCCTGCTCCCAATCGAGCGACGACCATTTGTCGAGCACCTGCTGCGAGCCGGGTCCGCTGTATTGGGTCATCACCACCGGATAGCGGCGGGTGGAATCGAAATCGGCAGGCTTCATGATAAAGCCGTTCAGGGTTACACCGTCGTCGGTCGTGAAAGTGAAAAACTCTTTCCCGACGAGGTCGGAAAGCGGATAACCGGCATTGTCTTCGAGAGTGCGCACAAGGCGTCCTCGCCGCACGTCTTCGAGCGTGTAAACGGGCGGTGTGGAAGCATTGCTATACACGTTGATGCAATAGGTGCACGAGGGGTTGAACCATGCGGCATTGCTGCCTTTCCGCGTGGAGAGTTTCCGCCGCTTTCCTTTTTTATCGACGCAATAGACGGCGCGGTAGAGCGCGCCCTCTTCGTCGGACTGGTAGTAATGATTGCCTTTGGCATCGCGCCCGTAGTAGGCGGTAACCTCCCACGCGCCCGTCGTGAGCTGCCGTTGCAGGCGCCCGTCGTAACCGTATTGATAGAGGTGTCGATAGCCGTCGCGCTCGGAGAACGCCACAAAACAGTCGGGATAGAATACCGCCGACGTGATGTCGTCTTCGTGGATATAGGCGTCGGAGCGGTCTTCAAAAAGTATGCGGTGCGACCCGTCGTGTATGTTCACCGCCACCAGACGGATATGATTTTGCAAACGGTTGAGCGCGGTAACGAGGGCTTCGCCGGTGGTCGGAACGAATGTTACGGCAGGCAGGTAGGTCTCGGCATCGACGGGCAAATCGACGGCAGTCGTACCGGCACCCTCTTTCCAGACGTGCAGCGACACGCGGCTGTTGTCGGCGCCAGCCACCGGATATTTGAATCCGGCATCGGCGGGATAGACGTCTTGCGGACGGTCGTACGTGCCCGACTCCGAGCGGAAAAGCTGCATGGAATATTCGGGCACGCCGCTCTCGTCGGTGCGGACGAATACCAGCGCGCGGCTGTCGGGCGACCAAGCCATGAGCGAGGTTTGTCCGAACTCCTCCTCATACACCCAGTCGGTTACGCCGTTGCGTATGCTGTTTTTCTCGCCGTCTGCCGTAACCTGCGTTTCCGTGCCGTCGGCAAGATTTTTGACATAAATGTTGTTTTCATACACGAAAGCCACCCGCGTGCCGTCGGGAGAAAGCGCGGCAATCTGCTGCTTCGGGAAGCGTGTCGAGAGCGGCTGCAACACGTGGCTGCCCGTGCGGGTAACGTAATATTTCGCTTTGTACGAACGGCGATATATCATTTCGGCATCGGTAAACACCAACATACATTTTTCGTCGTCGCCGAGCGAATAGCCGCTTATCCGTTTCATCGGCGTACCGGGTACGCGCCTTATATCGAGGAGGGTATCGACCGGCAGCCCCGTCGCATAGGCATAGCGCACAATGCTGGTGCGGTCGGGCGAAAGACAGGTGTAGTGCACGCCGTCGGTCGAAGGGCGTATGCCGCTTACCGATTTCGTTTGGTATTTGCTTGCGAAAATATCGTCCACTTCCATGCCGCAAAGGGGCAGATAACCCGAAAACAGACAGGCGGTTGCGATAATTGCCGAATACAGAGATTTCATTTTGCCGTTTTTTATTCGGAACAAAAATAACGATTCGACGGCAAAGAGAAAAAATTTTCCGTCGGAAATCGCGCGACAGCGTTCCGAATTTTTCTATTTTTGCATATTCGATACTCATTTTTATGGAACACGGGTTTATAAAAGTGGCTGCCGCCGTTCCCGAATGTCGGGTGGGCGATTGCGCATACAACGGCAATAAAATCATAGAGCTGCTGCATGAAGCCGACAGGCAGCAGGTGGAAATCGCGGTCTTTCCGGAATTGTGCATCACGGGATATACGTGCGGCGACCTTTTCGGGCAGCCACTGCTGCTCGAGGCTGCCGAAGATACTCTGCGCCGCATCGTCGAAGCGACGAAAGCGGTCGGCACGGTGGCGGTCGTAGGGTGCCCGTTGGTGCAAGGCAACCGGCTCTACAACACGGCAGTCGTCGTCGGCAGCGGGAAAATCTACGGCGTCGTGCCCAAAACTTTCCTGCCCAATTACAAAGAATTTTACGAAAAACGCTGGTTCTGCTCCGGCATCGAAAGCGAGAGCGACACCATAGTCTGCTGCGGGACGAAAGCCCCTTTCGGCAGCCGGCTGCTCTTTACCGACGGCATCGCCGTGCTGGCGGTCGAGTTGTGCGAAGATTTGTGGGTTACCATTCCGCCCGCCTCTTACCACGCCCTGCACGGCGCCAACATCATCGCCAACCTTTCCGCGAGCAACGAGTTGGTGGGGAAACACGAATATTTGCGGACACTCATCAGCCAGCAATCCGCCCGCTCGGTGGCGGCTTATCTCTATGCATCGGCAGGGTTGGGCGAATCTTCGACCGACCTTGTATTCGGCGGAAACGGCATCATTGCCGAAAACGGAACGATTTTGGCGGAGAGCCGCCGTTTCTGCGATACGGCGCAACTTGTCGCCACCGAAACCGACATCGAACGGCTGATGTGCGAACGCCGCCAAAACACGGGCTTTTCGAGCTATACCGATACGACAGACTACCGCGAAATAGCAATCGCACTGCCCGATTATAAAAACACGACCCTCTCCCGCTCTATCGAGCCTTATCCTTTCATACCGCGCATCGACCGGCTGCTGAACGAGCGGTGCGAGGAGATTTTCAACATACAGGTTTCGGGATTGGTGAAACGGCTGCGCCACACGCACGCTCAAGCCGCCGTAGTGGGCATATCGGGAGGTCTCGACTCGACGCTGGCGCTGCTGGTTACGGTCAAAGCATTCGACCGCGCCGGACTCTCCCGCCGGCAGATACAGGGCATCACCATGCCGGGCTTCGGCACCACCGACCGCACGTACCGCAACGCGCTCGACCTGATGAATTCATTAGGCGTTTCCATTCGCGAAATCAGTATCAAAGAGGCTTGCATTCAACACTTCAAGGACATCGGACACGACGCGGCGTCGCACGACGTTACCTACGAAAACAGCCAAGCCCGCGAGCGCACGCAGATATTGATGGACATTGCCAACCAGACGGGCGGATTAGTCGTAGGCACGGGCGACCTGTCAGAACTGGCGCTCGGCTGGGCGACCTACAACGGCGACCATATGTCGATGTACGGCGTAAATGCCGGCGTGCCCAAAACGCTCGTGCGCTATTTGGTGGCATGGGTGGCTCGGCAGGAGGAGAATGAAAAGGCGAAAGCAACGCTTCTCGACATCGTCGATACGCCCATCAGTCCGGAGTTGATTCCTGCCGACGAACAGGGAAATATCCGCCAAAAAACCGAAGACCTCGTGGGGCCTTACGAACTGCACGATTTCTTCCTCTACTACTTCATACGCTTCGGCTGCCGCCCCGAAAAAATTTATTTCTTGGCGCAAAACGCTTTCGGCGAACGGTACGACGCGGCAACGATAAAAAAATGGCTGACCATATTTTTCCGCCGCTTCTTCGCGCAGCAATTCAAACGCTCGTGTCTGCCCGACGGACCGAAAGTCGGCTCGGTAAGCCTCTCGCCGCGCGGCGACTGGCGTATGCCCTCCGATGCCGACAGCACCCTCTGGCTGCAAGCCTGCGAAGCGCTGAAAGCATAACCCATTCCGGCATAACCGTTTTCATTACCGACCGCCGGTGATGAAAGCGGTGGTGCGGGGCAGGTATTTTTTCAACACGTAATAGGCACCCAGCCCTGCCAAAATGATAATCGCCGGCGACAGAAAGTAGACGAGCAACAGCATGGCATCGCCCTGCGGGTGCAGTGCGTTGCATACGGCTTTTACGACCAAAGCCAAAAACATTCCGTGATAAGCATAAATAAAGAAACTGCTTTCCGACAGAAATTTATTGACTCGCCAAGACCCTTTTTCGATAAAATGCGCCGTCAACGATACGGCACAAAATATGCCTATCAATATATTTATTTTTGCCAAATAGCCGCACCATTCATACTCCCTCAACGCCAAAACGGCAAGTGACATCAACAGATACAACACACCCGTCTGCCGCCAACAGGATTGCACTTTGACGGCAAAATTTATTCCGTGTATGGAAAAGTAGGCTCCGAACGAAAAGAAAAACAGCGCCGTAAGACTGAATCCCGGCAACGCAAACCAAAATCCTGTAAACCAACAGATTCCCAATGCAGCTACAGCATACTGTTTCAATTTCTTGACCAACCAATAAACCAGCGGAGAAAATAACATGACCACCATCAAATCGCGAATAAACCAAAATTGATAACAAATAGGAAAATTATTATCGCCTCCATTTATATGCGTTCTATCCCAAAATGCCCACAACCAATCTTGAAACGTGTAATCATGTATCGCCTTGTTTACTCCGCTCATCAAACCGGAGAAAAATATTTCACTCAAAAAAAACAACAATGCCACAGCAAGATTCCAAAAGATATAGGGTATCAACAACGTATGCACTCGTTTCTTGAGTTTTCGACCGTAAACCTCTTTGGTAAATGCCGTCGTTTTGTAGAAAAACAAAAATCCGGAAATGAAAAAGAAAAGCGGTACGGCAACAGCCGCAAATATGTCGGAAAAGAGATATGATATATTATCGTAAAACCAATGTCCGTCAGGTGGTATTAACTGCACTCCTTTTATTACTACATCATTGACTTTCGAGTGAATCAACACCACTCCGGCTATCAGCGGAAAGCGCAGAAACGCAATGGTCTGCGACAGTATCTCTTCGTTTGTTTTTTTCAAGATAGAATCCATAAGCGACTTCAAACATTATTTGTTTCAACGCCGCAAAGATAAAAAATTTGATATAACGCATAAAATTTTATTCGCTAATTTTTCACGTTTTTTTATTTTTCGATTTCCAAAAGCGGGAAAGCAGTTTTTACATTCAGCAAAAGGGAACAGAGCATATCGGCACAACAGCCTGTTGCAGAGGTGGGTACAGCATAAAAAAAAACTCCGCCTTGCGGCGGAGTTTCCTGAAAAAAAGTGTGGAATGATTAGAGAATGCCTTGCGCCATCATGGCTTTGGCAACTTTCATAAATCCGGCTACATTGGCACCTTTTACGTAATTGACGTACCCGTCGGGTTGTTTTCCGTATTTTACGCATTGGGTGTGAATGTCGAACATGATTTGTTTGAGACGGGCATCGACTTCTTCTTTCGTCCAGCTCAGTTTGATGGAGTTCTGCGTCATTTCGAGACCGCTCACCGACACGCCGCCGGCGTTGGCAGCTTTGCCCGGAGCATAAAGAATTTTGGCTTTGAGGAACTCTTCGATAGCTTCGGGGGTAGAAGGCATATTGGCACCTTCGGACACAGCGAAGCAGCCGTTAGCAAGCAGGGCGCGGGCGTCGTCGCCGTCGATTTCGTTCTGGGTAGCCGACGGCATGGCGATGTCGCATTTTTCGTTCCAAGGACGTGCGCCTGCCACGTATTTGCAGCCGTATTTTTCGGCATATTCGCGAATACGACCGCGATAGATGTTCTTCAATTCAAAGATGTATGCCAATTTCTCGGCATCGATACCGTCGGGGTCGTAGATGTAGCCGTCGCTGTCGGACATGGTGATGACTTTTGCGCCAAGGCTGATCAGTTTTTCGACGGTGTATTGCGCCACGTTGCCGGCACCCGACACGGCAACCACTTTGCCCTTGATGTCGATATTACGGGTTTTCAGCATTTCGAGCAGGAAATACACGTTGCCGTAACCGGTGGCTTCGGGACGAATGAGCGAACCGCCGAATTCGAGCCCTTTACCGGTGAATGTTCCGGTGTTTTCGCGAGCCATTTTCTTATACATACCGTACATATAGCCCACTTCGCGACCGCCTACGCCTATATCGCCGGCGGGTACGTCGGTTTGCGGACCGATGTGGCGCCACAATTCGGCTACGAAAGCCTGACAGAAACGCATGATTTCGCCGTCGGACTTACCGCGCGGACTGAAATCGGAACCGCCTTTGCCGCCGCCCATAGGCAGGGTGGTGAGGGAGTTTTTGAATGTCTGCTCGAAAGCAAGGAATTTCAGAATGGAGAGGTTCACCGACGAGTGGAAGCGGATACCGCCTTTGTACGGACCGATGGCATTGTTGTGCTGTATGCGGTAGCCCATGTTGGTCTGCACCTGACCTTTGTCATCGACCCACGTAACGCGGAAAGAGAAAATGCGGTCGGGTATGCACAATCTTTCAATCAGATTGTAACGGTCGAACTCGGGGTGCTCGTTGTAAGCCTCCTCGATAGTACTCAACACTTCGGCAACCGCCTGATGATACTCCGGCTCGTTGGGGAAGCGTCTTTTCAAATCACTAATTACTTTTTGAGCATTCATTGTATTTTATAATTAAAAGTGAAAAATAAATTTCAGTTTCATGAAAATAAAAGGTCGTTTCTTTTATTTCGGCGGCAAAGATAATTCAAAATTTGAAAATAATAAAACATATCGGCATTTTTTTGACAAATAGCGAACAAGAAAATTCTTTCTTTTACAAAAAGTCTTGTTTTATTTATTTTATCAGACATTTTGCTATCGTCGCTCCTACTCTATTCCTGTTATGAAACCATATCCACTTACTTTTTTATCATTGCAACAAAACCGCGTTATCGAATGGCGTTTCCTGAAAAATCGTTATTTTTGCAACTTGTAACGAAACAGATATGGGTTTACTTCTTTCCGCACCGAAACGCATCGCGGCACGCATCGAGCTGCCGTCGTCGAAAAGCATCTGCAACCGCGCATTGATATTGAATGCGTTGTCGGACAGCCGGTTTCCGCTCGAAAACATTTCGGACTGCGACGATACGCAAGTCATGGTGAAAGCCTTTTCCGAAAACCACCGCGACATCGACATCAAGGCAGCGGGTACCGCCATGCGCTTCCTGACCGCCTACCTGTCGCAGCGCGAAGGCATGTGGACGATTACGGGCACCGAACGTATGCGGCACCGCCCCATACGGCTGTTGGTCGATGCGCTCCGCACGTTAGGGGCGCATATCGACTACCTCGCCGAAGAGGGATTCCCCCCGCTGCGCATCGAGGGGCGTCGGCTGTCGGGCGGCAGCCTGTCGCTGAACGGAGGAGTAAGCTCGCAATATATCTCGGCGCTGCTGATGATTGCCCCCTGTATGGAAAACGGTCTGACACTGACCCTTACGGGCGAAATGATTTCGCGCCCCTACATCGACATGACGCTGGGCATGATGCGGCAGTGGGGCGCCACGTGCGAACGGCACGGCAGCGAAATACGGGTGGCACGGGGCGGCTACACGCCCGTGCCGTACAGTGTGGAGTCGGACTGGTCGGCAGCGTCGTACTGGTATGAAATGGCAGCGCTGCTGCCCGACAGCGTGATAGAGCTGCCCCGACTGCACGAAAAGAGTTTGCAGGGCGATGCCCGCGTGGCGGAGTTTTTTGCGCACATGGGCGTCGCTACCGAATTTACGACCGACGGCGTGCGCCTGCACCATACCGGCACCGCCGACACTTCGCTCCTGTCGCTCGACCTCACCGACCAGCCCGACTTGGCGCAGACGCTCGTCGTTACCTGTCTGCTGCTGCAACGCCCGTTCTGCTTCACCGGACTGCAATCGCTGCGCATCAAGGAGACCGACCGCATCGCCGCGTTGGAGTGCGAATCGGCAAAATTAGGCTACCGCCTCTCCGACCGCGACGACTCCGTCGTAGAGTGGCACGGCGAGCGGTGCGCGCCGCAAGTCCTCCCGCAGATAGAAACCTACGACGACCATCGTATGGCAATGGCATTCGCGCCTGCCGCCGTCGCCGTACCCGCGTTGGAAGTGCTACACCCCGAAGTGGTGAGCAAGTCGTACCCCGCCTACTGGACGCATCTGCAACAGGCAGGATTTACCCTAAAAGAAAAGTAATCGGACGATGGGACTTCTGTATATCTTTCTCTCGGTGGTGCTGTTGGGTGCGGTGTGCTATGCGTGGAGCCGACGGCACCCGACCGAAAACGATGCAGCGCCCGAAAACGAGCCTGCCGACGGAGAGTGCTGCGGCCGCCACATCGTGTGCGAGAAAGAGAGTCTGCTGGCGGCGGCAAGCCGTGAAATCGTCTATTACGACGACGAGGAACTCGACCCGCTACAAAGGAAAAACTGCCGACAGCTATACGCCCGAAGAAACGGCGGAATTTGAAGAAGTATTCTACACGCTGGCGGGAAACGAAGTCGCTGGTTGGGCGCGCAGCCTGCAACTGCGCGGCGTAGAGCTGCCTACGGCACTCAAAGAAGAGGTGCTGCTCGTCGTTTCCGAGCGGCGGAACAGACCGGATAAAAAGAACTCCAAGCCATGACGGAAATATTGCAATACGCTTTTTTCAGAAATGCCCTGTGGGCAGTGGTGCTTATCGGCGTGATAAGCGGCATCGCGGGCACCTACATCGTAACCCGCCGTATGGTGTTCATCACGGGGGGCATCACGCACGCCTCGTTCGGCGGATTGGGCATCGGACTGTTTTTAGGCATCAACCCCACATTGAGTGCGCTGTTTTTTGCCGCAGGCTCCGCGCTGGGCATCGGGTGGCTCTCGCGACGGGGCACGGTGCGCGAAGATTCCGCCATTGCCACGCTGTGGGCGCTGGGTATGGCGACAGGCGTCATCTGCATCTTCAAGACACCCGGGTATGCGCCCGGACTGAATGAATTTCTTTTCGGCAACATACTCACCGTAACGACCGCCGATTTGTTGTGGTTCGCCCTCTATGCCGGCGTGTTGATACTGCTGTTCGCCCTGTTTTACCGCCCGTTGGTGGCGACGGCATTCGACCGCGATTTCGCGGCGACCCGCCGGCTGCCGGTGCGGCTTATCGACTACACGATGATTGTCATGGTGTCGCTGTGCGTGGTGCTGACGATACGGCTGGCGGGCATCATGCTGCTGCTCTCGATGCTCACCGTGCCGCAAATGACGGTCGAGCTGTTCACCCGCCGCTACCGCACGATGCTCTGGGCGTCGGGAGTGCTGACGGCGGCAGGCGGCATCGCCGGTCTGTGGCTCGCCTATCTGCTCGACGTGCCGGCAGGCGCGTGCATCGTGTTCCTGTTCATCGCCCTGTATGCGGCAGCCCGCAGCCTGTTATGGATATGCCGCACCGTACAAAAGTAAGGCAATAAACTGCGCGATTCGGAGTTTATATATAAGATAGATACTGTATATATGTTCCTCTTGCGACCGAAACGGCTTTTTCTCCTGTTGGGGGCAGCGGTGCTGCTGACGGCGTGTTCTACGCAAAAGAACACGCGGGGGAACCGTTTTCTCCACGCTTTCATGACCCGCTACAATGTCTATTTCAACGGCATAGAGAGCTACAAGGAACAGTTGCGTGCAATGGAGAACGGGTACGAAGACAACTTCACGCATCTGCTGCACATGCACCCCGTATCGGCATACAGCGTGCCGACCGACCCACAGCCCAAAGGCGATTTCTCGCGGGCATTGGAAAAGAGCCAAAAGGCGATACGCACCCACTCCATGCAGAAACCGCCCAAGCGCAATCAAAAGAAAATGGGCGACCCCGCCTATCGCGAATACATCAAGCGGGGCGAGTTCAATCCGTTCATACACAATGCGTGGATGCTGATGGGCGAATCGCAGTTCTATCAAGGCGATTTTTTAGCCGCGCTATCAACATTCATCTACATCACCCGCCACTTTCCGTGGAAAGCCGACCTGCTCATCGACGCGCAGATATGGACTGCCCGCTGCTACCTCGAACTCGGCTGGCTCTACGAAGCCGAAGATGCGCTGGACAAAGTGGCGAAAGACAAGTCGCTCACGACAGCGCAGAAACGCTGGTTTGCCACCGTGCAAGCCGACCTGCTGATACGGCGCGGCGAATATGCCGACGCCATTCCGCTGCTGAAAGAAGCGCTGAAAATGGCGGACGGTCGCGCCCAAAAGATACGCATGACGTTCCTGCTGGCGCAGCTGCAAGCCAAGACGGGCGACAAAGCCGGCGCCTATAATTCGTATCGAAACGTACTGAAAAAGAATCCTACGTTCCGCGTGGAGATGAACGCCCGCATCAACCAGACCGAAGTGTTCACGGGCGGCGATGCCGCCAAGGCGGAAAAGACGCTGCGGCGCATGGCGCGCAACTACAAAAACCGCGACTATCTCGACCAGATATACTACGCGCTGGGCAACCTCTACCTCTCGCGAAAAGACACGACGCGGGCTATCGAAAACTATGTGCTGGCTGCCGAAAAGAGTACGCGGCAGGGCGTAGAGCGCGCCATCAGCCAATTGACGCTGGGCTCCATCTACTTCAACCGGCGGCAGTACGACAAAGCGCAGCCCTGCTACGCCGAAGCCCTGCCGTTGGTCGATGAGAGCTACCCCGACTACGACAAATTGGTGCGCCGCTCGACGGTGCTCGACGAATTGTCGATATACGCCGAAAACGTCTATCTGCAAGACAGCCTGCAACGAATCGCCGCCATGCCCGAAGCCGAACGGAACAAGCATATACAGAAAATCATCGACGACCTGATTGCCGCCGAAAAGGCGGCAGCGGAAGAGGCGGAGCGCGAAGCACTGCTTGCCGAACGCGAAGCCAATGCGCCGCAGCTCGACCGCTTACAGCAGGTGAATACGCCCACGATGCCGGGCAACAACAGCACGTCGTGGTACTTCTACAACCCGTCGCTCAAAACGGCGGGCAAGTCCGAGTTTCAACGCAAATGGGGGCGCCGCAAGCTCGAAGACGACTGGCGGCGGCGCAACAAGGCGGTGTTCTCCGAAGAAGAAATAACCGAGAATGCGGAGGGCGACGAGACAGGTGAAACGCCGGCAGCGGAAACGGAGGGCGGCGAAGCGGGCGAAAATGCCGAATCCGAATACAGCGACGACCCGAAAGACCCGCGCTTCTACCTGCAACAGCTGCCGCTTACCGAAGAAGATGTCGCCGCGTCGAACGAAATCATCGCCGACGGGCTTTTCAACATGGCATTGGTGTTGAAAGACAAGCTCGAAGATATGGACGCCGCCATGGCAAACTTCCGCGAGCTCGAACGGCGCTTCCCGCAAAACGAATACCGCCTCGAAGCCTATTACAACTGCTACCTCATCGGTATGCGCACCAACGACATACGTATGGCAAACGAGTACAAACGACACCTCATCGCGGAGTTTCCCGACAGCAAATACGCCGTGGCGCTCTCAGACCCGAACTACCTCGAAAACCTGCGGCGCATGGACATCGTGCAGGATTCGCTCTATGCCTCGACCTACGACGCCTACCGCGCAGGCAACAACACCGCCGTACACACCCTCTACGACTACACGCGCAACACCTATCCGCTCTCGAAACTGATGCCAAAATTCATGCTGGTCGATGCGCTGGCATACGCCGATGAAGGGCGCATCGACGAATTCAAGGAGGGGTTGAAAAAACTGCTCGACCTCTATCCCGAAGAAGATGTGAGCGCCCTCGCGGCAGATATGCTCAAAGGCATGGCGCAGGGTCGGCAGGTCTATTCGGGCATGGGAGGCATCGACCTATGGAGCGTGCGGTTAGGCGGTGGCGGCGAAGAGGAAGAGGCTGCCGACTCGACGGCGCAGCAGGAGCCTTTCTCCCCCGCCCGCGATGTGCCCCACCTGCTCGTGCTCGTCTATCCCACCGACAGCATCGATGCCAACCTGCTGCTGTTCAACATTGCCAAATACAACTTCTCGCACTTCATTATTCGCGATTTCGACCTCGAAATAATGACCTTTAACGAAATAAGTATGTTAGTTGTCAAAGGATTTTATACCTTTGACGAACTGATGCTGTACCGCCGTATGCTCAGTGCGCCCGACGGCGTGGAAATACCCGACGGCGTGCGCCCCGTGATGATCAGCGAAGACAATTTCCGCCTGCTGGTCGAAGGGCGAACTTTCGAGGAGTATTTCCGTTTTGTGGAAGAAAACCAACTCTTGCAATATGAAGAATGAAACCATTCTTTGGGCTGACGACGAAATGGATTTGCTGAAACCGCACCTGCTCTTTCTCTCGCAAAAAGGGTACGACGTGGTAACGGTAACCAACGGTCGCGATGCGCTCGAACAGGTGGGCAACCGCCACTTCGACCTGATAATACTCGACGAGAATATGCCGGGTCTGAGCGGACTCGAAACCCTGAGCCGCATCAAAGAAAAAGCGCCGCAGACGCCCGTCATCATGATTACCAAAAGCGAAGAAGAGGACATCATGAATCAGGCTATCGGCAACAAGATAGCCGACTACCTGATAAAGCCCGTCAATCCCAACCAGATACTGCTCTCTATCAAGAAAAACCTGTACCGCAAGGAAATCATTTCGGAACAGACGGCAACCGACTACCGGCAGGAGTTCGGGCGCATAAGCGAACTGATAGGCAGCACCAACTCGTGGGAGGAGTGGTACGACGTGTACCGGAAACTCGTATATTGGGAATTGGAGCTGGAAGAGAGCGGCGAAAACTTCAAGGAGATGCTTCTGATGCAGAAAGACGAAGCCAACGCCGCTTTTGTCAAATTCGTGAAACGCAACTACGAAAAGTGGCTTACGAGCGAGGAACGCCCGTTGATGAGCCACGACCTTTTCAGCCGGCGGGTGCTCCCCCTGCTCGACAGCGGCGAAAAGGTGTTCGTCGTGCTTATCGACAATTTCAGATACGACCAGTGGCGCGTGCTCATGCCGCTGCTTGCCGACTATTTCACTTTCGACGAGGAGTTGTATTTCAGCATTCTCCCCACCTCCACGCAGTATGCCCGCAACGCCGTTTTCGCCGGACTGATGCCCGACAAAATCGCCTCCATGTTTCCCGACCTGTGGAACGACGAAGACGAGGACGAGAGCAAAAACGCCCACGAAGAGGCGCTCATCGGCACGCTGCTCGACCGCTACCGCAAACACTACTCCTACTCCTATACCAAGATTCTCGAATCGGCTTTCGGCGAACGGGTGCTGCGCGACTTTTCCCGATTGGAAAACAACGACCTCAACGTCTGCGTCATCAACTTCATCGATATGCTTTCGCACGCCCGCACCGACTCCAAGATGATACGCGAACTCGCCGGCACCGACGCCGCCTACCGCTCGCTCACCGAATCGTGGTTCCGCCACTCGCCCGCCCTCGACCTGTTCCGCCGCATCGCCGAAAAAAATTACAAGGTGCTGCTTACGACCGACCACGGCACCATTCACGTCGACAATCCCGTGAAGGTGATTTCCGACCGCGCCACCAACACCAACCTGCGCTACAAGGTGGGCAAAAACATGACCTACGACCCGCGACAGGTTTTCGAGATAAAGACACCCGCCCGCTTCGGGCTGCCGTCGCCCAACCTCAGCTCCACCTACATCTTCGCCACCGAGCGCGACTTCTTCGCTTACCCCAACAACTACAACCACTACGTAAGCTACTACAAAGACACTTTCCAGCACGGCGGCATCTCTATGGAGGAAATGATAATACCCCTGATTACTCTTACCCGAAAATAAAGCCATGCCCCTGTTCACCGTATCGAGCCTCGACCGCATACACGAGGCAGCCCGCCAATTCATCGCCGCCATGGGCAGCCGCACCGTCTTCGCCTTTCGGGGCGGCATGGGCGCGGGAAAAACCACTTTCATCAAAGCCGTGTGCGAAGAGCTCGGCGTCGAAGACGTAATCAACAGCCCCACATTCGCCATCGTCAACGAATACCGCTCCGCCCGCACGGGCGAGCCGATATACCACTTCGACTTCTACCGCATCGAACATACCGACGAGGCGCTCGACTTCGGCTACGAGGAGTATGTGTACAGCGGTGCGCGCTGCTTCATCGAGTGGCCCGAAAAAATAGAGGCGCTCCTCCCCGACGGCACGGTCGATGTGTATATCGACGAACTGCCCGACGGCTCGCGCACGATACGCATCGACGAACCTTAACTCCCCGCCCCGATGCTGCCCTACGCCGCCGCTATCGTCTTTGCCGGCTTCCTGCTATGCGGGTTGGCGGCGCTCGGCGTGGCACTCTTTCATTGGCGCTGGTTTTTCTCCACCTCCGGCGGACGCGCCATGCAGCGCGCATTCGGACG
>CANQDQ010000032.1 GCA_947593515.1 uncultured Bacteroidales bacterium | reverse complement strand
GGTCTGCACCCGAAACGCCGCCTGAAAATAGGTTTCGGGGCTCGACGAGTTGCGCAGCATGAAGATGCCCGACCACGGCTTCACCGAAACGCCTGTGGTCAGCTTGCCGCACGACAGCGTGATCGTCTTCGTTTCGAGAGGATTGCCCATCGCACGCTCGACATATTTCAATGCCCCGATGCCGATTCCCGCCTGCGTGCCGGCAGCCACGATGACGGTATAGTCGTGGTAAAAGCGGTTTTGCCGCTGCGCGAGCAGGTTGCGCATGGCATGACACGCCGCGACCGTCGGCAGAAACCAGAACGTGTGGGTCAGCGATGCCAGCAAAGGGGCGTGAGAAAAAGGCATCGGCGGACGCTCGCTGCGGAGTTTAAGGTCGCTGACAATATTTTCGGAGTATGCGCCGCGAATCAGGTCGAGCCACTTTTGCACCTCGTCCTCATAACGGAATCGAGCCGCCTCGCCCTGCCCCTCGGCAGCGAAAAACACATTGAGGTCGAACTCGTTGTATTCGCCCTGTTTCGCTACCGCCTGCAAGGCGTCGGGCAGTTGGTAAGTCATCATCACCATACGCGGCAGGGCGGCGTATGGGTTTGTACCGTCGGCATCGTTCCATGCCGCTTTGGCACGCTGTTCGTCGGAATAAGTCCATGCAAAAATCTGATCCTCGATAAATTCGCCGCATTGCAGAATGCGGAACGGCGTACCCGACAGATAGAGATAAGCCCCCGTCGTTATGGGCATCAGCTCCTCATCGAAATAGTCCAACCCTTCACCTTCGGCAAAAGCCTGTTCGCGGCGGTCTTCGTTCTCGAAAAGATCTTTGGCATTCTCACGCCATGCTCCGAAGTGGTATTCGTCCAGAATCACGCAGTCCCAGTTGATGGCGTGCACCCACTCGTTGCGGGGCTTGATGCCTCCGGCTTTGGTGCGTCCCAGATAGTCCTGAAACGACCCGAAGCATACGATCGGGCGCGAGTGGTCTGCCGTGTCGTAGGTCAGCGTGCCGTCGTGCGAGATAAACTGCCAGCCCTCGAAATCGACGTGCGTGCGCAGGTCTGTTTCCCATGCACTCTGCACGGCAGGCTTGAAAGTCAGTACCAACAGCCGCTTCCAGCCCATCGCTTTGGCTAATTGATAGGCGGCGAAGGTCTTGCCGAAACGCATCTTGCAGTTCCACAGGAAGTGAAACGTCTTGTCCGGCTCTTCGGCACGACGTGCGCGGAAATAGGCGCTCGTCTTTTCTACCGCCGCCCGCTGTTCGGGACGCATGCCGAAAGTTTCTGTTCGGGACAAGTCGGGTTCGCGTCGCTCGCGGAGGGCGCGCACGGCAGCCCGCACCTCGCGCACCGTGCATCGGAACCACTCGCCCGCGATACGCTCGACACCCATTTTGCACAGGGTGTCGTGTACGCCGCCGCGCTCTTCGTCGGTAAACACCGTGCCGTCGTTGCGCATCGCCGACTCGGCAAAGACGATGCGGTAGGGACGTTCGCCCGGACGTATGACAGGATATTGCTGGGCGACGCGCTTCGGCACGTCGATTGCCGTATAGCCGACTTTCAGCAGTCCGGGGTACGACACATCTTCATAGGCGTAAATCATCGGAGTCGCCTCCGGTCGGCGCGGGAAAAATTGTTGTGACATAGTTCAAAAGTTTTATTCCATAATTTGAATACAGGAATTGTTTCAAAGAGAGCGGTTTATATATTGCAGAAAACTATTTATTTCCACAAATGCTCATTATTTCGTTGAAGTATCTTTTATACGAGTGTTTATGTACTCCCATTCTGTTTGACTAATATTCCATCGTTCGATTAGGATTTCATCAGTATAGACTGTATCATATTGACCGATGTCTGGCACAAAGATGAAGTTCTGTTTTGTAACATCCTGTGAAACTACCGCTTGAAGAAGCAAGAAGCGAACAATCTTTGTAAATAGATACGACTTAAACGATAAAACTTCTTCCTCCGTATCAAAAGCGCACGCAACGATATACGATTCAGTACAGCATTCGTTTGGCTCTGCTATTCTCACATTACCATCGTAATAGAACCCAACGGGTTTTGAGAAATCTGTTTGTCCTGCAATTGGTGCTTTGGGTAAAAGCAATTTCCATTTTTTCAGATACCCTTTTTCATCGTTAACATCAGCAGGGTCTGCATATTTCTTTCCTATACGCTGAATGAACCAGCACGGTATTCCCTCTTCTTTGGGAACATAATTGGTTGGTAATCCAAATGGTTTCCTTGATGATATGATATCGCTTAACCTTTTACCATTATTTTCATTGTAAGACAATATTTTATCAATGATTGGTATAGCACGACTTTGCCGAATTAATATAGGATACTGGTCTAAAAAACGTATCGTTTCCACCGCATTCCCCTCCGCCATACTGGTAAATCTACATTTACCTGTATTTTCTCTATCCCAAAGGAAATAGCAAACACCGCCGGCAATATCGACACCCGGAAATACCTCATTGGAATTTTCATAATCTATCAAATGTAGGATATGCTTATCTGCCAACATTGAACGGCGAAAATCATCAAGTCCTTTACCTCCAACAAACCATCTGGACGGTATAATCATCACCAAATAACGAGGTTTTAATTTTAGAGCCTGTTCTACAAATAAATGATATATCGGACTGGCGCTTGTACCATTTCCTCCGTCGCTTAACTGGTAGGGTGGATTGCCTATAATGACATCGAATCGCATATCGGGAAATAAATTTTCGGGGTTATCTGCATGAATAAATCGGTAGGCATGGCTCTCCAACGCCTCGCCACGGTCGTACACTTCGCGGCTCGCCCCGCAGTAGCGGCATCGCCCGTTCACCCACGTGTGGGCGGTCGGTTCGTAACGGATATTGCCCTGCTCGTCGTCGAACTCCGTGCATACGGAATAGTGCCCGTTCGCCGTTTTGGAGCAATACACCGACCGCCGCGACAGCAAGCCCGTCAGCTCCGTAATTGCCAGTCCGAAGAGTTGTTCTTTGAAAATATGGTCGGCACGCTCCTGCACATCGGGAATCTGCTCGGCAAGCCCCGTCATCAGACGACGGGCAATCTCGCGCAGAAAGACTCCCGTTTTGCTCACGGGGTCGAGGAATCGCGCATGAGGGTCGCTCCACAAGGACGACGGGAGCAAATCGAGCATCCGATTAGCCATATCGGGCGGCGTAAACACCTCGTCGTTGCTCAGATTGGCGAGGCAGGTCAGCACATCGGGGTTGTAATTCGGAATCATGGTTCACCGATTTTTAGAAAGTGTATAAGCGGATATTCGGCAACGGGCGTAGGCAGAAAAGCCTGTTCACCAAGGTCGGAAAAGAGATTCAGCCCCTCCATCGGCTGGTTCTCCAAAAGATTCGCCAGCGTGAAATCGCGCCGTTTGAACAGCCCATTGCCCGTGTCAGACCATTCGGCAAAGACGATCGGCTTTTGCGCATTGTCCGGCGTTTTCAGCGTCAGCGCATCGCCCCAGACAATATTGAGTTCGAGCATTCGCTGCACCGTTCGGCGGCACGCCTCCTTGCACCCGTCGCCGAACAAAGACGTATAGGCGGCATCGAAGACCTCGAAAAGACGCCGGCGGCAGACGGCTACATTGTCGGGCAGGATTTCCACGCCGTAAAGCGAACTCACGGCAAGGCAGGCATACTGCTCCCATACGATTTGCGGACGGGGATAACGGGCGGCAACAACCGCCAGTTTGCGATGCAGAATTTCGACGAGAAAAGCGCCCTGCCCGCAGGCGGGTTCGAGAAAGCGCGAGGCAATGCGTTCGCACTCCTGCCCCACGAGGTCGCACATGGCGCGCACCTCGCGTTCGGCGGTAAATACCTCGCCATGCTCGGCGACACGGCGGCGGGAGATGATTTGGGCGGATTGGGGATTTTCAGGTTTCGGCATAGGCTTCTTCGGCTGCGAGCCTTCGCCGATATTCGGATAAGCAAAAAAAGAGGCGTGAATCCGTTCGGTAATTGCTTATCTTCAATCCAAGGTACGACCAAGCACCTAATACACTAGATAAGTACGAACAGTCCACGCCGAAAGGCGCGAACCTCTGCTACTTACTCCCGTGTATTCAAAATTTTGGTCGTTTTTGGATTGAGGGAATAAGAGCTGAAAGCTCAATTAGTTATATGTCTTTACTTTTGTTTCTGTTTTTTTCTATCGTTTTTTAGGGTTCAACACGACAAAGATAGCAAATATTTCAATTCCGCAGCTTACAACGCATCGAAATTGTCGTCCAGTTCATCGAGTTCGTCCTGCAAGTCGTCTATTCGGTCTTGCAGTTCGTCGTATCGGTCGGAGCCTATATCGCACTGCTCCTGCCGGCATTCCAGTTCGGCGATGCGGCGCTCTAACGACCGTGCCTTGTCGAGATAGTCCTCTTCCCGACTTCGTTTTTCCGCGCGTCCGGAGTACGACGTGCAGCCGTAATCATTTGTGCATTCGTGCGGCGGCACCGCTTTCTCTTGCCTGTCCGCCCCTGACAGCCATTCCCACCATGCCAGCGCTCCGAGAAAATTCCAAAACGACATAACCCGATTTCATTTACAATTTATCAAAGATAAGCAATTTATCCGAACAAACAAAACACATACAGGCAGTAGCGAGCGGCAACATGGTGCGCGATATTTCGATTGTCAATACAAGCAGCCGAACATCCAAAGCGGAATCCTGTTGCCGCGTCCGGTCTCGATATCATCTAATGCGAGATAACTATTCGGAAGGTCTGCTATCTGCTCGAAAGTCTTGCGGCTGCCGCCTACTTCGAACAGATAATTCCCGTCTGCCATAAAATCGCCCTGCTTGGGCATTGTCAGCGTAGCGACTGCACCCACCTGATTGGCAAAGAATGTTTCGCGAAGCGTACCTTCCGACAGGTTGCCCGACAAAGCGTACATCAGATTGGCATTGTTCAGATAGACCTTCTTCGGACCGGTCAGATGTTTGTAATCCTTGACCTTGTCCGTCAGCAGACAGAGCAGAGCCGCACGGTCGAGCAGATACAGCATTTTCAGCGTCTGGTCGCGTGTCGATTCCAGTTCCGCAGAGAGTTTGTTGATATTCGGTTCGAGAGGTACATTCTCGGCAATCACCATCAGCAGTTTCTTTATCTTCTGCACGGTCGTATAGGTAATATCCTCTACTGCCGGAATATCGCTGTCGATGACGAGTCGGGCGACTTCTGCCACACGCATCAAATAATCTTCGCCCGATTCCTTATAATAAGGATAATAGCCTTTGTTCAAATATTCGTCGAAGCATTTCAATACCTTTATCTTCGACACGACCTCCATGGCATACCCCGTATGGGCATCGAGCAACTCTTCCAGTGCAATTGCCGGGATAGCAGCCACACCTTCGTATTCGAGATATTCTCTGAATGACAAGCCATTGAGCGTATAGAGCGACTGCCGGCGCGACAAGTCGGTTTTGGAATTGTCGATAGCCAGCATTGCCGACCCTGTGTAGACAATATTCAAATCGGGATAGTTATCGTAAAAGTTTTTAAGCAACTGCGTCCAATTCTTATACTTGTGTACTTCGTCGAAATAGATATTTACAACGCCATGCGTATAGAGAAATTCCACCAACTCTTCCAACCTGTGATTATTGAACCACATATTGTCCAATGAAACATACAGCACCTCGTCGAGATCGGCGAAAGTTTCCTTGATATGTTGCAGCAGCAGCGTTGTCTTGCCGACACCGCGTGCGCCTTTGATGCCTATTAACCTTACTCCCCAGTTTATGCGGTCATACAAATAACGTTTGAATCGCAAATCGGTTGCGGCGAGTTTACGATGAAACGCACTTACTAATGGTTGAATATCTGCGTAATCCATAGCAGCGTAATTTATTTATTTCGTTGCAAATATAACGAAACACTTTTAGAAAAGCGAATTTTCTACAAAATTTCACCTTTAGAAAAGTGTTTTTGCCTTACATGGGATCGACGTCGCAGTAGAGAATGAGGGTACGGAAGCGTGGGTCGGCGGCGAGGTGTTGTGCCCTACTAATTGTTATGGATAACAGATTGATTATTTACTCAACTCGGCAATAAAGAAACGCACGGCTGACAATAACGGCTCAATATCCTCTTGTACAGTGTGGTAGATAATTTCGGCATCGATTTCGAAATAGCCGTGAGCGATGTGGTTACGCAGACCCATTACCTGCTTCCACGGAATTTCAGGACGCTGCGGCAACAACCCGCCTTTTGTATGTTTGTCTATATTCTTGACACCCTCGCCGATAGCTTGCAACTGCATACACGTTGCCGACAGCACCTGCACACCGTTCGGCTGACGCAGATAGTCATCGATGTCGCTTATGCCGACATTCCATTCTCGAATCAGCAAAATGGCTGACTCTATCTGACGAAATATCGACAACACACGGCGATTGGAATCAGAATACATAGACGCTGCTACGGTTTATCTCCTCTTCGAGGATAGGGTTCATATTGCGATGACGGCGGACTACATCGACCGGGCAGCCGAGCAGTTGTTCGAGTTTGTCTTTCAATGCAATCAACAGGAAGATTTTGGGTCGCATCTCGACGCAAATATCCACATCACTTCCGTCGTGCTGCTCATTGCGCGCAACCGAACCGAATATGCGCAATGAAGTAACGCCAAACTCCGAGCGAAGCTCGTCGCTATGGTTCTGCAATAAAGATACGTATTCTTCTTGCCGTTTCATAACACACCTTCCCAATGTAAATTCTACGCAAATATAACGATTATCCTTGAAATTCGCAAATAATCAAGTTATTATTTTGGCAGATTCAAACAGCAAGTTCATCTGTTTCCGCGTTCGCTGTCAATTATTTTCTCATTACATGGGATCGACGTCGTAGTAGAGAGTGAGGGTGCGGAAGCGCGGGTCGGCGGCGAGGTGTTCGTGTGCGAGGTGCAGGGCTTCGCGCACTTTGCGCACGGAGGCGGCGGTTTCCACTTTGAGCATGACGCGGCGAATGTAGCTGTTCTGTATGCGGGCTACGGGCGGCGTGTGGGGCGACGAAAGGCGACTGCCGAAAACGGGCGCCGCTTCGCGCACGTAGGCATCGGCGGCTGCCTGCACGACGGTTTCGTCGCGGTGCTTGAAATAGATGTAAATAAGGCGCGAAAAGGGCGGATAGGCAAACTGTTCGCGCTCGGCTATCTGGGCGGCGTACATGGCGGCGTAGTCGTGGCGCACCACCTGCGCGATGACGGGGTGCTGCGGGCAGGCGGTCTGCAAAAGCACGGTGCCCTGCCGGTTGCGTCTGCCGGCGCGTCCCGCCACCTGTTCCATCATCTGGAAAGCCCGCTCGTGAGCGCGGAAGTCGGGATAGTTGAGCAGCATATCGGCATTGAGAATGCCCACGACACTCACGTGGTCGAAGTCGAGCCCTTTCGTAACCATCTGCGTGCCGATGAGTATCCGGCTTTTCTGCTGCTCGAAGTCGGCAATCATCTGTTCGTAAGCCTTGCGCGAACGGGTGGTGTCGAGGTCCATGCGCGTAATGGCAGTGTCGGGGAAAGCGCGCTCCACCTCCTCCTCGACGCGTTCGGTGCCGAAGCCCCGTATCTCGATGCTCGCTTCGCCGCAAGAGGGACACACGTGGGGCAGCGGCTGCGTGTAGCCGCAATAGTGGCACACGAGCGCACCGGCGTATTTGTGGTAGGTAAGGCTCACGTCGCAGCGCTCGCAGCGGGGCGTCCACGCACAGAGGCGGCACTCTGCCATGGGGGCGTACCCGCGCCGATTTTGGAAGAATATCACCTGTTCGCCTTTTTGCTGGGCGTCGCGACTTATCTCCACGAGTTGGGGCGAAAGGTTGCTGTCGCGGGCAAGGCGGCGTTTGCGGCGGAGGTCGCCCGTATCGACGACGAGTATGCGCGGCAGCTCTATTTCCTCGTAACGGACGGCGAGTCCCACCAACCCGTATTTTCCGCTTTGCGCATTGTAATAACTCTCGACCGAAGGGGTCGCCGTGCCCAAAAGGGTCTTCGCCCCGTGCATCGAAGCCAGCACGATAGCGGCGTTGCGGGCATGGTAGCGTGGCGCCGGCTCCTGCTGCTTGTAGCTCGTCTCGTGCTCCTCATCGACGATGACAAGCCCCAAGTCGCGGAACGGCAGAAAGACTGCCGAGCGCACGCCGAGAACAATTTGTATTTCGCTGTCGTGCAGCAGGTTGTTCCATATCTCTACCCGCTCGCCGTCGGTGAATTTGGAGTGGTAGACCGCCAAGTGCCGCCCGAATACCCGCTGCAAGCGTGCCGCCAACTGCGTGGTGAGCGCGATTTCGGGTACGAGGTAAAGGACTTGCCGTCCCTGCCGCACGACGGCGTCGATGAGGTGCATATATATTTCGGTCTTGCCGCACGAGGTAACACCGTGCAGCAGGGTAACCGACTTTCGGGCGAAGTTCTCGACGATGCGGTCGTAAGCCTCCTGCTGTACGGGCGTGAGCCGGTGCAGCGGTTCGGTGCGCAGCGTTTCCTGCGCAAAGCGGCTCACCTCCTTGCGGTAACACTCGAAGATGCCTTTCTCCGTCAGGGCGGCGAGTATCTGCGGCGACACCTCCGCGCACTCCAACAACTCCCGCCGCGACACTTCGCGCATCGCGTCACGCCGCATGAAGCCCGACATATCGAGGTAGGTCATCAACAGGCGTATCTGCTTCTTCGCCGACTTCAACGCCTCGAACGTTTCACGGAGTTTTTCCCGCTCCTCGCGGGCGATGCGCACCCGCACATACACTTCGGTGCGCGGCTTGTAGCGGTACTGCATCTCCTCCGAAATGAGAATCGCCCCCCGTTCGAGCAGCGTCCGTATCACGGGAAGGGTGTTGCGCAGCCCGCTCTCCCGCTCCAACTCCTGCACGTTCATCTTGCCCTTTTGCAGGAGCGTATCGAGCAGGAGCGACTCCCGCTCTTTGAGCAGTGTACCGTCGTCGGCGACGTATTCGGGATTGGGGGCGACCTGCGTTTCGCTCTCGATTTTCAGACCCGACGGTATCGCCGCCTTGAAAACATCGCCCACCGCGCAGAGGTAGTAATCGGCTATCCACTCCCAAAACTGCAATTGCGGACGCCGCAGCACGGGCTGGGCATCGAGCAGGGTCGAAATCTCTTTCGTTTCGTAATCTTTCGGCGCGAGGTTGTGCGTGTGCACGACTATCGCCGTGTAAAAGCGAGTGCGCCCGAACGGCACGACGACGCGACTGCCCGCCACGAGGCTTTCGCGCCACGCTTCGGGTATGCGGTAGGTAAAATATTTCGGCAGCGGCAACGGCAGTATGACGTCGGCAAAAAGAGGCATATCGGGAGCGGAATTAATGTTTCAGATGCTTGTCGAGAAATTGCAGCACTTCCGCCTGCATGGCGCGGTTGAAGGTGTGCGGCGTGTCCCAGATTTTGGTTTGCAGCCGGTCGACGACGTGTTGGCTCTGCCACGTTTTTTCGAGAATGTCGAAAGCGTCGCGCGTACCCTGCACGGGAAAAAGTTTGTCGTATGCGCCGTTGAACATCAGAAACGGTTTCGGGCAGATAATCGACGCCACGTGAGGATAGTCGAGATGGTTGCGCAACTCGGGCACTATCATCGAATAAGCCGACTGCCCCTTGCTTTGGTTGTTGTTCACGGAGAGCAGGTATTCCGACGTATTGAGCCAGCAAATGGCGGCGGTGGCATATACCTTGTCGGTCATGGCGGAGAGCATCCACGCCCGATGCGCTCCCATCGAAAAGCCCACCGCGCCGATAGACTTGGCATCGACGAACGGCAGCGCCGCCAGAAAATCGACACTCGCTACGTCGTCGTATGTAATATAGCCGCACCAGCTCATGCCCATTTGCAGGAAATTGGCGGACACGGCTTCCTGCGCTTCATATTTCACGCCGTCCTGACGTCCCCGCTCGCCCCAAAAGAAAGCATCGATTGCCAGCACGACATAGCCATGCGCGGCAAAAAAATCGCCCACGAACACGCCTTCGTAACAATTTTCCGCCCAGCGGCGGGCGTCCTGCATCACGGCATCATCGACCCCGAAGGGGCGCACATTCTTCTCTTTACCTATCGAGAAATGCGCCCCGTGGTCGTGCAGCACCACCAATGCGGGAAACGGACCCTCGCCGTCGGGCACGAGCAGGTAGGCGGGTATGCGGGTGTAGGCAGAGATATTGAACTCTATTTTCTCGGCGCGATAGCCGTCGCGCTGTTCGGTGGCGACGACCTTGTAATCGAAATCGTCGGCCGGACGCGGGGCGCGCTGCAAACACTCCGTAAGAATTTTCCGCGCCTCCCTGCGCCATTTCGGAAACGACTTTATCCGCGAATTGCCCCATGCGTCGGGGAAGGTTAATTCACTGCGCAGGGTTTCGTAATAGACCGGCATGTTTTTTATCAGTTCGTAACGCCCCTCCGTTTTCTTCTGTGCCGACAGGCACAAGGCGGAGGCAATGAACAGCGACAAGACAATAATTTTCCGTTTCATGGCAAACATAATTAAGAATACAAATATAGAAAATTTTTCTTTTTTATCCGCTTTTTTCCGACGTGTGGCAAATAGTTTGTACTTTTGTCTTGAATTATGGCTATGCAAAACAAGAAATCGACATATTTAGCAAGGACGGGATTCACCCGAATCGACCTGCGGGCGGTGCTCATCGACATGGACGGCGTGCTCTACGACTCGATGCCCTACCACGCCGCCGCATGGTACGAAGCCATCGCCTCGCTGGGCATACCCTGTACGCGCGAAGAATTTTTCATGTACGAAGGGCGCACGGGCGCTTCGACCATCGACTTGATTTTCAATCGCGAATACGGACGCGATGCCACCGACGCCGAGAAAGAGTCGATATACCATCACAAAACCGAACTGTTTGCAGCCAAAGGCGTTGCCCGCCCCATGCCGGGTGCAGCCGACTTTTTGCACGAAGTGAAAGCGCACGGGCTTACCCCCGTATTGGTTACCGGCTCGGGACAACAGTCGCTGCTCGGAAAACTGAACCGCGACTACCCCGACATTTTTTCGCCGCAAACGATGGTTACGGCGTTCGACGTGAAATACGGCAAACCCCACCCCGAACCCTATCTGATGGGCTTGAAAAAAGCCGGTGTAGAGGCTTGGCAGGCTCTCGTGGTGGAGAATGCCCCGCTCGGCGTGGAAGCCGGTACGGCGGCGCACATCTTCACCGTTGCCGTCAATACGGGTCCGCTCGCCGACAAGGTGCTGCTCGACGCCGGTGCCGATATGCTCCTGCCCGACATGACGACGCTGGCTGCCGACTTCGACACGATATACCGTAATCTCAACCATTGAACGATATGGCACAACAAGTTCTTTTCACCCGAAATATCGCTGCCGCGCTCGACGAAATCGTAGCGGGCTGTGCGCACGACCGTCTGTTCATTCTCACCGACGACAACACAGGGTGCCACTGCCTGCCGCTACTCTCCGAGAGCCGCGCTCTCGCCTCCGCCCGTCGCATCAACATACTGCCCGACGACACCCACAAGACGCTCGAATCGCTGGCATCGGTATGGCAGGAGCTGAGCACCCGCCACGCCTCCCGCCACTCCCTGATGATAAATCTGGGCGGCGGCATGGTTACCGACTTGGGCGGATTCGCCGCCTCCACGTTCAAACGGGGAATCCGCTACATCAACATACCCACCACCCTGCTGGGCGCCGTCGATGCGGCGATAGGAGGAAAGACCGGTATCAATTTCAACGGATTGAAAAACGAAATCGGCGTCTTCGCTCCCGCAGAGGCAGTGCTCGTTTCAACTGCATTTTTCCGCACGCTCTCGAAAGAACATCTCCTTTCGGGATTCGCCGAAATGCTGAAACACGGGCTTATCAGCCGGCGCGAAATCTATGAGCGGCTGTTTGACACCGACCTTGCCTGCCCCGACAGCGAAGCGATGCTTGCCCGCCTCGAAGAGTCTGTCGCCGTGAAACAGCACGTCGTCGCCGAAGACCCCTTCGAGGCGAATATCCGCAAGTCACTCAATCTCGGACACACGGTGGGACACGCATTCGAGAGCCTTTCGCTGCAACGCAAACGTCCGGTGCAGCACGGCTATGCTGTGGCGTGGGGGCTGGTGTGCGAACTGCTGCTGTCGCACCGGAAACTGCAATTCCCGCTCGACACCCTGCGCCGTTTCGCCGAGTATGTGCGGAGCAATTACGGCGTGTTCGCCATCACCTGCAACGACTACGAATACCTGTACGAGCGCATGACGCACGACAAGAAAAACAATGCCGACGCGGTGAACTTCACCCTCTTGTCGGACATCGGGCAGGTGGTCATCGACCAAACTGCCACGCGCGACGAAATATACATCGCTCTCGACCTCTACCGCGATATGTTCGGGTTGTAACCGCTGCCCGACGATTATTCCGCAGGGCGAATGAACGAAATAAAAAGAAAATTGTATTTTTGTAAAAACTATTTCAAAAACGAATACCACCATGATACGCAAATCGACTATCCTCCTTTGTCTGCTGGCTGCATGGATATGCGTGCCCGTGCAGGCAGAACGCAAATCGACAAAAATCGAATTTGAAAAGTTGGTGCACGACTTCGGCACGATATACGAAAAAAACGGCAACGCCGTATGTACATTCCGTTTCGTAAATACCGGCAAATCGCCGCTGGTCATCATTCGGGCACAAGCCTCCTGCGGCTGCACGGTGCCGAGCTATCCGACTTACCCCATTGCCCCGAACGATACGGCGGAAATAAAAGTTGTCTACAAAGCCAAAGGACGACCGGGCGAATTCGTCAAAAACATTTTCGTCTATACCAACACGAAGCCCGACCGCACCGTTCTGCAAATACGAGGTGTCGTGCAGCCCGAAAACCGTTCAGACAGTGACGACGAACAACCGACAGCAACGCTGCGATAAATATCTACCCGCATGGAACACATCGAGAACAGCGGCAAATATGCCGGACTATCCGTCAATAAAGGCGTGAGCCAGCCCCCTTCGGTCAATCCCTATCTGGCAGCCCGTATGAAATGCCGGAGGCAGGAGTATTCCGCCGCCGAATACGTGGAGCAGATACGCAAAGGCAACATTACCGTACTGAGTCAGGCGGTAACACTGATAGAAAGCCAGCTCGCCGAACACCAGAGCGTGGCGCAGGAGGTCATTGCCAAATGCCTGCCCTACGCGGGAAAATCGGTGCGGATAGGCATCACCGGCGTACCCGGTTCGGGAAAAAGCACCTCTATCGACGCTTTCGGTCTGCACGTGCTGCAACGCGGCGGCAAGCTGGCGGTGCTGGCAATCGACCCCAGCAGCGAACGCTCGAAAGGGAGCATTTTGGGCGACAAAACCCGCATGGAGCGCCTCTCGCAACAGAAAGAGGCATTCATACGTCCTTCGCCGTCGGCAGGTTCATTGGGCGGGGTGGCGCGCAAAACGCGCGAAACGATTATTCTCTGCGAAGCAGCCGGCTTCGATACCATTTTCGTGGAAACGGTGGGCGTAGGGCAGTCGGAAACCGCCGTACATTCGATGGTCGATTTCTTCCTGCTCATACAGCTAGCGGGCACGGGCGACGAATTGCAGGGCATCAAGCGCGGCATCATGGAGATGGCCGACGGCATCGTTATCAACAAAGCCGACGGCAACAACATCGAAAAAGCCAAACTCGCACAGGCGCATTTCCGCAACGCGCTGCACCTCTTTCCCATGCCGCCGTCGGGCTGGCAGCCGCAGGTGCTTACCTATTCGGGCTACTACGAAATAGGCATCGGCGAAGTGTGGAAAATGATTGACGACTACATCGCTTTCGTAAAGAAAAACGGCTACTTCGACCGCAAGCGCGTGGAACAGTCGAAATACTGGATGAGCGAAACGATAGACGAACAGCTGCGAGCGCACTTCTACCGCAACCCGCACATCGCCAGATTGTTGGCTGAAAAAGAAGAATTGGTGCTCCGTTCCGAACAAAGTCCGTTCCTCGCCGCCCAAGAAATACTCGACAGCTACTTCGAAAATAAATAAATACAGAGGCATGACCGACGCAAACGACCTTTTTTATCCGGCGACAGACCTGCTCCGCAAACTGATAGAGACCCCCTCCGTCAGTCGGGACGAAGGGGCGACCGCCGACATCATAGCCGACTACCTGCACAAAAACGGATTCGAGCCGCACCGCACGGGCAACAACGTATGGGCAATGGCGTCGGGATATGAAATGACGCGTCCCACCCTGTTGCTCAATTCGCATCACGACACCGTGCGGCCGGTCGAAGGATGGGAGGGGCGCGCCTTTGAAGCGCGCGAAGAAGACGGACGCATCTACGGCTTGGGCAGTAACGACGCCGGCGCTTCACTGGTTTCGCTGCTGCACGTGTTCATGGCACTGTCGTACCGCCTGCAACCCTACAACCTTATTTTTTTAGCAAGTGCCGAAGAGGAAGTGTCGGGCGAAAAAGGCGTCGCCCTCGCCCTGAAAGAGTTGCCCCCGATTACCTTCGGCGTAGTGGGCGAACCTACGGGTATGCGCCCCGCCATCGGTGAAAAAGGCTTGATGGTGCTCGACTGCGTGGTGCATGGAAAAGCGGGGCACGCTGCCCGCAACGAGGGCGTAAATGCCATTTACGAAGCGCTGCCCGTCATCGAGGAGTTTCGGAATTTCTCTTTCCCGAAAGTATCGAAAATGCTGGGCCCCGTGAAACTCACCGTTACTCAGATAAAGGCGGGGACGCAGCACAATGTCGTGCCCGACCGCTGCGAGTTTGTGGTCGATGTGCGCACCAACGAACTCTACCGCAACGAAGAAGCCTTCGTGCTGCTGCGCGACGCCATAGCCTGCGACATCACCCCGCGTTCGTTCCGTCTCAACTCGTCGCGCATCGACTGCGACCACCCTTTCATGCAGCGCGCCGCCATGCTGGGACTCGAACCTTTCGGCTCGCCCACGCTCTCCGATCAGGCGCTGATGCCTTTTACCACCGTAAAAATAGGTCCGGGCAGCTCGGAGCGTTCGCACACCGCCGACGAATACATCGTCAAAGAAGAAATCCGCGAAGCCATAACCCTCTACATGAAGCTCCT
>CANQDQ010000031.1 GCA_947593515.1 uncultured Bacteroidales bacterium | reverse complement strand
TTTCGTCTTCATCGGAATAAAAATTCCTCTATTAAAGAAAATTTTTCTTAATCGCAAAATTATTAGGAGAATTTGTATTACCTTTGTTGTCGATTCAGTAGAACAAATCGAAAAATTTTTCATAGGTCAAATTAATTTTAATGAAAATGACGAAGTTAGACTTAACTAAGTACGGCATCGAAGGGGTAAAAGAGATTCTGCACAATCCTTCGTTCGAACAACTCTATGCCGAAGAAACGAAGCCCGGACTCGAAGGCTTTGAAAAAGGTCAGGTAACCGAGTTGGGCGCAGTAAACGTGATGACGGGTATCTACACCGGTCGTTCGCCCAAAGACAAATTCCTTGTCATGGACGAAACGAGCAAAAACACCGTGTGGTGGACGTCGGACGCTTACAAAAACGACAACAAACCGGTAACTCCGGAAACGTGGAAAGCCTTGAAAAATCTGGCTACCAAAGAGTTGTCGAACAAAAAACTCTACGTGGTCGATGGTTACTGCGGCGCCAATAAAGCCACCTGCCTGAAAGTGCGCTTCATCATGGAAGTAGCATGGCAGGCTCACTTCGTAACCAATATGTTTATCCGTCCCGATAAATCGGAACTCGAAAACTTCGAACCCGATTTCATCGTATATAACGCCTCGAAAGCCAAAGTAGAAAACTATAAAGAGCTGGGCCTCAACTCCGAAACCGCCGTTGTCTTCAACCTGACGACCAAAGAGCAGGTAATCCTCAACACGTGGTACGGCGGCGAAATGAAGAAAGGTATGTTCTCGATGATGAACTACTTCAACCCCCTGCGCGGCATCGCCTCGATGCACTGCTCGGCAAACACGAGCATGGACGGCAAAAGCTCGGCTATCTTCTTCGGACTCTCCGGAACGGGCAAAACCACCCTCTCCACCGACCCCAAACGGAAACTCATCGGCGACGACGAACACGGCTGGGACGATGAAGGCGTGTTCAACTACGAGGGCGGCTGCTACGCCAAAGTCATCAACCTCGACAAAGAGAGCGAACCCGACATCTACAACGCCATCAAACGCGACGCCCTGCTCGAAAACGTTACCGTCGATGCCAACGGTAAAATCGATTTCGCCGACAAGAGCGTAACCGAAAACACCCGCGTATCGTACCCGATATACCATATCGAAAACATCGTGAAACCGGTATCGAAAGGTCCGCACGCCAAACAGGTAATCTTCCTGTCGGCCGACGCTTTCGGCGTACTGCCTCCCGTCTCGATACTCACCCCCGAACAGGCTCAATACTATTTCCTCTCGGGCTTCACCGCCAAACTGGCTGGTACCGAGCGCGGCATCACCGAACCGACTCCCACGTTCTCGGCTTGCTTCGGCGCAGCCTTCCTTTCGCTGCACCCCACCAAATACGCCGAAGAACTGGTGAAAAAAATGGAAAAGACCGGCGCAAAAGCCTACCTCGTGAACACGGGCTGGAACGGTACGGGAAAACGTATCTCGATACGCGACACGCGCGGTATCATCGATGCCATTCTCGACGGCTCCATCGAAAAAGCCGCCACGAAATCGATTCCCTATTTCGACTTCAAAGTGCCTACCGAACTTCCGGGCGTGGACAAAAACATTCTCGACCCGCGCGACACTTACGCCAATGCCGCCGACTGGGACGTTAAAGCCAAAGATTTGGCAGAACGTTTTATCAAAAACTTCGCCAAATTCACCGGAAACGAAGCCGGAAAAGCTCTCGTGGCTGCCGGTCCGAAACTCTAAACGAAAACCTCTTTCGATACGAAACGCGGGGCGCAACAGCACCCCGCGTTTTTTTATATGTTCATATCTTTTCGCACTCAAAACGATCATCTTTTCAATAAATAGTTATCTTTGCCGTACACAAGACAACCGCCAATGCCGAACAAAGCCAAGCCATTCGTTAAATGGGTCGGAGGGAAAAAGCAGCTCCTTTCTGCCTTAGAAAGCCTATTGCCCGCAAATTTTGCTGAAATATCCGATGTTACCTACATCGAACCTTTCGTTGGCGGAGGGGCAATGTTCTTTTTTATGCTGCAAAAATTTCCCAATATAAAATCGGCGGTTATCAATGATTTGAACAGCAACTTAATCAACGCCTATCAAACCATCAAAGATACGCCGACCCTTCTCGTCGAAGAGTTGCAGAAAATCAAAACCGAATACGACTCCATTAAAAAAGAGAGCGAGCGAAAAACCTTTTATCTGGATATTCGGACGCGTTTCAATCGAGGGAATCTATCCGCCATAGAGAACAGCGTATATTTTATTTTCTTGAATCATACGTGCTTCAACGGATTATATCGGGTAAACTCCAAAGGCGAATACAATGTTCCTTTCGGGAAATACCGGAATCCTTCCATATACGACGCCGAAACGATTTATGCCAATAGCGAACTCCTGCAAAGGGCGACCCTATTGAACGGCGATTTCGAGCAGATAGAAAAATACGTAACTCCCCATACGTTTGTCTATTTCGATCCTCCGTACCGCCCTTTAACCGAAACATCGAGTTTCAACTCGTATGCAAAAGAAAAATTCGACGATGGGGAGCAGATTCGTTTGAGAAACTTCTTTCGCCGACTATCCGACAGACAATGTTTGCTGATGTTGAGCAATGCCGATTGTAAAGGAGCTGATCCCCATGACACTTTTTTAGACGACCTGTATAAAGATTTCTATATCGAAAGAGTCTATGCCACCCGCATGGTCAATGCAAATCCCGATAAAAGAGGTCTCCTAACAGAATTATTGATAAGAAACTATACCACTCTGCGGACAGACAACAAATTTATATCCCAGCATCACAGTTATGAACAAAGCGCATACCGAAAAAGAATTTAGAGAGTTCATGTCTCAACTGGCAGAGACGAACGCCACATTAAATTTCTTTTCCGACTTTACGAAAATAGAAGCAAACGTAAATGCCATATCCATCAAATTGAATCAATTGAATTATTTGATTGGGAAAGAGGATATGGCAAGTGCCATACGAAACCTTTGGAACGAAAATAAAAACGTGTTCAGCGTACTGGATATTCTTATCGCCGTGCGCACCGCAGATAAGAAAAAGGTAATCGACAGAAATGGGAATATCCGTCTGATAGAGGACTTCTTCAAAACGCCGGAAGGGGTCGTGGAATATATCGAAAGCACCGGATTAAAGCGCGTTTTTCAAAATAAACAGATCACCAATTTAGTCGATTATGTATTCGGTATCGAAACCGGATTAGACTCAAACGCTCGTAAAAACAGGAGCGGGCACATTATGGAGAACAGAATCGAAACACTATTCAGGTCCAACAACATTCCTTTTCGTCGGGAGGTGTATTCTTCGGAATTTGCAGAAATGAGTTGTTTAGGAGAAGATCTAAAAAGATTCGATTTCGTCGTCGAGACACCCCGCAAAACCTATTTGATAGAGGTCAATTTTTATAGTGGCGGCGGCTCAAAATTAAACGAAGTAGCCCGCTCTTATTCAGAACTGGCACCCAAAATAAATCAGTTTCCCCATTTTGAATTTGTGTGGATAACCGACGGAATAGGCTGGAAATCGGCTCAAAGCAAATTGGAAGAAGCATTTTATGCCATTCCGAGCATCTATAATCTCACAACCGTAACCGACTTTATAACCCGATTGCAAATAAAATGATTGTACCTTTTTTTCGCTCGCGCGATCGATCATTTACTCTCTTACAGGGGAATACCTTAGAACTCTTGTCCAAATTCGAGTTCAAATTCGATATGATATTTGCGGATCCCCCTTATTTCTTATCGAATGGAGGCATCAGCGTACAAAGCGGAGAAATCGTATGCGTGGACAAAGGAGAATGGGACAAGGGCGGCGATTCAGCCTATATCGATTCTTTCAACAAAGCATGGCTGTCGTTATGCAAAGACAAATTAAAAGAAAACGGCACCATCTGGATTAGCGGCACTTACCACAATATATTTTCCGTAGCCGACCAATTAACCAAACTGGGCTTCAAAATTCTCAATGTAATAACATGGGCGAAAACCAATCCGCCGCCCAATATTTCATGCCGGTATTTCACTTTTTCTTCGGAATTTATCATTTGGGCTCGAAAGTCCGCGAAAGTTCCGCATTTTTACAACTACCAACTCATGAAGCAGATCAACGGCGGTAAACAGATGACTGACGTTTGGACTCTTCCGGCTATTGTCCGTTGGGAAAAATCTTGCGGAAAACACCCGACACAAAAACCTCTTTCTTTGTTGTCGCGCATTATTATGGCATCTACCCGAGAGGGGGAATGGATTCTCGATCCCTTTACCGGAAGTAGTACCACCGGCATTGCAGCCTGTCTGCTGAATCGGCGGTTTCTCGGCATAGATTCAGAAAAGGAATATCTTGAACTCTCTAAAAAGCGGAAACTTGAAATCGAAGATTTATCTACCTACAAGCTGTATCGGGGAAAAATAAAAGATATTGCTTCCTCTGAATCGGCGATGTCTGTGAATGTCGCTTGCGAAAACCAAGCCGGATATGACTTGCCCTTTTGAAAATTATCGGGCGAAAGGTGTAACAAATATGCGGGTGGAATGTTATATTTGCAAATAAAAACTGTTGCATTATGAAAATAAAGGAAATAAAGGGACGGGAAATTTTGGATTCGCGCGGGAATCCGACCGTCGAAGTCGATGTGGTTTTGGAGTCGGGTATCATGGGCAGAGCCTCCGTTCCGTCGGGAGCCTCGACGGGCGTGAACGAAGCCATAGAGCTGCGCGACGGCGACAAAAGCCGATTCGGCGGCAAAGGCGTACAACGCGCCGTTGCCCACGTCAATACCGAAATAGCCGCTGCCGTGGCAGGGCTCTGCGTGTTCGACCAAGCGGGCATCGACCGGCTGATGATCGAACTCGACGGCACGCCCAACAAATCGCGGCTCGGCGCCAACGCCATTCTCGGCGTATCGCTGGCGACCGCCCACGCCGCCGCACTTGCTGTCGGACGTCCACTCTACGCTTACATCGGCGGCATCGACAGCCACGTCATGCCCGTGCCCATGATGAATATCGTCAATGGCGGTTCGCATTCCGATGCGCCTATCGCTTTTCAGGAATTTATGATACGCCCTGTCGGCGCGCCGTCGCTACGTGAGGGCGTGCGTATGGGCGCGGAAATATTTCACGCACTGAAATCCATTCTCCACGACAAGGGGCTGAGTACCGCCGTAGGCGATGAAGGCGGCTTTGCGCCGGCATTCGGCAGCACCGAAGAGGTTTTGGAAACGATAGTGTCCGCCATAGAGCGCGCCGGCTACCGCCCGGGCGAAGATGTGCGTCTGGGACTCGACTGCGCCGCATCGGAATTTTTCGACAACGGCATATACGACTACACCCGATTCGAGGGGAAAAAAGGCGTGAAACGCACCCCGCAGGAACAAATCGAATACCTGAGCAAACTCGTGGAACAGTATCCTATCGACTCGATAGAAGACGGCATGAGTGAAAACGACTGGGAAGGGTGGCGGCAGCTGACCGAGCGCATCGGCGACCGCTGTCAATTGGTGGGCGACGACCTGTTCGTAACCAACACCGAATACCTCGCACGCGGCATACGCGAGCGCTGCGGAAATGCCATTCTTGTGAAAGTAAATCAGATAGGTACGCTTACCGAAACGCTGCGTGCCGTAGAAATGGCGCACCGCAACGGTTTTGCCGCCATTATTTCGCACCGCTCGGGCGAAACGGAGGACACGACCATTGCCGACATAGCCGTAGCCGTGAATGCCGGACAGATAAAGACCGGCTCACTCTCCCGCACCGACCGCACCGCCAAATACAACCGGCTGCTCCGCATCGAGGAAGAACTCGGCAGCAATGCCGTGTATGGCGTCAGCCGACCGTAGCGTCCGAAGTATCCGGCAACGGGCATTAACTATTTTTTGCATAAGGTGTGTAAATATTGCACGCCGGTCGATTATCTTTGTGCCAATATTTTGGAACATACGGTTTCCGCACATTAAGGCGAAACGTTGATTTTATTTTTATTAAAAAAGAAGAATATGAAAAAGTACATGAAATCACTTTGTATGGCAGGAATGTTGTGCACCGTCGCCTTGCAGGCACAAGCCATCGATTGGGATTGGGGTATCAAAGGCGGTATGGATTTTACGGGCAGCTCTTACAAAGGTTTAATCTCCGATATTCAGGCAAACGACAATCAGGGATTTTTCATCGGACCGATGGCAGAACTTTCACTGCCGTTGGGATTTTCCGTCGATGCCTCCGTTCTTTACCTCCAACGCAAAACAAAATTCGAGAACAGCGACAACAGTTCGACAACCAACTATGTACGCCGTTCTATCGATATACCCCTTTATGCCAAATTCACCTTCGCACCGTTCAAACTTTTCGGTATCTTTGCCGGAGTAGGTCCCTCTTTCACTTTCGATGTAAAGAACGACAATCTCGGTGAAAAACTATATACGCTTATCGGACAAGAGAACCGCACTCCCGACGAAAAACTTTTCGATCAGAAAAAACAGGTAAGCCTCAATTTCATGGTAGGTGTCGCGCTGTTCAAACACCTGCGGGCAAGCATCAACTACCGCACCCCGCTCGGCAGCGTAACCCAAACATCAAAAACGGGTTGGGAAGATATCTTAGCCGGCGACTTTTCGAGCAAAGACAAAATGTGGCAGCTTGTGGTAAGCCTTACTTTCTGATTACAAATATATAAATACCATGAAACGATACGCCAAATTATCGGCAACGCTGCTTGCCGTGTGCCTCGCCGCACAACTTACGGCACAGGAAAAAACGCTCTACGTCGAAATAGAAAACGCGTGGACAAACGACAAGCCCGACTATCCCGTCGTGCTTCAAGTCAAGGATTTGAAGTGCGCGTTCGACATACAATCCGCCACCCTTTTCAACGGAGAGAAGGAGATACCCACGCAAGTCGATGACCTCGACCGCGACGGAGCCGGCGACGAAATAGCTTTCGTTGTCGATATGCCGGCGCAGACCACAAAGAAGCTGCGGCTCACCGTGTCGGCTGCCGAAGCCGCACCCGACCGCTATCCCGCCCGTGTATATGCCGACATGAAGATTTACGACAAAAGCAACAAGCGCGACAAGCATAAAAAAATCGATGCCCTCACCATACCCGGCACCACGAACATCTACAACAACCTTTACCACCACGGACCGGCTTTCGAATCGGAACTCGTGGCATACCGCATCTACTTCGACCAGAAACAGACGGTCGATATATACGGCAAATTCCACAAAGGTTTTGAAGTAGAGCCGAGCGGCTGGTACCCCGACGACAAACAGCTGGCAGCCGGATTCGGCGACGATGTGCTGCTCGTCAGCGGAAGCTGCGGCGCCGGCGCCCTCAAAGGGTGGGACGCCAAAAGCAAAAAAGCCATACACATAACGCCGGTAAAAGAGCGTACCGGACGCATTCTGGCATACGGTCCCGTGCGCACCGTCGTCGATATGGAAGCGCGCGGCTGGCAGTACGGCGACAGCCGGCTCAATATGACTTGCCGCTACATTCTGTACGGCGGACACCGCGATGCGCAAGTCGATGTGATTTTCGACAAACCGCTCGGCAACGAAACGTTCTGCACCGGCGTGCAAGACATCACAGGCTCCGTGTCGTACAGCGACCATCAAGGATTGGTGGGCTGCTGGGGCACGCACTGGCCGGTAAACGACACCGTAAAATACGCCAAAGAAACGGTAGGTCTCGGCACCTGTCTGCCCGCCAAATACGTAGTCGATGAAACCAAAGACAAGGTGAATTACCTCTATCAGGTGCAAGCGCCGAACACGACGGGATTCACTTACTACATCACGTTCACGTCGATGAAAGAGACATTCGGTTACAAAACGCCCGAAGCGTGGTTCGAACACTTGCAGGCGTGGAAAGACGACCTCGACCACCCCTGCCGCGTAAGCCTCAAAAAGAAATAGCGGAAACATCGGCGCAAGGAAGTTTCTTTCGTATTTCGTTTTTTATTCGTACCTTTGCGGCATTCTTCACAAAATGCTCGCAACATGGTTTATCAACTTTCCCGTATGATTACGGCTCAAGCCCGTAAATACAGAAATAGAGAAGCCTTACGCTATAAAAATGCCGACGGAAAATGGATCTCCATATCATGGAGCGAATTCGAGTCGCAGATAGAACGCACCGCCCGCGCCATGCTTGCATGGGGCGTCGGCATACAGGAAAACATCGCCACCTACACGCCCAACAAACCCGAAAGTCTCGTCGTAGATTTCGCGGCATACGCCATACGGGCGGTCGTCGTGCCCCTCTACCCCACCGGCTCGCTCGAACAGGCGGAATACATCGTGCGCGAAGCCGCTATCCGTTATGTATTCGTCGGTGAACAATATCAGTACGACACCGTTTACAAAGCGATGTCAAGTTGTCCGACCCTGAAACGAATCATCATCTTCGACCCGCGCGTACAGCGTGCCACCGGCGATACGACGTCGATTTACTTCGACGACTTCAACGCAAAGGCAGCCTATACGCCTGCGTGCGACAGCCTTATGGCGCAGTGCGCCGAAAGCCGTGTGCCCGACGACCTCGCCTCTATCATCTACACATCGGGGACGACCGGCGAATCGAAAGGCGTCATGCTCACTCATGCCAATTACGAAGCCGCCATGCGGCTGCACGACGAACGGCTGACCATGTGCTCCGACCAAGACGTATCGCTGTGCTTCCTTCCGCTCACCCACATTTTCGAGCGGGGGTGGACCTACTTCTGCCTGACAAAAGGCATACGGGTGGTTATCAACCTCAACCCGAAAGAGATACAGCAGACCGTCAAAGAGGTGCGCCCCACCGTGATGTGCAGCGTGCCCCGCTTCTGGGAAAAAGTGTATGTCGCCGTACAGGAAAAAATCGCCGCCTCCAAGAAAATGCAGCGTGCGCTTTTCACGCGGGCACTGTCCGTTGGGCGGCGCCGCAATATCGACTGTCTGCGCAACCGGCGGCGGGTACCACTTTTGCTCTCTCTGCAATACGCCCTGTACGACAGGCTGGTATTCAGCAAGCTGCGCAAAGCCATCGGCATAGAAAACGGCAACATTTTCCCGACGGCAGGCGCGCCGCTCTCCGACACGATAAACGAGTTTCTGCACAGCTGCGGCATCAATATTCTTTACGGGTACGGTCTGTCGGAAACGACAGCCACCGTTTCGTGCTTCGGACTTACCGGCTACCGGATAGGTTCGGTCGGTGAAACGCTGCCCGAAGTGCAGGTGAAAATCGGCGAAAACAACGAGATATTGGTAAAGGGTCCCACCGTGATGAAAGGGTATTACAGCAAGCCCGAAGCCACCGCAGCCGCATTCACCGCCGACGGCTGGTTCCGCACGGGCGATGCCGGACGCCTCGACGCCGGCAGCAGCCTCGTACTGACAGAACGGATAAAAGACCTTTTCAAGACCTCGAACGGAAAATACATCGCTCCGCAAGCCCTCGAAGCCAAACTCGGCGAAGACAAATACATCGAGCAGGTAGCCGTCATCGGCGACTGCCGCAAGTATGTAACGGCTATCATCATTCCCGCTTTCGAGGCGCTCAAAGAGTATGCCGCCCAGCGGCATATCCGTTACCATGCACTCGAAGATTTGGTAAAGAATCAGAATATCCAAAAGTTGATACAGGAGCGCATCGCCGCGCTGCAAGCCAACTTCGCCCACTTCGAGCAAATAAAGCGGTTCACCCTGCTGCCGCGCGCTTTCAGTATGGAGACCGGCGAACTGACCGACACGCTCAAACTGCGCCGCGCAGTCATCAACCGCATATACAAAGCAGAAATAGAAGCCATGTACGCTTAACACGATAACCATGATTACAGCAGAACAATTAAAAGAAACAGAAGAACGCAAGCTGGCGTTGAGGAGGTATCTTTGACATCGACTCGAAGTTGATACAAGTCGAAGAAGAAGAGTTGCGCACGCACGTTCCCGATTTTTGGGACGACCGCAAGAAAGCGGAAGCGCAAATGAAAAAAGTCAAGGAGCTGCGGTTTTGGATTGAGAAATTCGACGAAGCCGACAAAGCCGTCGAGGAGTTGAAACTCGCTTTCGATTTCGTGAAAGAAGAAGTCATCACCGAAGCCGAACTCGACGAAATATACACCCGCACCTGCGCCCTCATCGAATCGCTCGAACTGCGCAATATGCTGCGGCACGAAGAAGACAAACTGGGCGCCGTGCTCAAAATCAATTCCGGCGCTGGCGGCACGGAAAGTCAGGACTGGTCGGAAATGCTCATGCGGCTCTACCTGCGCTGGTGCGAGGCACACGGCTACAAAGCCGCCGTTACCCACATCATCGACGGCGACGATGCCGGCATCAAAAGCGTCACCATAGAAATCGAAGGCGACTACGCCTACGGCTACCTCAAAAGCGAAAACGGCGTGCACCGGCTGGTGCGCGTGTCACCCTACAATGCGCAGGGAAAACGCATGACCTCTTTCTCGTCGGTATTCGTCGTGCCGCTGGTCGACGACACGATAGAGATAGCCATCAATCCGGCAGACATTTCGTGGGACACTTTCCGCAGCGGCGGCGCCGGCGGACAGAATGTGAACAAAGTGGAATCGGGCGTGCGGCTGCGCTACAACTGGAAAAATCCCGATACCGGCGAAACGGAGGAGATACTCATCGAATGCACCGAAACGCGCGACCAACCCAAAAACAAAGAACGCGCCATGCAGCTGCTCCGCTCGCAACTCTACGACAAGGAGCTGCGCCGGCGCCGTGAAGAACAGGCAAAAGTGGAAGCCGGCAAGAAAAAAATCGAATGGGGCTCGCAGATACGCAGCTATGTATTCGACGACCGGCGGGTGAAAGACCATCGCACCAACTACCAAACGTCCGACGTGCAAGGCGTGATGGACGGGAACATCGACGACTTCATCAAAGCCTACCTGATGGAATTCGGGGGAGAATAATTTTGCATCATGGAAAAACTGACAATCATCAAAGTAGGCGGAAAAATCGTGGAAGAGGCAGCGACCCTGCTCACACTGCTGCACGACTTCGCCGCAATAAAAGGAAACAAACTTTTGGTACACGGCGGCGGACGCTCGGCGACCCGACTTGCCGAACAGCTCGGCATACCGGTGCGCATGGTCGAGGGGCGCCGCATCACCGATGCCGATATGCTGCGGGTGGTAACGATGGTGTATGGCGGACTCGTGAACAAGAATATCGTCGCCGGATTGCAAGCTCTCGGTATCGACGCCTTGGGCATGACCGGCGCCGACATGGACATACTCCGCTCGGCGAAACGTCCGACAGGCGCCGTCGATTACGGCTTCGTGGGCGACGTAAAAGCGGCACGGGGCAAAACCCTTGTGCGCCTCATACACGATGGCATCGTGCCCGTACTTGCCCCGCTCACCCACGACGGCAACGGGCAGCTGCTCAACACCAACGCCGACACGATAGCCGGCGAAACTGCCAAAGCTCTCGCCCCTTTTTTCGACGTTACGCTGATTTACTGTTTCGAAAAAAAAGGAGTGCTGCGCGACGAAGCCGATGACGACAGCGTCATTCCGCAAATCGACAAAGCCGCATTCGCACGGCTGAAAGCCGACGGTACGGTGCAAGGCGGCATGATACCCAAACTCGAAAACGCTTTTCATGCCATCGATGCCGGAGTGAAAGAGGTCATCATCACCCGCGCCGATGCCCTTGCGTCGGACAAAGGCACCCGCATCGTCGGATAACGCATTTTCAAAAACGGCTTTTCCAACCTTTTTTCACGGTTTACGCAGGAATTATTCCTTTTTTATTATATTTGCTCGTTATTAAAACAAACATACTGAATATGAAGATTGCTCTAATTACAGGTATCACGGGACAAGACGGCTCGTTCCTTGCCGAATTTCTTTTGAGTAAAGGGTATGAAGTACACGGCATCATACGGCGGTCGTCCTCGTTCAACACGGAACGCATCGAGCACCTTTACCTTGATGAGTGGGTGCGCGATATGCACCGCAAACGATTGATAAACCTGCACTACGGCGACATGACCGACTCGTCGTCGCTGGTGCGCATTATACAACTCGTAAAGCCCGATGAAATATATAATCTGGCGGCGCAATCGCACGTAAAAGTCTCTTTCGACGTGCCCGAATATACGGCAGAAACCGATGCCGTAGGCACGCTCCGACTGTTGGAAGCCGTGCGAATACTCGGACTTGAAAAGAAATGCCGCCTCTATCAAGCCTCCACGTCCGAGTTGTTCGGACTGGTGCAGGAGGTTCCGCAGAAAGAAACAACTCCATTCTATCCGCGCTCCCCTTATGGCGTAGCCAAACAATACGGATTCTGGATTACAAAAAACTATCGGGAGTCTTACGGAATGTTCGCCGTAAACGGGATTCTCTTCAATCATGAATCGGAACGGCGCGGCGAAACGTTCGTTACGCGCAAAATTTCATTGGCGGCAGCCCGTATAGCTCACGGACTTCAAGACAAACTCTATCTGGGCAACCTCAACTCGCTGCGCGACTGGGGGTATGCCAAAGACTACGTGGAGTGTATGTGGCTGATGTTGCAACACGACACGCCCGAAGATTTTGTCATCGCCACCGGCGAATACCACACAGTGCGCGAATTTGCGACACTGGCGTTCAAAGAGGCGGGCATTGAGATACGCTGGGAAGGCGAAGGCGTCGATGAGAAGGGATACGATGCCGCCACGGGACGGGAATTGATAGCCGTCGACCCGAAATACTTCCGACCGGCGGAGGTCGAACAGCTGCTGGGCGATCCGACCAAAGCCAAAACCCTGCTGGGCTGGAATCCGCGAAAGACCCCCTTTGCCGAATTGGTAAAAATCATGGTACGGCACGACATGGAAGCGGTAAAATCGTCATCGGCGAAATAAAATCGAGAGATATGGAAAAATCGGCAAAAATATATGTGGCTGGGCATCGCGGACTGGTAGGTTCCGCCATTTGGAACAACCTGCTGTCGAAAGGTTACACGCAGCTCGTGGGCAGAACGCACCAAGAACTCGACCTGCTCGATGCCGGCGCCGTCAAAAAATTCTTCGATGAGGAGCGTCCGCAATACGTGATACTTGCCGCTGCCCATGTAGGCGGCATCATGGCAAACAACACTTACCGCGCCGACTTCATCTATGAAAACCTGCAAATACAGACGAATGTCATCGTCGAGGCATTCCGGCACGACGTAAAGAAACTGCTTGCCTTAGGCTCGACGTGCATCTATCCGCGCAACTGTCCGCAGCCCATCAAGGAAGAATACCTGCTGACGGGCGAGCTGGAATATACCAACGAACCCTACGCCCTCTCCAAAATCGCAGGGCTGAAAATGTGCGAGAGCTTCAACCTGCAATACGGCACCGACTACATTGCCGTGATGCCGACCAACCTCTACGGTCCGAACGACAATTTCCATTTGGAAAACTCCCACGTGCTGCCGGCGATGATACGCAAAATCTTCCTGTCGCACTGCCTGCGCGAAGGCAACTGGACGATGATACGCACCGATATGGCAGCCCGCCCCGTCAAAGGCATCGACGGAGCCTCCTCCCAAGAAGCGATAACGAATGTATTGGCAGGTTACGGAATAGCCGCCGACGGCGTAACGCTATGGGGCACAGGAAGCCCGCTGCGCGAATTTCTCTGGTCGGAGGATATGGCAGATGCCTGCGTCTTCGTCATGGAACACGTCGATTTCGAGGACCTGCGCGGCAACTCGCCCGAAGTGCGGAACTGCCATATCAACATCGGAACGGGAAAGGAAATAACCATTCGCGCGCTGGCAGAGCTTATCGCAACTACTGTCGGCTACAAAGGCACACTGCATTTCGATGCCTCGAAACCCGACGGCACACCGCGAAAATTGTGCGACGTTTCCCGCCTGCACGCTTTGGGTTGGCACCACCGAATCGACATCGAAGAGGGGGTTAAAAAATTATACGATTGGTACATCAACAGCTTAAATAAATAACCGAACATGAGAATCATTCTGCTGTCGGGCGGCTCCGGAAAAGGGCTGTGGCCCTTGTCGAACGAAGCCCGCTCGAAACAATTTTTGAAACTGCTGAAATCGCCGGACGGCACACCGGAGTCGATGTTGCAGCGTATCGTGCGCCAAATAAAAGAAGCCGGCATCGACGCGCCCATTACCATTGCCACGAGTGTGGCGCAGAAAGACCCGATTACCAGCCAGCTCGGCAACCACGTCGATGTCGTTACCGAACCCGACCGGCGCGACACGTTTCCGGCAGTGGCGTTAGCGGCAACCTATCTGCTCGACGAAAAGCATTGCGACGACAGCGAGACCGCAGTGGTCATGCCCATAGATGCCTATACCGAACAAAACTATTTTTCCGCCGTTGTCGATATGGCACGAATCGTGGCGGAGGGAAAAGCCGAACTGGCATTGATGGGCATTCGCCCCACCGCACCTTCGACGGAATACGGATACATCGTACCGCAGCCCGCCGATAAAAAAGAAAAAATACTCCATGTAGCCCGTTTCATCGAAAAGCCCGATGAAAGAACGGCTGCCGCGCTCATGGCGGAAGGGGCGTACTGGAACGGCGGCGTTTTCGCTTTCCGGCTCGGATACATGAAATCCATCATCGAGCGATATATCCGCATATCGAAATACGAAACCCTGCGAGCCAAATACGACGTTCTGCCCCAAAACAGTTTCGACTGCGAAGTAGCGGAAAAAGAGTGTTCGGCGGTTTTCGTCCCGTTCGAGGGGAAATGGAAAGATCTCGGCACATGGAACAGCCTGACCGAAGAAATGTCGGAAAATGCGCTCGGAAACGTTATCATCAGCAAAGACGCGACAAACACGCACGTCATCAACGAATCGGAAGTGCCGCTCATCTGTCTCGGCACGCAAGACATCGTGGTTGCCGCCTGTCCCGACGGCATCTTGGTAAGCGACAAAAAGGCTTGCCCGCAGTTGAAATCGTATGCCAACCTGCTGACGGTGCGCCCCATGTACGAAGAACGCCGATGGGGCACTTACAAGGTCATGGGTTACAATGAATTTCCCGACGGACACAAAGCCCTGACAAAACTGCTCTACCTCAAACCCGACTGCCACATCAGCTACCAGTACCACAATCACCGCGAGGAAATATGGACTTTCGTCGACGGCGAAGGTCGGTTGATTATCGACGGGGTGGAAACGAAAGTGGGTCGCGGCTATGTGGCACACATCAAAGCGGGACAGAAACACGCCGTCCGCGCCATTACCGACCTGCAAATCATCGAAGTACAGGTAGGCAGCGAACTTATCGAAGAAGACATCGTGCGCCTCGACTGGAAGTGGTAAACTTCTATCGACTAACACCTTACACACCCACTCATGGAAGAACCGCAACTCAACGAGCACAACAAACAAGAATATCCGCCCATGCACACGACGGAGCACATTCTGAACCGGACTATGGTAACGATGTTCGGGTGTCCCCGCTCGCG
>CANQDQ010000030.1 GCA_947593515.1 uncultured Bacteroidales bacterium | reverse complement strand
GTGCGATGCCGCCGTCTCCATCGATGCCGATTTGCAGGACGATACCGCCGTCATCGAAGATATGGTCGATGCTTTCGCCGCCGGCGCCGATATTGTCTATGGCGTGCGCCGCACCCGCAAGAGCGATACTTTCTTCAAACGGACGACGGCACAGGCGTTTTACCGGTTGATGTCGTGGCTCGGTGTGCGCACGGTCTATAATCATGCCGATTTCCGGCTGATGAGCCGTCGGGCGCTGCGGCAGCTCGCCGAATATCCCGAACGCAACCTGTTCCTGCGCGGCATCATTCCCACGATAGGCTACAAAACTGCAACGGTCTTTTACGACCGGCACGAACGATTCGCCGGCGAGTCGAAATATCCCCTTTTCAAAATGCTCAATTTCGCCATCGACGGCATCACCTCGTTTTCGGTAAAACCCATTCGGCTCATCGCCTCGATGGGATTTATCATACTTTTCATTACGCTCGTTATGGCGGGCTACACGTTGGTGTCGTTTTTCTGCGGCGAGACGGTCGAGGGGTGGGCGTCGCTCATGCTTTCGCTTTGGTTTCTGGGCAGCGTGATACTGATAGCCATTGGCACGATAGGCGAATACATCGGGAAAATTTATGTCGAAGTAAAACGCCGTCCCCGATACAATATCGAAACGTTCTTGTATCACGACGAATCCTCGAAATAAATCAAAATTTGTTCGCCCCCGAAATGCCGATGAATAAAGCGGTGGCGGACTTGTCGTCGGCTTTTCGTTTACATCTGTTGATAACTTTTTGCCAATAATTTGTGCTTGATAAATGAAATTTTATATATTTGAACATCGAAACGATGTTTTTCTGAACAAAAACGCAGGCAAAACGTTTATTCGGAAAGATTGAAAATTGAGCTTTGAAAAACAGGAAACCTTAAAATTTTTTATGTATGGATTACATGGATATAGAGGAACTGCTGGAAGATTTGATACAGAAATATCCCGACGTGGAGGTTGCCGAAGAGCAGTGGAATGCGCTTTTGAATGCCGATGAGGAATTGAAAAGCAATTACAGCGAGTGGTGCATTGCCAAGGGATACAACGAGAAAAGAGCTTTTTCACTCTTTTATCAGGATTATGTTTCGCGCGAAGACAATATTTGGGACAGCATTTTTCCCAATCAGGAAGAATACGACGGATATAAATAGCAGATAGTGTGCGCGTTATGGTGAGGGGCGTTTTTTGCTGTTTTTACCGAATAGTTAAATAATCTAAATGCGCGTAATTTTTCTGTTGGAAAATTATGTTTTATAACATAAAACGTTTTATCTTTGCATCGTGTTTTTCATGGTATTAGATTTAAGGTTTATAAAGATTGGTTGCCGGGAGGCAATCAATTTTTTTTTGTCTTTTTTCAGATAAATAACCCGAATGCTTCTGCTCGGCGGAATGCTGAAAATTTCCGAAGAATAACACTTCGGAACGATAGCCCTGCTTCTTTATTCTGAATTGTATATCTGCCGATTATGAATCGTGCAGCGGAGTTTTTACAATCGGAAAGCCGATAAAGAAAAAATGAAAAATATGAATAAAAAATTTGGAATGCGATGTGAAATATATAACTTTACCCGCGAATTAAAATCTGCATTAATTCACTTGTACGGCAGTGTTAGAAAAACGTATTGCAACGCCTCTTTATATAACCTCCGTAAAGCGACCCTTATTCTGAAATATCTGAATATGAGGTGTCCCGATACGGGAGGTAAACGCAAACATTTCCTTTTTGATTAGCGTGTCCCTGCATGAGAATGTCGGGGCACGCGCCTTTTTGGGGAAATGTTCCGTCGCGTGAAAAAATCACGGAGAAGCGTTTCAATGCACAAATATATGATTATTTTCATATATTGTCAATAAAATAGTATGAAAATTTTAGTTTTATAGCATTTTTTTATTTCGAGAAAAAAGTTTGAAAACAAATGTCGTTTCCGCCGGAAAAAATGTTGCGAAAAAAGCGTATCGAAAAATTTTCCGACGGAGAGCCGCAGATTCAAAGAAAAGATTTACCTTTACGGATAATATTACTAACAATGATAATATGAAAAAAACACTGTTTACCACGCTGTTTTTCTTTGCCGCCGCATCGGCATTCGCCTGCACCAGCCTGCTGGCGGGTCGCAAAGCCACGACCGACGGCTCTACGCTTATCACTTATGCTGCCGATTCGCACACCCATTACGGCACGCTGGCGTTTTTCCCCGCCGCCGACTATCCGAGAGGCACGATGGTGGAGATACGCGATTGCGACACGAACAAGCCGTTGGGCAGAATCCCACAGGCTGCCCACACCTACAAAGTGGTCGGACAGATGAACGAATATCAGGTAACGATTACCGAGACGACTTTCGGCGGACGCCATGAATTGGTCGATACGACGGGAATTATCGACTACGGCTCGTTGATGACGCTGGCATTGCAGCGCGCCCAGACGGCGCGCGAAGCGATAAACGTGATGACTTCGCTGGTAAAAAAATACGGCTATTACAGTGAAGGCGAGAGCTTTTCAATAGCCGACCCCGATGAAGTCTGGATATTGGAAATGATAGGGAAGGGGCGCTACTCCAAAGGCGCCGTGTGGGTTGCCGTGCGCATTCCCGACGACTGCATCGCCGCTCATGCCAACCATTCCCGCATACACACTTTCCCGCTCGACGACCCCGAAAACTGCCTCTATTCGCCCGATGTCATATCCTTTGCTCGGGAACGGAAATATTTCGACGGGTTGAACAGCGAATTCAGTTTTTCAAAAGCCTATGCGCCGGCAGGATTTGAAGAACTGCGGGCGTGCGAGGCGCGTGTGTGGAGCTTCTACAACAAATACAGCAACACGATGGACGAGTATCTTCCTTATATATATGGTAAATCCGACAAGCCGCTGCCGCTTTACATCAAGCCCTCCCGCCGTCTTTCGGTGCAGGATATGAAAGATGCCATGCGCGACCATTTCGAAAACACGCCTTTCGATATGACAAAAGATGCCGGTGCAGGCGCATTCAAGGTGCCGTATCGTTTTCGTCCCATGGCCTTCGAGGTCGATGGCGAGGAGTATATCAACGAGCGGGCTATCGCCACGCAGCAGACCGGATTTTCGTTGGTCGCCCAGCAGCGTTCGTGGCTGCCCGATGCTATCGGGGGTGTGCTGTGGTTCGGGGTCGATGATGCCAACACGTCGGTCTATGTACCCCTCTACGTCGGTGCGCTCACCGAAGCGCCCCTCTGTTTTCGTGAAGGAAACGGCTCGCTGTATAAGGTGTCGTGGACGTCGGCGTTTTGGGTTTATAACTGGGTCGCCAATATGGCATACGGGCGTTACAGCCTGATGATTGAAGACATACGCCCCTTGCAGCAGCAGTTGGAAACCGCATTCAACGAACGCCAGCCGCAGCTCGAAAAAGAGGCGCTCGCCATATTCTACGACCGACAGGAAGAAGCCCTTGCCGCGCTCGACCGTTACAGCCGCACGCAAGCCGATTCCACCACCGCACGCTGGCGTGAATTGGGAGAATACCTCTTGGTGAAATACCTCGACGGCAACCGCAAGCGCGAGAAAGACGGGAAATTTCTTTACAATCCCTACGGAGCGCCTGCCGAGCCGGAATTTCCCGGATATTCCGAAGAGTATTACCGTGCTGTTGCGAAAGATGCCGGCGAACGCTTGAAAGTAACATTTTGATGCCCGCTGCTTTTTTTCGACCGCACATTTGATAATATCGAAAAAATGTTATATATTTGTAACATAAGTTTGCAAAAACATTAAACCTCAATAACATGGAAAACGAAGCATTATTGAAAGAAGTAACCGCCCGGGCGCAGGTATGGCTCGGCGAAGGTTACGACGCCGAAACGCGCGCCGAAGTGCGCCGTCTGCTCGACAACGAAGACAAAACAGACCTTATCGAAGCCTTCTACAAAGACCTTGAATTTGGTACCGGCGGCTTGCGCGGCATCATGGGCGTGGGCACCAACCGCATGAATATCTACACGGTGGGCGCCGCTACGCAGGGATTGGCAAACTATCTGAAAAAAGAGTTTGCATCGCTGCCGCAGATAAAAGTCGTCATCGGGCACGACTGCCGCAACAACAGCCGCAAGTTCGCAGAAATATCGGCAGATATTTTCTCGGCAAACGGCATCAAAGTATATCTGTTCGACGCACTGCGGCCCACACCCGAAATGTCGTTCGCCATTCGCGAACTGGGCTGCCAGAGCGGTATCATTCTCACCGCATCGCACAACCCCAAAGAATACAACGGCTATAAAGCCTATTGGGACGACGGTGCGCAAATGGTGTCGCCGCACGACAAAAACACCATTTCCGAAGTGAATAAAATCCGTTCCGTTTCCGATATCAACTTCAAAGGCAACAAGGCGTTGATCGAAATCATCGGCGACGAAATCGACCGCAAATTCATTTCCCGCATCAAAGGGCTTTCGCTCAATCCCGAGATCATCGCCCGCCACAAAGACCTCAAAATCGTCTATACTCCCATACACGGCACCGGCGTGAAACTCGTGCCGATGGCATTGGCGGCATACGGATTCACCAACATTATCCACGTGCCCGAACAAGACGTTATCAGCGGCGATTTCCCCACCGTGAAGTCGCCCAACCCCGAAGAGCCTGCCGCTCTTGACCTTGCTATACGCAAAGCCAAAGAGGTCGATGCCGACATCGTCATGGCGTCCGACCCCGATGCCGACCGCATGGGCATCGCTCTGAAAAACGACAAAGGTGAGTGGATTCTCGTAAACGGCAACCAGAACGCCATGCTCTTTACCAACTACCTCATTTCGCAATACAAAGCCACCGGTCGGCTCAAAGGCGGCGAGTATATGGTGAAAACCATCGTTACCACCGAGCTTATCAAGAAGATAGCCGACCGCAACGGTATTGAGTGCTTCGACGTATATACCGGCTTCAAATGGATTGCCGCCGTGATACGCGAACTCGAAGGCAAACGCCAGTATATAGGTGGCGGTGAGGAGAGCTACGGCTTCCTGGCAGAAGATTTCGTGCGCGACAAAGACGCCGTGTCGTCGTGCGCCCTCATGGCGGAAATAGCCGCTTGGGCTAAGGACAACGGCAAGACCATGTACGAAATGTTGCAGGACATCTACGTGGAATACGGATTCTCCAAAGAAAAAGGCATCTCGGTGGTGCGCAAGGGAAAATCGGGCGCCGAAGAAATCGAAGCCATGATGAAAAATTACCGCGCGAATCCCATTACCGAAATTGCCGGTTCCAAAGTCGTATTGGCGAAAGACTATGCCACCCTCGTGGCTCAGGATTTCACGGCTGGCGAGAAATACACCCTCAATATGCCGACGACCTCGAACGTGTTGCAATACTTCACCGAAGACGGCACGAAAGTGTCGATACGTCCTTCGGGCACCGAGCCGAAAATCAAATTCTATGTCGAAGTGAGCGGCGAACTCAAATCGCGCGCCGACTACGACAAGACAGTGGCTGCCGCCGAAGAAAAAATCAAAGCGGTTGCCGCTTCTCTCGGCGTATAACCTGCTTCGGGTAAACAAGGGCAGGTCGGGAAATACCGGCCTGCCCTTATTATGATAAGCCGGCATGGACGCGGTTTCCGTTCCGGCAAAAGAATACGGCAGGGCTGCCACCCGTTTTTATCGGTTTGCAGAAACAAACGGCGGCGGCATCTGTTGAAAAAATACAATGTCGAAATAGTGGGGGCTTTCCGGCATCTCCGAGCCGGAGCATCGAACGACGAATGAAACTTGTTTTGAAATATGGCGCGATAATACTTGCCGTGCCGGTGGGCATTCTCCTGCTGGTTGCGGCATTGCTCTATATTCCGCCCGTGCAGCGCTTTGCTGTGCGGCAGGTTTGCAGCGCCGTTTCCGACGATACGCTGCAAGTGTCGGTCGATGATTTCCGCTTGCGTTTCCCGTTTACCCTCGATCTCGGCGGGGTCCTCGTTTTGTCGGAGGGCGATACGATGTGCGCACTCGGCAGGGGGCACGTCGAAATCGAAGCCCTGCCGCTGCTGCGCTTGGCTGCCGTCATACCGGAATTGTCGCTGCACGACGTTTGTTTCAACTATGCCGACACGTCCGGATTTTCGCTGCGGGTAAAGCTCGGCGAAGCCGCTTTGCTGCATACGGAGGCGCGCCTCCGCACCGAAACGGTAGATGCCGCTCTTTTGCGGCTTGCCGACGGGTCGGTGTCGATGCGTTTGGGGCGACCCGCATCGGAGCCGGCGCCTGCCGATACGGCTGCTTCGGAGCCGTTGGCGTGGCGTCTTGCCGTGCAGCAGGCTGAAATCTCCCATATCGCTTACGACATGGAGGGGGCATACGACGAGTCGTTTTTGTCGGCGGCTGCCGGAAAAATCGGAATCGACGGCGTGGCTGTCGATTTGGGGCGGCAGTCGGTCGATGTGGCGCTGTTGCAACTCCACACCGGAGAGGTGGAATACCTGACCGACCCCGATGCGGCGGTGCCTGCGGTGGTCGAACCGGCACCCGCTGCCGAACCCGATACGGCGTCTTTGCCTTGGACGATACGCGCGCTTGCTTTGCGGCTCGACGATACGCAGGTGAAATATGCCCGAAAAAATTACTCCCCGCACGACGGTTTCGATGCCGACTGCATACAGCTTTCCGATGTAACTCTCTCGCTCGATTCCGTTTACAACTGCGGCAGTGCCGTGGCGGCGCAGCTGCGGACGCTTTCGTTGCAGGAGCGTTCGGGGTTGCGTGTTTGTCGCGGCGAAGCTGCTTTTTCGATGGACTCCGCTGCCGTGAAAGTGGCGGCGCTGCAACTGGCAACGGAGCATTCGATGGTGTCGGCTGAGGTCGATGCCGACGGTTCTGTGCTGTCGATGGACGGCTCGGCGAATCTTTCGGCGGAACTGGCAGCGGCGGTGGGCATTGCCGATGCCGTGCTGTTCGACCCCTCGTTGGCGGCGACTGCGGCGGAGCTGCCTTTTGAGTTGCTCTTGCTCGAACTCTCGCTCGACGGTGCGCTCGACGATTTGCGCCTGCACCGTCTTTCCGCCGAGCTGCCGCACTGCGCCGATATGCTGTTGAGCGGCGAAGTAAAGTCGCTTACCCTTTCCGACAGCTTGACGGCGCACGTCGATATGTCCGCCCGTTTGGATAAACTCTCTTTCGTCCCTGCGTTGCTCGATAGCTCGCTGCGTGCGCGCGTGGCGATTCCCGACTCGATGCGTCTGTCGGCGCAAGCCGATTTCAGTAACGGCAGGTCGGCGTCCGCTCATTTGGGGTGGACGGTCTCCGACGGAACGTTGTCGCTCGATGCCGGTTATTTGTTCCCCGATACGGCATATCGGGTGGCGGTGGAATTTTCTGCATTTCCGCTGTCCGAATTTCTGCCGCACGAGGGTTTGGGGCTGCTCTCGATGTCGCTCGCTGCCGAAGGCTGCCGCTTCGACCCCTTTTCACCCGATATGAAAGCCGTTCTTGATTTGCAGGTCGATACGCTCGATTACGGCGGTTACCGCTATGAAAATTTGTCTGTCGCGCTGGCGCTCGACACCCAAGCGCTTTCCGGACATTTGCAGAGCGAGGCTGAAGCGATACGTTTCGATATGGCTTTGCAGGGACGTCTTACTGCCGACGAGAGTTGTGCCCGCCTTTCGGGAGTAATCGACCGTATCGATTTGAAAACCTTGCGGTTCACCGACGACTCCATAACTTTCGCATCGTCGCTCGATGCGACGGCGGCGATGAATGCTTCCGACGAATATACGATGAAACTCCGGTTGGACAGTACGGCGTTTCATCTGCTCGATACCGATTTTACGCTCGATTCGCTGGCGGTCGCCGCTGGTATGTGGCGCGACTCGCTCGATGCCCGTCTTGTTCTGCCGGGCGTGAATTTTGCCTTTGCCGCACCCGCAGGCATCGATACGTTTCTCGCTTCCGTGATGACGTTCGTCGATACGCTGTCGTATGCCGTCGGTGCGAAAAAAATCGCACCGGCGGTTTTGTGCGATGCCCTGCCGCCGTTTGCCTTGCAGGTGCGCATCGTGCCCGAACAGGCGGTGGAGGCGTTGCTCCGCATGAACGATGTACAGCTCTCGACATTCGATCTTGCTGCCGGACACGGCGATGCGACCCCGCTCTTTTTCGATGCCGAAGCCGTAGGTTCTTCCTTTTCGTCGCTGAAAGCCGATACTCTGAAAATCGCGCTGCAACAAAATTCCGATACGCTGCATTACGCTCTGCACATGGGTAATACGCCGGAAACGTCGGAAATGCTGGCGTCGGCGGGCATTGGGGGCTATCTTGCCCCGCAGGAGCTTTTTGCGGCGCTGCGGCAGCGGAATCAGGAGGGTGTGCAGAGTTTGCTCCTCGATATGGACGCTTCCCTGTCCGATACGACGGCGCGCGTTTCGCTGGCGCCCGAACACCCCGTTTTGGGCGTGGCGGGTTGGACACTGAACACCGGCAATTACATCGAGTGGTTTTTCGACGGACATCTGGCTGCCGATCTCTTGTTGGAGCGTGAGTCGCAGCGGTTTGCCTTGCGTTCCGACGAAGCGCTCGGCGGAAAAGGCATATCGCTCGACATTCGCAATTTCGATGTGGCGCCCGTCTTGGCGCTCGTCCCCTCAGCACCCCCTGTCGATACGCGCCTTTCGGCAGATATTTCCGCCGGATTCGCCGGCGAATATCCCCTTCTCGATGCCGCTCTCCGTTTCGATTCCACGCAGTACGACGGCAATTATCTCGGCAATCTGGGACTGACGGCGGCATACCGGCAGCCGTCGGCATCGGTGATGGAGGCGTCGGCAGGGCTTTCGGTCGATAGTGTCGAGACATTGACGGCAGCCCTCCGCTACGACACCGATACGCTTTCGCCGACACCCGTTGCCGCCGAAGTGCACATTGCCGATTTTCCCGTGCGTTTGGCAAATGCCTTTGTTTCAGATGATATGCTCCAAGTCGAAGGGTTGCTGCACGGCGACATTTTCATGAAGGGGGCTTTCGACGCGCCGCATTTGACGGGGGCACTCTCTTTGACCGGCGGCAGGGTAAAAGTTCCGATGACGGGCAGCCGCTTCCGGTTGGAGCTGGTCGAACTCTCTTTCCGCGACGACAAGGCTTTCATCGATTCGCTTTTAATATACGGTACCAACAACAGCCCCCTTTCGATAAAAGGCTCGGCGGATATTTCCGACTTCTCCCGTCCGTACCTCGATGCGTCGGTTGTCGGAAAAAATTTCCGCCTCTTTGAAACGCCGAAAAACAAAACTTCCATGCTCTACGGCGTCGCCGATGCCGACATCGATATTTCGGCGCACGGTTATACCGATGCGCTGGTGCTGCGCGGCGACGTCGAGCTGCTCAACGGCACTGAAGCCACCTACGTCTTGCGCGACAACAATTCCCTGCCCGGCGTGAGCGATTACGGCGACATGGTAACCTTCACCGCTTTTGCCGACACCCTCGAAGTCGATTCGCTGCTGCCTCTCCGAAAAGTTTCGGGCATGGATATGCAGGTGAATATCGACATAGGCAATGCCGTAGCCCTCTCGGTGGAGCTTACCCCCGACGGAAACAGCTACGTCGATTTGCAGGGCGGCGGCAGCCTCACTTACACCATGAACGCGTTGGGCGACAGCCGCTTCACCGGTCGCTATGAATTGTCGGGCGGTACGGTGTGCTACTCCATTCCGCTGATAGGCGATAAGCTCTTTACGATTAAAGACGGCAGCTCGGTGGCATGGGCGGGCGACATCGCCGCGCCCGTACTCGACATTACGGCGACCGACAAAATACAGGTGTCGGTGTCGTCGGGAAACACCTCGCGCACGGTGCAGTTTGACGTTTCCATTACGTTGGCAAACAGCCTCGAAGACCTCTCTATCATTTTCGATGTGGCTGCCCCGAACGACTTGACGATACAGAACGAACTTTCGTCCATGACCGCCGAGCAGCGCGCTACGCAGGCAATGGGGCTGCTGGTTTACAATATGTACACCGGTCCGTCGTCTTCGCAGGGAAGCCTCTTTTCCGGAAATCCGCTGAACCGGTTTTTGCAGAACGAACTGAACAAATGGTCGCGCAACAATCTGAAAAACGTCGAACTCAGTTTCGGTATCGACAGTCAGGAAGAAGCCGACGGCACTACCCGCACCGACTATTCCTACCAGCTCTCCAAAAAATTGTTCAACGACCGCGTGCGCATCGTCATCGGCGGCAGTTACAGCCCCGACGACGATTCGTCCGACAATTTGAAGCAAAACCTTATCGAAGACATTGCGCTGGAATATTACCTCGACAAGCGCGACAACATGTTGGTGAAACTGTTCCGCCATACGGGGCAGGAGAGCATACTCGAAGGCGAAGTAACGAAAACGGGCGTCGGTTTTGCCGTAAAGAAAAAACTGGCGCATTTGAAGGCGTTGTTCCGTCGTTCGGCACGTAAAGAACAAGCCGCAGAAAAAGAAAAACAGAAGCCGTGAAAAAGATATACCTCTGCATATTACTCATATCGGTATGTTTCTCCGCCTGCGACACCACGAGTCGGATAGGAGAGGGCGAAGTCTTGTACACCGGCGTGAAAAAGATACGCATGGAGCCCGAGCAGAAAGGCGTGAAGATAGAAAGCGATGCCGAGAGTGCCGTGAAAGAAGCCCTTTCGGTGAAGCCCAACAATGCCTTGTTTTCGCCCTACGTGCGGTGGACCTTCCCCTTCGGGCTGTGGGTCTATAACCACGTTACCCCCACCCGCGACAAAGGGTTCAAACATTGGTTCTACGAACGCTTCGCCAAGATGCCCGTACTCATTTCCACCGCGCAGCCCGATTTGCGGGTCGCTGTCGTGCCGCAGATTTTGGACAATTACGGCTATTTCGGTTCGTTGGCGACTTACGAACTGCTCTACAACCGGCGCAACCCCAAGAAAGCCCGCATCGACTACCGCGTCGTGTACGGTACGCCCTACCGCTATTCGTCGATAGAGTTTCCGCGACCGGCCGACCCGATAACCGCCCTTGTCGATTCGTCGCGTGCCGCCACGCTCCTGCATGTGGGCAACATCTACAACGCCGCCACCCTTTCTGCCGAGCGCGACCGCATCACCCGCGACCTCCGCAACAGGGGTTATTACTATTTCCGTCCCGACTATCTGGCATATTTTGCCGATACGACGCTGCAGCCCTATTCGGTCGCCTTGCGTATGCAGGTGCGTCCCAACATACCGCCTGACGCCCGCCGCACCTATCGGGTAGGAAACGTCGCCTTTGATTTGAAAAGCCTTACGGGGCAGGGTGTCGTCGATACGATGCGCCTGTCGCACCTGACCCTCTTTTACCAGCGTCCGCACAAGGTGCGCCTTCGTTTTCTCAAACGCAACATCACCCTCTATCCGGGCGACCTCTACACCCTCGACCGGCAGGAGGAGTCGCTCAACAGCCTGATGCGCATGGGCGTGTTCCGTTACGTCAATCTCTCGGTCGCCCCGCACGACACGAGCGGCGTTTCCGACCTTCTCGACATCACCTTCGAGGCGTCGATGGACACCCCGATGGAGGCGTGGTTCGAAGCGAATGTTACCTCCTCGACCAGCAGTTTCATCGGTCCGGGTGTCATCTTCGGGCTGGCGCACAAAAATATTTTCGGGGGCGGGGAGCGCCTCTCTCTCGAATTGTCCGGCTCCTACGAATGGCAGACCGGAAAAAGACGCGCGGGCGAAAAACGCTCCCTGCTCAACTCCTACGAATTTGGCGTGAATGCCTCTTTGACATTTCCGCGCCTGCTCCCCTCGTCGCTGCTTTGGAATACCCGCATCGAGCGCCGCTACGGCGGAAAAACCACATTCTCGCTGGGTGCCGACCTGATGAATCGTCCGCGCTATTTCCGCATGCTCTCGCTCAACCTCGCCATCGCGCTCGACTTCCAATCGTCGCGGTACAGCTTCCATACCTTCCATTTGCCCAAGCTCAGCTACGATTATCTTTTCAACTCTACGGCGGAGTTCGACAGCACGCTTGCCGCCAATCCCGCCATAGCCCTCAGTTTCCGCAACCAGCTCATACCCGTTTTGGGCTACACCTACCGCTACGACCGCTCTTTCGGCTACAAAGAGTCCAACCGCATTTTCTGGCAGGCAACCCTCTCCACCGCCGGCAACCTGATGAATGCCGTCATGTCAGGCAGCGAGGGCAGCAAAAAATTTCTCGGAATACCCTTTTCGCAATTTGTCAAGCCGACGCTCGATTTCCGTTACTACCGCCGCCTGTGGGGCGACTCGTGGCTGGCGACCCGCTTTATGGTGGGAGCGGGGTGGGCTTACGGCAACTCGTCGGTACTCCCGTACAGCGAGCAGTTCTACATCGGCGGCGCCAACAGCATCAGGGCTTTCACCATACGCTCGGTAGGTCCCGGTAGCTACGCCCCGCCTGCCGACAAGGTCGATTCATACCTCGACCAGACCGGCGATTTCAAAATGGAAATGAATGCCGAATGGCGCTTCCCCATTATCGGCGACCTGCACGGCGCCATGTTCCTCGATGCCGGAAACATCTGGCTGCTGCGCGCCGACGAGAATCGTCCGGGCGGCACCCTCGACATGAAAACTTTCGGAAAAGACATAGCACTCGGCACGGGTGTCGGATTGCGCTACGACCTCTCATTCCTCGTTATCCGCCTCGACATGGGCATCGGGCTGCACGACCCCTCTCGCAACGACCGCCCGCACTACTACAATATGGAGAGCTTCGGGCGCAGCCTCTCTTTCCACTTGGCTATCGGCTATCCCTTCTGATGCTGTTTCGCTTCGCGAATAAAAAACTTGACGATAAAATAAGAATTTAGATTTTCGGTAAAAAATATCCGATGATGCACTGCGGATTTCTTACACAGATTTGAATATGATTCTTTTCTCTGAATCCGGCTGTTTTGTAAAGTTCTTCCCCTTCCCAAAAAGCCGCTTTTACGGAGTCATATTCTTGAATCCCGTGTCCGGCATTAAATTCATGTATGGCATTGATAACCGCGCAGTCCAGTTTTCTGTTAAGCAGGTCGCCTGTTATGCCGCCGTATTTTCCGGGTGTGTTTTTCACGCCTTTCTTTACACTCTCTGCAATTAAGTTAGTATAAGCCGCTTTTACTATACGAATGTTTTTTTGTTGCGTTAAATCCAGACAATGTCCGAGATATATGACCGCACCTACAACAAAGGGCTCGTTTTTTTCCGTTTCTTTGGCAAACTCCCATGCTCTGTCGTAGTCGTTTTCCCAAAAATATATACCTTCTCCTAACCAGTCGTATGGGTTATGGCTCGGGATAAGTTCTTCTTTTCCCGCTATGACTTTTTCGCCGATTTCTTTTGTGCAACCGTGAAAGCCGAGAATGATGTTGGGTTGGAAATCCCGCATATTATTTTGCTAAGATTTCTCCTTTTGTATTAATGTTCAGACCCATATTTCGCAGATAGTTGCGAGATGTCCTTACGTTTTTTGCTTTCAAAGCGCCATACGCTTTCATTTTTGAGATATAATCCTCCAATGAAATCGTTGTTTTCGTACTGTTTCCGTCCCATGTCAGGACTCGACGTATTGTCTGTTTAGGCATCTGCGTGTGTATTTATTAGACACCAAAATAACAAATAGTTTTTGATATACGCAAATATTTATATGTTTTTGAGGATATAATTAACCATTGTTTACTTATAATCAATTGAAATGCAAATCATTATTAGAGAGTAGCCGGATATGGCTATCGGCTATCCCTTCTGATGCCGTTTCGCTTCGAGAATAAAACCAAAAATTTTTAGCGGAAAGTTTTGTAAATTTGTTTTTTAAGATTATTTTTGCGAGAAATAGATTAACTACAAAATTATGACAAAAATGGGACGCACACTGTTTTTTTATTTATTTCTTACATTTTTATGTATTAATGTATTCAAATTATATTATCTTTGTTCCGTTAAATAAATATTTATGAAGCATAAACAAATGAAAAGGGTTTGGTTTCTTTTATCCGTATGTCTGCTGACAGTGGGCTCGCTGTCAGCCCGACAACTCTCACCGACAGAGGCTCTTGAAAAAGCAAAACAATATCTTTCGCAGCCGAATATCGGAAAAATAGGGACGGCGGTGCGTCTCGGAACGCTATCGTCGCGGCAATCGGCTGCCTCCCAAGCAAAGTCGCCGGAGGCAGCGCCGCAATTGGTCTATACGGGAGCACGCGGAAGCCTCAATACGGTTTATGTGTTCAATGACAACGGGGGCGGATTTCTGATCGTTTCTGCCGACGATGTCGCCACCCCGCTGTTGGGCTACTCCGATACGGGTAGTTTCGATGCCGGCGCCATTCCGCCCGCCATGCAATATTGGCTCGATTGCTACAGCGACGAAATAGAGCAGTCTGTTTCAGCCGGTGCCGTCGGCAGGGCAGGCGCGGCATACGCAGCCGCCGAAGCGCGGGCAGATATAGCTCCGCTTATTCATACCAAGTGGGACCAAGGGTCTCCCTACAACGATTTGTGTCCCACAATCGCCGGCAAACGTTGTTTTACCGGCTGCGTGGCTACCGCCATGGCGCAAATCATGAAATACTATAACTACCCGCAGCATGGGACGGGGTCGCATTCGTACACACAGGAAAACATCGAAGGTTCCATATCCGCCGACTTCGGCGCCACGACCTACGACTGGAACGCCATGCTTGACGAGTACGATGCCGACAGCCCCGCCGCATCGCGAAAAGCCGTAGCCACCTTGATGTATCATGCAGGGGTGTCGGTAAATATGCGATATAGCCCGAGAGGAAGCGGTGCACATACGTCCGTTGTTGCCGAATCGTTGGTTAAATATTTTAATTACGATAAAAAAATCAAGTGTTTGCTGCGAGATGATTATGATTTACCCGAATGGAAAAATATCGTTTATGAGGAATTATCCGCCTCACGACCTGTTTTATATTCAGGACACCCCGTTGGAGACGATGGTCATGCGTTCGTGTGCGACGGTTATCAATATCGCGACGGCGAAGACTATTTTCATATCAACTGGGGTTGGAGTGGTGCGTATGACGGCTATTTTCTGCTCACAGCGCTCGACCCGAACGGGCAAGGAGCCGGATATAATTCCGATCAAGAGATGATTGTGGGCATACAGCCGGCTTTTTTTCCGCCGACGGATATCACCCCTGCCGCGGGCAAGGTAGCGGCTCTGAAGACGATTACGCTTGCCTTTGAGCGGATGCCCTACTTGGTGGGAAAGGCGATAATGGTAACGAAAGGCGAGGAAAGCTATCCGGCAGCAATTGCCGCAGGCAGCAGCAATACGCTCGTGATAACGCTTGCCGAAGAACTGTCCGCTGCCGGCACTTACGTGCTGACGATACCTGCCGGTACTTTCGGCGATGCCAATTACGCTGCCGATCAGACAATGGGCTATTGTAATCGGGTATTGAGTTATACCTATACGATAAATGCGGACGAACCTGCAAGGAAAACGACTTTTAATCCGACGAATATCGCTTCTGTTACCAAGGTAAGCGCATTGAAATCGGTTATACTTCCCTTTACAGAAACACCGTATCCGGTCGGAACGACGGCGATGCTGACGAAAGGCGGAGAAAACTGTCCGGCGACGATTGCCGCGGGCAGCGGCAATACGCTGGTGGTTACGCCCGATATTGAAACGTTTGCTGCCGGAAGCTATACGCTGACGATACCCGAAGGCGCTTTCGGCGATGCCGCTTATGCCGCCGATCAGACTTCCGGTCGCTGCAATCCCGCACTGAGTTATACAATCGTCGTGGATCCCTCTTTTACACCGACGAGCATAAGCCCAGCCGAAGGACAGATTTTCTCGCTCCGTACGTTTACACTCGATTTCGATTACACGGAAGCGCCGCGACTTGTCAATTCGGTGGCAACGGTAACGAAAGGCGAAGAAAGCTATCCGGCAACGATTACCGCAGGTCGCGGCAATACGCTGGTGATAACGCTTGCCGAAGAACTGACCGCTGCAGGCGCTTACGCGCTGACGATACCTGCCGGTACTTTCGGTGATGCCGATTACGCTGCCGATCGGACTTCCGGTTGCTGTAATACCGAACTCGTTTATACCTATACGATAACCCCGGTTTATTATCGAATCACTTCAGACTCCGATTTGACGGCGGAAGTCATATCCGGAGAGAAAAAATATACCGGCGATATCGTTATTCCGGAAACCGTAGAACAAGACGGCAACGTTTATCGTATTACGGCTATCGGCAACTCGGCTTTTTCCTCTTGCTATTACTTGAAGTCGGTAACGATACCCCAAAGTGTTACCGCTATTGGTAAAGCCGCTTTTTCCAGTTGCACGGGTTTGGAAAAATTTGAGGGGAAATTTGCGACGGACGATCATTGTTGCCTTATTGTAAACGATACGTTATTAGCCTTTGCTCAAAAATGTGGTATAACCGAATATACCATACCCCAACAGGTTACCGTAATCGGCGAAAGTGCTTTTAAGTATTGCGACAAATTGACATCGGTAACGATACCCGAGAGCGTTACCACGATTGGTAAAGCCGCTTTTAATAATTGTCAGAATTTGACTGAGATAACGATATCTAACAGCGTTACCACTATCGGCGATTATGCTTTTTCCGCTTGTACGGGCTTGAAGTCGATAACCATACCGGAGAGTGTTATCACTATCGGCGATTATGCTTTTTCCGCTTGTACGGGCTTGAAGTCGATAACCATACACGAGGGTGTTACCACTATCGGCAAGTATGCTTTTTACGGTTGTACGGGCTTGACTTCGATAACCATACCGGAGGGTGTTACCACTATCGGCGATTATGCTTTTTATGGTTGTACGGGCTTAAAGTCGATAACCATACCGGAGAGTGTTATCACTATCGGCAATGTTTTTAAGAGTAATTGTACGGGTTTAATTAGCGGCAGTGCTTTTTACGATTGTACGGGTTTGAAGGAAGTTTGGTTCAATGCCGATTCCTGCACAAGCGTAAGCTTCAATGGTTGTACTTCCTTGACGACGGTACATATCGGAGAGAATGTCAAACGGATTCCCAAGTATGCTTTTTCCGGATGCACGGGTTTGACGTCGATAACGATACCCGAAAGTATTACCACTATCGGCGACGGTGCTTTTGAGAATTGTACGGGTTTGACGTCGATAACCATACCAAAGGGTGTTACCACTATCGACGGTGCTTTTGAGAATTGTAGAGGCTTGGAAGAAGTTTGGTTCAATGCCGATTCCTGCACAAGCGTAAGATTCAATGGTTGTACTTCCTTGACGACGATACACATCGGGGAAAATGTCAAATGGATTCCTGTGGGAGCTTTTTCCGGTTGCACGGGATTGATGGAGTTTGAAGGGAAATGGACTTCGTCGGATCATCGTTGTCTTGTTATAAACGATACGTTGACGGCTTTTGCTCCATGCGGATTGTCCTCCTATACCATACCCGCCGATATTAAAGTTATCGGCGACAGGGTTTTTTCCAATTGCAGCGGTTTGACGTCGGTAACGATACCGGAGAATGTTGCCACGATAGACTACTATGCTTTTTCCGGTTGCACGGGTTTGACGGATGTTTATTTCAATGCCGATTCCTGTGCCAAAATGAATTCTGTTTTTTCGCGTTGTCCCTCCTTGACGACGATACATATCGGGGAAAATGTCAAACGGATTCCTGAGAGAGCTTTTTACGGTTGCAGTGGCTTGACCTCGGTAACGATACCCGAGAATGTTGCTACGATCGACAGGTCTGCTTTTTACGGTTGTACGGGATTGACAGAGGTCTATTTCAATGCCGATTCTTGTATTGAGATGAGATCATCTGTTTTTGAGGGATGTACCTCTTTGATAACAATACATATCGGGGAGAATGTCAAACACATTCCCCATTATGCTTTTTCCGGTTGCACGAGCTTGATATCGGTAACGATACCCAAGAATGTTACATCAATCGGCGGGTCTGCTTTTTACGGTTGTACGGGATTGACAGAGGTCTATTTCAATGCCGATTCTTGTATTGAGATGAGATCATCT
>CANQDQ010000029.1 GCA_947593515.1 uncultured Bacteroidales bacterium | reverse complement strand
GTGGCGATGAGCCGCCCTTGAATGTCGTACACATTTACGATTTGTTCCGCGGGTTTTCCCGTTATGACAATCGTATTGTTTTCTGCCGAGACGCTGATGGTTGCATTCTCTGAAATTACCTCTCCGATACCGGCTTCCGTTCCGACTTTGACGATTATAGAGTCGGAGATATTGGTGCCGTCGGTTGTCGTTGCCGTGATAGTCGCTTCGCCTTTTTTGGTGTTCGAGGCGATAGTGCCGTCATCTTCCACCGATACGATGTCGGGGGCGGAAGAAGTCCATTTGAGTTTTTGAATGGACGCGCTGTCGGGATAGATATGCGGCACCAACTGTTTGCTTTCGTTCAGATTAATTGCCAGTTCTTTCTCCTCGAATTTCAATGAATCGATCGGAACAAGTTCCGATTGGCGTATATTCTTGAACAGGCGCCAATATTTATCTGCTGCGTATGAAGATTCTCTGCCATTGGGAAGAAACAGGGTCGCCGTTTCATAGATATTCGGAGAGAAAACTTCTTTGAAAGTAATCGGTGCCTCCGGATTTTTTGAAATGACGACATTGAGATTGTCGCACCCCTGAAAAGCATTTTCCCCAATTCGCTTAATGCTGCTTGGAAGGGATATAGCCGTCAATTCCGTCGAATTTGCAAAACCCTCTCCGGCTATGGAAACGACGTTGTAAACCGTTGAATTGTATTCGACTTGCGAGGGAATCTGAACGTTCTGTTTTCCGGTTGAATCGTTTATCGAAACGCTGACTTCATTTCCCGTAATGATTGTGTATTTCAGGTCTCCTACCGTAAATTCCGTAAAACATTCCGGGCTTTCAACGATATTCCAGAAATTGTTCCACGGCGAAACATTTTTATACAATGCCTCTGTTCCTTCGGGAATAAGCAGCCGACAATTGAGATATAGATCAGAAGTGAAACCGGAGCTATAAGTCGGGGGCGTTAGGGCTTTTAATACGATTGTTTCGAGAGAGGTGCAGCCGTCAAATGCGCCGCTTTCTATTTTCGTCGTTTTATTTGAAATTTCTACGTATTTAAGGGCGGTGTCCCCTTTTGCAAAGTTCTCGGGAATAGTTGGCAGACCCCAAATTTTAATCGAATCGAGCGAGGTACAATTTTCAAAAAATCCATAATCGTCGTAGAAAGGGAGGTCTGTTACAAATTCCCCGATTTCGACGGTTTTTATATGCGTGTTACCCTTAAAAGGAGGATAATAATAATAGTTACCGTGTTGAGCTGAAACCATATCTCTACCTATGTACACAAATTCAAAGGGTGCGTTTCCATATAATATCTGATATTCATAGGATTCTCCATTATCATACGTCAAAGCCGTTGCTTCGTCTGCAATGATGAATTTCTTGATATTGGTACAACCGGATATCAGATCATTATACTCTATCCTCGTAATACCGTTGCCTATCGTAAGAGATTGCAATTTGTCGCAGTCTTTTAATATATTGCCTCTCGAAGTAACGCTATTCGGAATCGTGAACTCCTCGAATCCGCAATTCTCAAAGGCTTCACTCCCAATAAAGCGCAATTTGTCCCCGAATTTCACTTCGGCGAGATTAGTACAACCGGAAAATGCGTAATCCCCAATTGTTTCAACGTTTGACAAATCCATATATTTCAGATTGGAACAGCCGCTAAAACACCCATCTGAAAGTTCCGATACTGCCGCCGGCAGTTCGATTTTCGACAGGGCGGTACAACCTGAAAAGCAATAATCGCCTATTTTCGTTAACGATGCAGGCAGTTCGATGCTTTCTATCGAAGAACATCCGGAGAAAGTGGAGCGGCCTATATCGGTTAAACCGTCCGTAAGCGCTACCGTTTGGAGATTGATGCATTCGCGGAAAGCATACTGCCCTATCGTTGTAACGGTTGCGGGAATCGTTACCGATGTCAGAGCTTCGTTCTGATAAAAGGCTTTGTCTCCGATGGATTTGACGGTCAATGTTCTGCCGTTGAAAGAGACGGTTTCGGGGATTGTAATATCGCCTCGGTAGCTGCTGTCGTTGGCGACTACCGAACATTCGAACTCTGTAAATGATGTTATCGTGTAGGCAATGCCGTCTGCCACGAAGTCGTACGCCGAAGCGCACAGGGATACCGGCAGCATCGCTGCCAGTATCCCATGTTTTAAGAGTGTTTTCATTATTTTACCTCCTTGCTATTCGGTATATATTCTTGTGCAGCCCATACCGGATTTATAACACCCTCGTTTTCATCTAATTCTAACAGGCAGAGGTTAAGATACCTGTTTTCCCTTGATAGATTTTCTTTGTCTATCTTTCCCAGTAACAATCCGCAAGCGGCTGTTTCTCTCTGATTCGGGCAATATTTACCCGATACTTTTTCGAAATTAGAGTATGGTTTCCCATGCCATTCGAATGTAAGAATGTAAATCATTTTTTTGTTCTCCTGCCGCGGTCATCCCCTCGTTGGCGATTTATTATTAAACGAAAAGCGTAGGAATCTGTACCTGTTGCTGTCCTTCATACAGAGGCTTCTCGCATTGCCTTTTGGAGTTGGACGGCAACGCAGAAGCCCACGCTTATATATGCAACAGTTTCGACGGCATTTCTCCCGAAATACGCGGTCGAAAAAATAAACTATTACATATCCACGGGCATCTACCGTTGCTTTATCCTTGACTCCAAATGAAATTTTGCGAGAATTTCTGTATATCAAGAACAAAACGTCAAGTAAACGCTTTTTATGTCTTTGCCCCCGCCCCGCTGTACCCCGCGATCGGGGCTTCTGCGGTGCGATCGGCAAGGGCAAAGATAGCGACGATTTTTGAAATTTGCAATACCCGGCTTAAAATTAGGGGAATAAAAATCGCGCCCGAAGGCGACGGAACCTTCGGGCGGGGAAGCCATTGAGCAAGAAATTATTTTTTACGGAAGTATTTGCCGAGCAGCGGAAGTTCGGCGAGGGCGATGTCGCGGCGTATGGCGTAGGCGATGAACACCGCCAGCAGCCCCGTCCGCGCCGCCAGCAGTCCGACCGTACTCCGGTCGGGCAGCAGAGAGCTTATGGTGTAGAGCGCCGCCGCCAAAACGACGTAGCGCAGTGCGGCGCCTGTTTTGTAGGGAACGGGGTAGTATTTGCGACCGAGCAGGTACGACACCGTCATCATGGTGAAGTAGCAGCAGAACGCCGCCCACGCGCAAGCCATGTAGCCGAAGCGCGGCACGAAGGCGATGTTTACGGCGAGCGTTACCGCCAGCCCGAGCAGCGAGAGCCACGTGCCCCATTGGGTGCGGTCGGTGAGCTTGTACCAGAGCGACAGGTTGTAGAAGATGCCGAAAAAGAGTTCGCCCGCCATGACGACAGGCACCACTGCCAGCCCCGAAAAGTAGGCGGGGGCGATAAAATACTTCAAGACGGGCAGGTAGAACATGACGCCCAAGAATATGAGCAGCGCGAAGATGATGAAATAGTGCATGGCATCGACGTATGCCTTTGTGGCGTCTTCGCCCCGGCTGCGGCTTTTGGCGAACACGAAAGGTTCGTAGGCGAAACGGAACGCCTGTATGAACATGACCATGACGATAGCGATTTTGTAATTGGCGCCGTAGATGCCCAGCTCTGCCATGGCGCGATCGGTGTCTGCCACCAAAGCGGGGTATATGAGCTTGTCGATGGTCTGGTTCATGATGCCGGCAAGCCCCATGACGAGGAGCGGGAACGAATAGGCAATCATGCGCCGCCATATCTCGCCGTCGAAGCGGAAGCGGGCGGCGAAAATTTCGGGTATCAGCGCCAGCAGCGTAACGCCCGAGGCGATGAGGTTGGAGAGGAAAATATACCCCACGCCGAAGTCGGGCGCGTAGCACCACGCAACCCATTCGGGGTGCCGCGCATATATCGCCGGACAGAGGAGAATGAAAAAGAGGTTCAGCCCGATGTTCAGGAAAATGGAGAGCAGCTTGATGCCGGCGAAGCGGAGCGCCTTTTGCCGGTAGCGCAGGTAGGCGAACGGCAGGGCGGTGAAGGCGTCGATGGCGAGGGTCGCCGCGAGCATCAGCACGTAGCGCGGGTCGCCCGAACTGCCGAGCGCCGCCGACAGCGGGTCGAGGAATACGACCACCGCCGCGAGAAAGAGCGTCGAGGTGCCCGCCAGCGAGAGGAGCGCCGTCGTGTAGACCCGCATCGGGTCTTGGTATTTTTCGTGATTGGCGAAGCGGAAGAATCCGGTTTCCAGCCCGTAGGTAAGAATAATCAGCAGCAGGGCGACCAGCGAGTAAAGGTAGGTTACCACCCCGTATTCGGCTTGCGAAAAGACGTTGGTATAGAGGGGAACCAGACACCAGTTGAGAAACCGCCCGATGATGCTGCTCAATCCGTAAACGGCGGTGTCTTTCGCCAAACTTTTCATTCCCGACATAGGCAAAAGGATTTTTCAGAACAACATGGCTTTGTCGCTGCGGCTCCGCCCCAGATGTTTGTAGGCAAGCTCCGTAACCATGCGCCCGCGCGGGGTACGCTTGATAAAACCCTCTTTGATGAGGTAGGGTTCATATACCTCTTCGAGCGTGCCGGCGTCTTCGCCCAAGGCGGTGGCGATGGTGGTAAGCCCCACCGGACCGCCCTCGAACTTGTCGATGATAGTCGTCAATATTTTGTTGTCGGTTTCGTCGAGGCCGTATTGGTCGATGTTCAGCGCTTCGAGGGCGACGCGGGCTATCTCTATGGAAATGCGGCCGCTGCCCTTCACCTGCGCAAAATCGCGCACCCGCCGCAGCAGGGCGTTGGCGATACGGGGCGTGCCGCGGCTGCGCAGGGCAATTTCCGTCGCCGCCTCTTCCGTGCAGGGCACTTGCAGAATCGCCGCCGAGCGCCCCACGATGCCGCTCAATACCGTGTGGTCGTAGTATTCCAAGTGGCAGTTGATGCCGAATCGGGCACGCAGCGGACCGGTGAGCAGACCGCTGCGGGTCGTCGCGCCCACGAGCGTGAAGGGGTTGAGGTCGAGTTGTATCGAGCGCGCACTCGGTCCCTTGTCTATCATGATGTCGATGCGGAAGTCCTCCATCGCCGAATAGAGATACTCCTCCACAATGGGGCTGAGGCGGTGTATTTCGTCGATGAACAGCACGTCGTTGGGTTCGAGCGAGGTGAGAATGCCCGCGAGGTCGCCCGGCTTGTCGAGCACCGGACCCGAAGTGATTTTGAAACCTACGCCCAATTCGTTGGCGATGATGTTCGAGAGCGTCGTTTTTCCCAGTCCGGGAGGTCCGTACAACAGCACGTGGTCGAGCGCTTCGCCGCGCATCTTGGCTGCCTCGACGAACACGCGCAGGTTTTCGATGATTTTTTCCTGTCCGTTGAAATCGCCGAACACGAGCGGGCGCAGGGCTTTTTCAAACTCCTGCTCTTTGTCGTAGCGCTGTTGCCGTATGTCGAAATCTTCCATATCGCTATATAGTTTTCATCGGTGCGCGAAAAACCGTTCCTGCGCCCGCAGGGCGATTCGCACCGACGTGTCGGTGTCCCATTGTTTCAGCCGTGCATACTCCCCGACGATATACGCCGTTACGGCTTTCGAGGGCGTCAGCCGGCGGAAGTTGCGGAGCCGCTTTTTGCGGGCGATGCTGCCGAAACGCATTCGGTTGATGTCGAGAAGCGAAAAATCGACGTCGCCGCCCGAAACGCGGAATACGATGTTTCCGGGCGAATAGTCTTTGTGCAGCACGCCTGCATCGTGCAAATGTACGGAATATGCCGCAAAAGCGCGAAGAATTTTCTTGCTTTCTTCGGTCAGCGAGTCGTCGGTGTAAAACTCCCGCATGAGGCGGGAATATGGCTCGTACAGCGTTACCAGATAGCTGTCGGCAAGCAATCCGCCGGAATACGATTCGATATAGGCGACCGCCTGCGGCGTGCGTATTCCCTGCTCCTCCAACCGCAGCGCATATTCGTATGCCCGCTGCGCTTTCGACTTGCGGAGAAAGCGGTAAACAATGCGGTTTATGAATAGGGGTATTTTGTATTTTTTGACAACAACATCGACCCCCTGCCACCGAAAACGGCTCAGCGTGTTACGGGCGGCATATATCTGTTTGCCTTCCCCGAACGTATCGGGGAGCCGCTCTATGTACACTCTCAGCGTTTCGTAGGCAGGATTGACGACGATTTTCATATTCGGCTTTACGGAATTTCTGTTTACAAAGATAGAAAATTTACGGCGAAATTCAGCCCTTCTCGTCCGAAAGGAATTTTTCCATGCGGGATAAAATCTCCTTTTCCGACAAGTTCATGCAGGCGTAGTCGCCCCGATAGCAGGGCTTGTTGCCGAAAACGGAGCAGGGACGGCACGACAGCGTTTCGTCTTGCACGACATTCGCCTCCGACTGCCGCCACCCCAAGAAACCGGCATAAGGGTGCGTCTGCCCCCAGACCGAAACTACCGGTATGCCCGCCAAAGATGCCAAGTGCATATTTGCCGAATCCATCGAGAAAACCACCGACATTCGGCTCATCAGCGACAGCTCCGTCGGGAATCCCAACCGCTTCCCCGCCAGCGACACGACCGCAGGATAGCGCGCCGCCCATTGCTCGGCGACCGCCGCTTCCTCTCCGCCGCCACCCATCAGAAATATCTGGCAGCCGCCCCGTTGCGAAAGCGCTTTTACGATGGCTTCACTGCGGTCGGGCGGGTATATTTTGCCGCGATGTTTGGCGAATGGAGCGATGCCCACCCAATGCTCGCCCGCCTGCCGCTCCGGTATCGTGTCGGGCAGAGGGCACGGGCGGTGCGTGGCGTCGAAGACGGAGCGGAACGTGTCCGGTACGGAAAATCCCAACTGCTCGAAAACTTCGGCGTACCGGCGGAAAGAGCTTTTCAGCGGACGCAGCGGCAGTTGTTTTTTTCGCGCGACGAGTTTTCTTTTTTCTTTCCTGCCTTTTTCTATCACCACCCGCCGTGTGCCCGACAACCCGAAAAGCCGGTCGAGCATCTTCGACCGCAGGACGTCGTGCAGGTCGGCAACGGCATCGAAGTGCAGCCGGCGCAATTCGCGGAACAGTCGCCAAATGCCCCGAAACCCTTTGTGTCGACCTTTGGTGTCGGCAGGAAAAATTTGCAGATTCTCCGGCGGACAGACGAAAACTCCTGCTACCGATTTTTTCGTCAGCAGCGTAAAACGGCAATCGGGATACGCCTTGCACACTTCATATACGACGGGTATCGTCATGGCGACGTCGCCCAACGCCGAGAAGCGTATGATAAGCACATTCCGATACGGGGGCATTCCGATTATTTTTGGTTATAGAGTACGGGGTTCAGCGCCGGGTCGTTGTACATTTTCATTTGCCGGTACACTTTCATGTAGCGGCGTCCGGCCGCAATGTCGTCGAGCAGGCGGTCGATGGCGGCGGAGAGGTCGGTGCGCTGTTCGAGCAGCACGTCCAATTTTGCCCGGCAGCGGGCTATGTGGTCGGGAGCGGCGTCGGGGCGTTCCGTCTCCTGCTGCATATGGTAGATTTTCAGCGCCAGAATAGAGAGACGGTCTATCGCCCATGCCGGACTTTCGGTATTGATGACGGCGTCGGGCAGCGGCTTCACCGATTTATACTTTTCCAAAAAATAGCTGTCGATGCGCTCCACGAGGTCGGTGCGCTCTTGATTGGATTTGTCGATGCGCCGTTTTATCGCCAGCGCCTTCACGGGGTCGATAACCGGGTCGCGCACGATGTCTTCGAGATGCCATTGCACGGCATCTATCCAATTTTTGCGATACAGGTCGTTTTCGATGGAAGGCTCAGGATAGGGGTTATGCAAGGGGGCATCTACATCGTCGTACCGGTGGTAGTCCTGCGTGGCTTTCCAAAATATTTCGTTGCTTTTTTCGCTGAATGTTGCCATAGATGAATCAAGGTTAGAAGTACAAAAGTAGAGATACTTTGCGAAAGTAGCAACCATTCGGCAAAATAAATTCATTATGGAGAAAAATTATTGTGCGAAAAGTAAAAACGCCTATCTTTGCGTAGAACGAATATACGATGAAACAACGGATTATTATCGACGACAAGATACCCTTTATACGGGGCGTGCTTGAACCGTATGCCGATGTACGCTATTTGCCGGCGCCGGCGATAGATCCGGCATCGGTGCGCGATGCCGATATGCTGATTGTACGCACGCGCACCCGTTGCGATGCCTCGCTGCTCGACGGCAGCCGCTGCCGTTTCGTCGGTACGGCGACGATAGGCTACGACCATATCGACACGGCATATTGCTGCCGGCAGGGTATCGTGTGGTGCAACGCTCCGGGCTGCAATGCGGCATCGGTGGCGCAATATATCACGGCATCGCTTTTGCGTCATGCCGAAAAAACAGGTTGCGACCTGCGCGACCGATGCATCGGAATCGTGGGCGTGGGACACGTCGGACGGCAGGTCGAGGCGCACTGCCGCCGACTGGGTATGCACGTGCTGCTCAACGACCCGCCCCGTGCCGAAGTCGAAGATGCGACGGCATTCGTGTCGCTCGATACGATAGCGCGTGAGTGCGATTATATCACGTTTCACACTCCGCTTACCCGCGATGGCGCATATCCGTCGTACCATTTGGCAGATGAACATTTCTTTTCGTCGCTTTGCCGCTGTCCCGTCATTCTCAATGCGGCGCGTGGGGAAGTGGTCGATAACGCCGCCCTCGAAACGGCATACGATGCCGGTCGGGTGTCGGATATGATTCTCGACTGTTGGGAAAATGAGCCGGCACCGTCGCAGGCGCTCTTGCAAAAAGCCTTCATCGCCACGCCCCACATTGCCGGATATTCCGCCGACGGAAAAGCCAATGCCACCCGCATGATGGTAGCGGCAACCGCCCGGCATTTGGGCATAGAGATAGACACTTCGACGATACAACCGCCGGTTCCGCCCGTCGCCTGCCTCGATATGCAGGGCATTGCCCACCCGTTGGCAAAAGCCGTGTGGGCGGCTTACGACCCGCTCGACGATACGCACGACTTGAAAAACGCTCCCGCCGCGTTTGAATCTCTGCGCGGGCACTATCGCTTGCGGCGGGAATTTGGAGCCTACACCCTGACACATGTTCCCGAAAACGAGGTTTTTTATCTTTCATCGTGGGGTTTTGCTATTTTGAAATAGACAAAACGGCTCCAAATATTGCACAACTAATATATACATGTGCATGTTTTGGCAACTTTCTGCCAAAAAAATTTTTTTATTCCGATAAAAAACCGCAATTTTGTAGCGTGTAAAAAATTAGACGAACATTCACTAACTAAAAATTGGAAATTATGTCTGAAATTGCATCAAGAGTTAAAGCAATCATTGTCGACAAATTAGGTGTCGAAGAGTCAGAAGTAACAAACGAAGCCAGCTTCACCAACGATCTGGGTGCCGATTCTCTCGACACGGTGGAACTTATCATGGAATTCGAGAAAGAATTCGATGTTACCATTCCCGACGATCAGGCAGAAAAAATCGCTACTGTCGGTGATGCAATTGCCTACATCGAAGCAAATGCAAAGTAAAAACAACCACTCTAAATGGAATTAAAAAGAGTAGTAGTAACAGGCCTGGGGGCAGTTACTCCATTGGGAATCGGAGTTGAAGAAACTTGGAAATCCCTGATAAATGGTGTAAGTGGAGCCGGGTCTATTACTTTGTTCGACGCGTCGCTGTTCAAGACGCAGTTCGCATGTGAAATCAAGGGATTCGATCCCACGAAATATCTCGAAAAGAAAGAGGCTCGCAAGTTCGACCGGTATGCCCAATTGGCAGTTGCCGCTGCCAAAGAGGCTATCGAAGATACCGATGTCGATTTGGAAAGCGCCGACAAAGACCGTATCGGTGTGATTTTTGCATCGGGCATCGGCGGCATTCGCTCTTTTGAAGACGAAATGTGCGAGTACGACCCCGAGAAAGGTCCGAGATTCAGTCCGTTCTTTATTCCCAAGATGATTGCCGATATTGCGGCAGGTCATATTTCGATGATGTACGGATTTCACGGACCGAATTTCGCCACCGTATCGGCTTGCGCGTCATCGACCAATGCCGTCATCGACGCATTCAATTACGTGCGCCTCGGTATGGCGGACATGATTGTAACCGGCGGAGCCGAAGCTCCCGTATCGGTGGCAGGTGTCGGCGGTTTCAACGCCATGCACGCGCTATCGACCCGCAACGATGACCCGCAGCGCGCCAGCCGTCCGTTCAGCGCCAGCCGCGACGGATTCGTCATGGGCGAAGGGGCTGCCGCTCTGGTTCTCGAAAGTTTGGAACACGCACAGGCTCGCGGAGCAAAAATTTATGCCGAAGTAATCGGCGGCGGACTTTCTGCCGATGCTTATCACCTCACTGCCACCCACCCCGAAGGTTTGGGCGCCATGCTGGTGATGAAGAATGCCCTTGCCGATGCGGGAATCAACCCCGAAGATGTCGATTACATCAACGTTCACGGTACCTCCACACCGGTGGGCGACCTTTCGGAGATAAAAGCCATCAAAAAAGTTTTCGGCGAACACGCTTATAAACTCAATATCAGTTCCACCAAGTCGATGACGGGACACCTCTTGGGTGCTGCCGGCGCGACGGAGGCGATGATATGCGTGAAAGCCGTCGAAAACGACATCGTGCCGCCGACCATCAACTTCACCGAAGGCGACGAAGACCCCGAAATAGATTATAAACTGAACTTTACGTTCAACAAAGCGCAGAAGCGCACAGTCAATGTCGCTCTCTCCAACACGTTCGGTTTCGGCGGTCATAATGCAAGCGTCATCGTCAAGAAATTCTCGAAATAAAAGGTGATTGTCGAGGCTCTCTATTATCGGATACGACTCCTTATGCACCGTCATAAAGAGTCGTATTCTGCATTTTATAAGATGCTCGGTTTTTGTCCGCACCGCATCTCGCTTTACGAGCAGGCGCTTACGCACCGTTCGGCGGCAAGTGTTTCCGAAGGGAGCAAGACCGACAACGAGCGGCTCGAATTTTTGGGCGATGCCATATTTACGGCGGTTACGGTCGATTATTTGTTTCGCACGTTTCCGGACAAAAAGGAGGGTTTTCTCTCCAATTCGCGTTCCCGCATCATTCAGCGCGAAACGCTCAATCGGGTCGCCGCAGAAATAGGGCTTGACAAGATTGTGTATGCCGAGCTGCGTACGGTGGCGCACCACAATTATGTTTACGGAAATGCCTTTGAAGCCCTTATCGGGGCGATATATCTCGATAGAGGCTACAAGCGTTGCCGGCGTTTTATCATAGAGAAAATTTTTAAGCCCCACATCGATCTGAATGAAATTATCCATACCGATGCCAATTTCAAATCGAAGTTGGTCGAGTGGGCGCAGCATTATCACGTGGATATTGCATGGCGTCTCGACGGAAGTACGGTCGATGACGATAACAGCCCGCTTTTCAAAGTGCGGGCGATAGTGGGCGGCAGGGAAGGTATGCCGGCGACCGGTTATTCCAAGAAAGAGGCGGAACAGGCTGCCTCGCGTCTTGCCTTGCAGCAGCTGCATACCGATGCCGCATTCAGAGATTCCGTTTTGCACGCACCGGTCGAAAAAGATAAAGAAAACGACGATTTCATCGAAAAAACCGAGAGTGAACAGGCGTAAAAAAACTATCGGTCGTACAAGACTAAAAGGGCTTCATTTCCCATATTGAACAGCAGGTCGATGATCGAAATTTCGGGTAAAAAGCCCCATTTCATCGAAAAAACTTGGTAATAAGGTCGCGGGAGCAGCGTTTCCACCGGCGGACGTTTGGGGTGTATCGTCTCCCGCAGGTCGGCGATGTTTTCGTCGTCGGTGAGATAGCTGTCGCTGAATGTTACGTTCGGGGTGATTCCCAGCAGACGGCACACGGTTTCTTGCAGAGCCGTGTTGTAATCAAGCAAAAACTTTCCGGCACAGGAACGCTCGTAAAACGGGCGCAAATCGTCGCAGAAATAGTCGAAAAAAGGAGCGGAACCGTAAGCCGATGCAATGGCGTTCCAATGGATATGCTGCCAATTGTCATGGCGTGAAATGCGCATATCGCGGGTAAAAGGCTTTCCATCACGGGTGCGTTCCACCGGTATCGACAGCGGCAGCAACCCGCCCGCACTCGCTATCGTACAGCGGTTGCGGTACGATTGCTTGACGTAATGGCTGTATGCTTCGATTACGACGGTATCGTAGCGGCACATCGCCTTATAATAGGAAACAGGCGCCAGATAGGCGGTGGAGAGGTAAACGACGGACATTGTTTACAGGGACGATACCGACTTAAATAGGCGATTGAAACGGATTCGCCCGTCGAACCAATTGCGGTCTTTATCTATCGAAAGCCATACGAACAGCGGTTTTCCCACGATATGGTCTTCGGGCACAAGCCCCCAGAAGCGGCTGTCGGCAGAGTTGTCGCGGTTGTCGCCCAACATCATGTAGTAGTCCATTTTGAATTGGTATGTGTCGGTTTCGACGCCGTTGATATAGATGCGTCCCTCTCTGTATTCCAACTTGTTCCCTTCGTGGTCGCGTATGGCTCGTTCGTAAAGGGGCAGATTGTCGGCGGTGAGCCGGACGGTTTCTCCCCGTTTCGGAATCCATAGCGGACCGAAATCGGAACGTGTCCACCCTTTGCCGTAACCCAACGGATAGCTTTCGCCGCCGAATGCTCCGGGTTCCTGTACGACGTGGGTAACGTATGGATATTGTTTCACTCTCGCCAAGGCTGCCGGCGTGAGCGGCAGTTGATAAACGGGCGAAAATGTGCCGTCGGGGTTGAGGGGGAATCCCATTGCCAGCAGGTCGGACGCCCAGTTTCGGTCGTTCGATATGAGTGTTCGGTCATCGACGCTTACACCCAGTTCGCGGAACTGTTTTTCCGAAAAGCGGTAACCCTGTTGCAGCATGACGAAGTAGTTGAATTGTATGTTTCGGGGATTTTCCAGCGCCTTGCCGTCGATATACACCTGATTGTCGCGTATTTCGAATGTATCGCCCGGCATTCCGATGCACCGCTTCACATAGTTTTCCCGACGATCGACGGGTCGATATACCACCTCTCCGAATCGGGCTTTGTCGTTTTTTATGGTTTCGCGACCTACGAAGTGCGCCAGCGTGTAGTAGTCGGGGTTGGGTACGCGCACAGCCACCGTGTCGCCGGCGGGAAAATTGAATACGACGATGTCGCCGCGCTTTACATTTCCGAAACCTGCCAGCCGGTGGTAGCCCCACGACGGCCATTCGATGTACGATTTGATGTTGAGAATGGGGAACGTGTTTTGCACTAAGGGAAACGAGAGCGGCGTATTCGGTACGCGCGGACCGTAACTCAGTTTGCTCACGAAAAGATAATCGCCTACCAGCAGCGATTTTTCGAGCGATGAGGAGGGTATTTTGTAGTTTTGGAAAAAGAAGATGTTGATGAAATAGACGGCGACCAACGCATAGACGATGGCATCGACCCATTCCATAACCCGCAGTACGGTTTTGTTTTTCGATTTTTTCCAGAACGTCCACGGAATGTATTTGGTCAGGTATATATCGACCAGCAGGATAAGTCCGGGCAAAATATAGTAGTTGTCCAACCATACGGCAAACAAGATGTACAGCACGGCAACGAGGCCGAATCGAATCCATCGTGTTTTCTTGACCGCGCGCAAACGTTCTTTCAGGGAAGGTGAAGAAAAATTCATACGGCTTGTTTTTTGAAATCAGAAGTTGAGCATATCCTGCATGGTAAGAAAACCATTTTTGCCGCAGGTAAATTCGGCAGCGACGACAGCACCCAGCGCGAAGCCCATGCGGCTTTTGGCATCGTGTGTGATGGTGATGGTATCGGCGTCCGATTCGTAGGTAATCGTATGAATGCCGGGCACTTCGTCGCGGCGTATCGCCTTGATGCCAATCTCCTCTGCCGACGGGGTGCGTCCTTCTACCCATGCCGACTTGCGGTCGAGCCGCGCAATGATGTCTTCTGCCAGCGTAATGGCAGTGCCGCTCGGCGCGTCGAGTTTGTGTATGTGGTGCGTCTCCTCCATTTTCACGTCGTAGGAGGGGAATCGGTTCATGATGTCCGCCAGATACTTGTTTACGGCGAAGAAGATGTTTACGCCCAAACTGAAATTGGAAGCGTAAAAGAATGTCTGTCCGTTTTGGCAAGCCTCCTTGATTTCTGGCAGATGTTCGAGCCAGCCGGTCGTGCCCGACACCACCGGAACGCCGGCGGCAAAAGCCTTTCGGTAATTCGACACGGCGACTGCCGGAGCGGTGAACTCTATTGCCACGTCGGCGCTGCGAAATGCCGGCGATTCAAATTCTTCGGGGTTGTCGATGTCGATAATCGAAACGATTTCATGTCCGCGGCTGCGGGCAATCTCCTCGATAGCGTGCCCCATTTTCCCGTATCCAATCAAAGCAAGTTTCATAAAAAAGAAATAAAGATTTCGTGTTTACCGTCAATATTTTTACAAAGATAGTGAATTTCCTGTCAGAAAATTCTTTATTTTGCATAACAATGGATTTTTTATGGAAAAGTTACTTTATTATCTGTGGAAGCATCGGTTGTGGAGCCACGTCCCGTCCGAAACGACCGACGGTCGGAAAATCGAAGTGCTCGATGCCGGACGCCGCAATGAAGATGCGGGTCCCGACTTTTTCAATGCCAAAGTGCGCATCGGCGACCGTATATGGGCGGGAAATGTCGAAATGCACCTGCGCGCGAGCGATTGGCACACGCACCATCACGACGGCGATGCCGCTTACGATTCGGTGATACTCCATGTCGTAACGGAAGCCGATACGCAGATATGCCGCAAAAGCGGGGAGCCGATACCGCAGTGGGTCGTAACCATACCCGAGCGGTTGAAAGCCGATTACGAATACTTGACTTCCCAACAGGAGAACCTGCCTTGCGGCAGGCGTCTTGCCGAGCTGTCGCCGCTTTTCCTGACCGACTGGCTTACCGCCCTTGCCCTCGAACGTCTGCAACAAAAAAGCCTGCGCATACTCGACCGGCTCGACGAACGGCAGGGCGATTGGGAGGAGGTGTGCTACATTACCTTGTCGCGAAGCATGGGGTTGGGTGTCAATAACGACGCTTTCGAGCGATTGGCGCGCAGTTTGCCGCTGCTGTTTTTGCAGAAGCACGCCGACTCGCTTTTCCAAATCGAGGCGTTTCTTTTCGGGCAGGCGGGCTTGCTCGCTGCCGGAGAATATCCCGACGATGCCTATTATCAGCGCATGGTGCGGGAGTATGACTTTTTACGGAACAAATTTTCGCTTACTCCTATCGACGGCAGCTGCTGGAAATTTTTTCGGCTTCGTCCGGCGAATTTTCCGCACCAGCGCATTGCCCTGTTGGCACAGTTGATACATAGGGGATTCAATGTTTTTTCCCGCATACTCGAATGTGCCGACGAGAAAGCCGTGCAGGAGCTGTTCGACATACGGCTCGAAGGGTATTGGGAGACGCACTACTCTTTCGGAACGACCTCTCCGGCGCAAAACAAGACGCTGGGACGCGGCGCCGTGCGCATACTCATCATCAATTGCGTGGCGCCGCTGCTATACAGTTATGCCGCCCGCACGGGCAAAGAGGCGCTTGTGGAGCAGGCTATGCAGATGCTCGAAAAGTTGCCGCCGGAAGACAATCGCCTCGTGCGGTGTGTGGTGCAGGGAGGTATCACGGTGCAGAATGCGCTCGACAGTCAGGCTGCCATACAGCTTTATACCGCTTATTGCGAACCGCACAAGTGCCTTTATTGCCGCATCGGGCATCGCCTGCTCTCTCGCGACGTAAAAGAAAAGGAGTAAAGCAAAACGCGAAAATACGCCATTTCATCGAAAAAAACAGAGGCGGGAAATTCGATTTCCCGCCTCTGTCCGTTATAGAATCAGATAGGTTTAATCTTTTTTCTCGTGGTTGTCGCGAGGGCCCCGATTTTCGTGATGCGGACGGTTGTGATGATGTTCGCCGTTGTTACGGGGTTCACGAGTTTCCGGCATACCTTCGGGACGGGGTTGCAGGGCTTTCATCGAAAGACGGAACTTACCGGTTTTCGGGTCGATTTCGAGCAGCTTCACGGTTACTTCGTCGCCCTCTTTCAGACCGGATTCTTCCATCGTTTCGAGGCGTTTCCAGCAGATTTCCGAGATATGGAGCAATCCGTCTTTGCCCGGCATAAATTCCACGAACGCGCCGAAAGCGAGAATCGATTTTACTTTTCCGGTGTAGACTTCGCCCACTTCGGGAATGGCTACGATGCCTTTGATACGAGCCAATGCGGCGTTGATGGCGTCGCGACCCGGAGCCGCGATTTCCACCCGACCCACACCGTCGATTTCGTCGATGGTGATGACGGTTTTCGTATCTTCCTGTATGCCTTGTATGATTTTTCCGCCCGGGCCTATTACGGCGCCGATCATGTCTTTGGGAATCTCTATCACTTCGATGCGCGGAACGTGCGGTTTGAAGTCGGCGCGCGGTTCGGCAATCGTGTCGAGTATTTTTCCGAGAATGTGCATTCTTCCCTCTTTGGCTTGGTTCAGGGCTTTTTCCAGCACTTCGTAGGAAAGACCGTCCACCTTGATGTCCATTTGCGTGGCGGTGATACCGTCTTTCGTACCCGTTACCTTGAAGTCCATGTCGCCGAGGTGGTCTTCGTCGCCGAGAATATCGGAGAGAATGGCGTATTTCACATTATCTTTGTCGGTAATCAGACCCATGGCGATACCCGAAACGGGTTTCTTTATTTTCACGCCGGCGTCCATAAGGGCGAGTGTTCCGGCGCAGACGGTCGCCATAGACGACGAGCCGTTCGATTCGAGAATATCCGAAACGATGCGTATGGCATAAGGATAGTCGTCGGGAATCATGCTTTTCAAAGCGCGGTTGGCAAGGTTGCCATGCCCTATTTCGCGACGACCTACGCCGCGGCTTGCTTTGGCTTCGCCGGTGGAGTAGGGTGGGAAGTTGTAGTGCAGCAGGAAGCGGTCGTGTCCTTGGTTGAGCACATCGTCCACGATTTTTTCGTCGAGTTTGGTTCCCAGCGTAACCGTCGAGAGCGATTGGGTTTCTCCGCGTGTGAATATCGAAGAACCGTGAGGGCCAGGCAGGTAGTCGACTTCGCACCAGATAGGACGAATCTGGGTGGTCGTGCGACCGTCGAGGCGCTTGCCTTCATCGAGAATGCAGCGGCGCATCGCCTCTTTCTCCACATCGTGGTAGTAGCGTTTTACCAACGGCTTTTTGGCTTCGGCTTCTTCGGGGTCCATAGCTGCCAGATATTTTTCGGCAATGGCGTCGAATGCCTCCGAACGGGCGTGTTTGTCGGCATTGCCCGAGCGGGCTATGGCGTATGCTTCGTCGTAGCATTTTGCCCATACGTCTTTGCGCAGTTCTTCGTCATTGACTTCGTGGCAGTATTCGCGTTTTACGGTCGAGCCGACCTCTTCTGCCAATTCCATTTGCGCCTTGCACTGTACCTTGATGGCTTCGTGGGCGAATTTCATGGCGGCGAGCAAATCGGCTTCCGAAACTTCATTCATTTCGCCTTCGACCATCATGATGTTTTCGTAGGTGGCGCCCACCATGATGTCCATGTCGGCGCGTTCCAGCTCTTCGAAAGTGGGGTTTACGCGGAATTGTCCGTCGATGCGGGCTACGCGCACTTCGGAAATAGGACCGTTGAAAGGTACGTCCGAAACAGCCAGCGCAGCCGATGCTGCCAGCCCTGCCAGTGCGTCGGGAATGTCTTTTCCGTCGGCAGAGAACATCATGATATTGACGAATGTTTCGGCGTGATAGTTATCGGGGAACAGCGGGCGCAATGCACGATCGACCAGACGCGCCGTAAGGATTTCATAATCTGATGCGCGTCCTTCGCGGCGGGTGAAGCCGCCCGGGAAGCGTCCGAATGCGGAATAACGTTCTTTGTACTCTACTTGCAAAGGCATGAAGTCCACGTCTTCGCCGACTTCTTTCGCCGACACGACGGTCGCCAGCAGCATGGTGTTGCCCATGCGCACCTCTACCGCACCGTCGGCTTGCTTTGCCAATTTTCCGGTCTCGATGGTGATGGTTCTTCCATCTCCCAAGTCGATAGTTTTCTTTACAATTTTCATCTTGTTTGTTTTTCGTCTTTCTAAAAATCGGGCAAAGATAAGCAAAAAATATGGGTAATTGAATATAAATGAAAGAAAATCTCCAAAAAACAGCTTCTTGACACCTGTTTTTACGAACAAATAGCCAAAATGAAGATTTTTTACGGAATTATTGCTTCGGGTTTTCGGGAAACGGAAATGTTGTATTACTTTTGTGGAAGTGAAATTTTTTGAATCTGCGACATGAAAAAAATCGTTCTCCTTTCG
>CANQDQ010000028.1 GCA_947593515.1 uncultured Bacteroidales bacterium | reverse complement strand
AATGCGAAAATAGCTCAGTTGGTAGAGCATAACCTTGCCAAGGTTAGGGTCGCGGGTTCGAGTCCCGTTTTTCGCTCTCGATAAGGACTTAGTGCCACAGCGGCTTGCGAAAATAGCTCAGGTGGTAGAGCATAACTTTCCCAAAGTTAGGGTCGCGGGTTCGAGTCCCGTTTTTCGCTCTCGATAGAGAAACTCTTTGACATAGTGAAATGCGAAAATAGCTCAGTTGGTAGAGCATAACCTTGCCAAGGTTAGGGTCGCGGGTTCGAGTCCCGTTTTTCGCTCCAATCGCCCTCGCGAAGTGAAATCGAGCCCAAATGGCGGAATTGGTAGACGCGTTAGTTTCAGGGACTAATGTTCATTAGGACGTGCAGGTTCGAGTCCTGTTTTGGGCACACTTTCGAGTGCGGAAATTTGTCCGGGTGGTGAAATTGGTAGACACGCTACTTTGAGGGGGTAGTGATCTTAGATCGTGTGAGTTCGAATCTCATCTCGGACACGAAACAAAAGGAAAAGGCATTGTGGTTACAATGCCTTTTTCCGTATTGTACCTTTTAATTGTTGTCTATGACGATATTGCGATTTCTTTACCAATGGCTCGTAATCGTGCCGGTGATGGCAGTGGTAACGGTGCTTGCCGCCGTAACGACCATTGTGGGCTGCTTTGCGGGCAGCCACCGCATCTGGGGATATTATCCGGGTCTTATCTGGTCGCGGATTTTCTGCATCGTGTCGCTGGTGCGGGTGAAGGTGCGCGGACGCGAAAATCTCGATAAACATACGTCATACGTATTCGTTGCCAACCATCAGGGAGCCTACGATATATTTCTCGTGTACGGCTATCTCGGGCACAAATTCAAATGGATGATGAAAGCGTCGCTGCGGAAGATTCCTTTCGTGGGGGCTGCGTGCGCCGCTGCGGGTTTCATTTTCGTAGACCGGTCGGGAAAAGGATTGCGCGAAACGCTGGCTGCCGCCGAAAAGATTCTGGTAAAAGGTATGTCGCTTGTGGTCTTTCCCGAAGGGTCGCGCACGCCCGACGGCAGTGTACAGCGCTTCAAAAGAGGAGCTTATCAGATAGCCGAAGATTTATCGTTGCCGGTGGTGCCGCTCACGATAGACGGCTCTTTCCGCGTACTGCCGAAAGAGGGTAAACTGATACGTCCGGGCAAGATAACACTAACCATACATGCGCCCATATTCCCCGAAAACGACGGCAAGCACGATATGGAAACTCTCATCGACAAAAGTCGGGAAGTCATCATATCGGGATTGCAGTAAGCGATAAAAGCGCAGTACTCAAAAAAAATGTTAATGCAAAAGAGAAACCGACGGGATAGTAGGAAAAGATAAAAATAAATTTGCACCTTTGCAGTCGAAAAAATTGCCCTGTGGTGTAATGGTAGCACTTCGGATTCTGGTTCCGCCTGTGAGGGTTCGAATCCTTCCAGGGCAACAAGAGCCGTCAATCGCATGATTGGCGGCTCTCTTTTTGCGGTGAAACGGTCGGCTACTCCTCCACCGGCTCAAATTCGTCTTTGCCCACTCCGCACAACGGACATACCCAATCGTCGGGAATATCGTCGAACGCGGTGCCCGGAGCGATACCGCCTTCGGGGTCGCCTTTTGCCGGATCGTAAATCCAGTCGCAGACGGTACATTTGTACTTTTTCATACCTTACATATTTTAATTATACAATGAAGAAAATGCGTCCGACGTTTCTGCCGAACCGCCTTCTATTTAACAAAGATACAATCTTTTTTGTTTATATTTTGCGGTATCTGCATTTTTATATATTTTTGCGGCAAAATAACAAAATAACTATGAGTAAAAAGTATTTTCTTTTAATCGCTCTTGCAACGATGTCGGTTGCCGGCGTTTCGGCACAGGAAGAAGAAGCTCCGGCAAAACCTTGGACAAAAGCCGGTTTCATCGGACTTAAATTTACACAGGCAAGTTTCACGAACTGGGCTTCTGGCGGCGAAAACGCACTGGCGCTCGATGCACAATTCACTTATCAAGCCGATTTCAAAAATGATGTACACTTGTGGCAAAACCGTATAGAACTCGGATTCGGCGCCAATCAAACGGGAAATGACCCGCTGAAAAAGACGACGGATAAAATCTACCTCAACTCCAACTACGGTTATCAGGTACAACGTGTTCTGTATATAAGCGCGATGCTCACTTATGAATCGCAATTCGCCAACGGTTACACCTATTCGGGCGATACACGGACATACGCTTCGCGTTTCATGGCGCCGGGTTATCTGTCAGGCGGTATCGGTATTACGTGGACGCCGGCAAAAATGTTTTCAATGGTGATTACGCCGGTTACCTACAAAGGTACTTATGTGCTCGACCAATATTTGGCAGACCAACACTCATTCGGCGTGAAAGACGGGCATAAAACCCTCAACGAACTCGGCGCCAATGTGAAAGCCGAACTGAACTACGACATCACGAAAAACATCAACCTCTACTCCCGTCTGAATCTCTTTACCGACTATATGCGCGGAAAAGAAGTGAAAAACATCGACGTGGCTTGGGACGTGCAACTGAATATGGCAATCAACAAATGGCTGTCGGCTTCGATATCGACCAACCTCGTATATGACAACGACATAAAATTTCCCAACGGTAAAATAGACGCCGAAGGCAAGGAGCTCTCATCTCCCAAAGTACAATTCAAGGAAGTTCTTGCTATCGGTCTGCAATACAACTTCTGATACGGCAACCGTAAAAACAGAAACGGGTCGGCTTCCGATGTGTGGAGTCGACCCGTTTTTCGTTATCGCAGGCGGAGCGTTACCAAACCACCGGCTCGTTCAGCAGGTCGCCGTCGGCAGCATCGGCTGCCGTAAAAGTGGCACCCTTATACTGCACGCAAAGCATGACGAGAGGTGCTGTGCCGTTGTTGCGCACGGAGCGTTTTCCCGCCGGAGCCACACGCACCACACTGCCTTCGGACACGGGAAAGACTTTACCATCGACCTGAAATTCGCCCTTTCCGGCAAGGAAGAAATAGAGTTCTTCGTGCTCTTTGTGGCGATGCAGAAATCCCGTTTCGGTACCGGGTTGGAAAAGCTGGAACGAAAATTCGCCGCCGGTCGCCTGCAAAGCCGCTCCGCCAAATACTTTGCCCGGAATCTTCATTTCACCGAGCGACAGCACGTATTCGCCCAGTTCGCTTAATTTGCCGAAATTCACGGCAGCAAAATTTTCGGCTGCCGCAATTTTTTCAATCTGTTTCATATCGCTTAAAATTTTAGTTGGTTATTTGAAATCGATTCTTTAACTTTACATCGCACTCTTAGTTTATTTCAGATAGTGCAAAAATAGAAATTAAAAAGCGACTAAACAAGAAGTTACAAAAACAACGCAAAGTAACTTTCCGGTTACTTTTATTGAAAAAGAAGAATTTGCGATGCGAAAAAAAGATGAAAAAAATTCGATTATCGAAATTTGTCCCATACGCAACGTGGTAGCCCGCTTCGGCAACAAATGGGCGCTGCTTCTCATACTCGTGCTGCACGAGAACGGGGCGGTACGATTCAACGGATTGAAAGCGTTGATTCCGGATATTTCGACCAAAGTATTATCGGATACGCTGCGCGTGTTGGCGGCAGACAATTTGGTGAGGCGGACAGTGTTTCCCGAAGTGCCGATACGGGTGGAATACGAATTGACCGACACCGGCAAGTCGCTCGTACCCATCATCATTTCGCTGACGGAATGGGCGCAGAAAAACATGAAATCGATTATGAAACATCGGGAAACGGCGGCGGAAAACGCATAGCCTGCCAAGTGCCGACAGACGCGGCAAGAGCATCAAACCAGTTGGTCAATCTCCTTTTCTTCGATTTTTTTCTGCAATGAAAACGGTGTCGTGCGGCAATGAATGGTACAAGGCTGCGAAACGACATCGGGAGAGAAATTGCGACCGAGCTGTTCGTAATCATAGTGAGGAGCATAAATGCCGAAGCGTATTCGGCGGCGTTCCTCCGAGAGAAGAGTTTCTATATTTTCCATCGTATCCGTTTTTTTGAAATGCCGCTATTCATCACGCGCTTTATAGAAACCCTTTTTATCCCTTTATTGTTCTCGAAAATAAGAAATTAACATTAACAAAAGTCCGACTACCCGCGAAAACAAAACTCAGGAATGCTTGTTAATAGAAACGGGCTGATAAAAAAGGTTGTTTAATTTCCAAATTTCACGGTCGATGCACGAACTGTCTATTGCGTTGAGTATTCTCGATATGGTCGCCCTCGAAGCGATAAAGAAACAGGCGAGAGAAGTAAAAGAAATCGAGTTGGAGGTGGGACGCCTCGCGGGGGTGGATATTTCCGCGCTGACGTTTTCTTTGCAGACGGCACAACGGTACTCGCCGTTCGAAAAAGCCCAAGTGCGCATCGTCGAGGTCGCTCCGCTATCGCGCTGCCGCCTTTGCGGGCGGGAGTTTTCGCCGCAAAAAATTTTCGCCCCCTGCCCCTACTGCCAATCAGACAATACCGAACTGGTACAAGGGCGGGAATTGCGGCTGAAATCCATTCTCGCCGGTTGAACAGAAACAGGATTCCGGCGGAGGGTTAATTTTTTTCTATCGAATAGTCTTCGATGCCCAGCGATTCGTAATACTTTTTCAACGCCTCTTCGTTGTCGCTTATCACCAGCAGTTTATCGCCGGTTTTGAGCTGGGTATGCCCTTTGGGAACAAAAAAGTTGTTATCGCGTTTCACCATGACCGCCAGCGTATTGTCGGGCAAAGGCATATCCATCAACCGGTTTCCGTTCGCCAAAAATATATCGTTGATTTCTATTTCCGACATCGACGACTTTATTTCCTCCGGCAATTGCACGTCGAAATTCTTTTCGCCTTTGTTTGGAGCAACAAGCCCCAGCCACTTCGCCATGAAGCCCACCGTCGTTCCCTGTATCAACAAGGAAATGAGCGTAATGAGAAAAACGACATTGAAAATGACTTCTGCGTGTCCCACTCCCGCCAACAGAGGATAAGTGGCAAAGATAATGGGAACGGCTCCGCGCAAACCGACCCACGACACATAAAGCCGTGCCCGCGTCGAGAACTTGCGGAACGGCAACAGGCAGAGAAATACGCTGATGGGGCGCGCCAGAATAATGACGAAAAATCCGATGATAAGTCCGATGCCGATGACGGGGGGCAGCTCACTCGGCGTAACCAGCAATCCCAGCGTCAAGAACATGACAATCTGGAACAGCCATGTGAACCCGTCAAAGAATGTCGCCATACTGCGACGGTGTACCACTTTGGCATTGCCTACGACCAATCCTGCCAAATAGACCGCTAAATAGCCGTTGCCTTTCAGCATATCGGTAAAGGAGAATATGAAGAATATAAATGCCAGCAACAGAATGGAATAGAGCGACTGGTTCTGAACATTCAGGCGGTTGAGCGTAGCAATCGCCAACCGACCGAACAAATATCCCGACAGGGCGCCGATACCCATCTGCAAAACGAAAGTGAGAATAAATTTTCCGAAAGAAAATTCGCCCATCTGTACGATTTGTATCAACATGATGGTAAGCATATACGCCATAGGGTCGTTACTTCCGCTTTCCAATTCCAGCGTGGGGCGCAGGCGCTCTTTCAGGCTCAAGCCTTTCGAGCGCAATATGGAAAAGACCGATGCCGAGTCGGTAGAAGACATGACGGCAGCCAGCAGCATCGATTCCCAAATAGTGAGTTGAAAATCGGGTATGAATCCGCATACGAAATAGATAAAGAGTCCGGCAATGCACGTCGTAAGCAATACGCCGAGCGTAGCTAAAACAACACCCGGACCGATAACCGGCTTTATATCCTGAAACTTCGTATCCATACCTCCGGAGAAGAGTATGATGCTCAACGCTATAACGCCTATGAATTGCGTCGTCTTCGCGCTCTCGAACTGTATCTGCAAAAACGGTATGGGACCGTCGCAGCCGAAAAACATTCCCACGCCCAAAAACAGCAGCAAGACAGGAAGTCCGAATCTATAACCGGTTCTTCCAGCCAATACGCTGAAAAAAAGGAGAATGGCTCCGACAAACACGAAATTCTCAGGATTCAGATTCATAATGTTTTCTATATATAATTTATAACAACCATTTTTTCAATCGAGTTCGAGCAAATCGGGACGCAGGCGCTGTGTCCGTTCCACCGATTGCTCGTGCTGCCATTCGTCGATTTTGCGCTGATGCCCCGACAACAATACGTCGGGCACGCGCCACCCGTTGTATTCCGCCGGGCGGGTATAGACAGGCGGCGCCAGCAAACCGTCTTGAAAGGAGTCGGAAAGCGCCGACTGCTCGTCGCCCAAAGCGCCCGGAATGAGCCGCACAATGGCATCGCACATGACGGCTGCGGGCAACTCTCCGCCGGTCAATACATAATCGCCGACGGAAATCTCGCGGGTAATCAAGTGTTCGCGCACCCGATAATCGATGCCTTTGTAATGCCCGCAGAGAATGATGATGTTGTCGAGCAGCGACAGCGTGTTGGCAACGGACTGACTGAACATCTCGCCGTCGGGCGAAGTGTAAATCACTTCGTCATAGGAGCGTTCGCTTTTCAAGTGCGATATAGCGCGGTCGATAGGCTCTATCTGCATCACCATGCCCGCCGTGCCGCCGAAAGGATAGTCATCGACCCGACGGTGCTTGTCAACAGAGTAGTCGCGCAGGTTGTGCACAACGATTTCCACAAGCCCCTTGTCTTGCGCCCGTTTCAGAATCGAATGGTTGAGCGGACTGTCGAGCAACTCCGGCAATACGGTGATAATGTCTATACGCATGGCACGTTCTCGAAATTGTTTGCAAAAGTAAGAAAAAAACACCATTCTTATAGCAATATCTTCCATATTATTCAGGAAAAACAAGCGTACGGCAAATTTTATTCTCCCGAGAGGCGGCAATCCCGATTTTTTTGTAGATTTGCATACTCCAAAAAGAAAACGATGACCGAAATCGAAGCCCGCATCACACACCTGCGCAAAGAGTTGGACGAACACAACTACAACTATTATGTACTGAACGCCCCGACGATAAGCGACCGCGAATTCGACCGCATGATGGAGGAGCTGTCGCAACTCGAAGCGCAACACCCCGAATATGCCGACCCCGACTCGCCGACCCGCCGCGTGGGCAGCGACATCAATCAGGCTTTTACGCAGGTGGAGCACCGCTATCCCATGCTGTCGTTAGGCAATACCTACACGCGGGAAGAGGTCGCCGCATTTTACGAGCGGGTGCGGTCTTCGCTTCATGAACCGTTCACCATCGTAGGTGAATTGAAATACGACGGCACGTCCATCTCGCTCACCTATGAGGAGGGGAGGCTCGTGCAAGCCGTTACGCGAGGCGACGGCGTGCGGGGCGACGACGTTACCGAAAATGTGAAAACCATACGCACCATTCCGCTGAAATTGCGGGGCGAGGGCTATCCTCGCCTGTTCGAGATACGCGGCGAGATATTGATGCCGTGGACGGTGTTCGAGAAACTGAATGCCGAGCGGGAACGGGAGGAAGAACCGCTTTTCGCCAATCCCCGCAACGCGGCTTCGGGTACGCTGAAGCTGCAAAACTCCGCTGTGGTGGCGACGCGCCAGCTCGATGCCTATCTCTATTATCTGCTGGGCGAGGAGTTGCCGGGCGACGACCACTACGACAACTTGCAGACCGCCCGCACATGGGGATTCAAGATTTCGGACGCCATGACGCGCTGCCGCACGCTCGACGATATGTACGCTTTCATCGACTATTGGGACGTGAACCGGAAAAACCTGCCGGTGGCAACCGACGGCATCGTGTTCAAGGTGGCGTCGCTAAGCCAGCAGCGGGCGTTGGGTTATACGGCAAAATCGCCCCGCTGGGCTATCGCCTACAAATTTCAGGCGGAACAGGCGGTTACCCGCCTCAACTCGGTATCGTACCAAGTGGGTCGCACCGGCACGATAACGCCGGTCGCCAACCTCGACCCCGTGCAGCTGTCGGGCACCATCGTAAAACGCGCCTCGCTGCACAACGACGACATCATACAGTCGCTCGACCTCCATATCGGCGACATGGTTTTCGTGGAAAAGGGAGGTGAAATCATACCGAAAATAACGGGTGTCGATACCGATGCGCGCATACTGATAGGCGAAAAAGTGCGCTTCATCGACCGCTGCCCCGAATGCGGCACGCCCCTGATACGGTATGAGGGAGAGGCGGCATGGTACTGTCCGAACGACGAAACCTGCCCGCCGCAAATCAAAGGGCGCATCGAACACTTCATCAGCCGGCGGGCGATGAACATCGACGGCTTGGGAACGGAAACGGTCGATCTCTTTTACCGACTGGGGTTGGTACACGACGTTGCCGACCTCTACACCCTGCGCGAAAGCGACATCGCTTCGCTCGAACGGCAGGGCGACAAATCGGCGCGCAATATCATCGAAGCCATCGCCGCCTCGCGCGCAGTTCCGTTCGAGCGGGTGCTCTTTGCTTTGGGCATACGCTTTGTGGGCGAAACGGTGGCGAAGAAACTGGCAAACGCTTTCGGCAGCATCGACCGGCTGGCAGCCGCCACCGAAGAAGAGATGATGCAAGTCGATGAAATCGGGGCGCGCATCGCCGGCAGTGTCCGTGCCTACTTCGCCCACCCCTCGACAACACCGTTGATAGAGAGGCTGCGCGCCGCCGGCGTGCAAATGGAGCTGTCGGCCGAACGGCAAGCCGACCGCAGCGACAAACTGCAAGGGGCGACCATCGTCATCAGCGGCACATTCGCCCTCCACTCCCGCGACGAATACAAAGAGCTTATCGAACGGCACGGCGGAAAAAACACCGGATCCGTATCGGCAAAGACGACCTACCTGCTCGCCGGCGAAAACATGGGTCCCGCCAAGTTGGAGAAAGCCACGAAATTGGGAATACGGATTATTTCAGAAGAAGAGTTCCTTCACCTCATAGAGTAATTATTATGTGGAAATCACTGACCATATATTTCATAAAATGGATTGCCGCCCGCAGCCGCAAACGCCGCGTCAAACGGTTCGTGCCATTCGAGAGCGCACGTTCTATCGTCGTCTTTACAGAACCGCAGGGGGCTCAGCGCATTCTGCCGCAATTGCAGGCACTGGCTGCCGCCGGCAAGAAAATCACGCTTTACCATTTCACGCCGGCATTGAAGCAGACCGGCATTCTGTTTCCGGGCATCGACACGGTGGAGATAGCCCAGCCTGACCTCTGTTGGGAACATTCGCGCCCCAAAAACGCCATTTGCAACGAATTTCTTTCGCTCAACGCCGACGTACTCATAGACTTGACACTCAACGAACAGCTGCCGGTCGCTTACCTTTCTGCTCTGTCGCAAGCGCCGATGCGACTGGGATTGAAAAAAGAAACGCTGGTACCTGCCGACATGATGATACAACAAGAGGCGGAAAAACTGACGTCTGAAAGCCTGTTGCAAAATTTGCTGTTTTATTGGAAGAATATTGCGGTAAAAAAATAATAATTCGTAATTTTGTCGCCCGAAATATACAGGTTCAAAAGTTATGGCAAAAATCAATCTCAAAGGCATGGGCGTCGCTCTCATTACGCCGTTTCGCGACGATGAAACGGTCGATTTTCCGGCATTAGCCCGCCTTATCGAGTATCAGATACAGAACGGCATCGATTATCTGGTGGTTTTGGGAACGACAGCCGAGACCCCGACGCTCACGGAAGAAGAAAAACAACAAATCCGGACATTCGTCATCGAACAGGTCAAAGGGCGTGTGCCTATCGTACTGGGATTAGGCGGAAACAACACCCGCGCCATCGTCGAAAGTTTGAAGACGATGAATTTCGACGGCGTAGATGCCATACTCTCCGTCGTACCTTATTACAACAAGCCTTCGCAAGAGGGTATCTACCAGCATTACAAAGCCACTGCATCGGCAACGAAACTGCCGGTCATTCTCTATAACGTGCCCGGACGCACGGGCGTGAACATGACAGCGGAAACGACGCTTCGACTGGCACGCGACTTCGACAACATCGTCGCTATCAAAGAGGCGTCGGGCAATATCACGCAGATGGACGACATCATCAAGAACAAACCTGCCGATTTCATGGTTATTTCGGGAGACGACGGCATCACCTTTCCGCTTATCACGCTGGGGGCTGTCGGTGTCATTTCGGTCATCGGCAACGCCTTTCCGCGCGAATTCAGCCGCATGGTGCGTCTGGCGCTGCAAGGCGACTACACGTCGGCGCTCACGATACACCACCGCTTTACGGAACTGTTCGGACTGCTCTTTGTCGATGGCAACCCTGCCGGCGTGAAATGCCTGCTCCACGCCATGGGTTACATACAAAACCGGCTGCGGCTGCCGTTGGTGCCCACCCGCATCACCACTTACGAAAAGATACGGGAGGTGTTGCAGAAACTCAACATCACCTGCTGACCGCCACCATTTCACAAAACAAAAAAACGTTTTTCCATGATACAGCGCATACAAACGATTTATCTTTTTCTTGCCGCCGCCCTGGCGGCAACATTCATATTCCTGCCGGCAGCTACGCTGTTCGCCCCGTCGGCTCCGGTAATATTCTCGCCTACGGGATTTTATGAAGCGGGTACGAATCACGAAATGGCTGCCACTGTGCCGCTCGCCATCGTTGCGGCACTGTCGGCGCTGCTGCCGTTGATAAACATATTTCTCTACCGCAACCGCCCGTTGCAGATGCGGGTATGCCGCACCACCACGCTGCTGCTGCTCGCCGTATATATCGTTTTCGGCATTTATGTGCACACGATGTCGGCAACACTGCAATCGGAGAGTACGCAGTGGGGTGCCTCGCTGACGATGCCTGCCGTGGCGTTGATACTGAATGAAATCGCCCTGCGCCGCGTGCGTGCCGATGAACGGCTTGTGCGTTCCGCCGACCGGTTAAGATAACCTCCTCCTACACAAAATTTTTTCTCCGCTGCCGCTCGGCAAGGAAATAAATTTTCATTTCCTACGAATGCAAAAAAACGTTTCCTCACTATATGGAGTGGAGAAACGTACAAGCAAGGAGTATTTTTGTTTTATTTATTTATCAATATCCATGCGTCGGAAAACTCGGGCGAATATTTCATTTTCACGGCATCGCGCAAATCCGTTGCATCGGAGCGAGTATCGAAACTGCCCACTACCACGCGATACATCATTTGGGCGTTGCGGGCGATGAAAGCGTCATATCCGTCAGCTATCAATCTCTCTTTCAGAGAAGAAGCGTTTGTCTTCACCGAAAAGCTGCCCACGATGACATTGAACATTTTGAGCTTGTCGGCATCATCATCGACAACGGAAATGCGTTCGTTGCTTACACGTTCCTGCTCGGGCGCCGGAGTAGAAATGACTTCATTCTCGACGGCGACATTTTCAACAGAGTCTTTTTCCTGAGCTTTCATATAGGCAGCTTTGTATGCACTCTCTTTCGATTTGCAACTGCTTGCGCCTATAAACAGCGCCAATGTAATTCCTAAAATCAAATGCTTTTTCATAAAATAATAAATTTGGATACGGGACAAATGTAGAAAGAATATTCGATAATTGGTATCGCTTTTGCAAAAAATTATATCCGAAAAAATAAGCAAGCGCAAAAACACTTGTTCGGCATCTTTTTTTTTACGATTTTTGTAACCGGTCATTACCATGAAAAACAACCACATGAAGAAAAACATACTTTTATTCTTGCCGCTTTTATGCTTGTGTGCGACCGCCTGTTCCTCCGCTTACCGACAGACGGACGACGGTGTAATCGTTACACTCCCGCAGCGCAGCGGGAACGATGCGCGCCTGCTGCGTCTGCGCGTAGTCGATGACAAAATCATACGGGTAACTGCCGTGCCGGCGGGAAGGCTGCCGAAAGACAACAGTTTAATCGTGCTGCCGTCGGCATACGCCGACACGCCTTTTACGGTGGAAGAGCGAAACGACACCCTGCTGCTCACGACGGCGGAAGTGCAGGCGGCGGTCGATTTGCAAACCGGTGCGCTCGCCTTTTCGGACTGCGGCGGCACGACGCGCCTGCGCGAACGGTTGGGCGGCGGAAAAACATTTTCGCCGATAACGGTCGATGGCGTTTCGGCATACAGCTATCGGGTACAGTTCGATTCGCCCGACGACGAGGCTTTCTACGGGCTGGGACAGCACCAGTCCGACGAATTCAACTACAAAGGCAAAAACGAATCGCTATTCCAATACAATACCAAAGTCTCCGTGCCGTTCGTTCTCTCCAACAAAAACTACGGATTGCTGTTCGACACCTACTCGCTCTGCAAATGGGGCGACAGCCGGGAGTATGCCCAACTGCACGAACTGTTCGACCTGTACGATGCCGACGGCGAGGCAGGTGCGCTGACAGCGGTCTACACGCCCGACGCCAAAAAGAAAAAAGCCTCTCCCCTCACCCGACGGGAAAACCGCATCTGCTACGAAGACCAAAAGACGATAACCGACCTGCCGAAAGATTTTCCGCTCGACGGCGCCGTTGTAACTTATACGGGCGAGATTGCCGCCCGCGAAACGGGCGACTACCGTTTTCACCTTTACTATGCGGGGTACGTCAAGGTGTATATCGACGGTAAATTAGCGGTGCCCGAACGTTGGCGCACAGCATGGAATCCGAACGGCTACAAGTTCACCGTACCGCTCTTGGCGGGACAGCGGGTGCCGCTGCGCATCGAATGGCGTCCCGACGGGGGCGTATCGTATCTGGGACTGCGGGCGCTCAGCCCCATCGCTGCAGACGAGCAGGGCCGACTGTCGTGGTACAGCGAAATGAGCGACGCGCTCGACTATTATTACATCGCAGGCGATGATGCCGACGACGTGATAGCGGGCTACCGCCGCCTCACGGGAAAAGCGCCGGTGATGCCCCGCTGGGCGATGGGCTTCTGGCAGAGCCGCGAACGGTACAAAACGCAAGCCGAAATTTTGGAGGCGATGAACGAGTTTCGCCGGCGGCGCATTCCCATCGACAATATCGTGCTCGATTGGAGTTACTGGAAAGAAGATGCGTGGGGCAGCCACGAGTTCGACCCCGCACGTTTCCCCGACCCTGCCGGTATGGTGGATTCGCTGCACGCCCTGCACGGTCGTATGATGATTTCGGTGTGGCCTAAGTTCTATATGACGACTGAACACTTCAAGGAGTTCGACCGCAAGGGGCTGATGTACCGGCAAGCGATAAAAGACAGTATTCGCGACTGGATAGGGCACGGATACATCGGTTCGTTCTACGACGCCTACTCCGCCGAAGGACGAAAAATATTCTGGCGGCAGATGCGCGAGCACCTCTACCCGCTGGGCATCGATGCGTGGTGGATGGACGCCAGCGAGCCAAACATACGCGACTGCACCGACATGGACTACCGCAAGGCGCTGTGCGGTCCGACGGCGCTGGGGCCCTCCACGCAATACTTCAACGCCTACGCGCTGATGAATGCCGAAGCTATATACGACGGACAGCGGGAGGCCGACCCCGACCGCCGGGTGTTCCTGCTCACCCGCTCGGGTTTCGCCGGACTGCAACGCTACTCCACCGCCACGTGGAGCGGCGACATCGGCACACGTTGGGAGGATATGAAGGCGCAGATTTCCGCCGGTCTCAATTTTTCGATTTGCGGCATACCCTACTGGTCGATGGACATCGGCGGATTCTGCGTGGAAAAACGGTATGAATCGGGATTCAAACACTTCATCAAAACGGGTGAGGAAAATGCCGACCTGCAAGAGTGGCGCGAATTGAACACTCGCTGGTATCAGTTCGGTGCGTTCGTACCCATATTCCGTGCGCACGGACAATATCCCTATCGGGAGATTTACCACATCGCCCCCGAAGGACACCCCGCCTACGCCTCGATTGCCTACTACATCGAGCTGCGCTATCGGCTCATGCCCTATATCTACACGCTCGCGGGCATGACGTGGCACAACGACTACACCCTCATGCGCCCGTTGGTCATGGACTTTCCCGACGACGAACGGGTGTTGAACACCGGCGACCAATATATGTTCGGTACCGCCTTCATGGTATGCCCCGTTTATACCTATGGGGCGCGCAGCCGCGAAGTCTGCTTCCCCGCCGGTTCGGGGTGGTACGACTTCTATACGGGGCAACATATCGCCGGCGGGCAGACAGCAACCGTCGCCGCGCCCTACGAGCGTATGCCGCTTTTCGTGCGCGAAGGTTCTATCGTGCCTTTCGGACGGGCAATGCAGTACAGCGACGAATATCCCGCCGACACGCTGACGCTCTACGTCTATACGGGTCGCGACGCCTCGTTCTCGCTTTACGAAGACGAGAATGTGAATTACAACTACGAACACGGGGCGTTCCTGCGCATACCGATTACTTATGACGAGGCGTCGGGCACGCTCACCGTCGGCGCGCAGCAGGGGGCTTATGCGGGTATGCCCGCACGGCGCACGCTGCATATCGTGCGGGTGTCGCCCCACCGTGCCGTGCCTTACGACCCGACACGCACGCCCGACCATACGGTCGATTACACCGGCGAAGAAATAAAAATACAGCTCAACTAATTCTATCACAAACGAATATGAAAAGCACCTTTTCCCTTTTGCTCGCTCTGCTGCTGTGCCCGCTCTTTGGCAAGGCGCAGCCGATACCCGTGTATCTCGACGACACGCAGCCCATAGAGGCGCGTGTGCAAGACGCTCTCGCCCGCATGACGCTCGAAGAAAAAGTGCGTCTGTGTACGGCGCAAAGCAAATTCAGTTCGCACGGCGTGCCCCGTCTCGGCATACCCGAAATATGGATGAGCGACGGACCGCACGGGGTGCGGGAGGAAATTTCGTGGGACAGCTGGAACGCTGCCGGCTTCACCAACGACTCCTGCACGGCATTTCCCGCGCTGACCTGTCTGGCGGCGACGTGGAATCCGGAAATGGCGGCGCTGTACGGGAAAAGCGTGGGTGAAGAGGCGCGATACCGCCGCAAGGACATTTTGCTGGGTCCGGGCTGCAACATCTACCGCACGCCGCTCAACGGGCGCAACTTCGAATATTTGGGCGAAGATCCCTATCTGGCATCGACCCTCATCGTGCCTTACGTGCGCGAATTGCAGAAAAACGGGGTGGCTGCCTGCGTGAAGCATTTCGCCCTCAACAATCAGGAAAAATGGCGCGGACATATCGACGTGGAGGTGAGCGACCGCGCACTGTACGAGATATACCTGCCCGCCTTCAAAGCGGCGGTACAGAAGGGCGGCGCATGGAGCGTCATGGGGTCGTATAACCGAGTGCGCGGCGAACACGCCTGCCACAACGACCTGCTGCTGAATCGCATACTCAAAGGGGAATGGGCATTCGACGGCTGCGTAGTAACCGACTGGGGCGGTGCCCACGACACGCGCGAAGCCGTGTTCAACGGCTTGGATATAGAGATGGGCACCTATACCGACGGGCTGTCGAAAAATCGCGACTTCGCCTACGACAACTATCATTTAGCTAAAAAATATTTGCAGGGGCTGCAAGACGGCACCTACCCCCTCGCGACGGTCGAGGATAAAGCGGCGCGCGTGCTGCGCCTCATCTTCCGCACGGCGATGAACCGCCGGCGTCCGTGGGGGGCGTTCACTTCGCAAGCGCACTACGACGCTGCCCGCCGCATCGGCGAAGAGGGTATCGTGCTGCTCAAAAACGAAACGCCGCGCCGCTCCCGCGCCGCACTGCTCCCGATAGATACGACGATATATCGCCACATACTCGTGGTGGGCGACAATGCCGTGCGGCGGCTTACCGAAGGGGGCGGCTCCTCCGAACTGAAAGTGCAGCACGAAATATCGCCGCTGCAAGGACTCACGGAACGCTACGGCGATAAAATAACTTATACGCAGGGATATGCCGCCGGTCGTCCGCGCTACGGAAAAACGGAGGAACCGACCATCGATACCGACTCGCTGCGGCGGGCGGCATTGGAACTGGCACGCGAAGCGGACTTGGTGATATTCATCGGCGGTCTCAACAAAAATTACCGACAGGACTGCGAGGCGGGCGACCGCATACAGTACAGCCTGCCGTTCGGACAGGACGAACTGATTCCGGCGCTGGCGGAGGTCAATCCCCGCATGGTGCTGGTGCTGTTGAGCGGCAATGCAGTGGAAATGAAATGGGTAAAGAAAATTCCCGCTATCGTGCAAGGGTGGTATCTCGGCTCGGAAGCGGGGCATGCCCTCTCTGCCGTATTGAGCGGCGAGGTATGCCCGAGCGGCAAACTGCCGTTCTCGTTTCCGGTGCAGCTCGCCGATAACGGCGCACACGCTTTCAACGCGCTTTGCTATCCGGGCGACAGCATTCACGAAGTGTATAAAGAAGACATCTTCGTAGGCTACCGTTGGCACGACACGCGGAACATTCCCGCGCTCTTTCCTTTCGGACACGGATTGAGCTACACGACTTTCGACTACGGAAAGGCGACCCTCTCCGCCGAAACGATGCAGGAGGGCGACACCCTGACGCTGACCGTGCCGGTGAAAAACAGCGGCGCCGCTGCCGGCAAAGAGGTGGTGCAGCTCTACATCGGCGATGTGGAATCGTCGCTGCCCCGCCCGACGAAAGAGTTGAAAGCCTTTCGCAAAATCGATTTGAAAGCAGGCGAAACCCGTGATGTTACTTTCGACATTACCGCCGACGACCTGCGCTATTTCGACGACGCCCGACACGACTGGGTAGCAGAGCCGGGAAAATTCATTCTCTACGTCGGCAGCTCCTCCACCAACATACGCGCCCGCAAAACCATTACCCTGAAATAATTTCGCCCGCACTCTCGACGCGAAACACCGTAAAAAAAGCCGCGACTTTCACAAGCCGCGGCTTTCCATGAAAAACATTGTTTTTTATGCTGAGGTTATTTATATCTCAATGCGTTTGTATTTCGGCACGAGGGCTTTCATGATGCACCATGCGATGAGGTAAGCCACAGCGCAGATGCAGAAGATAATCATGTAGCCGGCGGGTTTGCCGTCGAAGCCCAAGAAGCTGAACGCATCGCCCATCTTCTCGGAGTAGGTGAACAGCGCACCGGCGCCCTTGTTGATAAGGAACGAACCGATACCGCCCGCCATACCGCCGATACCCGTAATGGTGGCAATGGTACTCTTGGGGAACATATCGCCGATTGTAGAGAAGAGGTTGGCGCTCCATGCCTGATGTCCTGCACCGGCAAGACCGATGATGATGGCAGGCCACCATGCCGAAATGGCGCCGGCGCCTTGTGCAAACAGGGCGGGCAGCGGCAGGAAGGCGAAGATGAGCATGGCGAGCATACGTCCCGCATAGGGATTCATGCCTTTTTTCTCCACGAAAAGACGGGGCAGATAACCGCCGAAAATAGAGAGTATCGTAACAATGGCATAAAGCGTGATGATAAGCGCGATACCCATGCCGGAACTCGACGTATAGCCGTATTGGTCGGAGAAGTAGGCGGGAGCCCAGAACAGGTAGAACCACCATACGCCATCGGTGAAGAATTTGCCGACGATGAACGACCACGTCTGCCGATAGGTGAAACATTTCCAGAACGGAATCGTTTTCTCCTGCGAAGCGGCGGCAGCTGCGGCAACAGCGGCAGCTTTTTCTTCTTCGTCGTCCTGATGTATGTATGCCAGCTCGGCTTCATTGACGTGTTTCGATTTCTCGGGTTTATCGTACATGAAAAGCCAGAAGCCCATCCAGATGAATCCGAGCGCACCGATGATGACGAACGACATTTCCCAACCGCCGCCTACACCATGATCTTTGAAGTATTGCGCCAACAGAGGAATGGAAGCAGGTGCCACGAGTGCGCCTACAGATGCGCCGGCGTTGAAAATGGAGGTGGCGAAAGCGCGGTCTTTTTTCGGGAAGTATTCCGCCGTTACCTTAATGGCGGCAGGGAAGTTTCCCGCCTCACCGAGTGCGAGAATACAGCGGGCGGCAATGAAGAGCCAAACACTGGTGGTGGCAATGGCGAGGGCAGCGGTAGTGCCGGCTTCGACCGACGTCATGGCTTTTACGGTTTCAAAGCCTTCGACGTGCATGGTGAGCCAGCCGCAAAAAGCGTGAGCGCAAGCACCGAAGCTCCATACGCCGATAGCCCAGAGGTAGCCTTTTTTCGTACCCATCCAGTCTACGAATTTTCCGGCAAAAAGCATACAGATAGCGTAGATAATGGAGAATACGGCGGTAATGGTACCGTAGTTGTCGTCCGTCCAGTGAAATTCGGGGGCGATAAAGTCTTTCCACGTCAGCGAAAGCACCTGACGATCCATATAGTTTACGGTCGTTGCCACGAACAGCAGCGTACACATCCACCAACGCCAGTTGGTGGCGAGTTTGGTTGTTGTCGATGTTTTATCCATATAATCTTTCGTGTTTTTTATGATATTAGACAATAGAAAAGGCGTATAGGGAACGCCTTTTCTCTGTTTTTTCTTATCGTACCTCCTTGATGATTTCGAGCGCACCTTTGCAGAGGTCGGTGATTTTGCTCCACTCTTTGGCTGCGATGACATCTTTGGGGAAGAGGTTGCTGCCCATGCCTACGCAGGTAACGCCGGCTTTGAACCAGTCTTCGAGGTTTTCTTTGGTGGGTTTCACACCGCCGGTAACCATGAGCTTGCTCCAAGGCATCGGGGCTTTCAGACCTTTTACGAAAGAGGGACCCAGCACGTCGCCCGGGAAGACTTTGCACAAGTCGCAGCCGCACTCCTGTGCGAAACCGACTTCGGATACCGAACCGCAACCCGGCGTATAGGGCACGAGACGACGGTTACAGATTTTTGCAATCTCGGGGTTGAACAAGGGACCTACGACGAAATTGGCGCCCAACTGAATGTAGAGAGCTGCCGTAGCGGGATCGACAACGGAGCCGACACCCAAAATCATTTCGGGGCACTCTTTGGCGGCATATTTCACCACTTCGGCAAAAACTTCGTGAGCGAAGTCGCCGCGATTAGTGAACTCAAATGCGCGAACGCCGCCGTCGTAACAAGCCTTTATCACTTGTTTGGCAACTTCGGCATCTTTGTGATAGAACACGGGTACCATACCGGTGCAAGTCATTGCTTGCAGTACCTCGATTTTTGAAAACTTAGCCATAGCTGTTTATGTTTTTAAGGTAAATAATTTTTTCGTATGAAAGCAGAGGCGGCGCAAAACCGCCTCTGTCCTTGTGTTCCGATATATTCCGGATTATCTCGACACGCGGCCGGAAGCGTCGCCGCTCATGAGTTTTTCGACTTCTTCGACGGTTACGAGGTTGTAGTCGGCATAGATGGTGTGTTT
>CANQDQ010000027.1 GCA_947593515.1 uncultured Bacteroidales bacterium | reverse complement strand
AAACTCAACTTTAACTCCCCAAAAGAATGTTTCTTCAATCTTTTTTTGTAATGTTGCACTTGCTGGTTGACTCTACCAAAAACGTTTTTGTAAGAAAAAGTTTGCATTTTCATAAAAAACAGCTACCTTTGTCCGCAGAAATATAAAAATTATGTATTACACGTTGCGACACCATCACCATCATGAGGTTTGACTCGTAAGAGGCGAAGTGGTCGTGTTGTGTGTTGCAATAAGATAAAAATAGGAAACGCTTGCCTCTTTGTCGGAGGCAGGCGTTTTGTTTTTGAAATGCAATAAAAACGAATAACATGTTACGAATAGCAATTCAGTCGAAAGGTCGGCTCAATGAAGATTCGATGCAGCTGCTCTCGGAGGCGGGCATCAAGTTATCGACGGGAAAACGCACCCTGTTGGTGCAATCGCGCAATTTCCCGATCGAAGTGCTTTTCCTGCGCGATGACGATATTCCCGATTCGGTGGCTTCGGGAGTTGCCGACGTGGGTATCGTGGGTCGGAATGAATTTTTGGAAAAGGGCTGCCGAGCTGACATCGTAAAAAATCTCGGATTCGGCAAATGCCGCCTCTCGCTGGCGATACCGAAAGAGGTCGATTATCCGGGTCTTTCGTGGTTCAACGGCAAGAAAATAGCCACTTCCTATCCCGTGATACTGCAACGGTTTCTCTCCGAAAACAACATATCCGCCGATATACATATCATCACCGGTTCGGTGGAGATAGCTCCGGGCATAGGACTTGCCGACGCCATATTCGACATTGTCAGCTCGGGCGGCACACTGGTGAGCAACAACCTCAAAGAGGTGGAGGTCGCTGTCGATTCGGAAGCCGTGTTGATAGCTTCGCCCGACCTTTCCTCCGAAAAACGGGAAATTCTTGACGAGCTGTTGTTTCGCATCGGCTCGGTGCAGGCTGCCGAAGATAAAAAGTATGTGCTGATGAACGCTCCGCGCGAAGCGGTCGAGAAAATACTCGCCGTGCTGCCCGGCATAAAAAGCCCTACGGTCATGCCGCTGGCGCAGGAGGGGTGGTGTTCCATACACACCGTGCTCGACGAAAAATGTTTTTGGGAAATCATCAACAAACTGAAAGCCGCCGGTGCCGAAGGCATTTTGGCATTGAACATCGAAAAAATGGTACTTTAATCTTTCGTATATGGAAGTAATCAAATATCCTGCCCGTGAAGAATGGGAGCGCGTTATCGAGCGTCCGCGTTTCGACATTCAGGTGCTCAACGAGGCTGTGGCTGCTGTGCTTGCCGACATTCAGGTGCGGGGTGATGCCGCCGCCAAAGCATATATCGCCCGTTTTCAAGGCGCGCAACTCGACGACATGGAGGTGTCGCCCGCCGAAATGGCAGCTGCCGAAAAAGCGGTTTCTCCCGAATTGAAAAAGGCGCTGGCAGCGGCGCGCGACAACATTGCGCGGTTTCATGCTTCGCAGGCATTGCCGATAAAGAAAATAGAGACATCGCCCGGCGTGTGGTGCTGGCAGAAAGCCGTACCTATCGAGCGGGTGGGTTTGTATGTGCCGGGCGGCACGGCGCCGCTCTTTTCCACCGTGCTCATGCTGGCGGTGCCGGCGCAGGTGGCAGGCTGTCGCGAAATCATTTTGTGTACGCCGTGTGCTGCCGACGGTACGGTGCACCCTGCCGTTCTCTATGCCGCGCAGCTTGCCGGCGTGGGGCGCATATTCAAGCTGGGCGGAGCGCAGGCAATCGCGGCTATGGCTTACGGCACGGAAACGGTGCCGGCGGTTTATAAAATCTTCGGTCCGGGCAACCAGTATGTAACGGCGGCGAAGCAGCAGGTGAGTCGGCAGGGCGTGGCGATAGATATGCCCGCAGGCCCCTCCGAAGTGGCAGTCATCGCCGATGCTTCGTCCGATTTGGCTTTTGTCGCTTCCGATTTCCTTTCGCAGGCGGAGCACGGCGCCGACAGCCAGTCGGTGCTTTTCACGACCGACAAAACGATACTGGCTCCTTTGCAGGCGGAGATAGAGCGTCAGCTCGCCGCTCTGCCGCGTCGGGAGCTTACCGCGAAAGCGTTGGCACACAGCCGCCTCGTACTTCTGCACGATACCGACGAATTGATGGAGTTGGTCAATCGCTATGCCCCCGAACACCTGATTATACAGTGCGCCGACTATCGCGCCGTTGCCGACCGCGTGGTCAATGCCGGCTCCGTGTTTCTCGGCGCCTATACGCCCGAAAGCGCCGGCGACTATGCTTCGGGCACCAATCACACCTTGCCCACGTGCGGCTATGCGCGGGCATACAGCGGCGTTAATCTCGACAGCTTCGTCCGCAAGATAACTTTTCAGGAAATTTCGCGCGACGGCTTGCAGGGGCTTGCTCCCGTCATCGAAACCATGGCGGCGGGCGAAGGGCTCGATGCTCACAAGAATGCCGTTGCGGTAAGACTTCAAAACAAAAAGTGAATCAGATGAAAGCGTTACAAAAATTGGTACGTCCCAATATATGGAATCTCACGCCGTATTCTTCGGCACGTGATGAATTTAAGGGAGAGGCATCGGTATTTCTCGATGCCAACGAGAACCCGTACAATGCACCCTTCAATCGCTATCCCGACCCCTTGCAGCGGGAGTTGAAAAAGAAAATCGCCCGCATCAAGGGGGTAAAACCCGACCAACTCTTTCTCGGGGTGGGCAGCGACGAATGCATCGACGTGCTTTATCGCGCCTTTTGCGAGCCGGCGGTCGATAATGTCGTGGCCATCGACCCCACGTACGGTATGTACAAGGTGTGCGCCGACATCAACAACGTGGAGTACCGGAAAGTGCGCCTCGATGCGGATTTCGATTTCGATGTCGAAACGCTCTTGGCGCAGGTCGACGACCATACCAAATTGATATTCTTCTGTTCGCCGAACAATCCTTCGGGCAACCTGCTTTCGCAGGAAAAGATAAAAGCGGTGCTGTCGCGTTTCGACGGCATCGTCGTGGTCGATGAGGCGTATATCGATTTTGCCGCTTCCGACGGCTTCCTGCCGCTTTTGGACGCATACGCCGGTTTGGTCGTGATGCACACCTTTTCCAAAGCGTGGGGAAATGCCGCCGTGCGTCTGGGCATGGCGTTCGCCTCGCCCGAAATCATCGGCATTTTCAATAAGATAAAATATCCCTACAACATCAACCTGCTGACGCAGCAGCACGTCTTTGCCCTGCTCGACCGACAGGCGCAGGTGCGCGAGTGGGTCGCCGGTCTGACAGCCGGACGGGAAGCGCTGCGGGCGGAGTTGGAGCAGCTGCCCGTCGTCGAAAAGATTTACCGCAGCGATGCCAATTTCCTGCTGGTGCGGGTCGATGACGCGCAGCGGATTTACGACTATTTGGTGGAGAGCGGCATCGTGGTGCGCAACCGCCACCGGATAACCTTGTGCGAAAATTGCCTGCGCATCACTGTCGGTACTCCCGATGAAAATCGTATCTTGATAGAAACCTTGCAAAAATATACCTGATGAAAACGTTGAAACGCGCCCTTTTCATCGACCGCGACGGTACGCTGGTCGTAGAGCCGCCGGTCGATTATCAGCTCGACAGCCTCGAAAAATTGCAGTTCACCCCCAAAGTTTTCCGCAATATGGCGTTCATACGGGAGAAGCTCGACTTCGAGTTGGTCATGGTTACCAATCAAGACGGTTTGGGCACGCCCTCTTTTCCCGAAGAGACCTTTTTGCCGGCGCAGGAAAAGATGCTGCAAGCCTTTGCCGGCGAGGGCGTAACGTTCGATGCCATACACATCGACCGTTCGCTTCCGGAGGAGAATCTGCCCACCCGCAAGCCGGGTATCGGTATGCTTGCCGGCTACCTCGACGGCAGTTACGATATGGCAGCCTCTTTCGTGATAGGCGACCGCCTCACCGATATGCAGTTGGCGCGGAATCTCGGCTGTCGCGGCATACTCTATGCCTCGCCCGAAGTTATGAGCGACGCGGTGGCGAGAGAAGGGTTGTCTGATGTTTGCGTGTTGATTACCGACGATTGGGATAAAATCGCCGAATATCTTTTTGCCGGCGAGCGGCGCGCGGAGGTTCGCCGCACCACTGCCGAAACCGACATATACGTTTCGCTCGATTTGGACGGGCAGGGGAAAGGTTGCATCGCGACGGGCATCGGATTTTTCGACCACATGCTCGACCAGATAGCCCGCCATTCGGGCATGAATCTCACCGTGCAGGCAAAAGGCGATTTACAGGTCGATGAACATCATACGATCGAAGATACCGGCATTGCGCTCGGAGAGTGTATAGCCCGCACCTTGGGCGACAAGCGCGGCATGGAACGGTATGGTTTCTGTCTGCCGATGGACGACTGCCGCTGCACGGTGGCGCTCGATTTCGGCGGTCGCCCGTGGTTAGTGTGGAAGGCTGCTTTTCATCGCGAAAAAATCGGCGATATGCCGACGGAAATGTTCTTTCACTTTTTCAAGTCGCTCAGCGATGCCGCTCGCATGAATCTCCATATAGAGGCGGAGGGCGAAAACGAACACCACAAAATCGAAAGCATATTCAAAGCCTTTGCCCGTTCGCTCAAAATGGCGGTGCGGCGCGATATTTTCCATTACGAACTTCCTTCCACCAAAGGCGCGTTGTAACGGGCGGACGCCTCAAAACATGGCGGCGACGCGCTGCACGGCGGCAACGAACGCATCGACCTCTTCGCGCGTATTGTACAGGGCGAACGAGGCGCGCAATACCCCCTCCACGCCCAATCGCTGCATCAGCGGTTGGGCGCAGTGATGCCCCGACCGCAGGGCGAATCCCAATTTGTCGAGCAGCATACCCATGTCGTAAGGGTGTATGTTGCGCACGAGAAACGATATGACGCCGCTCTTTTCCGGCGCCGTGCCGAAAATGCGCAGTCCGTCGATTTCGTCGGTGAGGCGCTGCGTGGCATAGTGCAGCAGGTCGTTTTCGTGGGCGGCTATGTTTTCGATGCCGATGCGGTCGATGTAATCGAGTGCGCGGGCGAAAGCTGCCGAGCCGATGTAGTCGGGGGTGCCCGCCTCGAATTTGAACGGCAGTTCGTTGAACGTCGTCTTTTCAAAAGAGACGTGCCCTATCATTTCACCTCCGCCCTGATACGGCGGCATGGCGTCGAGCAGGCTCTCTTTTCCGTAAAGCACGCCGATGCCCGCAGGTCCGTACATTTTGTGGGCGGACAGCACGAAGAAGTCGGCATCGAGCGCCTGCACGTCTATGGGCAGATGCGGCGCGCTCTGCGCTCCGTCGATGAGCACGGGCACATGGTGTGCGTGGGCGAAGTCGATAAGTTCTTTCACCGGATTTATCGTACCCAACACATTCGATACGTGGGTGATAGCCAACAGTTTCGTCCGTTCGTTGAACAGCGACCGGCAGGCGTCCGTGTCGAGTACGCCCCTGTCGTCGATAGGTGCGATGCGCAGGGTGATGTTCCGGTACGTTTTCAGCAGCTGCCACGGCACGATGTTGGCATGATGCTCCATTTCGGAGATGATGACTTCGTCGCCATCGTGCAGGAACGTCATGCCGAAAGAGTGGGCGACGAGATTTATCGATTCGGTCGTTCCGCGCGTAAAAACGATTTCGTGCGCGTGGGCGGCATTCAGAAATTGCTGCACCCGCCGGCGGGCTTGTTCGTGTCCGTCGGTGGCTTCCTGACTCAACCGATGCACGCCCCGATGCACATTGGCGTTGTGTTGGGTGTACCCTTCGACAATGGCATCGATGACGCACTGCGGTTTCTGGGTCGTCGCCGCATTGTCGAAATAGACGAGCGGTTTGCCATATACCTCGCGGGCGAGAATGGGAAAATCTTTTCGTATGGCGTTTATATCCGGCATGATTATATCGTTTTATTGACAGATGCGGCAGCCCGCGCATTTGTCGAGCGTGCCTCTGAATCGTTTTTCCACGAGTTGGCGCAGCCGCTCTTTCAACTCCTCGATACGCACCATATCGATGACGTCGTGCGTGAAAGCCACCCGCAGCAGCGTGCGGGCTTCGGCTTCGGGAATGCCGCGCGAGCGCATATAAAAGAGCGCGTTGTTGTCGAGCTGCCCGACGGTGGCGCCGTGGCTGCACTTCACATCGTCGGCATAAATTTCGAGCTGCGGCTGCGTGTAGATGTGCGCCTCTTTGGTCGAGCAGAGGTTGCGGTTGGTCTGCATTGCCGAAGTCTTTTGCGCTCCCTGCCGCACCAATATGCGCCCGTTGAACACGCCAGTAGCCATGTCGTCGAGCACGTATTTGAACAGTTCGTTGCTGGTGCATTGCGGGGCGCGGTGGTCGATGAACGTGTAGTTGTCGATGACCTGTCGTTTGTCGGCGACCGCCATGCCGCAGAGGCGGGTTTCCGCCCCCTCGCCGTCGAGCGACACATAATAGTTGTTGCGGGTGCAGCCGTTGTGCAGCGTGATGCCGTTTACCAGCACGTTGGAGCCGGCTGCCTGATGTATGAATGCCGACGATACCCGTCGGGTTTCGAGCGTCGATTCTTCAAGGTCGTAATAGTCGAAGACGGCATTTTCGCCGACGAATATTTCGCCGACCTGCGAAACGAGAAATTTCCCTTTGTCGAGCGTATGGTCGCAGGAGAGAAGCCGCACTTGCGCACCCGCCTCCAAAACAATCAGGAGGCGTCGCACCGCCATGAAATCCTGCTTGCCGTGCATGATATTGACGAGTTGCAAAGGCTCCTCGATCATCGTGTTTTGCGGTACGTACAAGAAGAATCCGTCTTGCGCCAGCGCCGTGTTGAGAGCCGTCGTGCCGTCGTCGAGCCGAGCTGTCCGTCCGTAGTGGCGGGCGACGAGGTCGGGGTGGGCGAGGGCGGCTTCGCGCAGACTGCAAGCGATGACCCCCTGCGGCAGCTGTCGGGGCTGCTGCGTCGGGCAGAGTGTGTCGCCGGCGAAAAGAAAGAGGCGGCTTTTCAGGTCGGGAACGTCGCATCGGAATATTTCCTGCGGATTGTTCACGCGATTCACCCGTGCCGCATTCACGCCGTAGTCGGGTGCGAAAAATTGGGAGACGTCGGTATGCAGAAATTCCTCCCGACTTTTGTCGGGAAGGCCGTTTTGTTTCAATGCCGTCAAGGCGTCGTCGCGCAGGGCGTTCAGCACGGGCGCGGCGTGTTCGTCGAACAGGGCGCGGTTTCCCTGCAAAAGGTCGATGTATTGTCGGGCTGCGTTGTTCATAGCAAACAGGTTTAGTCGTCCACCTCTTTTTTAATCCATTCGTAGCCCTTTTCTTCGAGTTCGAGAGCCAGCTCGGGTCCGCCCGATTTGACGATGCGACCCTTGTAGAGCACGTGTACGAAATCGGGCGCGATGTAGTCGAGCAGCCGTTGGTAGTGCGTGATGACGATGGTTGCGTTTTGGTCGGACTTCAACTGATTGACGCCTTGCGAAACGATGCGCAGGGCATCGATGTCGAGTCCGCTGTCGGTTTCGTCGAGTATCGACAGGCGCGGTTGCAGCATCGCCATTTGGAATATTTCATTCCGTTTCTTTTCACCGCCGGAAAAACCTTCGTTCACCGAGCGTCCCGCCAACTTGTTATCTAATTCGACGATAGCCCGTTTTTCTCGCATCATTTTCAAAAAGTCTGTGGCGGAGAGGGGCTCCTCGTTCCGGTATTTCCGTTGGGCATTGATAGCCGCCCGCATGAAATTGACCATGCTTACACCCGGTATCTCCACCGGATACTGGAAGCTCAGGAATATGCCTTCGTGCGAACGGTCTTCGGGCGACATCGCCAGCAGGTCTTTTCCGTAAAATTCGACGCTGCCGTCGGTTACTTCAAATGCCGGATTTCCCGCCAGCACCGAAGATAACGTACTTTTTCCCGAACCGTTCGGCCCCATGATGGCGTGTACTTCGCCGGGTTTCACCGTAAGGTCGATGCCTTTCAATATCTCTTTGCCGTTGATGGCGGCGTGCAGGTTTTTTATGATAAGCATATCGTTGTCTGTTTTTATTGGTTACGGAATCAGCCTACGGAGCCTTCGAGGGTGATTTGCAGCAGTTTCTGCGCCTCTACGGCAAACTCCATAGGCAGTTTGTTCATCACTTCTTTGGCATATCCGTTGACAATAAGCCCTACGGCTTCTTCGGTGGAAATGCCGCGCTGGTTGCAATAGAATATTTGGTCTTCGTTGATTTTCGAGGTGGTGGCTTCATGTTCCACTACCGCCGTATCGTTTTTGATGTCCATGTAGGGGAACGTGTGCGCGCCGCAGTGGTCGCTCAGCAGCAGGCTGTCGCACTGGGTATAGTTGCGGGCGTTGTCGGCATCGGGCGATACGCGCACCAACCCGCGATAGCTGTTTTGGCTGTAACCGGCGGAGATGCCTTTCGATACGATGGTGCTGCGGGTGTTTTTGCCGAGGTGTATCATTTTCGTGCCCGTGTCGGCTTGTTGTCGGTTGTTGGTTACTGCCACCGAGTAAAATTCGCCGGTCGAATTGTCGCCGGCAAGAATGCAGCTCGGGTATTTCCACGTAATGGCGGAGCCTGTTTCTACTTGTGTCCACGAGATTTTGGAGTGGTCGCCCTTGCACAGTCCCCGTTTGGTTACGAAGTTGTAGATACCGCCGCGACCCTCTTTGTCGCCCGGATACCAGTTTTGCACGGTCGAATATTTCACTTCCGCCCGTTCATGCGCCCGTATCTCCACGATAGCGGCGTGCAGTTGGTTTTCGTCGCGCATGGGAGCGGTGCACCCTTCGAGGTAGCTCACGTAGCTGTCGTCGTCGGCGACGATAAGGGTGCGCTCGAACTGTCCCGTGTTGGCGGCGTTGATGCGGAAGTAGGTCGACAGCTCCATCGGGCAGCGCACCCCTTTGGGTATATACACGAACGAGCCGTCGCTGAATACGGCGGAGTTGAGTGCGGCAAAAAAGTTGTCGCGATACGACACCACCGAGCCGAGATACTGCCGCACAAGGTTGGGATAGTCTTTCACCGCTTCGCTGAACGAACAGAATATGACACCGAGTTCAGCAAGTTTTTCCTTGAACGTCGTTTTCACCGAAACGCTGTCCATCACGGCGTCGACGGCGATGCCCGAAAGTTTCATCTGCTCTTCCAACGAAATCCCCAGCTTGTTGAACGTGCTGCGCAGTTCGGGGTCTATGTCGTTGAGGCTTTTGGGCGACTCTTTCTTTTTCGGGGCGGCGTAATAGCTGATGGCTTGGTAGTCGATGTCGGGAATGTCGAGGTGTGCCCAGTGCGGCATTTCCAGCGTTTTCCAATGGGCGAACGCTTTCAGCCGGAAATCGAGCAGCCAATCCGGCTCGCCTTTTTTCGCCGAGATAAGGCGCACCACCTCCTCGTTCAGTCCGGTGGGAATGATGTCGGTTTCGATGTCGGTAACGAAGCCGTATTTGTAGTCCGACGACGTTACTTCCTGAATGATTTTTTCCGACGTGCCCGTATCGTTTGGGTTGTCGGAAAGGGTTTTATGTGTAGAATCGTTTTCTTTTTTCATATCCATACGGTATTCGATTGTTTAACCGATTCGTATTTCTCATGGTTCGACGATAAGTCGGGAATATCGATTTTATCTTTTGTATGGTCTATCAGGGCGGGAGCAAGTTTTACGACGAGTCCGCAGAGCTTTGCCTCTTGCGTAATCTGCGGCATCGAGGGTATCAGGTCTTTGCACATCAGCAGGTAAAGGTTGAGCAGCACACTCATCATAAAGGTGTATTTGAAGAGACCGAACACGCACCCGACTATGCGGTCTATCCACCCCAGGTGCAGCAGATGCACCGTTTTCTTGATAAGCCGCGTGATGAAATAGCAGCCGAACAGCAGTATCAGAAATGTAAGGAGATAAGCCAGCTTGTGGATAATGGAAGGGTCGGAAAAATCGAAGCGTAGCAGGAGGTTTTCAAGAAACGGCGAAAGCATTCCCGAGAACAGTATGGCGATAATCAGACCGCCCAGCGAGCCGAGTTGTTGTACGATACCGATGAAAAATCCCCGTACCAGTCCGATGGCGAGAATGCCTCCTATTACGATGTCGATGACTTGCAAGTACATTTCCATAAAAGCCGAAAGGCGCACGCCGGCTCTCTCGGAGCCGACGTCGCCTTATCGTTTTGTGTATTAAAGCGTTTTCTTCACTTCCACTTCTTCATAGGCTTCGATGAGGTCGCCCACTTTCACATCGTTGTAGTTGGTGATGTTCAGTCCGCATTCGTAGCCCGAAACAACCTCTTTTACGTCGTCTTTGAAGCGTTTCAGCGAACCGAGCTCGCCGCTGTATATCACGATGCCGTCGCGTATGAGGCGTATCTTGTTGGTACGTTTTATCTTGCCCTCTTTCACGATGCCGCCGGCAACCGTGCCCACTTTCGAGATATGGAATGTTTCGCGCACCTCGACGGTAGCGGTGATTTCTTCCTTGATTTCGGGCGAGAGCATACCTTCCATAGCCGCTTTCACCTCTTCGATAGCATCGTAGATGATGGAGTAAAGGCGTATGTCCACGCCCTCTTTCTCCGCCAACCGGCGTGCGGCGATAGAGGGGCGCACTTGGAATCCCACGATGACGGCATTCGAGGCGGCTGCCAGTGTTACGTCCGATTCCGAAATTTGTCCCACCGCCTTGTGCAGCACATTCACCTGTATCTCTTCGGTCGAAAGTTTGATGAGCGAGTCGCTCAACGCTTCGATAGAACCGTCGACATCGCCTTTGACGATGATGTTCAATTCTTGGAAATTGCCGATGGCGATGCGGCGACCTATGTCGTCGAGTGTCAGCAGCTTGTGGGTGCGCAAACCGAGTTCGCGCTGCAACTGTTCCCGCTTGTTGGCGATTTCGCGCGCCTCCTGTTCGGTGGGCAGCACCTTGAATTGGTCGCCTGCCGTCGGTGCGCCGTTCAATCCGAGTATCAGCACGGGAGCAGAGGGACCGGCTTCGGCGATGCGGGCGTTGCGTTCGTTGAACATCGCTTTCACGCGACCGAATTGCGTACCCGCCAATACGATGTCGCCCGTATGCAGCGTACCGTTTTCCACGAGTACCGTTGCCACGTAGCCGCGACCTTTGTCGAGCGCCGATTCGATAATGGAACCGGAAGCGCGGCGTTTGGGGTTGGCTTTCAGGTCGAGCATTTCAGCTTCGAGCAGCACTTTTTCCATCAGCTCTTTCACGCCTGTACCTTTCTTTGCCGAAATGTCCTGCGACTGGTATTTGCCGCCCCATTCTTCGACGAGGTAGTTCATGTTTGCCAGTGCTTCCTTTATCTTGTCGGGATTGGCATTCGGCTTATCTATCTTATTGATTGCAAATACAATGGGAACGCCTGCGGCAGAGGCGTGGTTGATAGCCTCGACCGTTTGCGGCATCACGTTGTCGTCGGCGGCGACGATGATGATGGCGATGTCGGTAACTTTGGCACCGCGTGCACGCATGGCGGTGAACGCTTCGTGTCCGGGCGTATCGAGGAAGGTGATGCGCCGACCGTCTTCCAATACCACGTTGTAGGCGCCGATATGCTGCGTGATGCCACCAGCTTCGCCCGCGATGACGTTGGCGTTGCGTATGTAGTCGAGCAGCGACGTTTTACCGTGATCGACGTGTCCCATCACCGTTACGATAGGCGGACGCTGCGTGAGGTCGGCTTCGTCGTCTTCTTCGTCGTTGTTGATGTTTTCGATGACTTCGGCGCTCACATATTCGGTCTGGAATCCGAACTCTTCGGCGACGAGGTTGATGGTTTCGGCGTCGAGACGTTGGTTTATCGACACCATGATACCGATGCTCATGCAGGTGGCGATGACGTTGTTTACGGGCACGTTCATCATGCTGGCGAGGTCGTTGGCTGTAACGAACTCGGTGAGTTTTAGTATGCGGCTTTCTTCCATTTCCCGCTCGGCGGCTTCGGCGGCTTTGGTCGAGAAGGCTTCTCGTTTTTCCTTGCGCCACTTCGCGCTTTTCTTCGGGGTTTTGGCAGTCAGTCGGGTAAGCGTCTCTTTGATTTGGCGCTGTACCTCTTCTTCATTGACTTCGGTCTTTATCGACTTTTTCGATTTCGATGAAGCCCTGTCGTTGCGCCGGTCGTTTCGGTCGCTGCTGTATGAGTTGTCGAAATTGTGTTCGATGTCGATGCGCTCTTTTTTGATGCGTTTCCGTTTTTTCCGTTCACCCTCGTTTCCCGTATTTTCGATGGGCTGCGCGGGGGCGGGACGTTTGGCATCGGGACGCTGCTTTTCTTTGGCTTCGCGCTCTTTGCGCTTTTCCTCTTTGCTTTTCTTTTTCGGACGGGTCTGCTGGTTAAGGGCAGCGAGGTCTATTTTCCCGACGACGCTGATTCCCGGCGTTTTGCCTCTCGTAAGTTTGAAAACCTCCTCGCCTTCGGGTTTGGCGGCAGGGGTGTCATTTGTGTCTTCCGGCTGCGGTCGGTTCTCGGTTGCGGTTTCGGCTTGAGGTCCTTTCCGTTGCGATTCGCTTACGGGCGTATCTGCCGGTTCTGTCGATTCGGTTTCTTCTGCCGGAGCTGCGGTTTCTTTGACGGGTTCCTCGACGATTTCCTCTTTCGGTGCCTCTTCGACCACAGGTTCGTGTTTCTTTTCGACCGGTTTTTTATTCAAATTGTCGAGGTCTATTTTCCCGACGGATTTGAGATGAGGTCTCAACGAGTCGTCGATGACGGTTTCGATTTCTTTCGGTGCCTCTTCGATTTCTTCCTGAGCAGCCTTTTTCTCTTTTTGCCGTTCTTGGTTGAAACGCTCCGATTCGATTTTCAGCTCTTTGTCGGTGCTGAACGCTTTTACGAGCAATTCGTACTGTTCGTCCGTAATTTTGGTACTCGGATTCGATTCCACATCAAATCCTTTCTTTTGCAAGAACGACACGGCGGTCTGTATTCCTACGTTTAACTCCTTTATGACTTTGTTTAACCTTATCGACATAGTTGCTTTTTAACGTTGTTTTGAATGTTCCGACTTTTTTCCTGCGGTCGGGGAAAGGTGCAGAATCCCGCGTCAAGCCTCCTCGCTTTCGTCGAATTCGGCTTTCAGTATGCGGAGCACTTCATCTACGGTGCTTTCTTCGAGATCGGCGCCTTCGATAAGTTCTTCACGCGATTTCGCCAAGACGCTTTTGGCGGTGGCGCAGCCGATGCTTTTCAGAGCTTCGATTATCCACTCGTCGATTTCGTCTTTGAATTCGTCGAGATAAATATCTTCTTCCACGTCTTCGTCGATGTCGCGATATACGTCTATGGTGTAATCCGTCAGCATACAGGCGAGCTTGATGTTGAATCCGCCTTTGCCGATAGCCAAAGACACTTCGTCGGGTTTGAGGAATACTTCGGCTTTGTGTTCTTCTTCGTTGAGGCGTATCGACGATATTTTGGCAGGATTCAGCGCCCGTTGTATGAACAGGGAGATGTTGGTGGTGTAGTTGATGACATCGATGTTTTCGTTGCGCAGCTCCCGCACGATGCCGTGTATGCGCGACCCTTTCACGCCTACGCAGGCGCCTACGGGGTCGATGCGCTCGTCGTACGACTCGACGGCTATTTTGGCGCGTTCGCCCGGAATGCGGGCTACCTTGTGTATGGTGATGAGTCCGTCGTGTATTTCGGGCACTTCCAGCTCGAAAAGCCGGCGGAGGAAATCTTCCGATGTGCGCGACACGATGATTTTCGGGTTGTTGTTTTTGTTATCGACTTCGACGATGACGGCGCGCACCGATTCGCCTTTATGGAATACGTCGCCCGGTATCTGTTCGCTTTTGGGCAGCAGCATTTCGTTGCCGTTGTCGTCGATGAGCAGCACCTCTTTTTTCCACGTCTGGTACACTTCGGCGCTTATCAGCTGCCCGATTTTGTCTTTATACAGATTATAGATGGCGTCTTTTTGCAATTCGAGTATTTTCGAGGCGAGTGTCTGACGTAGATTCAATATGGCGCGGCGTCCGAATTTCTCGAAAAATACTTCGTCGGTAACTTCTTCGCCCACTTCGTAGTCTTCGTCGATTTTCTTCGCTTCCGACAAGGCGATTTGCAGGTTGGGGTCTTCTACTTTGTCGTCTTCCACGACAGCGCGGTTGCGCCATATTTCGAAGTCGCCTTTGTCGGGATTGACGATGATGTCGAAGTTTTCATCGGTACCGAACATCTTTGCCAATACATTGCGGAAAGACTCTTCCAACACGCTGATCATGGTGGTGCGGTCGATGTTCTTCAATTCCTTAAACTCGGCGAAGGTATCGATCATGCTGATAGTTTCCTCTTTCTTTGCCATACTATTTGAATCTGATTAAATATTTTGTATATTTTACTTCATTATATATATAGGTCAAATCTTCTTCGACCTCTATTTTGCGTTTTGCTCCTTCGGGTTTTACTTTTTTCGTAACCGTAACGACGAATTTTTCGTCGTCGGCGGCTTTGAGTATGCCCGAGAGTTTCACGCCGCTGCGCGTGAGCACCTCTACTTCGTTGCCGATGTTTTTCACATACTGGCGGGCGATTTTGAAAGGGGCGGTCAATCCGCTCGACCCCACTTCCAGCTCGTAGTCTTCGGTATCGCGGTCGAGGCGGCTTTCGATGAAGCGGTGCAGCCGCTCGCACTGCTCGATGTCCACGCCGCCGTCGTTGTCTATTTCCACGACGATGCGGTTGTCGGGCGACACGCTTACCTCCACCACAAACAGGTCGCTGCCTGCGATGCCCTCTTCTGCGATTTGTCGGACGCTGTTCGTTTCTATCATGTCGTTCTCGATGGTTTGAGAATGAAACGAGGGGACAACCTTGTCCCCTCGCTCGTTTACGCTACAAATATAAGGATTTTCGGTTTTGTCCGCAATACCCGCTGTTTTATTTAAGAGTGAATCCCGCTTTTTCACCGAATATTTATATTTTTTTAAGACTTGCGGTTTATTCGATGGGGAAGGGAAACTGCCTCAACTCTTTGCGCAAAGCCGCCTCTTTGCCGCCGCAGTAGCGGTTGCAGAGTTCGTGGAAGCGGGCGCTGTGATTCATTTCGTGGAGGTGGGCGAGTTCGTGCAGTATCACGTAGTCGATGAGCCTGTCGGGCAGGCACATCAGATAATAGGAGAGGGTGATGCGGCGGTCGTTGCGGCACGAGCCGAGCCGGTGCCTGCCGTGCGAAATCACGACGCCGTTGTATCGGCTGCCGGTCTTTTCGCTCCACTGTTTCAGCCGCTCGGGGAGAAAATGTTCGGCCGATGCTTTCAGATGCGGACGTATGAGGCGGGCTATTTTCTCCTGCACTTCGCGGTCGTTGCAGGTGTCGAGCGGCGGCAGCGTGAGGTGCAGCGTGTCGCCCGTGCGGTGCGAGCGGTAGCTGCTGCCTGCCATTTCGTCTATCACGACGACGAAATCGTGCATATAGACCACATCGCCGTATTTCAGGAAATTATCGACATGGCGCGTAAACAGCTTTTGCAGCGCCTGCCGCTTGGTTTCGATGACTGCTTGCAGCGATTTTATGCCGGCTCTCTCCGGCAGGGTGATATGGAGCTGTCCTTGCTTGACGCGGAAAATGAAGCGTCGCGCTTTCGGGTTCCGGTGCAGCGCAATGGTGCCGAATACGTCGTCTTGCAAATAATCCGTTTCCATACGGCAAAGATAACGCTATTCGCACATACTGCAAAATCTCTTGTTTCGGCGTTGCGCAAACGCGGGCGCGCTATCGGCAGAGCGAGGCAAACAGGCGGGCGAAGTAGGATAATTGCAATTCACCCAACTCGTCTTCTTTTCCGATGCTTATCATCGACAGGAGGTATCGGGCGAATTGCAGGCGGGTGTATGTTTTCGTTATGGAAAGGAATACTTCCGACGGTTCGACGGCTGTCATTTCCGATATTTCGGGATTGTAGTCGTATTTTCGACATACGGACTCTATGATGCTTTGCTTCTCTTTTTGGTGTGAAGGAAAACAGCCCGATAAAACAACCAGCGATTGCAACAGTGCGGCTAATTCCCTTTTTGACGGTTTTTCCATGAATTGCTTATTTTAGCTATAAAACTAAATGAATAAGCAAAAGTAATAAAATAAACCAATAAAATACGAATTAAACCCAATAAAATCGTTTATTTAATATTTTACCAAAAGAGGTGTGAAAAAAAGTCCGTCGTTTTTTTGCGGAAAAGCGGCGTATGGGAAAAAGTTTTCTCCTCCGTTTTTACCGGTGGCTGCGAAGGTCGGCGCCCCACATCAGTTTTTTGCGGAGCGTGTCGGCAAACAGCCTGCCGTTGTGCTTCACCACGTGTATGGCAAACGGCGCTTTGCGCAGGGTGATGCTGTCGCCCGAGTTCAACTCTTCGGAACGACCGTCGAGGCTCACGAGAAAATGTCCGTTCCGGCTTTCGGTTACAAGGCGTATTTCGTCGTTGTCGTCGATGACTAACGGTCGCATGGTGAGGCTGTGCGGCGCCACTGGCGTAAGCACGAAACTTGCCGCCTGCGGAGCGACGATGGGTCCTCCCGCGCTCAGCGAGTAGCCGGTGGAGCCGGTAGGCGTGGACACCAACAGTCCGTCGGCTTGGTAGGTGTTGAGAAATGCCCCGTTGAGATAAGCGTGTACAGCGAGCATCGACGACGTGTCGAGTTTCAGTATCGCCGCTTCGTTGAGGGCGTAGGGCCATGCCGCCCGCGCCCCCTCCGTTACGTGCAGGAGCGACCGTTTCTCCGTCGCGTATCGTCCTGCCGCGATATCGCCGATAGCGGCTTCCGACTCCTCTTCCTGCACGTCGGCAAGGAAGCCCATGCGCCCGAGATTAATGCCCAATATGGGAATCTCTTTTTTGCCCACGCGTTCGGCGGTTTTCAGAAACGTGCCGTCCCCGCCCAGACTAAGCGCCATATCGGCATCGAACTCGTATCCCGAAAAAGAGGCATACGGAATGTCGGCATTCATCTGTTCGAGAATCTCGCGCAAATCGTTGTCGAGGACGATTTCTATCGGATATTTTTTGAAAATATCGAGCAGACGTTTTGCCGTCGCTTGTTTCTCAGGGTCGAACGGTTTTCCGAAAATGGCTATTTTCATAAGACGGAACAGTTGTAAAATACAAAATGTTTTAATTTCATAAATGCGCCGATATTTGTCCGAGAGAATTTTTCGGATTCGGACAAAAGCTATTACCTTTGCGCATTATACGACGGCGACAAAAATACAAAAAAAAAACGCTTGCTCGCATATTCCGGTGTAAAACGAAACAAATTTGTCTATGACCCGATTAAGTGTGAATATCAATAAAGTGGCGACGATACGCAATGCGCGGGGCGGAAATGCACCCGATGTGCTGAAATTCGCTCTCGACTGCGAACGCTTCGGCGCCGAAGGCATAACGGTGCACCCGCGCCCCGACGAGCGTCATATCCGTTACAGCGATGTCTATGCGCTGCGTCCTGCTGTATCGACGGAGTTCAATATCGAAGGAAATCCTATCGACAAATTCATCGATTTGGTTTTGAAAGTCAAGCCCACGCAGGTAACGCTCGTACCCGATGCGCACGACGCCATTACCTCCGATGCGGGTTGGGACACGCGCAAACACTTCGACTTTCTCTGCGACGTGGTGGGCAGATTCAAAGCGTCGGGCATTCGCACCTCGATATTCATCGATGCCGACGAAGAAATGGCGGAGTGGGCTGCCAAGACCGGCACCGACCGCATCGAACTCTATACCGAGCCGTACGCCGCCGGTTATGCCGCCGACCGCGAAAAAGCCGTCGCGCCCTTTGTTGCCGCAGCCGAATTGGCGCATAAAGCCGGATTGGGTATCAATGCGGGGCACGACCTCAATCTCGAAAACCTCGCCTACTTTCACCGGCAGGTGCCGTACCTCGACGAAGTTTCCATCGGGCACGCCATCGTTTGCGATGCGCTCTATCTGGGCATTGCCGAAACGATACGCCGCTATAAGGAATGCTTGAAATAAATGAAATATTAATCGAATAAAAACTCTCCTATGATGAATCTCTTACTTGCCATTTTGGCAGAAACGCCGCTGACCGAAGTTACTCTCGACACGCAGGTTGCGGCAGAATCTTCGCCCAGTCTTTGGGCGCTTTCGCTGAAAGGCGGTTTTATCATGATACCCCTGTTGCTGCTTTCGCTGCTGACCATTTATATTTTTGTGGAGCGAATGCTCGCTTTGCGGGCGGCGGCGAAAGAAGACGCCACGTTCATGCAGCGCATCAAAGACTATATCCATACCGGCGACATCGAGTCGGCACTGAATCTCTGCAAGAAAAACACCACGCCGGTCGCCCGCCTCATCGAGAAGGGCATCACGCGGCTGGGACGCCCGATGAACGATGTGCTGGTCGCTATCGAAAATGCCGGAAACATCGAAGTCGCCAAACTCGAACGCCGCTTTTCGTGGGTGGCGACCACCGCCGCCGGTGCGCCCATGCTCGGATTTCTGGGTACCGTGTTGGGCATGGTCAATGCTTTTTACAGCATGGCGTCTGCCGGCGAAGCCGCCGACATCACCACCCTGTCGAGCGGTATTTACGAAGCGTTGGTAACGACGGTGGCAGGTCTTATCGTCGGCATCATCGCCATGTTTGCCTACAACCTGTTGGTGTCGCGTGTCAGCTCGGTAGTCAATCAGCTCGAAGCGAGTACGATGGAATTTATGGACTTGCTCAACGAACCGGCAGATAAGAAATAGGAGATACGTATATGGCTCTCAAACGTAAAAATCGCATCGAAGCCTCGTTCAGTATGTCGTCCATGACCGACGTCATATTCCTGCTGCTCATCTTCTTCATGGTAACGTCGACGTTTGTTTTCCCGAACGCTATCAAGGTAAACCTGCCGCAAAGCAAGCAGCAGGCAGTGGTTAAACCGTTGGCGCGGGTTACCATAGACGCTTCGCTCCGCTGCTTCGTGTCGGTGGGCAAGGAGAAAGCCGTGCAGGTCGAGTACGACCAATTGGCATCGTATCTGCTTGCCGCTAAGGAACAAAATGCCGAAATGTATTTTGCTCTTTATGCCGACGAGAGCGTGCCTTATCGTGAAATCATGCGGGTGCTCGATATTGCCAACACCAATCAGCTGCGTATGGTATTGGCTACCCAACCCGAGAAAAAATAATTTCCAAAGGCGTGGACGATACGAAGAAAAACGACTTGTATGCGCTGGCGGTTACGATAGCCGTCCATGCGGCGCTGTTGTTGGTGCTGCTCTTTTGCACGCTGGCGGCGCCCGTCATTCCCGACAACGACGGGAGCGGCGTCGTATTGCAGTTGGGTGTCATCGATGCCGATGCCGGTACGTTTACGCCGGCTCCGCCGCCTCCCGCGCCGGTAGCTCCGCAACCCGAAGAAACGTTGACGCAGGACGTGGAAGAAACCGTTTCGCTCGACGATCAAACGGCGCAGAACGAACAATTGCAAAGCGACACGACAGCCCGTCCGACACCCGAGCCGGAAACTTCGCAACTCGACAATTTGTGGGCGAATGCCCTGAGCAAAGGAAAGAGCGCGGACGATGCGGCGGAGGTCGCCGGTGAGCAGAAAGGTTCGCCGCAAGGTACGGCGGCAAGCGGCGCTGCCGCAGGTTCGCCCGGATATGGCGATTACGATTTGGGCGGTCGCGGCTTGTTAGGCAGCCTGCCCAAACCCGAATACGGCGGAACAAACGACGAAGGGACAATCGTCGTCAGCATATTGGTCGATGCCGCCGGACGGGTCGTGCAGGCGGTCGTTACCCCCTCCGGCAGCAAAGGCTCTGCCGCCTCCAACGCTGCGTTGCGCAGCCGCGCCGAAGAGGCTGCCCGCCGTGCCGTGTTCGAGCGCAAGACTTCCGGCAGCGAAAACCAGTGGGGCACTATCACTTACTATTTCCGTCAAAAATAAAACTCCTTTGCGATAGCGATAAACCCGATTCGATATGGACAGCGGAATACTTTTGTTGATTATCTTGGTGGCATATTTCGCCGT
>CANQDQ010000026.1 GCA_947593515.1 uncultured Bacteroidales bacterium | reverse complement strand
CATACGACGCATAACATACAAAATTCTCCACAAGGGTGGTGTGGGGAAAACCTCACTCGCACGGCTGTGCCGTGCGGTTCCGCTCTCCTCCGACGGCAGGAGGAGGGTTTAATTGCCGCACTCGTTTTGCTTTGTCTTGCTTCCGCGCGGTGATGCAGTCGCTCTTTTTGCAAGGCGGTGCATCGCGCGGCGACTGCCCGCGCAAAGCCCTCGTTACTGCGCGAGGGACGGCAGTGCGCCCGCAAGAGCATCGGCTCGTCGCGCAGATATAAGAAACTCCCTGCAACGTATTATACAAAAAAATTCTCCTCTCTCCTCACTGCGGCGGGACGCAAAAAAACCTCACCCGCGCAAAGCCCTCGTTGTTGCGCGAGGGGCGGCAGGTCTCCCGCAGAAACGTCGACTCGTCGCGCAGGAATAGAGATACCCCGTACAGACAAAGGGACGAACAAAACTCTCTCTTCTGTCCTGCGGGGTGGTGGGCGGGCGCGAATACACACCCTCCCACGCCTTTCCTCTCACTCGCACGGCTGTGCCGTGCGAGTCCGCTCTCCTCCGACGGCAGGAGGAGGGTTTAATTGCCGCACTCGTTTTGCTTTGTCTTGCTTCCGCGCGGTGATGCAGTTGCTCTTTTTGCAAGGCTGTGCTTCGCGCGGCGGGTGCCCGCGCAAAGCTCTCGTTGCTGCGCGAGGGGCGGCAGTGCGCCCGCAAGAGTGTCGGCTCGTCGCGCGGGAACAGAAAGCACACAAGGCAAAACTCATACAATGAAAATAGTCCTCTACAAAAATGGGCAAGTGTGTAAAAAACGCTCCTCTCTCCACACGAGTGCGTTTCAAAAATTCTCCTCTCTTCTCTCCCCTCCCACTTTGCGTGCAGGTGGGAGGGAAAAATTCACTCGTGCGGCTCCTCACCGCGGGGGCGGAAAAAAACGCGCAGGCGCACAAAAAAACGCCCGACGCGGGGGCGTCGGGCGTTTTAGGTTCCGTGTTGCGGGCGGCAGGGTGCCGCCCGCAACGGGAGAGAGAGTATTAGAGGAAATTTATTTCACTTGTACTTTTTCGGTGGTTACCGAGCCGTCGCTGTAAATCTTCTTCACGAAGTTCACACCCGACTTCAGGGCAGGTATTTCGGCACCGCTTATCGAGTAGATGTGAGTAGCAACCACTTCTTTGGCGGCCGATACTTCGTCGATTGCGCTAACACCGCTTACCGTATAGAAGACATTCAACACTTCATTTTTCTGATCGTCGCCATCGACTACCGAACCTTCTTCCAATCTCAATGCATACGTACCGCTTTCGGTGAGCTCGCCTTCGGGGGTGATGATGACAGTCTTCTTGTCGGCATCAAGCGTCAAGGTGCACTGTGCGCGCGCGGTGGGCGGCAGACTCGTAAGACCGAATGTGGCTTTGGCGCCCTCTGTCAACGTGATTTCGTTGTTGAAGGTTACGCGGAACTCTTTCGTCGATGCTTCGAGTGGTGCAGCTTCTGCCTGGGTGTTGCCGCCGGCAGGAGTGATGCTTTCCACTTTCAATGCGGGAAGGTCGATACCCGGACCGTAAACGATGAAGTCGTAGACGAGCAATTCTGACGCTTCGGTTGCCAGACGGAGATATACCTTTTCGTCGCCGTAGTAGCGAATCGTGTCGGTACCCATCTTCTTTTCCTCGCACGATACCGTACCCAGTACCATTTCGTTGGAGCCCATAGCTGCGTTGGCTGCGCAAACGTTTACGCTGGATGCAGGTCCTGACTCATTGAATTTTTCAGCACCCGAGATATTGACTACCACAGCAAACGGACCTTTGAACGTTTCGATTTCGGGACCTGCCGTAGCTTTCGGCGTAGAGTTGAAGATATAGAGAGCTCCGCCCGTAGCACCTTCCACAGCACCCTCACGACCGTTGACGCTCATGTTTTCCTGTACCAATATACGACGATATTTACCGTTCGAGCCCATGGCAGGATCTTTGTAGAATACCCAGTTGTTGAAGTGACGCCAGCCGCCCTTCTCGTTGTTGATGAAGATATTGGGACGCGGTTTGGTTTGACTGTCATAGTAAACACCATCGGCAAGCTCTTGGCCGCTCAGATAGGTATTACCACCACTGGGGTCGCCGCTCTTATTCGGTGTTGTCATCCAAGGACCGGTTTCACCTGCACCGGGACCCGGAGTTTCCGGTACCCAACGGAACCAACCCCAAACATGTTGGGTATGATCTTCTGCATCGGGATCGTCCTCGAGTTTCACGCTCGGGTCGTTGCGGTTGAAGGTCGATTTGTAAATCGTCTTTCCAAACACGGGAGCCTCGGCGGTGGGGTTGAATGCCGTTCCTTCGCTTGCTGCGGAGGGTTTGTAGCCGTAGCCCTGTGCGATGGCTTTTATCGTGTACGAGCCCGAGAGATAAGTTACTTTATCGGTATATTTCAATCCGTTCGTTGCCGAAGGCTCGCTGCCGTCCATCGTGTAGTAGATGTCGCCTCTTCCGCTGCCCGTTATCTCGAAGCTGTTGTCGGTTATGTTGATAGTCGGCACAGCCAGCGGTTCCGACGTCGTGTTGGCTGCTATACCATAAACGACCTCTTCGGAGTCGGTGAACAAATCTTTCACGGCAATGGCTTTTATCGTTACGCTATCGATATTCTCTACATAGAACGGGTTTTCATAGCGATACGAGTTTCTGTTAGCTTGAGAACCGTCGAGCGTGTAGTAGATATCGGCACCCTCCGTAGTCGTCGTAATGGTGACGGTCATGAGGCAGCCGCCCGGATAGTCGGCATTCGCTTCGGCTACTATGGTCGGGTTAGCCACTGCTTGTACATCGGGATTTCTCCACGTCGTGTCGCTTACCGCAGAAGGCAGATGGAGGTAGAGCGAAGCCTGAGCTTTCACCTGCGTAGTTTCCCATACGGTATCGGGCTTGAGAGGATCATACGTCAGCGTCAGATTCTCGCTGCCGTCGAGGCTGTATTTGATGGTCGGAGCCACCTGTTTGCCGTCCAAGCTGTATGTCGTTTCTTTGAACGTCAGAACATTGCGTACCGTTTCTCCTTGTTTTGTGAACACAGCTTCCGGAGCTGCGAGCGTGCGCAGAGCCTCGTTCTTAAACTCTGCGGATACCTCTTCCGAGTCGAGATACAAATCGGCGGTAGCTTTGGCTTTCACCGTGCACGGTTCCCATATCGTATCGGGAGCTTCGAAATCGTATGCCTTCGCAGCAGCGGAGCCGATGGTAACGGTTACGGTCGGATAAATTTCCTCCGATTCATTTTTTGCATTTTTCACTTTATCCACGTTGATATGTACGACATAACGCAGCGTATCCGAGTCGGTCGTACCGTCGGCTTTCACTTTTTCAAACGTGATGACCGGATTGGAGCAAGTACCCAGAATGCCGGCGGGGAAAGGTTCGGTGGCATTTGCCACATAGCCTACGGCATTGACAAGGAGTTGATTGCCGGCTGCGTTCGGATATATAGGAGTATTGCCCTCACCCTTACTTCTCAAATCGATATCGATACCTACAAGCATATAGGGATAACCGTTCACCCAAGCCTCAGCTATCGATTTCAACTTGCCATCGGAGTGATCGCCGCTCTTGGCAGAAGTACCCAGTACCGTATGTGCGGGTGCAGTATCTTTCATATCCTTATCGGGATAGCCCTGCATATATCTATACGGATTATTACTATGTTTCTCGTCGAACATGACGATCTTTTGCTCTGTCAGCGATTCCGGGTCAACAAGACCGGCAAATACCGGGTGTCCCACATACGCCAGTTCGGGAGTTACATAATTGGCAGTATCGGCATTGGCATTGGAACCATTTGCGGTAGCCCACTCGAAACGACCGGAGCCGTACCAGTAAGCACGGGTACTGAGTACCGGCATCTTACCTATCACGCTATCGGCAATTGCTTTCAGCACGCCATTGCCGGGATTCTGTGTAGAGCCCGTTACCAGCACATCATAATCTTTGAAAGCCTCAGCCTTGATGGTATTATCGTAATCTTCGATATTGAGATATGTTACTTTCAGATAGTTATCGCCACTTTCGGCAGCTTTTACCAAAGCCTCGTAGGCAGGTTCATACACTTTCTCTTTGTCGCCCAAATAAGCCACTTTCAACGAATCATATCCCGTTACGACTCGGTTTCTGTTTTTGATAGTGATTTTCTTGAACGTCAAGTTGTTGTTCGTCGTGAAAGAAGGATTCTCACCCGTAACTTTCAAGAGTAGGGTGGTGTCATTACCGGTCGAATTGAAGGGGAACTCAACACCGTCGGTACCTTCCATACCGGTAACCGACGCGATACCGCGAGCACCATTTCCGCTCTTAAAGGCAATTTCCACATACTGACCTATCTGCGGTGCGCTCTCTCCGTAGAATGAAACCGTACCCGTCTTTTGGAGGGTCAGATTTCTGTCGCCGCCGATATTCAATACGACACGATTAGCGCCATCTTCAGCCCAACCGCCGTCATTTTTCTTGTCTGTGTTCTTAAAGTAGAGACCTTGCAGCTTCTTAATCGGGGTAGCGTTGTCCACGCCGATAGTCCATTCCTGATTGTTTCTCAACCATTCTTTACCTTTATTCTGTATCGAACTTACTTTTCCGTTTTCGACCTCGCCATTCTTTGCGGCTGTCCACGAGCCGGTGGCAGCAACCAAAGCGGCGGAATCTTCAGTCCACGGCGTGGTGAAGTCCCATTCTTTCACCGTTTCGTATTCGTAGTCGATAAGCTCTTTTCCGACATGTTTCACCTCGTTATACACCCGTATTTGGTGGAGCATAACCCCATTATTCGACGAGAATGAGGGATTCTCACCGGTTACGACCCACTGACGCGATTCTACCTTACTATCGTGAGCATCGGCATCGCCCTCGAAAAGAGGCTCCACATCGACACACTTGCTGAGATCCCAGCCGCGAGCCGTTGCATTAGCCGATTGGAATACGATTTCCACTACCGAACCGGTGGCAGGAACCTCTGCAAATGCGAGTTTGACTTTTTTTCCGACCTGAATGCAGTTAAGACCCGGATCCATGAAAACACGGAACGTCATCTGTCCCGACTTCCACCCGGGAGTCTTACTATCATTCTCAAGGTTGGTAAAAATCAAACCTTTGGTCTTCCCGATAAGGTCTGTTCCCTCGGCATCGAATGCCAGCTCTTGACCGTGCTTGATAGTCGCTTTTGTCGCGTAACGCTGCACGGTATCGCCTTTCATCGTAGGCGCCCAAATGTCGGGATAAGTCGCAAATTTAGCGGAATCTTCAGCCCAAGAGCTGTTAAAATCCCACTCTTTTACCAATCTGTAGTTTTTGCCATTAATGGTGGTTTCCGCCGTCTGCGCATCTGCCCACGAAGCAGCGCCCAGCAACAAAGCCGCCATGGCAAAAAATCTACCAATCTGTGTAACTTTTCTTTTCATGATAGAAAATTTTGGTTAATAATAAGTTGTTTATTTGTGTTTTATTCCTTCTTACAATTTTTTTATTTATTTGTCGTTCTTTTATATATACTTCCTCTCTTCATCTTCATCGTTAAGTTCATATTCATTTTCCGTTTGGTTATATCGGATTGATTCGTTTTATTCATTATTTCGTTATCAGTCGTTCATCGGATATCCGCTTCACCCCAATAACCGTTTTTAGGTTTTTATCGTTTCACTTCTTTTGGTTTCGGTTTCGTTTTATTTTTTCGTCTTTGCCTCGCTTTCGCTATCGCCGACGATAATTGTTTTCAACTCTTTTTTTCGGTCTTTGTCCCCATAAAGTCCCTCGCTTTTTTACCTCCGCTTTTTACCGTCGGTTGCGCACACACTTTGCGCGACGTGCCGGCGCTTCTGCGGACTGGCTGCCACCCCTCGCGCAACAACTTGCGCTGCCTGCGCGGGCAGGGCATTTTAGGTTCGTGAGCCGTCAAGATTTCTCCGGCAACATTTACCACCGCCGGTTGCAGGCATCTCTCTACCCGTGCGGCGAACCGGCTTGACGCGGGAGCACTGCCCCACCCCGCACGGCAACATCGCCGCCGATGCGGGTTTCAGCCTTTCCCCTTGCGCACTCCGAGCCTTGCACCTCTTTATGCAACTGCACCCTTTCAGTCGCATCTACATTCAGATTCGGCTGCGTACACACTTCTGCGCGACGTGCCGAAATTCGCTCCACTTTGCGCAATGCCGGATTCGTTTTTTACGAAACAAATCGCACGGCATTTTTAATTTGCGCGACGTGCCGCCGTTCCTGCGGGCTGACTGCCTCCCCTCGCGCAACAACTTGCGCTGCCTGCGCGGGCAGGGCATTTAAGCCCTCCGTCTTGCGGAGGAGAGCGGAACCGCACCGCAGAGCAGTGCGGAAAAGAGGAGAACCCCTATTGCCCATTCTTAGAAGCCACCTACGTGCGGAGAGTATAGAGAATAGAGCTGTTGGGCTATCTCCACCCGTGCGGCACCTCGTTATGAAGTTACCTGACTACGGACGGGGTCGTACTCTGTCGTGCGGCGAACCGCCCCAACGCGGGAGCGCTGCCTCGCCCCGCACGGCAACATCGCCACCTCGCGGGCTTTTGGCTTTACCCTTGCGCACTCCGAGCCTTGCACCTCTTTATGCAACTGCACCCTTTCGGTCGCATCTACATTCAGATTCGGTTGCTTCTCTCTGCGCGACGTGCCGCCGTTCCTGCGGGCTGACTGCCTCCCCTCGCGCAACAACTTGCGTCCCTGCGCGGGCTTAGGTATTTCCCGCCGGCTCTTGCAACTCGCTTTTTTACCTCTGCTTTCTTCCGTCGGTTGCGTACACACTTCTGCGCGACGTGCCGCCGTTCCTGCGGGAGACCTGCCTACCCTCGCGCAACAACTTGCGCCGACGGCGCGGGCTGGGCATTTTAGGTTCGTGAGCCGTCAAGATTTCTCCGGCAACATTTACCACCGCCGGTTGCAGATATCTCTTTGTCGTGCGGCGAACCGCCCCAACGCGGGAGCGCTGCCTCGCCCCGCACGGCAACATCGCCGCCGATGCGGGCTTTTGGCTTTATGCGTTCATCGGTTTCAAAGACCCCCGAAGCTGCCTTCGGGTACCCTCTCTCGGGATTTTGTATCGTGATTCGACGCCCGCCCCGTCGGACGAAGCCGACGCCGAAAACCGGTTTCCCCGAATGTAGGAATCCGACGAATCGGATTCCTTTCACATTCACTTTCTTTCTATTAGAAACATTTTGCCGGACTCCTCCGTCAATTGGCGATAGGGCACAAAGACACCTATACATGCAATTACAAAAATAGCGCCACCGCCCCGACAGGAGGCTTATCGTTTTGATACAAATACTACGCTTTTTGTCCCGCCCCTCGCCCCACCTTATTTTCTCGCGCCCGCGCGCGCGTGAATGCCCCCGCCACGCGAAAAAGGGCTATCGCCATAACGGTTGGCTTTTCCAATCTTCCGGAAAGCCCATAGCCGACACATCGACATTCGGATATCTGCTCAGCAATGCTTTCAATGTCTGTGCAAATTTATTAGTCGGAAGAATGACATTAAGTAAATATGCCATACAACAAAGTTGGGCATACAATTTTGTCTGAATTTTCAATAATTCGGCTTGTTGTGCAGGCAGATTAATCCACTTATCGACCAAATAGCGCGGTAATTGCGGCTTCAACGGAAATTTTCTGTTCCAAACGCGGGCATGATGCGCAACACAATTTCTAAGCACGGACAAACTCATCGCCCAACTTTCGAGAAAACAATGGTGCGGCAAACTCAAATCTTTTGCAATTTGTTTCTTTAACTTGGTATCGGCAAGATTACAATATAATTTGGAAAGCGTACCGAATGACGAAACCTCCAATGCTTTCCATGCGGGAGGATATGGCGGCGTATCGTATTTTCGGGCGTGTTCGAGTAAAAACGGCTCTTTGGAACGCGAAATTTCTTCCAAAAGTTTTTTCAAACACGACCCGAATCGACTCTCATCGGAAAAACGAGATGCTTCTGCGAACCAAAATGCACCATATCGGGAAGAAACCTTTTGTATAACTCTGGTACGCAAACCAATCTCTATTACCTGTATGGCAGAGAAAAGCAGATCTCTTAATTCTTTATCGAAATTATATAACAGCAATACACGGTCAAAAGTGGAACCGGGTTTGAATATGTGCGAAATCTTGTCCTGCTCCAATGGCTTCCAATAATTCGCCAATCGGAAATAACTGATATTCCCTAATTGCTCCAACGCCTTTTTATCATTCTCAAATGAGAGTCCTCGCTGTTTGAGAATGGAAAGTTGTTCGGATATACTGATAGGGGGCTTCGTGTATGTGGTCAATGGTATAAAAAATAAGTTCCGCCCTGGTACGCATTGTTAAGAGGCGTGGCGGAAATTGTTAGCGCAAATATACGGCATTTTTCCGACAAAACAAATTTTTCCGGATATTTTTTAGAATTTTCCCGAAAAATGCCGTTTTCGCCGCGCGATGCCCTACTCCGCACGGAGATAAAGCCCGCCTAAGCGGGCAGTCGCCGCGCGATGCACCGCCTTGCAAAAAGAGCAACCGTATCACCGCGCGGAAGAAAGGCAAAGCAAAACGAGCAAGGCAATTAAACCCTCCTCCTGCCGTCGGAGGAGAGCCCCACTCCACACCAAAAGAGAGCGGTGTACCGATTAGGGTTTCAGGCACCCGACAGGCACCACATATACGCCATCTTCGGGGCGGCGAAAAGCGTATTCGCCAGCAGCGGTCAAGACCATTTTGAAAGCGGGGGCTTTCATTCGGGAGACATCGATTTGGGCGGACAAAGCGTTCAGCGCCTTTGCTCCTTCTTCTATCAGGGAGGCGCCTCCGAGTTTTATCTCGATGAGTCCGTACTGCCCGTTGCGCAGGTGCACGACCGTATCGCATTCCAAGCCGCTTTTGTCGCGATAATGGTAGACTTTGCCGTTGAGCGCTTCGGCAAAAACGCGCAAATCGCGCACGCACATCGTTTCAAAGAAAAAGCCCATGGTATTGAGGTCGTCCATCAAATCGGCAGGGCCCAGCCCCAACGCCGCCGTGGCAATCGAGGGGTCGACAAAATAGCGGGTATCGGCCGTGCGGATAGCCGTTTTCGAGCGAAGATTCGGGTTCCAAGCCGGCATATCTTCTACGACGAAAATTTTTCGCAATACGTCGAGATATGAAATTACGGTTTTGTCGTCGAACATGGCAGAATCGTTTTCCAACAGGTCGTCACACAAGGTCTTAATCGATGCCTGCGTGCCCTGATGACGCGCATACGCCCGCATGAGGCACTGCACCCGCTCGGACGAACGCTTCACGCCGTCGATTTTCGTAATGTCTTCCTGCGTTACGGCATCGTAATAGTCGAATGCCTGCTCCAAAGCGGCTTCTTCGGGAAGCCCCACCGCCATAGGCCAACCGCCGCGACAGATGAGAAATGCTACGTCCGACAATTTCAACTCGTTCTTTCCCAATATTTTCGGCGGCGCGGAAAAGAGGTTGGCAAGGCTCACCGAACCGTTGGATTCTCCGGACTCGAACAGGGTCATCGGACGCATCATAAGCCACGCAAACCGCCCCGTGCCCGAGTGTATCCGCTCTTTTTCGGCGTCTTTGTCGGGCACGGCGGAACCGGTGAGAATAAACTGCCCCATTTTGCGCCGACGATCGACCGTATAGCGCACGGCGTCCCAGAGCTTCGGGACGGTTTGCCACTCATCGATCAGCTTCGGGGTTTCGCCCGCCAGCGCCTCATCGGTGTCTATCTCCAAAAGACTTTGAAAATTGGCTTTCACCGTGGGATTGGCAAGCATGATCTTGCTTGCGGCAATTTCTTCTGCCGTCGTCGTCTTGCCGCACCACTTCGGACCCTCGAGGAGTATCGCCCCTTTTGCCTGCAATTTTTTAGCCAGCAGGTCGTCCATTATTCGATGTCTGTAACCGTCCATAATAAAAGAGTTAATTGCCGCAAAGATAGCACTTTTTCTCGAAAATGGGTAATTTGGCGCGAAATTAATGGGTAATTTGGCGTTAAAATGATGGGTAATTTGGTGCGACGAAATGTTAAAATCGTTAATTTGTGTAATAGAAAATCAGAAGAAGCGGGTTTCGACGTCGCGGAGGAGGTCGGAGAGCTGCGCTTCGGAGTCGGCGCGGAGGAGGGCGATGCGGGTGTCGCGGAAGGCGGGCAGCCCCTTGAACAGCGGGGTGGCGGCGAGGTGGCGGCGCACGTGGAGTATGCCGCGCCGCTCGCCCAGACGGGCGATGCTGTCGCGGAGAAGGCGTCGGAGGACGTTCATTTTTTCGGCGGGGGAGAGTTCGGCGCGCCGCCCGTCGCGGAGGAAACTGCGCATTTCGCCGAAAATCCACGGGGCGCCGATGGCGGCGCGTCCCACCATGACGGCATCGACGCCGTAGCGGCGGAAGGCTTCGTCGGCGGCTTCGGGGGTGGCGATGTCGCCGTTGCCGATGACGGGAATGGTGATGCGGGGATTGGCGCGCACGGCGCCGATGAGCGACCAGTCGGCAGCGCCGGTGTACATCTGGCTGCGGGTGCGCCCGTGAATGGCAAGGGCGGCGATACCGCAGTCTTGCAGCTGCTCGGCAAGGGTGGCGATGATGCGGCTGTCGGCGTCCCAACCCAAGCGGGTCTTGACGGTAACGGGCAGGTGCACCGCCTGCACGACGGCGCGGGTGATGGCAAGCAGCAGGTCGGGGGTGCGCAGCAAGCCCGCGCCGGCGCCCTTCGCAGCAACTTTGCGCACGGGGCAGCCGAAATTGAGGTCGATGACGTCGGGGTGTGCCGCCTCGCAGAGCTGCGCCGCCTCGACCATGGAGGCGACGTCGCGCCCGTAAATCTGTATGGCGACGGGGCGCTCGGCATCGGAAACGGAGAGCTTGACGCGCGTCTTTTCGACAGCGCGAATGAGGGCGTCGCTCGACACGAATTCGGTGGTTACCATGTCGGCACCGAACTCCTTGCACAAGAGGCGGAAAGGGGCGTCGGTAACATCTTCCATCGGTGCCAGCAGCACCGGACGCTCGCCCAAGTCAATGGTTCCGATTTTCATCTGTTCGTCGTTGTTTTTCCGTCGGAGCGGTCGGCACGCGGCACCTCCGCTCCCGCCCCGCAAAGGTACGAATTTTTCGGGCTCCCCGCCGCCGGCGGCAAGATTTTTCCGCCCCGCAACCGACACCGGAAATATATCGCCAATAATTCCGCACGTTTTTCTTTTTTTCTTCTCGTTTTTTTTCTATTTTTGTAGCGAAGTAATTCATAACAAAACCGATATACCATGAAACGCTTTTACTCGCTGCTGTTGGGAGGGTGCCTGCTCGCCGCCCTGCTGACGGCTTTCTCGGACAAACAAATGCCGGTCATCTACATGATTGGCGACTCCACCATGGCGAACAAATCGCTCGAAGGCGGCAACCCCGAACGCGGCTGGGGACATATGCTGCCGGGATTTTTCGCACCGGAAATACGGGTGGACAACCACGCCGTGAACGGTCGCAGCTCGCTGAGCTTCATGTCGCGCTGGGGCGACGTGCACAACAAACTGAAAAAAGGCGACTACGTGTTCATACAATTCGGACACAACGACCAGAAAACCAAACCCGACCGCTACTCCGACCCCGACACGGCATACAAAAACAACCTGCGCTTCTACATAAACCAGACGCGCGAAAAAGGCGCCATACCGGTGCTGTTCACCTCGATCGTGCGGCGTAAATTCGGCGACGACGGCAAACTCGTCGATACGCACGGGCGCTACATTCCCGCCTGCAAAGAGGTAGCCAAAGAAATGAAAGTGGTGTGCATCGACCTGAACAACTGCACCGAAACCCTTATCAACGAACTGGGCGACGAGGATTCGCGCTCGCTCTTCGTGTGGGTGGAGCCGAATACCTGCCCCGCCATTCCCAAAGGTCGTCAAGACGATACGCACCTCAACGTGAAGGGTGCCCGCATAGTCGCCGGCATGGCTGCCGACTCGATAGCCCGCAAAATTCCGAAACTCGCCCCCTACGTGCGGCACTACGACTTCGTGGTGGCTCAAGACGGCAGCGGCGACTTCTTCACCGTGCAAAAAGCCATCGACGCCGTGCCCGCCATGCGCACCGCCCCCACCACCATATATATACGCAACGGCGTATATAAAGAGAAAATCACCGTGCCCGCCAACCGCACCAACATTCATATCATCGGCGAGGAACGCGACCACACGATACTGACTTACGACGACTTCGCCGCCAAGAAAAACGTCTTCGGCGAAAACATCGGCACATCGGGGTCGGCATCGTGCTACGTCTACGGCGCGGGATTCACGGCTGAAAACCTCACTTTCGAAAACAGCGCGGGCGAGGTGGGTCAAGCCGTCGCCCTCTTTACCGCCGGCGACAGAATCGTGCTGCGCAACTGCCGCCTCAAAGGCATCCAAGACACACTCTACACCTACGGCGCCGAGTCGCACCAATATTTCGAAAACTGCATCATCGAAGGCTCGACCGATTTCATCTTCGGCAAAGCCACCGCATGGTTCGAGGGCTGCACCCTCGTGAGCAAACGCAACTCCTACATCACCGCTGCCGCCACGCCGGAGGAACACCCCTACGGGTACGTGTTCCACCGCTGCCGCCTCATCGCCGACGAGGGCGTGAACAGCGTCTATCTCGGTCGCCCGTGGCGCCCCTACGCCCGCGTGGTGTTCCGCGACTGCGAACTGGGCGGACACATTCGCCCCGAAGGGTGGCACAACTGGGATAAACCCGAAAACGAAAAAACCGCCTTCTACGCCGAATACAAAAATTCAGGCGCCGGTGCCGCTACCGACCTCCGCGCCGGCTGGTCGCACCAATTGAGCCGCAAAGAGGCTGCCGCCTGCAACATCGCCGATGTACTCGGCAGCGACGAATGGTGGAAGCCCGCCAAACCCAACAAAAAATCGAAAAAAATAAGCAATTTATTATGAAGAAAACCATATATTTAGTCGGAATTTTCTTTGCCGGAATATTCGCAAGCATTCCTGTCTTGTCATCGTGTGCGGCAAAAGACGAAACAGAACAACTGCCGCTGGCTGTGCAATTCTGCCGCTCCGAAATGCAGCGGCACCCCGACTACACGACCATCGACGGAAACACGGCGCTGAAATGGAACTATACACACGGTCTGCTGTGTCAGGCTATCCTCGACGCCTATGACTATTATCAAAGCGATACGCTCGACTGCTCCGACCTTTATTCCTATGCGAAAGGATATTACGAAGCAACGATTACCCCCGACGGCACCATATACAAATACAAAAAAGAAAACTACTCCCTCGACCATATAAACGCGGGAAAATGTCTTTTCCGTCTCTACGAACGCACCGGCGACAACCGATACCTCACCGCCATGCAGACCCTGCGCGAACAACTGAAAGAACACCCCCGCACCTCAGACGGAGGCTTCTGGCATAAAAAGAATTACCCGTACCAAATGTGGCTCGACGGGCTCTATATGGGCGAACCTTACTATGCACAATATGCCCGCGACTTCGAGAACGACCCGACGGCTTCGTATGCCGACGTCATCAAACAATTCGTATTGGCAGCCGAACATACGAAAGATACTCGCAGCGGTCTCTACCGACACGGCTGGGACGAGAAAAAGGTACAAATATGGGCGGATAAAACCACCGGTCAGTCGCAACACGTATGGGGGCGCGCTCTCGGCTGGTACACCATGGCGCTGGTCGATGTACTCGAAATACTGCCCGAAACCACTCCCGACCGCGACAAACTGCTTGCCATTCTGCAAGAGATTTTCGAAATACTGCCGCAATACCAAGACCCCGAAACGGGCGCATGGTATCAAGTACCCGACTACCCCGAGCGCGAAGGCAACTACCTCGAAATGTCGTGTACCCCCATGTTCGCTCTCTCCATAGCCAAAGGCGTGCGGCTCGGCTACCTCGACAAAAAACTCCTGCCTGTAGCCCGCAAAGCCTATGAAGGTATGTTGAAAAACTACGTCAGCATCGACGACAACGGGCGGGTATCGCTGCATGAAATATGTTCCGTTGCCGGTCTGAGCGACGACAGAGACGGCTCCTACGATTATTATGTAAATCAAACGAAAACCGTCGATAACGACCCGAAAGGGGTCGGTCCCTTCATTATGCTCTGTATCGAAATGGAGCGTGCCGACCGAAATTCCGGCAACGAAAACGCCTCCCTGCTCCAACATTCCGGAGAAAATACGACGCCCGTCATTTCACTGCAAAGCGATAAAATCGTATCTTACGGCGCCTCAAAATCCGCCCGTCTGACTATCGCCACCGTCGCCGGTCAAATCGTAAAACAATCTCTCTCAGACACTCCTGCTGCCGACCGGCAGAAAAGTATCTCTATCGAATCGTTGCCGACCGGGACATATCTCGCCACGCTCGACAATGCAGGAAAAACCGTAACACTGAAATTTCACAAAAAATAATTCAACCCCATGAAAAAAATTTGCCCCCTATGGCTCGCTCTCACCTTAGCCGTCGGCTTCTGCGGGAACATCGACGCCAAGAAAAAACAAACCTACACGGTAGACCCCTCGCTGCCCATGTCGATACGCATGGTGCAGTCGGAAATGACCCGCAACCCCGAAGGCTGGATGCTCGACTTCAGCTCCACCCTGAAATGGAACTACTGCCACGGTCTCGAATGCCAGTCGTTCCTCGACGTGTACGACCGCTATAAAAACGACAAAAAATACGGTAAAACCGTCGCCCCGTTCTACACCTACGTGAAAGATTATGCCGACACGATAATCAACGAAAAAGGCATCATCTACGGATACAGAAAGAGCAACTACAACCTCGACCACGTAAACTCGGGAAAAATACTTTTCCGCCTCTACGACCGCGAAAAAGACCCGCGCTACAAAATCGCCATGGACACCCTGCGCGCCCAGCTCGCCTCCCAACCCCGCACAAGCGAAGGCGGATTCTGGCACAAACGGGTGTATCCCTTCCAGATGTGGCTCGACGGCATCTATATGGGTGAACCCTACTACGCCGAATACACGGCGACTTTCGCCCCGAACGACAACGCCGCCTATGCCGACATCGTGAACCAATTCCTCCTCGTGGCAAAACGCACCTACGACAAGGACTCGAAACTCTACCGCCATGCGTGGGACGAAATCAAAGCCCTGCCGTGGTCCGACAAGACCGGACGCGCTCCTCACGTGTGGGGTCGCGCGCTCGGCTGGTACATGATGGCTATCGTCGATGTGCTCGACTTCATGCCCGAAAACCAACCCGGTCGCGACAAAATGATTAAAATTCTGCAAGACCTCGCCGACGTGCTGCCGCAGTATCAGGACGCCGAAACCGGCGCATGGTGTCAGGTGGTGGATTTGCCCGACCGCGAAGGCAACTACCTCGAAATGTCGTGCACCCCGATGTATGCCTATACCATAGCCAAAGGCGTGCGCAAAGGCTACCTCGCCCCCGAAAAAATGGAAATCGCCCGCAAAGCCTACGAAGGCATTCTGAATCACTTTATTACGGTTGATGAACAAGGGCTTGTATCGCTCACACGGGTGTGCGGCGTGGCAGGTCTCGGCGGCAAACCCTATCGCGACGGCTCGTTTGAATATTACATCAACGAAATCGTGCGCGACAACGACCCCAAAGGTGTCGCCCCCTTCATCATGCTCTGTCTTGAAATGAACAATTAATCCCGACTGTTTTTTAACAAACGTCCACAAAACAGAGCAAAAAATCGACAATTTCAGTAAGAGCCGTTGCTTTTTGTCAAAAAAACGGCTCTTATTTTTTGTTTTTCAAAAGAAAACTCTACCTTTGCCCCGAAATTTCTCTATGTAAAACAAAATTATACAATTATGACAAGAGAAGAAATCGGCGCAAATGCCGGCGCTGTGTGGAATGCACTGAACGGCAACGGAACTCTTTCCGTAAAAAATCTGAAAAAAGTAACCAAGCTCAAAGACAAACAAATCTTTGCCGCGCTGGGCTGGCTGGCTCGCGAAGGAAAAGTTTCTATGAACGAAACCGAAACCGACGTAGATGTAACGCTTGTCGGATAATTCCGACACCTGAAAGGAACGAGGAGGGGCGCAGATTGTTCTGTGCCCCTCCTCGTTTTTCTCCACTCGCAAAAACAATTAATTAGATAATTATAAATCAGTTATGTTTTTTATACGACAACTTTAACATAAATCATGAAATATTCTTGGAAGTAATTTGTTTTTTTAATAGCTTTGTCGAAGTCAAAGTGCCAGCATCTGCACAAGCAGCAGACTTGCACTCTAAAAAGGAAGCTTGGGGCGTCTGTTCATATAGACGCCCTTTTTTAATTCAATTCAATGCCATGCACACAAAAACAGCCACTACCATCGATGAACAAATTGTCATTTTGAAAGAACGGAATATGGCGATTCCAAACGAAACAAAAGCAAAAGAAGTCCTTTTGGATATAGGTTATTATCGCTTAGGGTTCTATTGGTTTCCTTTTGAAATTGGCTATCCTGACAAAAACAAGAGAGAACACAAATTCAAAGAAAATACAAATTTTGATATGGCATTGACTCTTTATTATTTCGATAATGACCTAAGAAATATTCTCATTCCATATCTTCATCGAATAGAAATCAATCTACGCACAAAGATTATCTATTACGTTTCAAATTTTTACAAAAACAATCCCACATGGTTCGCCGATTCCCGGGTAATAAACGACCATTTCATCGAATATCTCCCGACCTGCTACAGCAATATTCGTAAAAACGAAGCAATTAAACAACATCATAAAAAATACTCAACCGATAAATATGCCCCGGCATGGAAAACTTTGGAATATATGACTTTTGGAGATATGCTTTTTCTTTTTGAAAATCTAAAAAAAGAGGAGTTGCGTTATAAAATAGCTCTCACTTATAACATAACGAATCTTGAAGTCTTTGAAAATCAAATGCAAATTATTCGAGTTATTCGCAATAGCTGTGCACATGGACATAATCTTTTCGATATTCATTTTCCAAAATCCATAAAAACAGGTCCATTCAAAGAAATAAGAGGAGACCATCGGCACAATATCACAGGCGGACTTCTCTTAATACGCAATATTCTTGCAACCATATCACAAAATCGGGCAAACGAATTTATACAGAAAATCAAGCAGTTGATTTCTAATCCACAATTAAAAGACATAAAACCGATTATTTCCCATATTCAAATTTAGGATCTCTGCTCGCAAAATCGGCGCAGGGTTGCGGCGAAACGAAAAATTTTCTACTTTTGGCGACGAAACAAAAAAAACGCAATGGAAAATACGACACCGCCCGCAACACACCGCCCCCGCATACTCATCACCAACGACGACGGCATCGCCGCCAAGGGGCTGCAACACCTCGCCGATTTCGTCGCCGACTTCGGCGAAGTGCGGGTCGTAGCCCCCGACTCCGCCCGCTCGGGACAGTCGGGCGCCATTACGGTGAACGTGCCGCTGCGGCTCACCCCGCAGCCCTCGCGTGGCGGCATCGACTTCTATTCGTGCAACGGCACACCCGTCGATTGCATAAAACTCGCCCTGCACTGTTTCCGCGACTTCCGCCCCGACCTGATACTCTCGGGCATCAACCACGGGCACAACGCCGCCATAAGCATACTCTACTCCGGCACGATGGGTGCCGTGCTCGAAGGCTGCGTGGTAGGCGTGCCCTCGATAGGCTTCTCCCTCTGTTCGCATGACGCCGATGCCAACTTCGCGCCCTCCCGCGAAATCGTGCGGGAAATATGCCGGAATGTTCTTACCGACGGACTACCGCCGAAAGTGTGCCTCAACGTGAATATTCCAGTCGCCCCCGCACGCGGCATACGGGTGTGCCGGCAAGCTCGCGGACATTGGAGCGAAGAATACACCGCACATCCCACCCCCGACAGAGTGACCGACTACCGGCTGGCGGGATTTTTCGTCAACGAAGAACCCGATGCCCGCGACACCGACGAATATTTCTTGGCAGAAGGCTACGCCTCTGTCGTGCCCTGCACTTACGACCAGACCGCCCGCGACGTCATTTCGGCGATGTGTCGCCGCTTCGACCGCTGACATCGTCGCTACCGCCTCGCAACAAAAGCGAAATCTTGGTCGCAAAATAATTGTTCTTTTAACGAATAAATACTATCTTTGCCGCCGAAGTGGCGAGCCGCTCGACACGGCGGCAGCGGCTTCATGCCGGCAGAAATTCCGGTTTCCGCAAGGAGGCTCGAATGGTGGAATGGTAGACACGAAGGACTTAAAATCCTTTGGCCATTGCGGCTGTGCGGGTTCGAGTCCCGCTTCGAGTACAGACGGGTTATGGTACGCCATAGCCCGTCTTTCGTTTTTCAAAAAAGCGGCGTGCGGAAATCTTTGCCGCAAATATTCGTATATTTGCAAACAGGATAACGACAATATAATCGGCATCATGAAAAAAGCATCATTCCTCCTCATCGTGCTATGGGCGGCAATATATCCGCTGCAAGCCCAGACGTTCATACCCCTCTGGGAGACGGGCAAAATGCCCAACAGCAAAGGCATCGCATTGAAAGACAGCATCGCCAACGAGCGCATTTATCAAGTGGGCACGCCCGGCGTCTATTGGTTCGCCCCCTCCGACGCCGAAAACAAAGGCGTCGCCGTAGTCATCGTACCGGGCGGTGGATATGCCCGCTTGGCATATCAAATAAGCGGGTTTTCTTTGGCAAAATGGTTCAATACTATGGGCATTCACGCCTTCGTGCTGCAACACCGCCTGCCGCAGTCGCCCGATGTCGAAGTCTGTTACAAAGCCCCGCTGCAAGATATGCAGCGCGCCATACGCCATATACGTGCCCATGCCGCCACGTGGGGCATCGACCCGCAGCGGGTGGGCGTAATGGGGTCGTCGGCAGGAGCACACCTCTCGGCTTGCGCCGCCACGATAACCGACGATTGGAGTCAAGCAGGCGACTCGCTCGACCGGCAGCCGTTCATGCCCGACTTCGCCATACTCGTTTCGCCCGTCGTTTCTATGGGCGAAATCGCCCACAAAGGCAGCCGGCAAAACCTGCTCGGAAAATACGACTCGCCGGCTCTGCGCGAGAAATTCTCCTGCGACAAACAGGTATCGGCAGCCACCCCACCCATGTTCATCGTACACGCCACCGACGACCCCGCCGTGCCGTGCCTCAACAGCCTCGCCCTTTTCGAGGCATTGAAGCGGCACGACATTAAAGGCGCGTCGCTGCACATTTTTCCGTCGGGCGGACACAGCATTGCCCTGCGCAACAATCCGGGCACGACGAACGAATGGACTTCGCTCGCCGAAAAATGGCTTTCGGAAATCGGCATACTGCGATAATCGCCCGTAAAAATCCCTTTTCCCCTGCAATTGTTGTAATATAAAAAACGTATGAACGGACTGATTCTCGGCTTTTCATTGCCCTTTATAGGAACCGCCGCCGGTGCGGCTTGCGTATTCCTATTGAAAAACGAACTCCCGACGCAGGCACAAAAACTGATGTTGGGATTTGCCTCCGGCGTCATGGTGGCAGCTTCGGTGTGGTCGCTGCTCATACCCGGCATCGACATGAGCGAATATCTCGGGAAATGGGCGGTGATGCCGGCTGTCGTCGGATTCCTGTTCGGCATGGCGTTTCTATGGACGCTGGACAAAGTGGTGCCGCACCTGCACCTCGGCAGCCAGACACCCGAAGGACTGCACAGCAAACTGTCACGCACCAAAATGCTCACACTGGCGGTAACCCTGCACAACCTGCCCGAAGGCATGGCGGTAGGCGCCGTCATGGCAAGCGTAACCAACGGCGGCGGCACAACAATGGCGGGCGCCATAGCCCTCGCCATAGGCATCGCCATACAGAATGTCCCCGAAGGCGCAATCATCTCCATGCCGCTGCACACCGAAGGCAACGGCAAAATGCGTTCGTTCGCCATCGGCGCGTTGAGCGGATTAGTAGAGCCAGTCGGTGCCATCGCCACCTTTCTGCTCACCGCCTATATCCTGCCCGTACTGCCGTTCCTGCTGGCTTTCGCCGCCGGCGCCATGCTCTATGTCGTCGTCGAAGAACTCATACCGGAAGGTTCACAAGGAGCGCACTCCAACCTTGCGACCGTCGGATTTGCTGTCGGCTTCGTATTGATGATGGCGTTAGACGTGATGCTGGGCTAAATTTTTATTTCAGGGAAAAATTTCCCGACAAAAATATGCGAAAAACGTTTGCGCGTTCTAAAAGAATCATTACCTTTGCCGCGAAAATCGGGGCGTAGCTCAGTCCGGTTAGAGTACACGTCTGGGGGGCGTGTGGTCGCTGGTTCGAATCCAGTCACCCCGACAAAATCAAAAAGCGTTGATAATCA
>CANQDQ010000025.1 GCA_947593515.1 uncultured Bacteroidales bacterium | reverse complement strand
CTTTCTTCTACCCATTGTGCTACCGTGATTTATATCCTGCTGCAAAGGCAGAAAATTATTTTGAAATAAGTATCAAATCAAGTAACAAAAATAATTCAAAAATGGGTATAAATGGAGTTTTGCAGGAATAGATGAGAAAATGGACGTATTTTAATAAAAAACAGATATACAGTGATATATATTCATATTTGTAGAAATATTATCCTTTTATTTCTCTTGGATTATAGATATTCATTCTTTTCCCTCTGTTCGCGTGCTTTCCGCGCGTTAACAATCGGCAGGAGTTCTACTTTGATAAAATCCTCCATATCGTTGTCGGCGATGGAATAGGTAATTTCTATCCGGTCTTGTTCGTTTTCCTCGCTGATAAAAGTCAGAATATGCTTGCCTTTGAGCAGTCGGATAGGGGTATAGCTTCCGGCGGCAGCATTGCCTATCGGCTTTCCGTATTTTTCAATCCGGCAATCGACATCGGGGAGTATGTTTATCAAAGCCCCTTTCTCCGAAAAGTATGTATTTGATTCTTTCTCTCTGTTTACGGAATTCAATATCGGTAAAATTCTATCCTTAATCATTTGTTCAACAGAAACTTGAAACAAGGTGCTGGCGAACATGATTTCGGAGAACTGGTGCTGCCCCAATCCCTGCCTTACACTTTCAGGTGTTTCGTTGGGAAACCCTTCAAATGAAAGATTCGGATTAACGGGAATGATATGACGTTCTTTTTCAATAGCATATTCGATTTCTCTGCGCACCCAATCATTTGTGTCGGTACATCGGTCGAGGGCGTGGGGCGTGAGCAGGAAAATAAAAATGGGTGCCGACTCGATGGCGTCCATGATACGACGGTCGAAAACGCCGTCTTTTAATTCGTCAAAATCAAGAAATACACGGAATTTTTTTGCTTCAAGGCGTTCTTTGAGTGTTCTGGCTTTGTCGGCGCCACCCTCGCGGCGGTAGCTGATAAAAATATCGTAACGCATAATGTGCTTATTGGAATCATTCGTGTGGCAAATTTAATCATTGCAAACAAATATTCCCAAAATTTCAATAAAAAACATCGTGCAATTCTTTGTCGTTTTTCCGAAAAATTTTATCTTTGTACACTCGCGGTGAGGACGATGCCTTGTGCCTTGCCGTCGGGACGACAAAAAAAGAATACCGATGAAAACGCACAATTTCCGGTGGTCGGCGGTTGCCGCATCGACCTTTCTGTTTTTTCTGCCGGCACGCGCCGAAGTGAAAATGCCTGCCGTGTTTTCCGACAACATGGTGCTGCAACAGCGCACCGACGCCCCCGTGTGGGGCAAAGCCCGCGCGGGCGAAACGGTTACCGTGAGCGTTTCGTGGAGCAAAAAGAAAGTATCGACCGTTGCCGGCGCCGACGGACGCTGGTCGCTGACCGTCGCCACGCCGCGCGCTTCGTCGCGCGCCGAAACCATGACGGTGAGCGGCGACAACACGATAACGATACGCAACATACTCATCGGCGAAGTGTGGCTCTGTTCGGGGCAGTCGAATATGGAGTTTCCCGTCGCCCGCGACACGACCAGCCGTTGGAAAACCGCCATGGTCGATGTCGAGGAGCAGCTGCGCGATGCCGACTATCCCGAAATGCGCCTTTTCCGCGTAGAGCACCGGCTGGCGCCCGATGCCCCTGTCGATGATTGTACGGGCGTGTGGGAGGTGTGCACCCCCGACGCGGCAGCGCGTTTCTCTGCCGTAGGCTTCGTTTTCGGTCGGCGGCTGCACAAGGAGCTGCACCGACCTGTCGGGCTGCTGCAAGCCACGTGGGGCGGCACGCACGCCGAGTCGTGGATGCGCCGCGAAGCCATGCAGGACGATCCGTATTACAAGGAGTTGGACGAATACCAGCACCGCATCATCGAAGCCTATCCCGCCGAGAAAAAACGGTACGACCGCGAAATGGCTGCCTACCGTATGGCGAAAGATCTCAATCCCGATACGGCGGTTGCCAAGCCTGCCTCCCCCAAGAAAATCAATGACAACCTGCGCCTCTCCACCCTTTGGAACGGCATGATAAATCCCCTCTTGCCCTACGCTCTGCGCGGCGTTATATGGTATCAGGGAGAGAGCAACGACAGTCGGGCTGCCGCCTACGGCAAAGTCTTTTCCGACCTGATAGCCGATTGGCGCGCCGTATGGGGGCAGGGTGAATTTCCTTTCTATTTCGTGCAGATAGCCCCCTATTACAAGCAGTCGCCCGAGTTGCGCGAGTGCCAGACGCGCGTCTGGCTCGAAACCCCGCACACCGGTATGGCGGTGATTACCGATGCCGGCGACTCCACCGACATACACCCCCGTAACAAAAAAATTCCGGGCGAACGTCTTGCCGCATGGGCATTGTCGCACGACTACGGCAAGCGCGTACCCTATATGGGTCCCGTGTATAAAGGCATGACGGTCGAGGGCAGCGAGGCGGTACTCTCGTTCGACTACACGGGCGGCGGACTTGTCGCTGCTGGCGGAGGCGCTTTGCGCGGCTTCGTCGTTGCCGGCGCCGACGGCGTATTTCACCCCGCCGCTGCCGAGATACGGGGCGACCGCGTGGTCGTTTCGTCGCCCGAAGTTGCCCGACCCGTCGCCGTGCGCTACGGTTGGGATAAATTTTTCCGTGTCAATCTCGGAAATCGCGAAGGCTTCCCCGCCGTGCCTTTCCGCACCGACGGCGAAAAATAACTTTTGAAAAACATAAAAAATACCGATATGAAAAAAATCATCACGCTGGCTATGACAGCCGCCCTCTTGCTTCCTCTCTCTGCCGCCGCGCAGAAAATGTCGGTCGAATTTGCCGACTCCGAAATGAAACGCTTTCCCGAAGCGTGGCAGCTCGACCACGGCAAACGCCTCTTTTTCGGTTACGCGCAGGGCGTGGGCTGCTGCGCCATGCTCGATATGTGGCACTACACCGGCGACCGCAAATATTACGATTATGTCGCTGCATGGGCTGATACCATCGTCGATAAAGACGGCGGAATATACCTCTACGATATGTCGGAGTACAACCTCGATTTCATCAACTCGGGCAAAGTGCTGTTCGACATCTACGCCGAAACGGGCGATGCCCGTTACAAAAAGGCGATGGACCTGCTCGCCCGCCAGCTTGCCCGCCACCCCCGCACCCACGAGGGTGCATTCTGGCACAAGTTGATATATCCTTTCCAGATATGGCTCGACGGGCTTTATATGGCATCGCCTTTTCTGGCGCGCTACGGTGCGACGTTCGACCGCCCCGACCTCGTCGATGATGCCGTCAACCAATTTATGATATGCGCCCGTCGCACGTATGATAATCGCACGGGTCTCTATTATCACGCTTACGACGAAAGCCGCAACCAGCGGTGGGCTGACCCCGTTACGGGACATTCGCCCAACTTCTGGGGGCGCAGCATGGGTTGGTGGTTCATGGCGTTGGTCGATGTGCTCGACTATGTGCCCGAGAATCACCCGCATCGTGCCGACCTCATTACCTTCATCAAAGGGCTGGCGGTTTCGCTGCCCGAATATCAGGACAAGGACGGATTGTGGTATCAGGTGCTCGACTGCCCCGAACGCGAAGGCAACTTCCCCGAAGCGTCGGTTACCTCCATGTTCATGTACGCCTACGCCAAAGCCGTGAACAAGGGCTATATCGATGAGGAGTATATCCGCGTGGCGGAGAAAGCCTACGACGGTCTGCGCAAAGTGCTGCTTCGCCGCGAGCCCGACAAGACGTGGACACTCACCCGCTGCTGCGCCGTAGGCGGACTGGGCGGCACCAAATACCGCGACGGCTCGTTCAACTACTATATACACGAACGCATACGCGACAACGATGCCAAAGCCACCGGTCCTTTCATCATGGGCTGCATACAGCTCGAACAGTACAAGGCGCGCACTTCGGCGAAAAAATAAATCTTTTCATTAATAAATCTGAAAGGATAAAAAATACGAAGAAAAAGGCGCTTGTTTCTCAAAAAGTTTTACCTTTGTGGATTCCAAACAAAACGTAAAAACAGAAAGAAATATGGAAAATATCGATTGGGCGAATCTGTCGTTCGGCTATATGCGCACCGACTACAATATACGCTGCTACTATCGCGACGGGAAATGGGGCAAGTTGGAACTTTGCTCGGAAGAAACCATCAACCTGCACATGGCTGCCACGAGTCTGCACTACGGGCAGGAGGCATTCGAGGGGCTGAAAGCCTTTCGCGGGAAAGACGGGAAAATACGCATCTTCCGTCCCGAAGCCAATGCCGAGCGTCTGCAAAGCACCTGTCGGGGCATTTTGATGCCGGAGCTGCCGACCGAAACGTTCATCGACGCCGTAAAGAAAGTCGTCAAAGCCAACGAGCGTTTTATCCCGCCCTACGAAAGCGGCGCATCGCTTTACATACGTCCGCTGCTCATCGGCACGAGTGCACAGGTGGGTGTGCACCCCGCGCGCGAATACCTGTTCGTCGTATTCGTAACGCCGGTGGGTCCCTATTTCAAAGGAGGATTTTCCACCAATCCCTACGTCATCATACGGGAGTTCGACCGCTCGGCGCCGCTCGGCACAGGTATCTACAAAGTGGGCGGAAACTACGCTGCTAGCCTGCGTGCCAACAAGATGGCGCACGACTTGGGCTATTCCTGCGAATTTTATCTCGATGCCAAAGAGAAAAAATACATCGACGAATGCGGCGCTGCCAATTTCTTCGGTATCAAGAACAACACATACGTAACCCCGCTTTCGACTTCCATTCTGCCCTCCATTACCAACCGCAGCCTCATGCAGCTGGCAGAAGATATGGGCATGAAGGTCGAACGCCGTCCCGTGCCCGAAGAAGAGCTTACGACATTCGAGGAGGCGGGCGCCTGCGGAACGGCTGCCGTGATAAGCCCTATCCAGCGCATCGACGACCTCGAAAACAAAAAATCATACGTTATCTCCAAAGACGGCAAGCCCGGTCCCGTATGCACCAAACTCTACAACAAGCTGCGCGGCATACAGTACGGCGACGAACCCGATACGCACGGGTGGGTAACTGTTCTCGAATAATCACCGATTAACCTAAAACCTGTCCGTATGGAGCCTATAACCCTTATCGAGAAATACTATGTGCCCGGTACGCCGTTATATGAAGTGCTGACGAAACACAGCCGGCGTGTCGCCGAAAAAGCCGTGTCGATAGCCCGCGCCTGTCCGGAGCTGCACGCCGATGAAACGTTCCTTTACGAAGCCGCCATGCTGCACGATATAGGCATTTATCTGACCGATGCCCCCGACATACACTGCCATGGCACTCGTCCCTACATCTGTCACGGCACGCTCGGCAGCGAATTGCTCAAAAACGAAAATCTCCCCCGTCATGCCCTCGTGTGCGAGCGGCATACGGGTGCGGGGCTTTCGCTCGACGACATTTTGCGGCAGAATCTGCCCATACCGCACCGCGATATGCTGCCGGTGAGCATCGAAGAGCAAATCATCTGTTATGCCGATAAGTTCTATACGAAATCGGAACCCGACCTCGAAAAAACACCCGAACAGATACGAAAAAGTCTTTCCAAATACGGCGAAGCGGCAGAAAGACGCTTTGAACAATGGGACAGACTTTTCCGCTGTACCAAAAATCCGACAGTTTTTTGACGCCTGTCGTGTCGGCAGAGACGAAAATTCTCTCCGAAAAAACATAAGAAGAAACCATGAAAAACCTGATTATCGCCCTGCTTGCGGCGTTTGTCCTGCAACCTTTCTGCGCGACCGATGTATGCGCGCGCAAAGAGAAGAAAAAAGTTTTCCTTGTCGGCGACTCCACCGTGAAAAACGGTAAAGGACGCGGCGACAGAGGTCAATGGGGGTGGGGCAGTTTCCTTTCCGAATATCTCGATGCCGATAAAGCCGAAGTGCACAATCATGCTATCGGCGGTCGCAGCAGCCGCACATTCATTACCGAAGGTCGTTGGGACGTCGTACTCGATTCGCTCCAAAAAGGCGATTACGTGCTGATACAGTTCGGACACAACGACGGCGGCGAGATATTTACAAGCAACCGCCCGCGCGCCTCTCTGCGCGGCATCGGCGATGAAGATACCGTCGGCGTGGTCGAGGAAATCGGCAAAAAAGAAACCGTTTATACGTATGGTGCATACCTGCGTAAATATGTACGCGATGCGCGCGCGAAAGGTGCCTGCCCCGTGCTCTGTACGCAGATACCCCGCAACCGCTGGACGGCAGAGGGCGTCGTCATGCGCGACACCGCCCACGTCGTATGGGTGCGGCAGGTCGCAGCCCAAGAGGGCGTGCCCTGCATCGACCTGCATGCCGTCGTTGCCGACCTCTACGATGAAATGGGTCAGGAGGCTGTAAAAGAATATTTTACCGATGCCGATTGGACGCATACGTCGGAAAAAGGGGCGCGCCTCAATGCCTCTGTTGTAGCGGAGCAAGCCCGTCATCTGCCGAAGTGCCATCTTAAAAAACTCGTGAAGAAATGAAAACGCCTCTCCTTGTCGGACTTTTGGCTGCCGCATTCCTCTTTTCCGCCCGAGCGCAGGAAACGCAGCGCACCTACCTTTCGGGTACGGGATTCGGAAATACCGTAACGTGGGATTTCTATTGCACCGGCGGGCGCAACAGCGGCAAGTGGAAAAAGATAGATGTGCCCTCGCAATGGGAGTTGCAGGGCTTCGGCGAATATACCTACGGCCGTTGGTATAAAGATAAAAACCGAAATTCGGGGCTGGTGCCGCGCGAAAAAAATCCGAGCATGGAGCAGGGAAAATACCGTTATACCTTTGCCGTACCGGCTTCGTGGCGCGGACAGCAGGTGTCGCTAGTGTTCGACGGCGTGATGACCGATGCCGAAGTTACGCTGAACGGCAAGCCGGTCGGCGCGCGTCATCAGGGCGCGTTCTACCGCTTCTCCTACGACGTTACGGGCTTGCTTGCCTACGGCAGGAAAAACCGCCTCGAAGTAACCGTGTCGAAACACTCAGAAAACAAATCGGTGAACAACGCCGAGCGAAAAGCCGACTGGTGGCTTTTCGGCGGTATATATCGCCCCGTCTATCTGGAAGTGAAGCCGGCGCAGCATATCGACCGTATGGCGGTCGATGCCCGTGACGACGGCTCCATAGCGGCGCAGGTGTTCCTCTCCGGCATGACCGGCGGGGGACGGTTGGTCGCCTCGCTTTCGACGCTCTCGGGCAGTGAAGTGCGCGGCAGCGTGCAGACCCCTGTTTCGGCAGGCGATACCCTTGCCGTGCTTTCCGGTCGCTGGAACGGCGTGAAAGCGTGGAATCCCGAAGAACCGAATCTCTATCTTCTCACGGTGGAGCTGCGCGACGATGCCGGTACCGTGCTGCACCGCCATAAGGAGCGCATCGGCTTCCGCACCGTCGATTTCCGTCCGCAGGACGGCCTCTACGTCAATGGCGTGAAAGTCGTGCTCAAAGGTATCAACCGCCACTCTTTCTGGCCTGACGGCGGCAGAACCACCAACAAACAAATAAGTATCGACGATGTCGAGTTGATAAAGGCGATGAACATGAACGCCGTGCGGAGCCACTATCCGCCCGACGAGCATTTTCTCGATGCGTGCGATTCGCTGGGGCTTTTCTTCATCGACGAACTTGCCGGTTGGCAAAACTCCTACGACACTCCGACGGGCGAAAAACTGCTCGGCGAGATGTTGCGGCGCGACGTGAATCACCCCTGCATCATCATTTGGAGTAACGGCAACGAAGGCGGCTGGAACAAAAAACTCGACCCGCTTTTCGCGCAATACGACCCGCAGCACCGCCACGTCATTCACCCGTGGGCTGATTTCGACGATCTCGACACTCACCATTACCCTGCTTTCCTCACCGGCGTAGCCCGTTTCACCAACGGCTACAAACTTTTCATGCCGACCGAGTTTATGCACGGGCAGTACGATCAGGGGCACGGTGCGGGGCTTGAAGATTTTTGGAATAACTATACGGCGCACCCGCTCTTTGTCGGCGGTTTCATGTGGGCTTTTTGCGACAATGCCGTGCGTCGCACCGACCGTGGCGGCGCTCTCGACTCCGACGGATTCAATGCCCCCGACGGCATTCTCGGACCCTATCGGGAAAAGGAGGGAAGCTACTACACCGTGCGCGATATATGGGCGCCCCTGCAAGTCGAGAAATTTTTTGTAACCCCCTCGTTCGACGGTCGTTTCCGCGTAACGAACAATTATCTTTATACATCGCTCGGCCGTTGTCGCATGACGTGGTCGTTGTATAAAATATCGTCGCCGCTTGCCGACGGCAAAGGCACGCGCACGCTCGTCGGCACGGGCGAAGTGCAGCTGCCCGACCTGCAACCCGGCGAGCGGGGGTATGCCCGCATGGAGCTGCCCGGCGGATTTTTCGATGCCGATGTCATGGAACTGAAAACCTATCACCCCGACGGTCGCGAAATGTGTACCCGTTCATGGAATATCGGGTACGCCGAAGAGTATTGGCAGCGAAACCGTCCCGTTGCAGAAACGGCAGCGCCGGCAGTTTTCCGTGAAGCGGGAAATGAAATAACGCTTGCGGCGCAAGACGTGGAAGTAACTTTCGACAAGACGACCGGCTATATAATGAAAGTAACGAGCAATGGTAAGGCTGTTTCGTTCGGTAACGGTCCCGTGCCGGTGGGCATGGTGGCTGCCGTGAAAAACACGGCTGTCCGTATGGACGGCGACACTGCCGTATGGACGGTGCGCTACAACGGCAACATCGACTCTGTGGTGTGGCGTATGGCGCCCGACGGATTGCTCGACATGGATATGGTGATGCTCAACCGTTCGCGTTTGGGCGGTGGGCTCGACGATGCGGCGAGCTACGAAAACATACTGAATCTCGGCATTACATTCTCCTATCCCGACAGCCTTGTAACGGGTATGCGCTGGTTGGGCGGCGGACCCTACCGCGTCTGGAAAAACCGCTTGCGTGGAGCTAATGCGGGGTTGTGGGAAAAAGCCTACAACAACACCGTTACGGGCGAGAGCTACGACAACCTCGTTTATCCCGAATTTAAGGGCTATCACGCCGACCTTCATTGGGCGACGGTGCGGAATCGGGAGCAGGATTTCACCGTATATGCCGCAAGTGACGGCGTATATCTGCGTATGCTTACTCCCGAAGAACCGAAAGATCGGGAGGGTGAGGCGCGCACCATGCCGGAATTTCCCGCCGGCGATATCTCTTTCCTCGTGGAGATACCCGCCATACGCAGCTTCAAACCCATTTCGCAACACGGACCGAAAAGCCAGCCCGGCTCTATCCGCATCAAGTCGGGCGATGAAGGCATACGCATGACGCTCGGATTCGATTTCAGAGAAAATAAATGAAACACAATATGATACGCAAAAAACTGTTTTTCGGAGCAGCGGCATTTTTTGCCGCCCTGTCTTTGTCGGCACAGGCACCCGCGTGGCCTGAAATAGAAACGACAGCCCGTCCGGGCGCCCGCTGGTGGTGGTTGGGCAGCGCCGTCGATTCGGCAAATCTTGCCTACAATATGGAAGAGTATGCGCGAGCCGGTATGGGCACGCTCGAAATAACTCCTATTTACGGCGTGAAAAACAACGAAGCCAACGATATCGATTACCTCTCGCCCCGTTGGATGCAGATGCTCTCGTTCGTCATCGAAGAAGGCGACAGCGTGGGGCTGGACATCGATATGAACGGCGGTACGGGGTGGCCCTTCGGCGGTCCCGAAGTTTCGGTCGAAGATGCCGCCTGCAAAGTAATTTTTCAGAAATACGCCGTAGCAGGAGGGGAGAAACCCGCAGCAATAACCGTCAATGATAAGAAGCAAGCCGATGCAGCCGTACTTTCTCGGCTGATGGCTTACACTGCCTCCGGAAAATGTTTGAATATCACTTCCCGATACGACCGTAAAACCGGCGAGGTGAACTGGACTGCCCCCGCCGGCGACGACTGGACGCTGGTCGCCGTTTTCGTGGGAAAGACTTTTCAGAAAGTAAAACGTGCCGCTCCGGGCGGTGCCGGCTATGTGATGAATCATTTTTCCAAAGAGGCGGTGGCTCGGTACTTTTCACGCTTCGACAAGGCGTTTGCCTCGTCGGGCGCACCGATGCCGAAAACCTTTTTCAACGATTCCTATGAAGTATATGGTGCCGATTGGACGCCCGACTTCTTCGAACAGTTCGCCCGCCGACGCGGCTACAAACTCGAAAACCATTTGCTCGAATTTACCGGCGAACAGGGCGACACCCGCGCTCGCCTCATCTCCGACTATCGGGAAACGATAGCCGAGCTGTTGAAAGAAAACTTTACCAACCAATGGGTGGCGTGGGCGCATAAGCACGGCGCCTTGACGCGGAATCAGGCGCACGGCTCGCCCGGCAATTTGATAGACCTTTATGCCTCCGTCGATATACCCGAATGCGAGGGCTTCGGCATTACCGATTTCAACATCAAGGGGCTGCGCCGCGATTCGGTGAAGAAAGACAACGATTCCGATTTCTCCATGCTCAAATACGCCTCTTCGGGAGCGCACATAGCCGGCAAGCCCTACACTTCGTCGGAGACGTTCACGTGGCTCACCGAGCATTTTCGCACCTCGCTCTCCCAGTGCAAGCCCGATATGGATTTGATGTTCGCCGCCGGCGTGAATCATATGTTCTTTCACGGTACGCCCTATTCCCCGCGCGAAGCCGAATGGCCCGGCTGGCTTTTCTATGCGACCATCAATATGTCGCCCACCAACACCATTTGGCGCGACGCTCCGGCGTTTTTCACCTACATAGCCCGCTGTCAGTCGTTTTTGCAGATGGGCAAGCCCGATAACGATTTTCTGGTCTATCTGCCCGTTTACGATATGTGGTACGAGCAGCAAGGCTCGAAGCTGGGACTGGCATTCGACATACACGGTATGGCGAAGCGCGCCCCGCATTTCATCGGAGTTGTCCGTCAGATTACCGATTCCGGTTACGACGTCGATTACATATCCGACAATTTCGTCCGCACGACCGTTTGCCGGAAAGACGGTCTGTTGCAGACTTCGGGCGGTTCCGCTTACAAGGCGTTGATACTTCCTGCCGTGAAGCTGATGCCCGAGAATGTCTTGAAACACCTCCTCAACTTGGCGGAGCAGGGCGCTACGCTCATATTCGTCGATAACTATCCGCAGGACGTGCCCGGATTCGCCTCCCTCGAAAAGCGGCGCAAGGGTTTCAAAAAAGTACTCGACCGCCTGCCCGATGCGCAAGGCTTTGCTTCCGAACAGGTCATGCCTTACGGCAAGGGGCGCATCATCACCGGCGCCAACTATGCCCGCGTACTCGAAATGACCGGTGTGCCCAAAGAAGATATAAAAACGCAGTACGGTGCTTATTTTATCCGCCGCAGCAACGACGAGGGGCACCATTACTTCATCGCCTCGTTACAGGACAAAGGAGTGGAGGGTTGGATTACGCCTGCCGTCGATGGCGAATCGGTTGCCATTTACGACCCTGTGTCGGGACGTTCCGGTATGGCGAAAACACGTCGGCACGACGGTCGTTTGCAGTATTACCTGCAACTCCGCTCGGGCGAGTCGGCAATCGTGCGCATTTACGATAAGCCGACCGACGGCGATGCGTGGTCGTATTACGAACGGCAGCCGCTGAGCCTTTCTATCGATAACGGTTGGTCGCTCTCCTTTGTCGAGAGTACGCCCGCCATAAAGGACACTTTCGACATCGATACGTTGGGCTCGTGGACGTCGCTCCCGATGCCCGAAGCCCGCGTCAATAGCGGTACAGCCCGCTATTCCGTTACGTTCGACCTGCCTGCCATTGCCGCCGATGAGTGGCTGCTCGACCTCGGCGACGTGCGGGAGAGCGCTCGCGTCGTCATCAACGGCGAGCCGGTGGGCACGCTGTGGTCGGTGCCTTTCTGCACCTATGTAAAAAAATATTTGCGACAAGGCACTAATACGATAGAGGTAGAGGTTACCAATCTTCCCGCCAACCGCATAGCCGACTACGACCGCCGCGGCATCGAGTGGCGGCGTTTCAAAGATGCCAATATCAACAATCTGGGCTATAAAACGGGACTTTACGACCGGTGGCAGCTCATACCTTCGGGCTTGCTCGGCACGGTGCGTCTTGTGCCGCTCGACCGGAAAACGGATTTCTGATAACCCCTCTTTCGCAGAAAAAAATAACGAACGTGTAAATAAAAAAACGTTCGTTATTTTTTTAATTGGATATTTTCTTTATCTTTGTCAATCGGAACGGCTTGAAAAATATCGGCGGATATTTTGGCTGAAAAAGAGCATTTTTTATTATTCAATCGATGCGGCTGCGGTCGCATCGCAAACTAAAACCGAAAAAGTACACATGAAAACACACCGCTTTTTTGCCGTGGATTTGGGCGCGACCAGCGGTCGCACCATCTTGGGCACTCTTTCCGACGGAAAAATGGAGATGCAGGAGATTACGCGTTTTGCCAATCCCATCATCGAAACCGGCGGACACTTCTACTGGGACATTTACGCCCTCTACCTCGAAATCATCAAAGGATTGAGAAATATCGCCCGCGAAGGCATCGCCATCGAGTCGATAGGTATCGACACGTGGGGTGTCGATTTTGTCATGGTGGGCAAGGACGGCGCCTTTCTGTGCAATCCCTACTGCTATCGCGACCCCCATACCGTAGGCGCTGTCGAAGAATTTTTCACCCATATTCCCAAAGAACGGGTGTACGAATTGACCGGCATACAGTTTATGAACATCAATTCGCTCTTCCAGCTCTCGACGCTGCACCGCAACCACTGTTCCGCACTCGAGGCTGCCGACAAAGTGCTTTTCGTGCCCGACGCCCTCAGCTATATGCTCACCGGCAAAATGGTAACGGAATATACCATCGCTTCGACGTCGCAGATTCTCAATCCCCGCACCAAACAGTTCGAGCAGGAGCTGCTCGATGTGGTGGGCATGAAAAAAGAACAATTCGCCCCGTTCGTATATCCGGGCGAAAAAATAGGCGCACTCACCCCCGAAGTGCAAAAACTGACAGGGCTTGGCGCCGTACCCGTCATCGCCGTTGCCGGACACGACACGGCATCGGCTGTGGCAGCCGTTCCTGCACGGAACGAACGCTTCGCCTACCTCAGTTCGGGTACGTGGTCGCTGATGGGCATCGAAGTGAAAGATGCCATTATCACGGAAGAAAGTTTCGATAAAAACTTTACCAACGAAGGCGGCATCGAGGGTACGACCCGATTCCTCAAAAACATTTGCGGTATGTGGCTGCTCGAACAGTGCCGCCGCGAATGGGCTGCCGCCGGAAACGATTATTCCTATCCCGACCTGATAGCCGCTGCCGAAAAAGCTCCTGCTTTCCGCAGCATCATCAATCCCGATTCGCCCTGCTTCGCCAATCCGTCGTCGATGATAGATGCCATTCGCAGCTATTGCCGGCAGACGGGACAGGCAGAACCGCAATCCTACGGCGAAATCACCCGCTGCATTTTCGAGAGCCTGCCGCTGCGCTACCGTCAGGTGTTCGGCTATTTGCAGAGCATGGCGCCGTTCCCCATCGAAAAGCTGCACGTCATCGGCGGCGGTTCGCGTAACAATCTCCTCAACCAAAATACCAGCAATGCCGTAGGCGTTCCCGTAGTGGCAGGACCTTCCGAATGCACCGCTATCGGAAACATCATGTTACAGGCAAAAGCCGCCGGCGATGTGGCAGACATTGCCGCCATGCGGGCGATTATCGCCGAATCGATAGAGTCGGCAACGTTTACGCCGCGCGACAAAGCCGTGTGGGACGAGGCTTACAAACGCTACCTCGAAGTGTATCGTGAAAATATTTAATTGCATAAAAACAAACTAATACATAAAAACATGAAAGAAAATCTGATTCAAAAGGCGTATGAAATAGCCAAAGAGCGCTATGCCGCCATCGGTGTGAATACCGACGAAGTATTGAAAACCCTTCAAAACGTGCAAATATCGCTGCACTGCTGGCAGACCGACGACGTTGTCGGCTTCGAGTCGGGCAGCGCGCTGTCGGGTGGCATACAGACCACCGGCAACTATCCGGGCAAAGCCCGCAACATCGACGAGGTACGCGCCGACTTGGTAAAAGCCATGTCGTTGATTCCCTCGAAACACCGTGTGAATCTGCATGAAATTTATGGCGACTTCGGCGGCAAATTCGTCGATCGCGACCAGTGCGAACCCGCCCACTTCGAGAGCTGGATGCAGTGGGCTGCCGAACTCGGCGTGAAGCTCGACTTCAACTCGTCGTCTTTCTCGCACCCGAAATCGGGCAACCTCACGCTTTCCAATCCCGACAAAGGCATTCGCGATTTCTGGATCGAGCACACCAAACGCTGCCGCGCCATTGCCGAAGAAATGGGTAAACGTCAGGGCGACCCCTGTATCATGAACCTGTGGGTACACGACGGAAGCAAAGACATCACCGTAAACCGTATGCTCTACCGTCAATTGTTCGAGCAGAGTCTGGACGAAATATTCTCCGTAAAATACAAGAACATGAAGACCGGTTTGGAATCGAAAGTATTCGGTATCGGTCTTGAATATTACACCGTCGGTTCCAACGAATTTTGCGTGGGCTATGCCACTAAGAACCAGACGCTTCTCACTATCGACACCGGACACTATCACCCCACCGAAGTGGCTGCCGACAAAGTATCGTCGATGCTGCTCTTCGTTCCGGAACTGATACTCCATGTAAGCCGTCCTATCCGTTGGGACTCCGACCACGTAACCATCATGGACGACTCCACCGTCGAGCTGTTCCAAGAACTCGTGCGCTGCGATGCCATGAACCGCGTACACATCGCTCTCGACTATTTCGATGCCTCTATCAACCGCATCGGCGCTTACGTCATCGGTACGCGTGCCGCACAGAAATCAATTCTCCGCGCTCTCTTGGAGCCGTTGGCTACTCTGCGCAAATATGAAGCCGAAGACAAAGGCTTCCAGCGTCTTGCCCTGCTCGAAGAAGCCAAAGCCATGCCGTGGAACGCTGTTTGGGATATGTTCTGCCTCAAAAACAATGTGCCCGTAGGCGAGGAGTTCATTCCCGAAGTAGAGAAATACGAAAGAGAAGTTACTTCCAAGAGATAATTTTTTAATGCCCATCAAAAGGTTTATGTCGGGCTTGTCCCGACACAAACCTTTTAGTCGTATATAATTATGGATATAGTAATCGGTCTGCTGATTATCGCAATCGGGGCATTCTGCCAATCGAGCTGTTATGTGCCTATCAACCGCATCAAAGAGTGGAGCTGGGAATCCTACTGGATTGTACAGGGTGTCTTTGCGTGGTTGATATTTCCTTTCTTGGGTGCGCTGCTGGCTGTTCCCGCAGGACATTCGTTGTGTGAACTCTTTACGTCCGACAATTCGGTCGATATAGGAATGACGATTCTGTTCGGTGCTCTCTGGGGTGTCGGCGGTCTTACATTCGGACTTTCGATGCGTTATCTGGGCGTCGCTTTGGGACAATCCATTTCGTTGGGCACCTGCGCCGGCTTGGGTACGATACTCGGACCGGTGATGCTGCACATCTTCTATCCCGAAGCCGGACACCTCGAAAAACTCACGTGGGCGGTAATCATCGGCGTCATCGTAACGCTGGTGGGCATCTCCATCATCGGCGTGGCAGGAAACATGAAAGCCTCCATGCTTTCGGACGAGGAGAAGAAAAAAGCCGTCAAGGACTTCAACTTCCCGAAAGGCATCGCCATTGCTCTGCTTGCCGGCTTCATGAGCGCCTGCTTCAATGTAGGTCTGGAATTTGGCAGCGGTCTGCACTTCGCCGAAACGGGCGATATGTATAAGACCCTTCCCGCCACGATGCTCGTAACGCTGGGCGGTTTCGTAACCAATGCCGTTTATTGCTTCTACCAGAATCAAAAGAACAAGACGTGGGGCGACTACGGTAAAACGTCGCTCTACCTCAATAATCTGCTGTTCTGCGCATTGGCAGGTTTGTTGTGGTACAGTCAGTTCTTCGGACTGAGTTTGGGTAAAGGATTCCTCACTGGTTCGCCGGCGTTGATGACGTTCGCTTTCTGCATACTGATGGCACTCAACGTCGTGTTCTCCAACGTGTGGGGTATCATATTGAAAGAGTGGAAAGGCTGCTCCCGCAAAACGATTGTCGTGTTGATAGTCGGCATCGTCGTGCTGATTGTTTCCACGTTCCTGCCCGAATTGCTGAAATCGGACAAAAATGAAACGCCGGCTGCTGAAATAGAAGCCGTTGCCGAAGAAAGCGAAGCGCTCCCCATTCCTACCGTGAAAGTGGAAATACCCCTTCCCGACAGTGTGAAAGAGGCAATCGGGGTGGGCAATTCCACTCCGACGGAAATTATTGTAGAATAAAAATAAAAGAAAAACATCATGAAATCGATATTGAACGGGCGTCCCGCCCTGCAACGGGAAATCGAAAAAGTAGCCGAAGTAGCCGGTTACCTTTGGCAAAAAGGTTGGGCTGAACGCAATGGCGGCAACATCACCATCAACATCACCGAGTTTGTCGATGACGAAATTCGCAAAATGCCGGCTATCGGTCCGGTAGCCCCTATCGGCACGACGCTGCCCCATATCAAAGGCTGCTATTTCTTCTGCAAAGGCACGAACAAACGTATGCGCGACTTGGCTCGCTACCCGATGGAAAACGGCTCGGTAATCCGCATTCTCGACGATTGCGCCAGCTACGAAATCATTGCAGACAATTTGGTGAAACCCACTTCGGAGCTGCCTGCCCACCTGTCGATGCACAACCTGCTTATCGGTCGCGGCTCCACCTACAAAGCCTCGCTGCATACGCACCCTATCGAGTTGGTGGCTATGAGCCATAACAAGAAATTCCTTGAAAAAGACGTGCTTACCAACCTGTTGTGGAGCATGATTCCCGAAACAAAAGCCTTCTGTCCGCGCGGACTGGGAATTATCCCCTATAAAATGCCCAGCTCGGTAGAACTCGCCAATGCCACCATTGCCGAACTCGACGATTATGATGTGGTGATGTGGGAAAAACACGGCGTATGCGCTGTGGGTCAGGATATCATGGACGCATTCGACCAAGTCGATGTGTTGAGTAAGTCTGCACAAATATATATCAATGCCAAGAGCATGGGCTTCGAGCCCGACGGTATGTCGCCTGCCCAGATGAAAGAGCTCAGCGTCGCTTTCAATTTGCCGAAGTAAAACCGAAGAATACAGGACAGAGATATGAAAAAGTTTGTTTTATTGACTTTTGCCCTCTCTTTGGGAATGAGTGTGTGGGCGGCTCCGCCTAAGCGCACCGCAAAAGATGCTGCCGTCGCCATTGCCGACCGCATCGTGGCAAGCACCACTTACCAATTCAAAAACACCGAGACGGGCGAAACCTATACGACCGTAAAAAAACGCAACAGCAGCGAACCCATCAAGGTTGCCTGCAAGTACAACGACTGGCACTATACCAACGGCGTGCTGCATATCGCCATGCTCGAATTGGCGGACAAACTCGGCGACAAGAAATACGAAGAGTATGTATTGAAAAACATGAATTTCGTATTCAACGAAGGTAATCTCGATTTCTTCAAAAAGAAATTTGACAAGGCGCTCAAGGAGAAAGGCTGGCAGGGAATACGCAACATCAGTTGGCACATGATTTTCCGTGGCAAACGCCTCGACGACAACGGTCCTATGGGCGCATCGCTCATCGACTTGCAGATGCACCTGCCTTCGCCCGACAAGGCTTTCCAAGCCTATATCGACGCTACGGCAGAACACCTCAACTATGCCGAGCCGCGCCTCGAAGACGGTACGATTGCCCGCCTGTGGCCGCACGAAAATACCGTTTGGGCTGACGACCTCTTCATGGCGATTTCTTTCCTCTGCCGCATGGGCGAACTGACCGGCGACATGAAGTATTTCGATGACGCCGCCAATCAGGTGCTGAAATACAACAAATACCTTTGGTGTCCCGAGAAGCAGATTTATTACCACTGCTACCACACCGACACCGACGAGCACGGCGTTGCCCATTGGTCGCGCGCCAACGGCTGGATACTCATGGCGCAAGCCGACTTGCTGACCCGCCTGCCCGAGAACCACCCGCAGCGCGAAGCTCTGTTGGCAAACTTCCGCCAACAGGTAAGTGGCGTATGCCGGTATCAGGGCAAGAACGGACTTTGGCACCAGCTGCTCGACAAAACCGATTCGTACGATGAAGTAACCGGTACGGCGATGTTCACGTTCGCCATTGCGCGCGGCGTGAAAATGGGCTGGATTCACAAAGACTTCATCAATGTTGCCGAAGAGGGCTTGAAAGGTATTCTCAGCAAAATATCCGAAGCCGGCAATCTCGAAGCCATTTGCGTGGGTACGGGCATCATGCCGTCGCTCACTTTCTATTACAACCGACCCACACAAAAAGACGACCCGATGGGCGAAGGTCCCGTGCTGCGCGCTTTGGTGGAGATGATGGACGCTCCCAAGTACTCCGAAATCAAAGCCGAGCAGCAATACGACCGCATTGTAGTGAAAAAATAACAGAAAGTATCTCTCCTTATATTATTAATGTATAGGGAGAAACTTTCATAAAAAACAATATTATTATGAAAAAAATTCTTCTTTTATGCGCGTGTGCTGTTATGACCCCGTGTCTTCTCTCGGCGCAACTTTCTTCCAAAGAGGCGTGGAAACAGGCTGCTAAGATAGAAAAGAACATCAAAAAGACCTCTTTCCCCGACAAGCGCTATGTTATCACCGACTTCGGCGCCAAACCCGATGCACCCGATGTGCTCTGCCACGATGCCATCAACTTGGCTATCGTTACCTGCAATCAGGCGGGCGGCGGTACGGTGGTAGTACCTGCCGGAACGTTCTACACGGGTCCCATTACGCTGAAAAGCAATGTAAATCTTCACCTCGAAGAGGGCGCTGTACTCAAATTCGATACCAATCCCGAACTCTATGAGCCAGCAGTGCTCACCCGCTGGGAAGGTCTCGACTGCTACAACCTGCACCCCCTTATCTACGCTTACGGTGAAACCAACATCGCCATTACCGGAAAAGGAGTGGTCGATGCGCAAGGCTCTATGGAGCATTGGTGGCCTATGTGCGGTGCGAAAAAATACAATTGGAAAGAAGGCATGATAGGTCAGAACTGTGGAGGTCGTGCCCGCTTGCTGGCGTGGGGCGAATCGGGTGAACCCATTTACAAACGGGTGTTCTCGTGGAAAGACGGTATGCGTCCCCAGCTCGTGAATCTCTACCGCTGCAACCGCGTGTTGGTAGAAGATGTAACGCTGAAAAACTCTCCTTTCTGGACGTTGCACCCGCTGTTCTGCAACAACCTGATCGTGCGTGGCGTTACCTTCGATAATCACGGACCTAACGGTGACGGCTGCGACCCCGAGTCGTGCGACGGCGTGCTGATTGAAAACTGTGTATTCAATACCGGCGACGATTGCATCGCCATCAAGAGCGGTCGCAACCGCGACGGTCGTACATGGAACGTGCCCAGTCAAAACATCATCGTGCGCAATTGCAAGATGCTCGACGGACACGGCGGCGTGGTAGTAGGCAGCGAAATCTCCGGCGGTTATAAAAATCTTTTCGTGGAGAACTGCGAAATGGACAGCCCCAATCTCGATCGCGTGATTCGCATCAAGACCAGCAACTGTCGCGGCGGCGTCATCGAGAATATTTATGTACGCAACATCAAGGTGGGACAGTGCCGCGAAGCCGTGTTGCGCATCAATCTCCAATACGAAAACAAAGAGCTTTGCGACCGCAATTTCCCGCCGACGGTGCGTAACGTGCTTTGCGAGAATATCGTCTGCACCGGTGGCAGCGACCTCGGCGTTTACTTCGTGGGACTCGAAGGCAGCGACAACGTATATAACATACAGGTTGATAACTGCGAGTTCAACAATGTAAAGAAAGCCTCGAAAGACCCGCAGGAAGGAATCTTCATTTCTGGCGGTGTAAAAGATGTTCGTTTCAACAATCTCAAAATAAACGGACAACCGGTATTTTCGCCGGTAAAATAATCGGGACGTTCCGAATAAAAAATCCACTTCACAACAATCGTTGTGAAGTGGATTTTCCCCGTTAGATATGGGTGAATCGACGATTATATAGTTGGTTATGCCCAAGACTGAAAAGTCCACATTTTTCCCTGTCGGTCGAGATTCCCCCGATGAAAAATGCATAAGGAGGGTAGGGAAGTATGGCATGATTTTTGATTCTCATTTTTGGTTTGCCATAGGAAGACGAGCCGGTGTCAAAAAACAAAGTAATTGTATCATTTTTATAATGTTCATTCCTTATATCTCACTTTACCTTTGTAAAGATATATCGAGTGAAAGGATAATACCATGAAAAAAACAACCGTTACGGGTTTGGCAACTGCGTTGCTCATCTCTTTGCTTTCATGCCAAAATGGTGGAAATGAGAAGATTGACAGAGTTGCTGTCGTAGAGCGGAATTGCCCGGTAAACACGACTTTCGATGCCTTGTCGTCGTTGTCGGTCGGCAATGGCGAATTTGCTTTTACGGTCGATGCCACAGGCTTGCAAACCTACCCCGAACTGTATAGTGCAGGTGTGCCGCTGGGTACGCAATCGCAATGGGGGTGGCACTCGTTCCCGAATCCCGAAAAATATCGTTTTGAAGAAACCCTGAAACCCTACAATTTTCGTGGGCATGAGGAGCTGTATTCCGTGCAGTTCAACGAGGACGGACGGAACAAAGAGGCTGCCAATTGGTATCGTGTCAATCCGCACCGGCTCCACTTGGGAGCAATCGGTTTGGAATTGATGCGCGGCGGCAAGAAAGTCGAAGCCGGCGAACTCTCCGGCATCAACCAGAAACTCGATTTATGGAGCGGAACGATAAACAGTACTTTTATCCTCGACGGACAGTCCGTAGCCGTGCAGACGGTGTGCGACGACGCTACCGATGCCGTAGCCGCCAGTATCGTTTCGCCTTTGTTGGCAACAGGAGAAGTCGCTGTAAATCTGCGCTTCCCTTATCCGACGGGCGGACACTCCGATGATGCCTGCGATTGGACGAAGCCCGATAAACACACGACCACCATCGTGGCGCAAGACGACCATAGCGCGCTCCTTTGTCGCAAGCTCGACGAAACGACTTATTATGTGCGTCTGGCGTGGAACGGCAATGCTTCGCTTCAACAGAAAGAACCGCATTACTACGTGTTGAAACCCGTTGCGGGCGACACCCTTTCGTTTACCTGTGCGTTTACAGCCGATGTGCCCTCCGGCACACCGCTCGATTTTGCTGCGGCATCGGCTCACGCTGCCGACTATTGGCGCAACTATTGGACGACCGGCGGCATCGTCGATTTCTCGCACTGTCGCGACTCCCGTGCGCCCGAACTCGAACGCCGCGTCATACTCTCGCAATACCTTACCGCCATACAATGCGCCGGCTCCGTGCCTCCGCAGGAAACGGGGCTTACCTATAACAGCTGGTTCGGCAAATTCCACCTCGAGATGCACTGGTGGCACGGCGTACATTTCGCCTTGTGGGGACACCCCGAATTGCTCGAAAAGAGCCTCGATTGGTATAAAACCGCCTACGACAATGCGTGCAGCATTGCTGCGCGCCAAGGCTTTAAGGGTGCACGCTGGATGAAGATGACCGACCCCTCGTCCATCGAAGCCCCCTCCAAAGTAGGCTCGTTCCTCATTTGGCAGCAGCCGCACTTTATTTATATGGCAGAGTTGATATACCGAGCCAAACCTACCGAAGAAACCCTCAACAAATATAAAGACCTCGTGGCTGCTACGGCAGACTTCATGTTCTCTTTCGCCACCTACGACGAACTCGAAGGTCGTTACGTACTCAAAGGCGCCATACCCGCACAAGAAACTCTGCGGGCTGCCGAAACCGTCAATCCGCCGTTCGAGCTTTCCTATTGGCATTATGCCATCAGTGTGGCGCAGAAGTGGCGCGAACGTCAGGGTCTGAAACGCGACCTGCAATGGGACGAAATGCTCGACAAGCTCTCGCCACTCGCTTATCAGGACGAAAACGGCACCAAACTCTATCTCGCAGCCGAAACGGCTACCGATACCTATAAAGATATACGCTTCACGTCCGACCACATGGCAGTGCTCGGTGCCTACGGCATACTGCCTAAGTGTCCGCTCGTGCGCGAAGACATTATGCACAACACGCTCGATTGGGTGTGGGACAACTGGAATTGGGGCAAAACGTGGGGCTGGGACTTCGCCATGACCGCCATGGACGCAGCCCGTTTGGGCGATACCGACAAAGCCGTCGGTGCCCTGCTCATGGATAAGCGCACCAACACTTACCTCCCCAACGGACACAATTATCAAGACGGTCGCTTGCGCATCTATCTGCCCGGAAACGGAGGTCTCCTTACCACCGTGGCTATGATGTGCGCCGGCTGGGATGGACACGAAGGCGGCAATCCCGGATTCCCCGACGACGGAAATTGGGACGTTCGCTGGGAAGGTTTGGCACCGATGCCTTAAAACGAAGAAAATTAATTTTATATACGGAAAAACATACGAAGTATTATGAAAAAATGGACTAATCTGTTAGCCTTGGCTCTTTTGCTTTTCTGCTTTTCTTGTAA
>CANQDQ010000024.1 GCA_947593515.1 uncultured Bacteroidales bacterium | reverse complement strand
CATTTGTAGGCTTTGCCGTCGCCGCAAATGTCTTCGGTAACGACACCGGCTTCGAGCGATGCCGCTACGGCGCGACGAATGGCGGCGCCTTCGTCCATCAGGTTGAACGCATATTCAAACATCAAGGCTGCCGAGAGTATCGTGGCTACGGGGTTGGCGATGTCTTTGCCGGCGGCTTGCGGGTAGGAGCCGTGTATCGGCTCGAATACCGACGTGTGTATGCCTACCGATGCCGACGGCAGCATACCCAGCGAGCCGGTGATGACCGAGGCTTCGTCGGTGAGTATGTCGCCGAACATATTTTCGGTAACCAGCACGTCGAAGCGACTCGGGAATTGCACCAACTGCATGGCGGCGTTATCGACGAACATATATTCGGTGGTGATGTCGGGATTTTCTTTGGCGATTTCCTGCGCCACTTCGCGCCATAAACGGGAGGTGCAAAGCACGTTGGCTTTATCGACGACGGTAACTTTTTTGCGGCGCTGCCGTGCGTATTTGTAGGCGAGGCGCACGATGCGTTCCACCTCTTCGCGGCTATATACGCAGGTGTCGTAGGCGGTGTTTCCGTCCTCGCTGCGACCTTGCGGACGCCCGAAGTAGATGCCGCCCGTCAGTTCCCGTATGCACATGAGGTCGGTACCCTCCACGATGTCGCGGCGCAGCGGCGATTTGTGCAGCAGAGAGGCGAATGTGCTGACAGGGCGGATATTGGCGTACAGTCCCAACTGTTTGCGCATACCCAACAGTCCCTGTTCGGGGCGCACTTTGGCGGCGGGGTTGTTGTCGTATTTCGGGTCGCCGATAGCGCCGAACAGCACGGCGTCAGACTGCATGCACAATTCGTGCGTTTCGGCGGGGTAGGGCGAGCCGCACCGGTCGATGGCGCAGGCGCCCACGAGGGCGTGTTTGTGCGTGAGTTTATGACCGAATCGCCGGCAGACGGTTTCGGTAACTTCAAGAGCCTGCCCCACGATTTCGGGTCCGATGCCGTCGCCGGGCAGTACAGCGATATTCAGTTTCATAGACGTATTGGTTTATATGATTTACAATTACATGTTTTCGATTTGGTTGAGCATTTTCACCGTCGCCTGTATGGCGGCTTCGGTCTGGTCGGCATCGAGACCGCGCGTTTTGAAAGCGTGTCCGCGATATTCCCACGAGATGACCGTTTGCACGAAAGCGTCGGTGCGCCCGCCCGGCGGAATATCCACCATATAGTTCGTCAGCACGGGAAACTCCCGTTTCAACTGCTGCTTGTAGATAGTGCGCACGGCTTTTACGAAGGCGTCGTACTGTCCGTCGCCCGTCGAGGTCTGTTCGTACTGTTTCCCGTGAATCTCTATCTTGACGACGGCGACGGGGTGCAGCCCCTGTGCCAGTGCCAGCGAATAGTTGAGCAGTTTTATTTTCTGGTTGCCGGCGTCGTGGTTGAGCACGTCGGAAATGATGTAGGGCAGGTCTTCCTGCGTTACCGTCTCTTTCTTGTCGCCGAGTTTGATGATGCGGTCGGTAACCTTGCGCATCGCCTCCTCGTCGAGTTCGATGCCCAGCGCTTCGAGATTTTTCCGGATATTGGCTTTTCCCGAAGTCTTGCCCAGCGCATATTCGCGGGTGCGTCCGAAGCGTTCGGGCAGCAGGTCGTTGTAGTAGAGATTGTTTTTGCTGTCGCCGTCGGCGTGTATGCCGGCGCACTGCGTGAACACGTGTTCGCCGATAATCGGTTTGTTGGCGGGAATGCGTATGCCCGAATACGATTCCACGACGCGGCTCACCTGATTGATTTTGCTCTCGTCGAGGTGCGTTTCCAGCTTCAACTGGTCGTGCACCACCGCCAGTACGCTCGACAGCGGCGCGTTGCCCGCGCGTTCACCCAATCCGTTCACCGTGCAGTGTATGCCCTGTATGCCCGCTTTTATGGCGGCGAATACGTTGGCGACGGCAAGGTCGTAATCGTTGTGCGCGTGGAAGTCGAAGCGGTACGAGGGGTAGCGGTCGATGATGGCGCGGCTGAATTTGTAGGTCTGGTAGGGGTTGAGTACGCCCAGCGTGTCGGGAAGCATGAATCGTGCCACCGGCATATCGCGGAGGGCGTCGAGCAAACCGAATACGTATTCGGGCGAATGTATCATGCCGTTCGACCAGTCTTCGAGGTAGATGTTTACCCGCATACCGTGCTGTCGGGCGTCGGCAATTTCACGGCGTATGTCGGCGATATGTTCTTCGGGCGTCTTGTGCAGCTGTTCCCGACAGTGTTTCAAAGAACCTTTGCACAGGAGGTTGATGACCTTTCCGCCCGCATTTTTTATCCACGCTATCGACGTGCCGTTATCGACGAATCCGAGAATTTCCACCTGTTCGAGGCGATTCTCTTTTCGCGCCCAGTCGCACACTTTCCGCACCGACTCGAACTCGCCGTCGGACACCCGTGCCGACGCGATTTCTATGCGGTCGATGTGCAGCACCGTAAGCAGCAGGCGGGCGATACTCAACTTTTCCTGCGGGGCGAATGCCACCCCCGAAGTCTGTTCGCCGTCGCGCAGCGTCGTATCCATTATTTCGATGAACATGCCTATTTGTTTTTCTTTTCCCAAGTTTCGATAGCGGATTTTTGGCTCAACAGGTAATCAATATCGTCGAGCCCGTTCATCAGGCAATGTTTTTTATAGGCGTTTATTTCAAAGGTTTCCGAGCGTCCCGTCGTTTTGTTGGTGATGGTTTGTGCCGGCAGATTGACCTCGACCTCGCTTTTGGGATTGGCGGCAATCGTGTCGAACAACTCTTTCAGGAAACTTTCGCTTACCACCACCGGCAGCACGAAGTTGTTTAACTCGTTGTTTTTGTGAATGTCGGCGAAGAAGCTCGACACCACGACGCGGAATCCGTAGTCGGCGATAGCCCACGCTGCGTGTTCGCGACTCGACCCCGACCCGAAGTTTTTGCCTGCCACCAATATTTCACCGCTGTATGCGGGGTTGTTCAGCACGAAATTTTTGTTCGGCGTGCCGTCGGCGTTGTACCGCCAGTCCCGAAAGAGGTTTTCGCCGAACCCTTCGCGGGTGGTTGCTTTCAGGAAGCGGGCGGGTATGATTTGGTCGGTATCGACATTTTCCAGCGGCAGCGGTACGCATGTGCTGGTTATGATATTGAATTTCTGTTTCATAGTCTTTTCGGATAATGTTACAACAACTCTCTCGGATCGGTGATGACACCCGTAACGGCTGCGGCTGCCGCCGTCAGCGGACTTGCCAGCAGCGTGCGCGCGCCGGGTCCCTGCCGTCCCTCGAAATTACGGTTGCTCGTCGATACGGCATATTTTCCGGCGGGAATTTTGTCGTCGTTCATGGCGAGGCAGGCAGAGCAGCCCGGCTGGCGTATCTCGAAGCCCGCTTCCCGCAAAACCTTGTCCAAGCCCTCTTCCCGTATCTGCGCATCGACCGCCCACGAGCCGGGTACCAGCCAAGCGGTGATGCCGGCGGCTTTCCGGCGACCTTTCACGAGTGCGGCAAAGGCGCGGAAGTCCTCGATGCGACCGTTGGTGCAGGCGCCGAGAAATACGTAATCGACCGGTTTGCCGAGCAGCGGTTCTCCGGCGCGGAATCCCATGTACGCGAGCGACTTCTCGAAAGAGCTTTTTTCGGTTTCGCTCATGCCGTCGGTCGTCGGTATGCGGTCGGTAATCGCCATGCCCATGCCCGGATTGGTGCCGTAGGTAATCATCGGCTGTATGTCGGCGGCGTTGAAATGCACTTCTTTGTCGAACACGGCATCGTCGTCGCTTTTCAGCGTTTTCCAGTAAGCCAGCGCCTTGTCCCATGCTTCGCCTTTCGGGGCGTATTCGCGTCCCTTGATGTAGGCGAACGTCGTTTCGTCGGGCGCTATCATGCCGCCGCGCGCTCCCATTTCTATACTCAGGTTGCAGAGCGTAAGGCGCCCTTCCATCGTCAGGCTGCGGATAGCTTCGCCCGCATATTCGATGAAGTAGCCCGTTGCCCCGCTGGTGGAAATTTTCCACATCATGTACAGGGCGATGTCTTTGGCGGTAACCCCTTTGCCTAATTTGCCGTCGACGGTGATGCGCATCGTTTTGGGACGCGATTGCAGAATGCATTGCGATGCCATGACCATTTCCACTTCGCTCGTGCCGATGCCGAAAGCCACCGCGCCCATAGCTCCGTGCGTCGAGGTGTGCGAGTCGCCGCACACGATAGTCATGCCCGGCAGGGTCAGTCCCCGTTCCGGACCTACCACGTGTATGATGCCGTTCTTGGGCGACATCATGCCGAAGTGGTTGAGCCCGAACTCTTGGGCGTTACGGGCTAAGGTATCGACCTGCGCCCGCGACACGGGGTCTTCGATAGGCTTGTCTTGGTCGTGGGTCGGCGTGTTATGGTCGGGCATGCAATAGATGCGTTCGGGGCGGAAACATTTCAGCCCGCGTGCCCGTAGCCCGTCGAATGCCTGCGGACTGGTTACTTCGTGGCAATAAAGCCGGTCGATGTAGAGCTGCGTGGGACCCTCCTCGATTTGCTGTATGATATGGGCGTCCCATATTTTGTCGAACAAAGTTTTCATAAGCGTGTCGGTATGATGCGTTTTTTAATGAACGAATTTGTTGATGGCGTCGATGAATGCCTCCACCGAAGCCGCTACGATGTCGGTATTGGCAGCGAAACCGTTGTAGTGTATTCCTTCGTGCGAAACGGCCATGTGTACTTTACCCACGTCGTCGCTGCCTTTGGTAATGGCTTGTATGAGGAACTCCTGAATGGTCATCTGCCGGTGAATGATTTGTTTGACGGCTTTGATAGCGGCATCGACCGGACCGTTTCCGCTGGCGGCGGCTTCAAACCGTTCGCCGGCGATGAGCAGTCCGACGCTGGCGACCGCGCGCACGCCCACGCCGGAGGTTACTTGCAGGTAGTCGAGCGTGATGCGGGCTTTCTCCGAGCGGGCTTTACCCACGAGCATCAATATGTCGTCGTCATTGATGTCTTTTTTGCGGTCGGCAAGTTTCAGGAAACCGTCGTAGGCTTTGTCGAGAGCCTCTTTGTCGAGTTCCACGCCGAGCAGGTGCAGGCGGTGTTTCAAGGCGGCGCGTCCGCTTCTGGCGGTCAGCACGATGGAATTTTCGTCGATGCCCACTTCCTGCGGGTCGATGATTTCGTAGTTTTCCCGATTTTTCAGCACGCCGTCCTGATGAATGCCCGACGAGTGGGCGAAGGCGTTGCGCCCCACAATGGCTTTGTTGGGCTGCACCGGCATATTCATGAGGCTCGATACGAGGCGGCTGGTGCTGTATATTTTTTGCGTGTTGATGTTGGTGTCGATGCCGATGTGTTTGTGGCTTTTCAGTATCATGGCGACCTCTTCGAGCGACGTGTTGCCGGCGCGCTCGCCGATGCCGTTTACCGTTACTTCGGCTTGACGGGCGCCGTTGAGTATGCCCGCCATGGTGTTGGCGGTCGCCATACCCAAGTCGTTGTGGCAGTGCGTGGCGATAATGGCGTTGTCGATGCCCTTGACATTCTCTTTGAGATAGGCGATTTTTCGTCCGAACTCATCGGGCAGGCAGTAGCCCGTGGTGTCGGGAATGTTTACGACCGTGGCGCCTGCTTTTATCACCGCTTCGATGACGCGCGCCAGATATTCGTTGTCGGTGCGTCCGGCGTCTTCGGCATAAAACTCCACGTCTTCTACATACTTTTTCGCGAATTTCACCGCTGCCACCGCCCGCTCGATAATCTCTTCGCGGGTGGAGTTGAATTTGTATTTGATGTGGTAGTCCGACGTGCCGATGCCTGTGTGTATGCGTTTGTGCTTGGCATATTGCAGGGCTTCGGCAGCCACTTTGATGTCGTTTTCGTTGGCGCGGGTGAGGGCGCAAATGGTAGGCCACGTAACCGCTTTGGATATTTCCACCACCGATTTGAAATCGCCCGGACTCGATACCGGAAAGCCGGCTTCGATAATATCGACGCCCAGCGTTTCGAGCGCGCGGGCTACTTCTATTTTTTCCACCGTGTTCAGCTGGCAACCGGGCACCTGTTCGCCGTCGCGCAGTGTCGTGTCGAAAATGTATAATCTGTCTGCCATATCCATATAGTTCTATTATAAAAAAACCTTTCAGCACGGAGTGTGAGAAAGGTCGTATGAATTTCTGTTTGTTCGTTTTTACGCACCGACTCACCCTCTATCGAATCTCGATAGAATAATGCTAATTCGCAGGTCGTGAAGTCGGAAATCGGTCATTTCTCTCCGGTTTTTGTTTTTCGTGTGCAAAGATACGGCGACTTATCGGAATATGCAAATAAAAAAAGCAATAAATTTTCTTTCCGCATTTACGGTTTGATATTTTATGCAGCCTGTTTTACGATAAATCGTTATATAAGAGAAAAATATTTTTACCGAGTGTATATATGAAAGACGGCAGGCTGCCCGTCGGGGCAGCCTGCCGTTATGAAAAGGGATAACGCTTTTTTTATCCCAAATAAGATTTAAGAAGTTTGCTGCGAGCGCTTTGACGCAACCGGCGTATGGCTTTCTCTTTGATTTGGCGCACGCGTTCGCGTGTCAACCCGAATTTGTCGCCGATTTCTTCCAACGTCATTTCCTGACAGCCGATGCCGAAGAAGAGTTTGATGATGTCGCTCTCCCGTTCGGTGAGGGTCGCCAAGGCACGATCTATCTCTTTTGCCAGCGATTCGTTGATGAGGGAGCGGTCGGCGATGGGGGAGTCGTCGTTCACCAGCACATCGAGCAGGCTGTTGTCTTCGCCTTCGACAAAGGGGGCATCGACCGAAATGTGTCGTCCCGACACTTTCATGGTGTCCGAAATTTTATCGACGGGAATGTCCAGCTCTTTTGCCAATTCTTCGGGAGAGGGGCGGCGTTCGTTTTCTTGCTCGAATTTGGAAAATGCTTTGCTGATTTTGTTCAGCGAACCGACTTGGTTCAAAGGCAAGCGTACGATACGCGACTGTTCCGCCAATGCTTGAAGAATGGACTGGCGAATCCACCAAACGGCGTAGGAGATGAATTTGAATCCGCGTGTTTCGTCGAATTTCTCGGCAGCTTTTATCAGTCCCAGATTGCCTTCGTTGATAAGGTCGGGCAGACTGAGTCCTTGATTTTGATACTGCTTGGCTACCGAAACGACGAAACGCAGGTTGGCGCGGGTCAATTTCTCCAATGCTGCGCGGTCGCCTTTTTTGATGCGCTGGGCGAGCTCCACCTCTTCTTCTACCGAGATCAGGTCTTCACGACCTATTTCCTGCAAGTATTTGTCTAAGGAAGCACTCTCGCGGTTTGTGATTGATTTTGTGATTTTTAACTGTCTCATTCGCGGACTGAAAAAATTTGGGGACGCAAATATAATCATTTCCGATAAAAAAATCTCTGCCGAAGATGATTTTTTTGAAATAATTAAATTAGTCGTTCGAAATGTTTTTTTATGGGTTTAGGATAATTCAGTAAGGCAGGAGCTGTTTCTTCGAAAATCCGAGGACAGCTCCTGCCACAATGTCATTCGGAGAGAGGCACGGCGTAATAACCGGCTTTTCCGTTGGGATACAAGCCTTTGATAAACATTACCTTGTCGGCGGTACTGCTTTTCATGATGACTTGGAACACTTTTTCCACATCTTGTACGCGGGCTATCCGTTCGCCGTTGATGTCGAGTATGATGAAGCCTTTGCGAATGCCGGATTTCTTGAATTGACCCTCTTTCACGTCGGCAACCTCCACGCCGCCGCGTATGTTGAGTTTCGCTTTGACGGCGTCGTCGGCTTCTTTCAGCGTGGCGCCCAGCATATCGATGTTCATGGCTTTGGTTACGTCGGTATTGCCGTAGCTGTTTTTCAGCGTGGCGTCAGCCGATTTCTTCTCTTTGCCGCGCACGAACTCCACTTTCACCTTGTCGCCCGGACGGTAGCGAGCTACCTGTTCCTGCAATACGGCTACGGTAGGAGTGGCTACGTCGTTGATTGACACGATGATGTCGCCCTCTTTTATGCCGGCTTCCATGGCGGCGCTGCGTTCGCTCACCTCTTCCACATAGACGCCTTTGCGCAGTTCGATGTTTTTCTCTTTGGCGAGTTCGTCGTTCATTTCGCGTATCACGACGCCCAGCATGGCGCGCTGCACGGTGCCGTACTGTTTCAGGTCGGTAATGACTTTGCTCACGATGCTGGTGGGTATGGCAAACGAATAGCCGGCATAGTTGCCCGTTTCGGAATAAATGGCGGTGTTGATGCCTACGAGTTCGCCGGCGGTATTGACGAGTGCCCCGCCGCTGTTGCCCGGATTGACGGCGGCATCGGTCTGTATGAACGATTCGATGCCTAACGTATTGTTTGCCGAAATCATGCCGAGATTACGCGACTTGGCGCTCACGATGCCTGCCGTAACGGTGGAGTTCAGTTGGAACGGGTTGCCTACGGCGAGCACCCATTCGCCCACTTGCAGCTTGTCCGAGTCGCCGAATCGCACGACGGGCAGCCCGTCGGCGTCGATTTTCAGCAGGGCGATGTCGGTCATGGGGTCGGTGCCCACGAGCGTGGCGGTGAACATACGTTTGTCGTTGAGGGTAACCTCTATTTTGTCGGCGCCCTCTATCACGTGGTTGTTGGTTACGATGTAGCCGTCTTCTGAAATGATGACGCCCGAGCCCATGCCTATGCGCGGTTGCGGTTTATATTCCCGACCGCCCTGTCCGAAGAAGAATTTGAAAAATTCCTCCTCCATGCTGCCCGATTGCCGCTGTTGTTGCATGACGGTCGATTTGATGCTCACCACGCCGTTCACCGTGTTGGCGGCGGCGACGGTGAAGTCGGTTTCCACAGCGGGTTTTGACACGGTGGCGGTGAATCCCGTCGGGGTGGCATACGAGGCGTTTACGGTTGTATCGGTGGCGGCAAAGCTGTTGCCGCTGTTCTTTTGCAAGGTCGAAAACAAGGCGATGCTTATGCCGGAGCTGATGGCGGCGACAACGATGAATCCGAGTAATGTTTTTTTGAAAGAAGCCATATTCCTTGAAATTTTAATTGTTAATACAATATTGTTTTTAAGAATTTCAGTCGTTAAATTTAATACAAAATACGCGCCATTGTCGAGGAATATTGTACGTCTTAGTTATTTTTAATACACCTTGTCGCGTACTTAACAGCCCTTAACGACCGGTATATGAAAAACCGCCATTTTGTCGGTTTTGTTCTTCCCGGCTGCCGATTCTGCCGATAGGGCGGCAGGGCGGGCGATAGTTGAGCGCGATGTTTTTTCGCGGCGCGGAGTTGCGGGGAACGGCAAAATATGCTTACCTTTGCGCCGGCAGCAGGACAGCCTGTCGCTTGCTTCGTGCAAGAGGAAAGTCCGGGCAACACAGAGCGCCATATTTCCTAACGGGAAGCTATCCGCGAGGGTAGAGCCGCGTAACAGAAAACGACCGCCGTCCCCGCGACGGTAAGGGTGAAAAGGCGAGGTAAGAGCTCACCGGTCTTTGCGGCGACGCAGAGAGCCGTACGTCTTATGGGTTGCAAGGTTACGTACACCGACGCTATGAGGGCTGCTCGTCCCATGTCGGGGGGTAAACCGCTTGAGCCTTGCGGCGACGCAGGGCGTAGATAAATGACAGGCGCTTTTCTTCACGGAAAGGTACAGAACCCGGCTTATCGTCCTGCTGTTTTTTATGAAAACCGTTAAACTTTTATAGCGATGCGCATCATCGGTAATGTTATTTGGATTCTTTTCGGCGGCTTCGTCATGGCAGTCGAATATTTGGTGGGCGGGGTGCTGTTGTGCTGCACCCTTATCGGCATACCCTTCGGGTGGCAGATTTTCAAAATCGGCCTTTTGGCGCTGCTGCCGTTCGGGCAGACCACTGTCGTCGAGGGCGGCAGCCGCAGCTGTCTGGCTGTCGTGATGAATGTCCTTTGGTTTTTTATCGGCGGTATTTGGATAGCCCTTTCGCATCTGTTGTGGGGATTGCTCTTCTGCATCACTGTCGTGGGCGTACCCTTCGGGTTGCAGCATTTCAAGCTGATGCGGGTGGCGTTGTTTCCTTTCGGACGCGTCGTCGTGCCGGCGTAAGCCGTGTATGAAAAAACGAGCGGGCTGCCGACATCGGCAGCCCGCTCTGTTTACAGGGGGCTTAGTCCCACAGCAGCTCGAAGTCGTCGAGCCACATACGGCTTTGCGTCGAGCCGGTAAAGTAGTCGCCCCAGCGCGACGCCGAGCATACGATAATCAGGTGCGTGGGCACCACGTCGGTGCGCCGGTAGTCGAGCGGTATCGTAAACTCCGTCCAGTCGCTGATGGTTTTGTTTATCATCCGTTCGCCGTAGCCTATCACGGCGGGGGCGTTGCTGTTGAAGAATGTCGAGACGTCTGCCGTGTATATCTGTACCGGCGATTCTGCCGTACCGCCGTATTCTTCGGGTGTCCATGTACCTACGGCGATGTATATCGAGCCTTGGTCTTTATCAACGCCTTTTTGCAGGGTCATGCCTTGCGGTTGTTTTCCTATCTCGTCGATGGTGCCCTGCGTATATTTTACCCAGCCGTGCAGAGCGATGGGGCGAGCGGTGAAAGGTCGTCCGAAGTTCACTTTTCCGTTGGTGCCTTCTGTTTTGGCGTATGTTCCGATGAAGATATTTCCGGCGGCGAATTTACCGATTCCAAATACAGATGCTTTTAGCGATGTCAATGCCGCAGAGGTCGAGCCGCTGCTGCCCGGTCGTTTGTCGGGCGAACCTTGTGAAATGGTGGCGCCTGCCACTTTGGCACCCTTGTTGCCGGTATCCCAAAAAGCGTCGCTTTCCGAGAGGTAGGGGTGCAGTATGCCGTCGTCCGGCGTAGCCCAGTCTTCAAAGCCGGCGTTGGGCAGCGGTATTGTCCGTTCGGTTATGAAATTTTCGATGTCGGTGGTGTCGTTGTCCGAGTAGGCGATTACCTCGTACTCGCTTTCGGGTTCGAGACCGCGCAGGCGGGTTTGGAAAGCGCCGTCGTCTATTTCTATATCGTCGGCGGAAACGGTTATCCAGCTACTGCTGCCGGAGATACGGTAAGCGAAACCCATTTCGGTGCCGCTTATACCAGAAGCATAGAGCCATGCCGTTTTCGCCCATCCATCTATTTGGTTGAATGCCACTTTGTCGTCGGTATGTTCCACACGGAGCCACCATGTTTCGGTGCGACCGTGACAGGTAACGTCGATGCGTCGTTCGCCGTCACTGAAATCGTGCAGCATAGAGAGGTTGTTGTCGTTCAATTCCGTATTTTGCCATTTCATTTTTGTAATGCCGGCAGGACCCAATTTCAGCGTTTTTATGGAAATGTTCGACAAGTCGTCGGTACTTACTTTTACGGTGGCGGTTTTATTCTCCGTGTCCCATGTCGTTATGCCCATTTGGCTTTCCACTTTGAAAGAGCGGGAAATGGTTTGGCTTGCTTCGATGCGCCATTCATAGTCTTGGTAGAGCGTAAGGGTAACGACCATCGGCGTATCTAAGTTGTGGACGCCGATGATGGCGTCAGACGGCTGCGCCCCTTCGGTCATTACCACATCGGTGATGTTTACAGCCTGTATATCGGTGGTTTCGAGTAGCGGCAGGGTAATTGTGCGGTTTATTCGGTCGTATGCCGGAGCGCCGGCGAGACCGTTGGCGGCTATCGAGTCGATGGCACACTCGATGATAGGGTAGGGCACATCGTTTTCTATGCAGCCGGTAGTGAGCAGCAGGGCAAGCAGCAGCGAGGTGTATATATTGTTAGGCTTCATGGTCTTACTGTTTTACGAAAGTTCTTTTCGCGCTCTTTTTGGCGTTCCACAGGTGGAACGTCAGACCGATGCGTATATCGAGGAGGTTGAGGCGGAAATTCAGATTCGAATAATGGCGTTTGCCGGTTTTCTCGCCGTTTTCGTCGTACTGTTGGGTGAATGTGTATTTGAATCCGCCCAGTCCGAACGACACCGACGCGCTCACGTTGGGCAGCGCATACACGGCTACGCCCGGGCTGAACAGCACCCGCACGCTTTGGCTTTTAGAGCGAGTATGTTTCAGTCGGTCGCCCGATTTGTATGCGAACATATTGTTGCCGTTCGTGTAGGAGAGTTCCAGTTCGCCGAAAGCCCCGAAGCGGCATTTTTCGTCGAGACCCACGTAGGTGCGGTGGAATGCGCTTGCCGAGAAACGCCGGCTCGACAGGTCTATCCAAGGAATATCCAGTTCGATGTCGTTTTGTTCGCCGAGATCCACCCCGAACGAGTCGAGCGTGCCGTCCACGTGCGAGTAGCCGAATCGCACGCCGAAGCAGTTGTTATCGCGGTAGAAATACCCGATATACGGATTCAGCGTTACGATAGAGCCGCCCACATTTATTTCGTCGAAGATGGGGAACATATCCGCGTTGTCCGCATTCAGCGTTCCGTACGAAATAGTCAGACCCATCATCGTTTCGCCCTTATATACGAATTTGTTTTTCTCCACTTCGCGGTCGATGCGGCGGCGTGTCGGCATGAAGTGGCGTTTCGCTTTCTGCTGCACGGCGTCGTTCACCGGCGTCATCACAGCCGTTTGTTTCGGCTTTTTCACCGTCGAAGTGTCATAGATGTAGGTAGGGGTGGCGGGAGTTTCCGTCTGTGCCGCCGCGGCAGCCGGCAACATGCAGCAGAGCGCCGCCAGAAGCAGGCGGCGGAAAGCGGAAATCGTGCGGTTCTCTTTTTTCATGCGGCGTGGCGGTTACAGGTAAAACGAAAATCCCAACCCGATACTCAGCAGGTTGATGTTGAAATTGAGGCTGCTGCTCGACACTTTGCCCTTGTAGAGCTGGTTATGGGTTTGGTCGGAAACGCCGTAGGTAAGCCCCATGACGCCCACGTTCACCTCTACGGCAGCCGTGTTGGTGATGAACGCGATAAGCCCGGGCGACACGTCGAGCGACACCGAGAATCCCGTTTCGTAGGTTCCCCGCACAGGTTCGTTGGCGGCGAATTTCTTTTGGTGGTAGCTGAAATTCAGCGCTGTTTCGTTGAACAGTGCGAAACGTTTGCTGCTGCCCAGCGGTATGTACTGCCGCCAGACGCCGGCAATGGAGAAAGAGTGTTTCAGTTGGTAGTAATAGTCGGCGACGATGTGGGTACCCGATTCCTCGTCGCCCAGATTTATTTCGCCGTTGTCGATGTGCGTGAGTGAGCGGCTGTATGCGACGCGCCCCCCAAGTGCCACGTTGTCGCGTATGGCATACGCCACGAGCGGGCTTACCTTGAACGTATAGCCGTCGGAGCCGAGGTCTTCGAATACGAGAAACGTGTAACTATCGTTCGTCTGGGTGGAGTAGGAAGCGGTTCCACCGAATATCCATTGTCCGCGCGGCACGAACATATTTTTCATCGCTATCAGACCCCGCTGGCTGCGGTGATAGTTTATCGACGTCGTATCGATTGCCGTCGAGTCCGCCGCTGTCGGTTTCTCTTTCACGATTCGGGAATGTGCCGTGAAACACATTCCCGAAAAGAGAAAGGTGAATATCAGTCGTCTGTACAGCGGTTTCGTCTGTATCATGTTAATATTCAAAGGTTAGTCTTTAGAAATATAGGCGCATGTGAGATCGTGGGGAATAAGAATTTCGACCCGACTTTTTTCTCCAATAGAAGCATCGGTCGTAACGCCTACCGACGGAGAGTCGGCTTGGGAGCACGACACCGGCAACAGCGTCGCGGCGATACCCGATAAAAGCACGATATACGTCTGCAAAAAATGAACTTTTGTTTTCATTCTGCTTGTTTATAATCCGCTATTTGGGAACAAAGATAATACATTATCGAAAAACGAGCAAACTTTTTCTTGTTTATTTTTGTCTAAAACTCTTGAAAAAGTGTGAGATTCCCTTTGCCTATGCGGCTTTTGGGCGACCGAAAAAAAGTGCGGCGCAGGGTGGCCGACAACGGTTTTCCCCGAAAAATCGCACCCCGAAAACGGCAGGGCTTTCGGGGTGCGCATCGAAAAAATGATAAAGCAGTGTTTTTATTTCTTTTTCTTCCAGAGGTTGCTCATGTCTTCGAGGGTCTTGCCTTTGGTCTCGGGCACGAGCTTCCACACGAACAGCGCGGCTACCACGCAGATGATGCCGTAGAGGGCGTAGGCGAACATGTGTCCGAACTTGTCGCCCATGCCGCCCGCGCTCATGTTGTACATGGGCACGAAGGTCGACGATACGATGAAGTTGAATATCCACTGGAACGCCACCGCAATGGCTACCGCCGCCCCGCGTATGGTGTTGGGGAATATCTCGGCGATGAGCACCCAGCAGATGGGTCCCCACGAGAACATGAACGATGCCGAGTAGACCATGATGCTCAACACGGCGACGATGGCGGGCAGGTCGCACAGATTGCTCAACGCTACGCCGAACGCTCCCACTGCCATGCCTATGGAGCCGCTGATAAGCAGGGGCTTGCGCCCGAGCTTCTCGACCGTGAACACCGCCACGAGCGTGAACGAGATATTGACGATGCCCATGATGACGGTCTGCACCATGGGGTTGCCCATGTTCATCGACTCGAATATGCGCGGGGCGAAGTAGAGCACCGCATTGATGCCCACTGCCTGCTGGAATACCGACAGCATGATGCCCACGAATATCACCATGACACCGTAGGTAAAGAGCCGCTCGGTCTTTTCGTCGGCAGTGGCTTTGATTTCGGCTAAAATGGTTTTGGCTTTCGCGGCGCCGTTGATGCGCGAGAGCACGGCGAGCGCGCTGTCGTTGCGACCCGACAGGGCGAGGTAGCGCGGCGTCTCGGGCACGAAGCACACGAGCAGGGTGAACAGTCCGGCGGGCACCGCCTCGCTGACGAACATGTAGCGCCAGCCGGTGGCGATAGTCCACGCGTCCGACGTGGGCAGTACGGCGTAGATGCCTTCGGCGGTCTTTTCGATGAGCGGGTTGGTGTGGTCGCCCAGAATCATGAAATTGACGAAATAGACCACTAACTGTCCGAAGATGATGGCGAACTGGTTCCACGACACGAGCGTGCCCCGAATGTTCGACGGAGCCACTTCGGCGATGTACATGGGGCAGATAGCCGATGCCAGCCCTACGCCTATGCCGCCGAGTACGCGGTAGAGGTTGAAGGCGATGAGCAGGTTGAAGTCGGCGTGTCCCCGCTCGAAAAAGAGAAATTCGGGATAGTACGACCCCAGCGCGGAGAGAAAGAAGAAGATGCCGGCTGCCACTAACGACTTTTTACGTCCGAGATTGGAGGCGAAAAGCCCCGAGAGCGCGCTGCCGATGATGCAGCCTATTAATGCGCTCGACGAGGTGAAGCCGTGCATGAAGTCGGTGTAGGCGAAGTCGCTCGCCCCGATGAAGAAGGCTTGCAGCCCCTTTTCGGCTCCGGAGATGACGGCGGTGTCGTAGCCGAACAACAGACCGCCCAATACGGCAACAAGCACGATCGAAAACAAATAGCTCTTGCTGCCCGTTTCTGTTTGATTCATGGTATTATATATTATGGTGTGAATAAAAAGCATTCCCGCCCTGTGCGAGGGTCGGGAATGCGTGTATCGGGTCAGCAGTACATATTGACGATAGCTTCGTAAAGCTCCTGCTTGCCGCTCGTTTGGGCGGGTTCGCCGTTGGCTTTGGCGTAAGCCACCACCTGTTCGAGAGTGAGTTTGCCGTTTTCGAACTCTTTGCCCTTGCCCGAGTCGAACGAAGCGTAACGCTCGGCGAGCATTTTTTTGTAGGGCGACTCGGCGAGCAGGGCAGCCGCGCTTTCGAGGGCGCGCGCCATGGCGTCCATGCCGGCGATGTGGGCGATGAAAATGTCTTCGAGGTCGGTGGAGTTGCGGCGCGTTTTGGCGTCGAAGTTGGTGCCGCCGTTGCCGAGACCGCCGTTGCGAATGATTTGCATCATGGCTTGCGTAAGCTCGTAGTTGTCGATGGGGAACTGGTCGGTGTCCCAGCCGTTCTGGTAGTCGCCGCGGTTGGCGTCGATAGAGCCGAGCATGCCGTTATCCACAGCCACTGCCAGCTCGTGCTCGAAGGTGTGCCCCGCCAGCGTGGCGTGGTTGACTTCGATATTTACCTTGAAATCTTTTTCCAGTCCGTGCGCTTTGAGGAATCCGATGACCGTTTCGGTATCGACGTCGTACTGGTGCTTGGTCGGCTCCATAGGCTTCGGCTCTACGAGGAAAGTGCCCTTGAAGCCTTTGGCGCGGGCGTAGTCGCGGGCGAGGGTGAGCATCATGGCGAGATGTTCTTTCTCGCGTTTCTGGTCGGTGTTGAGCAGCGACATATAGCCTTCGCGACCGCCCCAGAATACGTAGTTGGAACCGCCCAGCTCGATAGTGGCGTCGATAGCGTTCTTTATCTGCACGGCAGCGCGGGCTACTACGTTGAAGTCGGGATTGGTAGCGGCGCCGTTCATGTAGCGGGCGTGTCCGAACACGTTTGCCGTGCCCCACAGCAGTTTGATGCCCGTTTCAGCCTGTTTTTTCTTGGCGTAAGCCACGATTTCCTTCATGTTGGCTTCGTATTCCTCGATGCTGCTGCCTTCGGAAATGAGGTCGACATCGTGGAAACAATAGAACTCGATGCCGCATTTCTGCATGAACTCGAAACCGGCGTCCATTTTGTTTTTGGCGCGCTCGATGGCGGTAGCGCCTTCGTTCCACGGGAATTTCTTCGTGCCGCCGCCGAACTGGTCGCCGCCTTCGGCGCAAAGGGTGTGCCACCACGCCATGGAGAAGCGCAGCCACTCTTTCATCTTCTTGCCGGCAACTACTTTCTCTGCATCGTAGTACCGGAATGCCAGCGGGTTTTTACTCTCTTTGCCTTCAAATTTGATTTTTCCGATTTGCGGAAAATACTCTTTCGTAGCCATAATTATATGTTTTTAATGATTCGATTATTTTATCATGTTTTCGACGATGCCTTTCCAGCGCGCATACGCCTCTTTGTAGGCGGGTATGTTCTTGCTCACGGGCTCGATGACCTGTATCTTCTTCAACGATGCGAATGCCTCTTCGGTCGATTTGTAGATGCCGGCGCCGATGCCCGCACCGCGCGCCGCCCCGACGGAGCCGTCGGTGTCGTAAAGCTCGATGACGGCTTCGGTAACGCCCGCCAGCGTGTCGCGGAATATCGGACTGAGGAACATATTGGCGTGCCCCGCCTTGATGGTGCGTATGTCGATGCCCATGTTTTCCATGATTTCCATGCCGTACTTGAACGAGAACACGATGCCCTCCTGTGCCGCGCGCATCAGGTGGTAGCGGTCGTGGCGGTTGTAGTTCAGCCCGTGTATCGACGCGCCCGTCTCGCGGTTTTGCAGAATGCGCTCGGCGCCGTTGCCGAAAGGAACGATGCTCACGCCGTCGCAGCCGATTTCGACCTGTGAGGCGAGCAGGTTCATGTCGGAATAGGAAATATCGTCGGGAGCGACGTTGCGCTTGATCCACGAGTTGAGAATGCCCGTGCCGTTGATGCAGAGCAGCACGCCCAGACGGGTCTGCCCCTTCTTATGATTGACGTGCGCAAACGTGTTTACGCGCGAAAGGGGGTCGTAGTTCACCGTGCCGTTGATGCCGTAGACCACGCCCGACGTGCCGGCGGTGGAGGCTATCTCGCCCGGATTGAATACGTTGAGCGACAGGGCGTTGTTCGGTTGGTCGCCGGCGCGGTAGGTAACCGGCGTGCCGGCGCTCAATCCCAGCAGGCGGGCGGCTTGCGCGTGCACCGCGCCCTGCAAGCCGAAGGTCGGCACCGTCTTGGCGATGAGGCTCTCGTCGAGCCCGTAGCAGGCGAGCAGCTCTTTCGAGAGGCACTCGTTCTTGAAATCCCAGAAAATGCCTTCGGAGAGTCCCGAAACGGTGGTGCGCACTTCGCCTGTGAGCCGCATGGCGATGTAGTCGCCGGGCAGCATGATTTTGTCGATTTTCTCGAAGACGGCAGGCTCGTTTTCCTTTATCCATGCCAACTTCGAGGCGGTGAAGTTGCCGGGCGAATTGAGCAGGTGCTCCAAACAGAACGTTTCGCCCAGCGTGCGGAACGCCCGCTCGCCGTAGGGCACGGCGCGGCTGTCGCACCAGATAATGGCGGGACGCAGCACGTTCCGCTCTTTGTCGACCACCACCAACCCGTGCATCTGATAGGAGATGCCTATGGCTTTTATTTCCGAGCCGTCGATGCCCGACTGCGCCAGCACCGACTGCGTGGCGGCTTGCAGATTTTCCCACCAGCGTTCGGGGTCTTGCTCCGCCCAGCCGGCTTTCACGGCGATGATTTCCATTTCACGCTTCGGCGCGAAATCGGAGGCGATGCACATGCCGGTGTCTGCATCGACCAACGACGCTTTCACCGACGAGCTGCCTATGTCGTATCCTAATAAATACATAACTTTTCAAAATTTACGTTCGAGCGGTAAAGATACATTTTCTCTTGCAATAGAAAAATAAAAAAATGTTCTTTTTTGTTTTTGAATCGGAAATAGTTGCTTATCTATTTGTATTATAGCTATTTAATAATACGCCTTTGTTGCCGGTTGAGAATGTAAGGTGGATTTTTCGGGCACGGAAATTTTCCGCTTTTTACCGCTTCGTTTCGGCGCGTGAAAAATAAACCTGCCGGTAAATTTGCATTTGCCGCCGCCGCATTTTATCTTTGCCGATACATAAATTCTAAACCTTCAAAACAATGAAAACAGTTATCGCAACGAAAGCGGCTCCGGCTGCCATCGGTCCTTACAGTCAAGCCATACAGGCTGGTAATATGCTTTTTACGTCGGGACAGATACCTATCGACCCCGCCACCTCGCAATTCGTCGAAGGCGGCATTGCCGAACAGACCCGACAGGTGTTCGTCAACCTCAAAGCCGTGCTCACCGAAGCGGGATACACTTTCGATAACATCGTGAAAACGACCGTGTTCCTCGCCGATATGTCGCTCTTCGGCGCCATGAACGAGGTGTATGCCGCCCAATTCACCGGCGCATTTCCCGCCCGTTCAGCTGTCGCCGTCAAGGAGCTGCCCAAAGGCGCGCTGGTCGAAATCGAAGTCATCGCCGTAAAATAGGAGAGGGGTTTCCTCACGGAAACCCCTCTCATCGACAAAACTGAAAATCTCCCGTCCCCGCATCGTCGTAAAAAAACGATGCGGTTTTTTCACACATTTTGTGAAGAAAAAATAGTTGTAATCGCTGCAAAGATATTTATAAAATTATAAAATCGGAAATTTTGTTTGATAAAAAATGCTAAAATGAAAAATTTTTTCAGCGCAGGTATTTCAACAGGTCTGTGGGGAAGCGGTTTTTACCGTATAAAAAGAATCACGGAGAATTGTCTCCGTGATTCTTTTTCGATGATGCCGACATCTATTCTTTTACGGCGATACGGTATGTGTCGTCTATGACAATGTTGTGCAATCGGGTGTTTGCGGGTATCGTTACATCTTCGCCTTTCATGCACATAACACATAGAACGGGCAGACACAATGTACCGATTCCTACACCTAAACTTACGCCTAAGGCGATTCCTCTTTTGTCTCTGCCTTCGGTGTTGTAACCGCCCATAAGACGTATGGACTGCCCGTCTACGGCGGTAGTATTCAAACAATTCAATTTTATTTCTCCGGCTTTGCCTATGCTGCGGGCTTTTTTTACCGTAGCTTCAATGTCGACGGGCGTACCTCTGCGGATAACGACGTAATTGTTGCTGTCGTCTCTTACGTCGCTTTCCACAATAGCAGTTACGATGTCTTTTCCGTTGTGTTTGCTGTAAATGTCGGACGTCAGTCGTATTGCTACAATTTTTCCGCTTGAAAGGTTGACTGTCGTTTGTCCTGCACTATACTGACTGATGACAGTCAGGACTACTAAAATACAAAAAAAATTTTTCATCTGTTTTTGATATTAGTTAATACGATGCAAATATAAATATATAAATCAAATCATAAAAATTTTTCAAGAAAAAAATCAGTTAAATTAATAAACGCTTATGGCATGAGGTATTTCAGCAGGTCGGCAACGACGAAGCTGCTCCCGCCGATGAAGATGAAATCGCGTGCGCCGCTGTCGTGCAGCGCGGTGCGGTAGGCTTCGTCCACCGTGGGGTAGGACGCCCCGCGCAGACCGTACTGTGCCGCCTTTTCGCGAACGATGTCGGCGGGCAGGGCGCGCGGTATGGAGGCTTGCGTAAAATAATATACGGCATCGGCGGGCAGCATGGCGAGTACGCCCGAAATATCCTTGTCGTTCACCATACCCAGCACGATGCGCAGCCTCTCGCAGTCGATGCCCGCGAGCTGGCGGGAGAGGTAGGCGAATCCGCCCGTGTTGTGCCCCGTGTCGCACACGGCTCGCGGCTGCGTGTTCACCGTCTGCCACCGCCCTTGCAGACCGGTGAGCGAGGCGGCGCGGGCAAACCCTTCGCGCACGGCGTCGGGGGCGATGTCGAATCCCGTCTGCCGCAGCACGCGCAGGGCGCAGAGTATCGTTGCGGCGTTTTTCTCTTGGTACAGTCCGCCGAGTTCGTAGTGCAGGGTGCCGTAGTCGGCGCTGTCGATGCGCCAGCCGCCGGTTGCCTCCTGCCGACACGCCCGTAGCACGTCGCTCTCTTCCGCGAAAACGATAGACGCCGACATTTCACGGGCTTTCGCCTCGAATACGCCGCGTGTTTCGTCCGTCGCTTCGCCGATGACCACCGGCACGCCCTTTTTGATGATGCCCGCTTTTTCGCGGGCGATGGCTGTCAGCGTGTTGCCCAGCAGCGCCGTGTGGTCGTAACTGATATTGGTGATGATGCAGGCGCGGGGCGTGATGATGTTCGTGCTGTCGAGTCGTCCGCCCAGCCCCGTTTCCACTACGGCGACGTCGCACCCGCAGGCGGCGAAGTAATCGAACGCCATGGTCATGGTCAGCTCGAAAAACGACGGGTGAATATCTCGGCTCGCTTCGAGGTATTTGCCCGTGAAATCGAGCACGGCGTCGCGGGTTATCATTTCGCCGTTCACCCGTATGCGCTCGCGGAAATCGACGAGGTGCGGCGACGTGTAAAGCCCTGTTTTGTAACCGCACTGTTGCAGAATGGCGGCAAGCGTGTGGCTTGTCGAGCCTTTCCCGTTGGTGCCCGCCACGTGTATGGTGGCGTAGCGGCGGTGGGGGTGCCCTGCGAGGCGGTCGAGGGCGAGGCTGTTGTCGAGTCCGGGTTTATAAGCTGCCTGTCCGATTTGCTGATACACAGGCAATTGTCGGTAGAGATATTCGAGCGTTTCTTCGTAGTTCATTTCAGTATATCAGAAAACCGGCTATGCCGGCGAGAACAATCAACAAAATGGCATTGGCGCGGAAGAAAAAGTTGGCGACGAACACCGCTGCAAAAATGACGATGCTTGCGATGAATTGCCGGCTGTCGCCCTGCGGCGTGCCGAAATTTTCGCCGTTCATCAGCACCAGTGCCGCCGACGCGATAAGTCCGATGACCGCCGGACGCAGCCCCGCGAACACGTCGGTTACGCTGCGGCTTTCGTGGTATTTCATAAAAAAGCGGAACAGCGTGAGCATGAGTATGAACGACGGCAGCACGAGTGCGAACGATGCCAGCGCCGCGCCCCACACGCTCCCCGTCGCCGTGTAGCCGATGTACGTGGCGGAATTGATGCCGATAGGACCCGGTGTCATTTGACTGATAGCGACGATGTCGGTAAACTCCTGCGCCGTGAGCCACCCGTGCCGCAGCACCACTTCGCCCTGTATCATCGAGAGCATGGCATACCCGCCGCCGAATCCGAACACTCCGATTTTGAAAAACGAGAAAAACAGTTGAATCCAAATCATTGCGCACCCCGCTTTCTTTTTATCGTGCCGTAGAGCCAACCGCCCGCGCCGGCGGCGAGCACCACCCATATCGGCGAAAATCCGAACAGCCACACCACTAAAGCCGCCGCTATGGGAATCCACACGTTGTAACGGTTCACCCGCGCCGCCTTGCCGAGTTTGAACACCGGCGCGGCAATCAGCGCCACCACTGCCGGACGTATGCCCTTGAATATGCGTTCCACCGTTTCATTCTCCTTGAAGCGGGCGAAAAACATTGCTATGAGGAGTATGATGACGAACGACGGCAGCACCGTGCCCAGCGCGGCGACCACCGCTCCCGCAAACCCTTTGATGCGGTAACCCGTAACGATGGAAACATTCACCGCCAGAATGCCCGGCGCCGATTGCGAAAGGGCAAGTATATCGACGAACTCGCTGTCGGCTATCCATTTCCGTTTGGCTACCAAAGCCTCTTCCATGACAGGCACCATGGCATATCCGCCGCCTATGGTGAACAGCCCGATTTTGAAAAACGTCCAGAAAAGTCGTAAAAAAATCATGTCCGAAAAATGCCGGTGAACTCTGTAAAATTCGTAACGCAGGCAAAACGAAAAAAGTTTCTGCCTGCCGTCCGCCTTTTGCAGCCAGACGCTGCCGTGCCGCAAAAGTGCAGGCAAAGGTAGAACAAAAATTCCGAAACAATTTGAATATACCGAAAAAACATATTACCTTTGTCGCAGCTTTCGGAAACGATAGAGGAGAGATGGCAGAGTGGTCGATTGCGGCGGTCTTGAAAACCGTTGAACCGCGAGGTTCCGGGGGTTCGAATCCCTCTCTCTCCGCAACAAACGCTGAAAATCAGCAGATTGCAAAACAAACACCCAGTTTTACACCCAAGAATGTAAAGTCGGGTGTTTTTGTTTTATTTAAGATAATACAACCACTAC
>CANQDQ010000023.1 GCA_947593515.1 uncultured Bacteroidales bacterium | reverse complement strand
ACTCAACTTTAACTCCCCAAAAGAGTGTTTCTTCAATCTTTTTTTGTAATGTTGCACTTGCTGGTTGACTCTACCGGAATTTTTCGCAAGGAATCTGCACAAAAAAAAAGACTAAAACCTTTGCGGAAAACAAAAGAATCGCTACCTTTGCCACGCTTTACAAGCCCAGATGGCGGAATCGGTAGACGCGCTGGTCTCAAACACCAGTGGATTCACTTCCATGCCGGTTCGACCCCGGCTCTGGGTACGCAGAAAATCGCTAATAATCAATAACATAGATTATTAGCGATTTTTGTTTTGCCGATTTTCCCCACATGGACAAAGATGCAGTAATATTTTTTCCGGGACTTCTGTACCTTTGCCGGAGAGCGTTCATATTGGGGCACACTGAAAAGCAGGAAAACATTGCACACATAATCAGCCCATCGGTAAAATTCGTCTTTGGATTATACCCGAAATTACCGTCGCGAAAGGGAATTTTCAAGCGGGATTTTACGGAATTAACGGGGCTGGAAGCGCGGGGAAACGGGAAAAAGTGTATTTTTGCGACAACTTTTCGGATATGGCAGAACTGCAATCGCTACATACGCTTTTTTATACGCCGGCGCGGCAAGAGGCTGTGCGACGCTTCCTCGCAGACAAACGGCTGCGGCGCATGCACCTCGCGGGGCTGCAAGGGTCGGCGGCGGCGCTGCTGCTGGCAAGCCTCCCCGAAGCGGGCGCCACGACGCTGTTCATCGCTAACGATGCGGAGGAGGCGGGCTACCTCTACCACGACTTCATGCAGATACGCGGCGACGACAACGTGCTGTTTTTTCCGTCGGGCTACAAACGCGCCCTGAAATACGGGCAAGCCGACCCCGCCGCCGAAATACTGCGCACCGACACGATAAACCGGCTGCGTCAAACCGACCGTCCGGCAATTGCGGTTACTTATCCCGAAGCGTTGTGCGAAAAGGTTGCCGACAACGAGGAGCTGCAAAAAAACACGCTGCGGATAGGGAAAAACGAAAAATGCGACCTGACTGCCATTGCCGACTTCCTGACGGAATACGGCTTCGAACGGGTGGACTATGTGTATGAGCCGGGGCAGTTCGCGCTGCGCGGCAGCATCATCGACGTCTATTCTTTTTCGTCCGACCTGCCCTACCGCATCGACACCTTCGGCGACGAGATAGAGAGCATACGGACGTTCAACATCGACACGCAGCTTTCGCAGGAAAGCGTCGATGAAATATTCATCATTCCCGACCTGCAAACGAGCAACGGCATATCGCTGCTGCAATTCGTCGCCCCCGACACGCTGCTGGCGGCGAAAGACCTCGCATGGATATTGGAGCGTATGCGGGGTGTGGCGGCGGATTCTATTTCGCCGCAGCTGCTTATCTCGGAGGAGGGCGACCTGCACGCCAAAGAGCGCCTTATCGACGTGGAGGAGTTCGCGCGCATGATTCCCGCCTTCAAACGCATCGACTACGGCACAAAACCGTTCGACAAAAATCCCGACTGCACGCTGACGCTCGACTGCGCCCCGCAGCCGATTTACCACAAAAATTTCGACCTCGTCGGGCAGTCGTTTACCGAGCTGCTGCAAAAGGGGTACAAACTTTATATACTGAGCGACAGCGAGAAACAGACACAGCGCATCGCCAACATCTTCGAGGACAAGGGCGAGGACATACCGTTCACGCCCGTGAAGAAAACGCTACACGAAGGATTCATCGACCGCGAGGGGGGCAATTGCTTCTTTACCGACCACCAGCTGTTCGACCGCTACCACAAATACCAGCTGCGCAGCGACAAGGCGCGCTCGGGCAAACTGGCGCTTTCGCTGAAAGAGCTGCGGCAGTTCGAGGTGGGCGACTACATCGTACATGTAGACCACGGCGTGGGCAAGTTCGGCGGACTGTTCCGCACCGAACTCAACGGCACGATGCAGGAGGTCATCAAACTCATCTACGCCAACGACGACATACTGTTCGTAAGCATTCATGCGCTGCACAAATTGGCGAAATACCGAGCCAAAGAGGGCGAACCGCCCCGCATCAACAAACTGGGGTCGGGCGCGTGGGAGCGCATGAAGGAGAAGACGAAAGGCAAGATGAAAGACATCGCCCGCGACCTCATCAAACTGTATGCCCGCCGGTGCGAGGAAAAGGGGTTTGCCTTCTCGCCCGACACCTTCATGCAGCACGAATTGGAGGCGTCGTTCATCTACGAAGATACGCCCGACCAACTGAAATCGACCGCCGAAGTAAAAGCCGACATGGAGCGCCCCCGCCCGATGGACCGCCTCATCTGCGGCGACGTGGGTTTCGGAAAAACCGAAATAGCCATACGGGCGGCATTCAAGGCGGCGTGCGACAACAAGCAGGTCGCCGTATTGGTGCCCACCACCGTACTGGCGTTCCAACATTACAAGACATTCAGCGAACGGCTGAAAGAGTTTCCCGTGAAAATCGCCTACCTGAGCCGCGCCCGCAACTCGGCACAGATACGGGAAACGCTGAACGGACTCGCCGACGGCAGCATCAACATCGTCATCGGCACGCACCGGCTGATAGGCAAAGACGTGAAATTCAAAGACCTCGGGCTGCTGATTATCGACGAGGAACAGAAGTTCGGCGTGGCGGTGAAAGAGAAATTGAAACAGCTGCGCACCAACATCGACACGCTTACCATGTCGGCAACCCCCATACCGCGCACGCTGCAATTTTCGCTGATGGGCGCGCGCGACCTCTCCGCCATCACCACGCCGCCGCCCAACCGCTACCCGATACAGACCGAAGTACACAGTTTCAACGAGGAAATCATACGCGAAGCCATCGAATTCGAGTTGAGCCGCAACGGACAGGTATTCATCATCAACAACCGCATACCGCAGCTCTACGACCTCGAACAGCTCGTGCACAAATTAGTACCCGACGCGCGCACCGTCGTGGCGCACGGACAGATGAATCCCGAAGAACTGGAACAAGCCATACTGGGATTCGCCGACTACGAATACGACATACTTATCGGCACGACCATCATCGAGTCGGGTATCGATATGCCGAACACCAACACCATCATCATCAACAACGCCCAGAATTTCGGATTGAGCGAGCTGCACCAACTGCGCGGTCGTGTGGGGCGCAGCAACAAAAAGGCGTTCTGCTATCTGCTCACGCCCCCGATGCGCTCGCTGACGGTCGATGCCCGCCGCCGGCTGCAAGCGATAGAGAGCTTTTCGGAGCTGGGCAGCGGCATACACATCGCCATGCAAGACCTCGACATACGGGGCGCAGGCAACCTGCTGGGCGCGGAACAGAGCGGATTCATCGCCGACCTCGGCTACGAAACTTATCAAAAGATTTTGCGGGAAGCCGTGCAGGAGCTGAAAGAAGATGAATTTGCCGACCTCTACGCATCGGCCGAAAGCGAAGAAAAAAATTTCACGAACGACTGCCAAATAGAATCGGATCTCGAACTCTTCTTTCCCGACGACTACATACCGGGCGCATCGGAGCGCATATCGCTCTATCAGGAACTTGACAACATGGAGAAAGAGAGCGACATACGCGCTTTTGCCGAACGGCTGCGCGACCGCTTCGGACGCATTCCGCCCGAAGGCGAGGAGTTGATACGGGTCGTTACGCTGCGCCGCATAGCGAAACAGTTGGGTATGGAAAAAATCGTGCTGAAACAGGGCAAGATGATTCTCTATTTCGTTTCCGATGAACATACGCACTATTTCCGGTCGGCAACTTTCGGCAAGGTACTCGCCTACCTGCAAAAATATCCGCGCCGCTGCCAGCTGCGTGAAATCAGGGAGAAGCGTTCGATGGTTGTCGCACAGGTGGATTCGGTGTTGCGGGGCGTCGAGGTGTTGCAGGAAATTCTCGACTCGGAAGCGGTATGATGCCATTCCGCATTTTTACGCAAGAAATGTAAAAAAGAAAGAAAACGCCCGATTCGTATCATCATTTCCAAAGTTTATCGTATTTTTGTGGAAAATGAATATTTCGGAAACACGCAAAAATTCCATCACCATAAATATTGTTATATGAAAAAATTTCTGTTTTCACTCGTTTTAAGCGGTTTCGTATGTGCTGCCGCAGCACAGGAGCCTGCGAAAGAGGAAGAAAAAGGGTATCGGTTCACCGACCAAAAAGTGATACCGACCAACGCCATCAAAAACCAGTATCGCAGCGGTACGTGCTGGTGCTACTCCACGTGTTCGTTTCTTGAAGATGAAATACGTCGCGCAGGAGGTGGAGAAATCGACCTCGCCGAAATGTGGATCGTGCGAAACATCTATTTCGAAAAAGCCGTAAAATACGTGCGTCTGCACGGGCATTTGAATTTCGCCGTAGGCGGCGCCGCCCACGATGTTACCAACGGCATACGCGATTACGGCATTGTGCCCGAAGAGGTGTATCCGGGATTGAACTACGGAACGGAGCTTCCGGAGTTTAACGAAATCGACGCCGTGCTGAAAGCCTATGTCGATGCCGTCATCAACACGGCAGACCGCACGGGCGGAAAATTGACGACGGCATGGCAGACGGGTCTGAACAGCATTCTCGACGCCTACTTCGGCGTGCGTCCCGAAAAATTCACCTATAACGGAAAAGAATACACGCCGCAATCGTTTGCCGCCTCGCTGCCTATCAAAATGGACGACTACGTGGATATTACCTCCTACACGCACCACCCGTTCTACGCACCTTTCGTCTTAGAACTACCCGACAACTGGGCTTGGGGCGTAAGCTACAACGTGCCGCTGGACGAACTGATGACAATCATCGACTATGCCCTCGACAACGATTATACGGTGGCATGGGGCAGCGATGTTACGGAAAAAGGATTCAGCCGCTCGCTCGCCGTCGCTATCGTACCCGAAGCCGACCTGTCGAGCATGGAAGGCACCGACGCCGCCCGCTGGGGCGACCTCTCTCCTGCCGAACGGGACAAGATGCTCTACAAATTCGACAAGCCCGGCAAAGAAAAAGTCATCACGCAGGAGATGCGCCAAACGGCTTTCGACAACTACGAAACGACCGACGACCACGGCATGGTAATCATCGGTACGGCTACCGACCAAAACGGCAATGCATATTACAAGGTGAAAAATTCGTGGGGCGTAACGGCGTCGCCTTACGACGGCTACTACTACTTCTCCCGTCCGTTCGTGGCATACAAAACCATGTCGTTCATGGTAAACAAAAATGCCATTCCCAAAGATATACGAAAGAAACTCGGACTGAAATAATCCCGATCACAGCGAACAAAAAAAGCTCCCGCAAAACGGGAGCTTTTTTGTTGCCTCACGGAATCGTTTTATCGGATAACGCCGTAATGTTTGAAACATTTTTCGATTTTTTCGAGGGCGTAATCGACCTGTTTTTTCGTGTGGGTAGCCATCAGCGAGAACCGTATCAAGGTGTCTTCGGAGGGCACGGCGGGTGAAACGACGGGATTGACGAAAATACCTTCCTCGAAAAGGTCGCGGGTTATCATGAAAGTGGTGGTGTTGTCGCGGATAAAGAGCGGAATGATAGGCGTCGAAGTGTTGCCTATCTCGCAGCCGATGCGACGGAAACCGTCGAGGGCGTAGCGGGTAACGTCCCAAAGATTCTGAATGCGCTCGGGTTCGCTCTCGATAATGTCGAGCGCAGCCCCTACGGCGGCGGTGGAAGCCGGCGTGATGCTCGCGCTGAATATGTAGGAACGGGAGTTGTGCCGCAGGTAGTTGGCAGTAACGGAGTCGGTGGCAATGAAACCGCCGAGCGATGCAAACGATTTGCTGAACGTACCCATGATGCAATCGACATCGTCGGTTACGCCGAGCTGGTTGCACACCCCGCGCCCCTGCTTGCCGAATACGCCGAGCCCGTGTGCCTCATCGACATATACCGACGCATTGTATTTTTTCGCCAGCGCCGTAATGGCAGGAAGGTCGGCTACGTCGCCCTCCATGCTGTACACGCTCTCTACGACTATCAGTTTGATGGCGTCTTCTTTACACGATTTCAGCACTTTTTCAAGCGATTCCATATCGTTGTGCTTAAATTTCAACGGATTGGAGAAACTGAGCCGCCGTCCCTCGATAATGGAGGCATGGTCGCGCTCGTCCCATATCAAACAATCGTCCCGACCGGTAAGGCACGAAACGACGCCCATATTCACCTGAAAGCCGGTGGAATATATAATGGCTTCTTCTTTTCCGATGAAACGCGCCAACCGGTTTTCCAGCTCGACATGAATATCGAGCGTACCGTTGAGAAAACGGGAACCGGCACAACCGGTACCGTATTTTTTTATGGCAGCAATGGCGGCTTCTTTGATTTTAGGGTGATTGGTAAGTCCCAAATAGCTGTTCGACCCGAACATGAGAACTTTTTTTCCATTGATTAGCACTTCCGTGTCTTGATCGCTCTCTATTTTGCGAAAATAGGGATATACCCCCATCGCTTTCGCCTTTTGCGGAGCATCATATTTCGCAAGTTTTTCCTGCAAAGGTTTCATCATATTGCACGATACTTTTTTAGTATTTCTATCAAGGGGGCAAAAGTAGATATTTTATTTCAAAAAAATGCTATTTTTTCGCGATTTCTTTCAACAAGCGTAAAATTCTTTACCGGAAAAACGGCAAGTACAAATTAACCGGCATATTATTTCTCCGTTTCAAAAAAAAGTACGTACTTTGTAACTTTTAAGAACAACTTTTGACTTCACGAAACCGAAAACAGTTATGGAATTTTCTGCCAAAGAAATAGCGCAATTCCTTCATGGCAAAGTAATAGGCGACGAAAATGTGCGCGTAAGCAACCTGTCGAAGATAGAAGAAGGTACGCCCGACTCGCTGACGTTTCTCGCCAATCCCAAATATACGCCGCACATCTATACGACCCGTGCGGGCATCGTTTTGGTGAACAAAGGGTTCCAACCCGAAGGCGAAATAAAAGCGACACTCATCGAGGTGGAAGACTCTTATGCCTGTCTGGCATTGCTGCTGAATATGGTCAATCAAGCCCGACCCGAAAAAAAAGGCATCGAAAAAAATGCGCATATTGCAGCGTCGGCAAAACTTTCCGAATCTATATATATAGGTGAATTTGCCTACATCGACGAAAATGCGGCATTGGGCGAAGGGTGTAAAATCTATCCCCAAGCCTATATCGGCGAAAACGTAAAAATCGGCACCGGCACCATTATCTATCCGGGTGTAAAAATATACCGCGACTGCGTGATAGGCGCACACTGCATCATACACGCAGGAGCGGTGATAGGCGCCGACGGATTCGGGTTTGCCCCGCACGACGGAAGGTATGAAAAGATAGCCCAAATCGGAAACGTGGTCATTGAGGACGACGTGGAAGTAGGCGCCAACACGACCATCGACCGCGCCACTATGGGCTCGACCGTCGTACATCGGGGAACAAAACTCGACAACCTCATACAGATAGCCCACAACGTAGAGGTAGGCGAACATACCGTCATGGCGGCACAGGTGGGCGTGGCAGGCTCCACGAAAATAGGAAGCCACTGCATGGTAGGCGGACAGGTGGGCTTTGCCGGGCACATCACCGTCGGCGACCGGTCGAATTTCGGAGCGCAATCGGGCGTCCCCAATCACGTCGAAGCCGACAGCAACCTGCTGGGCGCACCGGCAATACCGGCACGGGAATTTGCCCGCATGAGCGTATTGATGCGGAAATTGCCCGAATTGAGCCAAACCGTCAGACAGCTGCAAAAAGAGGTAGCCGCCCTCAAACAACAATTATCGGAGAAAACAGGAAACGACAACGCATAAAGTAAACGAGATGAAACAACAGACACTCAAAGGGAGCTTCACGCTGCAAGGCAAGGGATTGCATACCGGTCTCGATATAGAAATCACTTTTCTGCCTGCACCCGAAAATCACGGATACAAAATACAGCGCATCGACCTCGAAGGACAACCCGTCATCGATGCCGTAGCCGAAAATGTAACGGCAACGCAACGCGGCACCGTGCTGGGAAAACAGAACGTGTCGGTAAGCACCATCGAACACGCCATGGCGGCTCTCTACGCTTTGGAAATAGACAACTGTCTGATACAGGTGAACGCACCCGAATTTCCCATTCTCGACGGTAGCGCCCGCATCTATGTGGAAAATATCGAGCGGGTGGGCATCGACGAACAAAACGCCGAAAAAGATTACTACATTATCCGCAACAAAATAGAGGTAACCGATGAAGAAACGGGAGCCTCCATCATAGCGCTGCCCGACGACCATTTCAGCGTCAGCACCATGGTGCTTTTCGATTCGCCCATTCTCAATTACCAATATGCAAGTCTGGAAGATATGAAATGTTTTGCCGATGAAATAGCGTCGGCGCGCACATTCGTATTCGTCCGCGAAATAGAACAGTTATTGAAAAACAACCTGATAAAGGGCGGCGACCTCGACAACGCCATTGTCATCTACGACCAGAAAATCGAACAGCCGGAATTCGACCGCATTGCCGACCTGATGGGGGCGCAGCACCGCGACGCCGACAAACTCGGCTTTATCAGCAACCGTCCGCTGGCGTTCAAAAACGAACCGGCACGCCATAAACTGCTCGATGTTCTCGGCGATATGGCGCTCATCGGACGACCGATAAAGGGGCGCATCATCGCCACCCGTCCGGGTCATAAAATCAACAGCCAATTCACACACCTGATTCGCAAAGAGATAAAACGGCAGGAAATACAGGCTCCGCTGTACGACCCCAACAAGGCGCCGGTAATGGACGTGAATCGCATCAAAGAGCTGCTCCCGCACCGTTACCCGATGCTGCTGGTGGACAAAATCATCGAAATGGGGAAAAACCATATCGTCGGCATCAAAAACTTTACCAGCAACGAACCGTTTTTCCAAGGACACTTTCCGCAGGAACCGGTCGTGCCGGGCGTGCTGCTTATCGAAGCGATGGCACAGACGGGCGGTCTGCTGACCCTCAACTCGGTCGATGATCCCGCCTCCTACTCGACCTATTTCCTGAAAATAGACAATGTAAAATTCCGCCAGAAAGTGGTGCCGGGCGATACCGCCATATTCCACGTATCGTACATGACGGAAATGCGACGCGGCTGCGCCTATATGAAAGGCTATGCTTTCGTTGGTGACAAGATAACGACAGAAGTAGAGTTCATGGCACAAATCGTCAAAAACAAATAAAACGCACAAAACCTAAACTGATTATGCAACACCCATCAGCTTGTATCCACCCCGAAGCACAAATAGGAAGAAACGTAGAAATAGGACCTTTCGTTACCATAGATAAAAACGTCGTCATCGGCGACGGCACCTGCATCATGTCGAACGCCACGATATTGAGCGGAGCACGCATCGGGAAAAATTGCAAGATATTTCCGGGAGCCGTCGTTTCCGCCATACCGCAAGACCTCAAATTCAAAGGAGAAGAAACGACTGCCGAGATAGGCGACAACACCACGCTGCGCGAGTGCGTAACGGTGAATCGCGGCACGGCATCGAAAGGAAAAACCATCATCGGCAGCAACTGCCTGCTTATGGCTTATGTGCACATAGCCCACGACTGCGTATTGGGTAACAATATCATCATATCGAACGCCACGCAGATTGGCGGTGAAGTGGTCATCGACGACTTCGCCATCATCAGCGGCGGAGTGCTGTGCCACCAGTTCACCCGCATCGGCAAGCACGTCATGGTGCAGGGCGGCTCGCAAATCAACAAAGACATTCCGCCGTACGCCACGATAGGACACACGCCCATCACTTTTGCCGGCATCAATGTCATTGGATTGCGCCGCCGCAATTTCAGCGAGGAAACCATTGCTCTGATACAGGAGGTGTACCGCTGCATCTACATGAAGGGCATGAACACGTCCGATGCCCTGAAATATATCGAAGCAAACATTCCCGCTACTCCCGAACGCGACGAAATACTGCAATTCGTCCGCGCGTCGGAGCGGGGTATCGTCAAGGGTAAATAAATCCATAAAAACAGAAAAACATGGTATATAAATTTCTGATTCTTTCCGATGAAGTCGATCATTTCGCCCGCGAAATTTCCATCGACTCCGAAGCGACGTTTCTCGAACTCAACAACGCCATTCTCGATTCGGTAAACTACACGCACGACCAGCTTACCTCGTTTTTCATCTGCGAGGACAACTGGGAAAAGAAAACCGAAGTTACCCTCATGGATATGGAGACGGGCTACGAGGAGGACTCATGGATTATGGCGGACACGCGCCTGAGCGAACTGATAGAAGAGGAAAAACAGCGTATGCTGTTCGTATTCGACAACATGACCGAGCGGTCGTTCTTCATGGAACTGCGCGAAATCATCACGGGAAAGAATTTGGACAAACCGCTCTGCTCCAAATCTATGGGCACGCCTCCGCCTCAAACCATCGACTTCGACGAGTTGGAAAAGAAAAACGCCGTTGCCGATGATTTGGGCATCGACGACGACTTCTACGGCGATGCGGGTTTCGACCCCGACGAACTTGACCCCGAAGGTTTCGACGACCTCGACATGAGCGACGACAAAGACCTCTATTGATTTTTTTACTGCAAGATAAACACAAAGCGCACCCGTCGGGTGCGCTTTGTGTTTGAGCGATATATTTTTTATTTCGTCGATTTGAGAGCCGCCATGATGAGGGCTTCCAATTCGTCGGCCAACTCGGGATTGTCCTGAATACATTTCTTGGTGGCATCGCGTCCTTGTCCCAACTTGGTGTCGTTGTAGCTGAACCACGAGCCGCTCTTTTTGATGATGCCTTTCTCGACACCGAGATCGACAATTTCGCCGGCACGGGAAATGCCCTCGCCGAACATGATGTCGAACTCCGCACGGCGGAAAGGAGGCGCCACTTTGTTTTTCACCACTTTTACACGCGTCTGGTTGCCGATGACCTCTTCTCCGTCTTTGATTTGACTGATGCGGCGAATATCGAGGCGCACGGAGGCATAGAATTTCAGGGCGTTGCCACCGGTGGTGGTTTCGGGGTTGCCGAACATGACGCCGAGTTTGTCGCGCAGCTGGTTGATGAAGATGCAGGTGGTGTTGGTTTTGCTTATGGTCGCCGTGAGTTTGCGCAGCGCCTGCGACATGAGGCGCGCCTGCAAGCCCATTTTGGAGTCGCCCATATCGCCTTCGAGTTCGGCTTTCGGCGTGAGAGCGGCAACGGAGTCGATGACGACGATATCGACGGCCGACGAGCGGATAAGCTGCTCGGCTATTTCCAAAGCCTGCTCGCCGCTGTCGGGCTGCGAAATCCAAAGATTTTCGACATCGACGCCCAACTTCTCGGCATAGAAGCGGTCGAATGCGTGTTCGGCATCGATAATGGCAGCGATGCCGCCCGCTTTCTGCGCTTCGGCGATGGCGTGTATGGCGAGCGTCGTTTTACCGGACGACTCGGGACCGTATATTTCGATGACACGTCCGCGCGGATAGCCGCCTACGCCGAGTGCGGCGTTAAGCCCTATCGAGCCGGTGGGTATGACGGCAATTTCTTCCACTTGGTCGTCGCCCAGTTTCATAATGGCGCCTTTGCCGTAATTCTTTTCGATTTTATCCATAGCGGCGCGCAGGGCGTTGAGTTTCTCCGTCGGTATCGCCGCTTTTGCGGTTTCTTTCTTTTCTTCTTCCATATCGGGTGGTATTTATTGTTTCATTACAATTCGAGGTCGCCGTCGAAGATTTCGTGCCACGGCAGACCCTGTTTGTTCAACTGTTCCATGAAGGGGTCGGGGTCGAACTCCTCGACGTTGAACACACCGGCTTTGCGCCAGATGCCTTTGAGGAACATCATCGCTCCGATCATGGCGGGTACGCCCGTCGTGTAGCTTACGCCCTGCATACCGGTCTCCTCGTAGGCGGCGCGATGCGAACAGTTGTTATAGACGTAGTAGGTGCGTTCTTTGCCGTCTTTGACACCCCGAATGCGACAGCCGATAGAGGTCTCGCCGTCGTAGTTTTCGCCCAGTTCCTGCGGGTTGGGCAGCACGGCTTTGAGGAATTGCAGCGGCACGATTTGCATACCGTTGTAATCGATAGGCACGATGCTCGCCATGCCGATGTTCTGTATCACGCGCAGGTGCGTCAGGTACTCCTGTCCGAAAGTCATCCAGAAGCGGGCGCGCTTGATGGTGGGATAGTTTTTCACCAGACTCTCCAACTCCTCGTGGTGCAGCAGATAGCTTTCACGGGCGCCGACGCGGGGATAGGTGAGCGGGCGGTGTATTTCGAGCGGCTCCGTTTCTATCCATTTGCCGTTTTCCCAATAGAGCCCTTTTTGGGTGATTTCGCGGATATTGATTTCGGGATTGAAGTTGGTGGCGAAAGCCTTGTGGTGGTTTCCGGCGTTGCAGTCCACGATGTCGAGATAGTGTATCTCGTCGAAGTGGTGCTTGGCGGCATAAGCGGTGTACACGCTCGTAACGCCCGGGTCGAAGCCGCAGCCGAGAATGGCGGTAAGCCCCGCCTGTTCGAAACGCTCTTTGTAAGCCCACTGCCAACTGTACTCGAAGTGCGCTTCGTCTTTCGGCTCGTAATTTGCCGTATCGAGGTAATTGACACCGGTGCGCAGGCAGGCGTCCATGATGGTAAGGTCTTGATAGGGCAGCGCCAGATTCATGACGATGTCGGGGCGGAAACTTTCAAAGAGCGCGACGAGCTGCTCCACATCGTCGGCATCGACCTGCGCGGTCTTTATGGCAGGATTTCCGATAGCTTTCACTATGGCGTCGCACTTGGAGAGGGTGCGGCTGGCTATCATGATGTCGGTAAAGACGTCGGCGTTTTGCGCCACTTTGTGGGCGGCTACGGTGGCTACGCCGCCGGCGCCGATGATAAGGACTTTTCCCATTTTTCTGTTCTTTGTTTTTTCGATTGTCTATGAAAGGACAAAGATAATTTTTTCCGACGAAAATCATTACCTTTGCCGGCGAAAAATTTATAAAAAAGATGTCTATTCATACACGCGAAGAGAAGTGCGCGGCATTCGGGCGCTTTCTCGACATACTCGACGAGCTGCGGGTGAAATGCCCGTGGGACAGCAAACAGACCAACGAATCGCTCCGCTCCAACACGATAGAGGAGACCTACGAATTGTGCGAAGCGATAATCCAGAACGACAACGCCGCCATCAAAAAAGAGTTGGGCGACGTGCTGCTGCACGTGGCTTTTTACGCCAAAATCGGCGAGGAAAAGGGACTTTTCGACATGGCGGACGTGTGCAACGCGCTGTGTGAAAAGCTGATTTACCGACACCCGCACGTGTTCGGCACGGCGGCTGCCGAGACTGCCGGACAGGTGGAACAGAACTGGGAGGCGCTGAAACTGAAAGAGAAAGGGGGCAACAAAACCGTGCTGGCAGGTGTTCCCGCCTCGCTGCCCGCCCTCATCAAGGCGTACCGCATACAGGAGAAAGCGCGCAACGCCGGTTTCGACTGGGAGGAGCGCGAACAGGTGTGGGACAAGGTGAAAGAAGAAATCGCGGAGTTCCAGAACGAAATCGGCGGCATGGACGCCGACAAGGCGGAAATGGAGTGCGGCGACCTCTTTTTCAGTCTGATAAATGCGGCGCGGCTTTACAAAATCAATCCCGAAAATGCGTTGGAACGTACCAACCAAAAATTTATCCGCCGCTTCAACTACGTGGAGGAGCAAGCCGGCAAGCAGGGCAAACCGCTGAGTGAAATGACGTTGGGCGAGATGGACGCCCTTTGGAACGAAGCCAAAGCGCACGGATTATAGCGCGAAAGCACAAGTATTTTCGACCAATCTTTTTTCAAAAAAACTGCTATTTGGGGCGACGAAATTCGGCGCACGCCACTGCCGTCGCCACCGCGACGTTCAGCGACTCCGATGCCGCCCGCCCCTCCGGATAGTCGGGCAGGAAGAGGCGACGGGTGATGTACGGCTCCGTCTCGGCGGAAATGCCGCGCCCCTCGTTTCCCATGACCAGTACCGCCCGCTCGGCAAGAGGCTGCGTGTAGATGTTCTCGCCGTCGAGGAATGTTCCATAAACGGGAACGTGTACCTGCGACAGAAATTCGGGCAACGGCATATAATGTACGCGCACGCGAGAGAGGGCGCCCATCGTGGCTTGCACGGTCTTGGGATTGTAGAGGTCGGCGCAGGCAGGCGAACAAACGATGTCGTCGATGCCGTACCAGTCGGCAATGCGCACGATGGTACCCAGATTGCCCGGGTCTTGCACCGTATCGAGCGCGAGGGTGAGCCGCTCCCCCATTGCCGCCACATCGAGGGTATGATGCGGTATGCGATAGACCGCCACCACTTCTTGCGGCGTTGTCAGCAGCGAGGCGCGGGCTATCTCCTCCGGCGCGGCTTCCACGATTTCGGCAGCCCGAACATCGCGGTGCGCCTGCAACCACGCAGGCGTGGCGACCAACAGTTCGCACGCGAACGCGCCGAGCGTGTCGCCCACGAGCTTGCTGCCTTCGGCAAGGAAGCAACCGCTTTCGCGCCGCTCCTTTTTCCGTTCGAGCGACCGTATGAATTTTATTTTGTTTTTACCCAGCATCTTATAAAGCGAGTTCGTAAATGCGGCGGCTGCGGGTGCGATCGAGCGGCAGGTAAGCCCCTACCCGTTCGCCCTTGTTTTCGTGCAGCTTATTCACCAACAGGTCGATGTCGGGCTGCTCTATGCCCAAACCCTTGAAATCGACGGGCAGACCGAGAGAGGTGAAAAACTCTTTCAGCTTGCGCACGGCGCGCAGAGCCGCCGTCTTGCGGTCGTCGGATTCGGGAATATCCCATACGCGCACGGCAAATTGGTAGAGCTTATCGACATGATGCTCCGCCATGTAGGTGAGCCAAGCCGGAAAGATGACCGCCAACCCTGCTCCGTGCGCCACGTTATACACGGCACTGATTTCGTGCTCCATGAAGTGCGACGACCAGTCTTCGTCGCGCCCGACGCCGCACAGTCCGTTATGTGCCAGTGTGCCGCTCCACATCAGGTTGGCGCGGGCATCGTAGTCGTCCGGCATCTGCATGACGATGCGCGCCTGCCCGATAATCGCTTTCAGCAGCCCCTCGCACAGGCGGTCGGTAACCTCTACGCCCGTCGTGTTGGAGAAATAGCGCTCCATGATGTGTGCCATCATGTCGGCAATGCCGCACGCCGTCTGGAACGGCGGCAGCGTGTAGGTAAGCTCGGGATTCATCACGGCAAAGACGGGTCGCAGCGCCGACGGCGTGCGCAGACTTATCTTGTGCAGTCCGTCGAGTTTGGTGATGACGCTGTTGCCCGACCCTTCACTGCCCGCAGCGGGAATGGTGAGTACGACGCCCACTTTCAACGCTTTCTCCACAACGGCTTTCTGCGCGAAGAAATCCCAAAAGTCGCCGTCGTACAACACGCCGGCGGCAATGGCTTTGGCGGTGTCGATGACCGAACCGCCGCCTACGGCAAGCAGCATATCCGCCCCTTCGGCGCGGGCAAGGGCAATGCCTTCATACACTTTGGGGTCGGTTGGGTTGGGCTGTATGCCGCCGAGCGCGACACTCGCCACGCCTGCACGGCGCAGGGAATCTTCGACGCGAGCCAGCAGTCCGCTTTTCACCGCCGAACCGCCGCCGTAAACGAGCAATACTTTGGACGCGCCGTATTTGCGGCACAACTCGCCGCATCGGGTTTCCGTGTTGCGTCCGAACACAAATTCGGTAGGAGTGCAAAAAGAAAAGTTGTTCATGTTGTCAGAGGTTGTCGTTATCGTCGATACAAATATACGGTTATTCGCCCGACGACAAAAATAATCGAAAAATTTTCGTCCGCTTTCACTTTTTTGCCGGTAAATTTGTTTTTCTCGAAAGAGATGAGTATATTTGTATTGTTGAAACGGTAACCCATAAGATTGCGTCGTATTGGATTGGGAAACTCTTCAAATCTTATGAAATACCGAGACAAGCTTTTTTCTCCAATGGCGGGCCACGCCTTCGGGTATGCTTAGCACGGTGGATTACAACGGAGAGGAAGCACTCAAATCCTGTCATTCGGAGTTTCATCGCATCATACGGCGCAATCCCATTATAAAACGAAGCCGCCCGCAAGGCGGCTTCGTTTCGTATATCAAAGAGATTCTGTCTGAAAGATATAAAAATCCGACTGATTTTCTTCGCGATTATTCCGTTTTTATCGTACCTTTGCCGCCGGAAATTTGCGGAAGCGGACAAAACGATTTCCGCACAGGAAAATTTTTTAAGGTATGCAACAACAGAATATCCGGAATATCGCCATCATCGCGCACGTAGACCACGGCAAAACGACGCTGGTCGATAAGATGTTGATGGCGGGACGGCTTTTCCGCGACAATCAAAATGCGGGCGAACTCATTCTCGACAACAACGACCTCGAACGGGAGCGCGGCATCACGATTCTCTCGAAAAACGTTTCCATTCGTTACAAAGACTACAAGATAAACATCATCGACACTCCGGGTCATGCCGACTTCGGCGGCGAAGTGGAACGGGTGTTGAATATGGCCGACGGCTGCCTGCTGCTCGTCGATGCTTTCGAGGGTCCGATGCCGCAGACGCGCTTCGTGCTGCAAAAGGCGATACAGATAGGGCTGAAACCGATTGTCGTCATCAACAAGGTGGATAAGCAGAACTGTCGCCCCGACGAGGTGCAGGAAATGGTGTTCGACCTGATGTGCAACCTCGACGCCACCGAAGAACAGCTCGACTTTCCGACCATTTTCGGCTCCGCCAAACAGAACTGGATGTCTACCGACTGGCGCAAGCCGACCGACAACATCACCGTACTGCTCGACACCATTATCGAACATATCCCCGCGCCCCAATGCCTCGAAGGGGCGGCGCAGATGCTTATCACCTCGCTCGACTTTTCGTCGTATGTGGGTCGGATAGCCATCGGGCGCGTACATCGCGGCGAGCTGCACGAGGGGCAGGAAATCGCCCTCTGCCGCCGCGACGGCTCCATTGTGAAACAGCATATCAAAGAGCTGCTGACTTTCGAGGGCATGAGCCGCACGCGGACGGAGTGCGCCGCCTCCGGCGAGCTCTGCGCGCTGGTGGGCATCGAGGGCTTCGAGATAGGCGACACCATAGCCGACCCCGAAACGCCGGAGCCGCTGCCCCGCATCGCCATAGACGAGCCTACCATGTCGATGACTTTCACCAACAACGATTCGCCTTTCTTCGGTCGCGACGGCAAATACGTTACCTCGCGCCACATCGCCGACCGCCTCGCCAAAGAACTGGAACGCAACCTCGCCCTGCGGGTGGAAAAAGCACCCGACTCCGACGTGTGGAACGTCTACGGTCGCGGCGTGCTGCACCTCTCCATTCTCATCGAAACCATGCGCCGCGAAGGCTACGAACTGCAAGTGGGGCAGCCCCAAGTCATCGTAAAAGAAATCGACGGCGTGAAATGCGAGCCGGTGGAACAGCTTACCATCAACGTGCCCGAAGAGTATTCCAGCAAGATGATAGATATGGTAACCCGCCGCAAAGGCGACCTGCTGTCGATGGACACGCAGGGCGACCGCATACACCTCGAATTTTCCATTCCCTCGCGCGGCATCATCGGGTTGCGCAACAACGTACTCACCGCCTCTGCCGGCGAGGCCATCATGGCGCACCGTTTTCTCGAATACCAGCCGTGGAAAGGCGACATCGACCGCCGCACCAACGGTTCGCTCATCGCCATGGAAGCGGGCACGGTGTATGCCTACGCCCTCGACAAGCTGCAAGACCGCGGGCGGTTCTTCATCTTCCCGCAGGAAGAGGTGTATGCCGGACAGGTCGTCGGCGAAAACGCCAAAGAGGGCGACATCGTGGTGAACGTTACCAAGTCGAAAAAGCTCACCAATATGCGGGCTTCGGGCGCCGACGAAAAGGCGCACATCATTCCGCCCGTCATCATGAGCCTCGAAGAGTCGCTCGAATACATCAAGGAAGACGAATATCTCGAAGTAACCCCGCACCACCTGCGCATACGCAAAATCATTCTCGACGAAATCGAGCGCAAACGCGCCGGTCGCTAATCCCGACGTCAAAAAACGAAAAACGTTCCGATATGAAACATCTTGCCTTGTCAATAGCTCTGCTTCTCTGCGCCCTTGCATCGTACGCGCAGGAAAGCCCCGCCGAACGGGTGGAACTGCTGCCCTACGGCGACATGGAACACTGGACGACACGCGTCATCAAAGAAGCTGCCATACTGGGAGGCGCCACCAAAAAGTGCTACCACATGGCACCGACACAGACGCTCACGAAAGCCCGCCCGTGGGTGCGCGGCTCGAGCGACTCGCCGTGGGGGTCGTCGAGCGTATGGGCATCGCCGGTGGGCATCGACAAGGTAAGCGTAACCGTCTTTCCCGAAGAACGGGAGCCGGGCAATCTCTGCGCCCGCCTCGAAGTCATCAAAGACTCCTGCAAGGCATTGGGCATCGTCAATATCACGGTCGTGGTTACCGGCTCCATCTATTTGGGAGCTGCCTGCGAACCGATAAAAAACGCCAAAAATCCGCAGGAAAAAATCGATCAGGGAATACCGTTCACCCAACGCCCCAAAGCCCTGCAACTCGACTACAAACTGTCGCTCGCCGATCAGGTGATAAAAGCCACCGGACTGAAACGCCCCTCCAAAATCGAAGGGAAAGACAACGCCGAAATCAGCCTCTACCTCATACAGCGGTGGGAAGACAAAGACGGCAACATCTTCGCCCGTCGGGTGGGAACAGGCTATTACAAATTCAGCGAATCGGTGGAGGAATGGCAAAACGGATTCCGCATACCCATTTATTACGGCGACATCAGCAACGAGCCTTATTACATCGAAGATATGGCGCTGCTGCTGCCCGACGGTCCGCGCTACACGACCAACAGCAAAGGGAAAAACGTGCCTATCCAAGTCGTAGGCTGGGCAGAACCCGACGCCACGCCTACCCACCTGATGCTCCGCATTTCGGCGGGCGACAAGGGGGCTTTCATCGGCGCCGTAGGCACCCGCTTCTGGATAGACAATATTTCGCTGGTTTATTGATTTTTTCATCATATATACACGGGTGCTGTTCCGACTCCGGAGCGGCACTCGTCATATTACAATTTTACATTTCTGTTTTCGCGCACTTTTCGGCGCATTGTTTGTTGAGAATATTATATATTTGCACCGTTTTTCAAAAAGTGTCATGGAACATACGCATACCTACACCGGACTGACCGCCGAACAAGTGGAAGAAAGCCGCCGTCTGCACGGCGCCAACGTGCTCACGCCGCCGAAGAAAACATCGGCATGGATTCTGTTTTTGGAAAAATTCAAAGACCCGATTATCCGCATATTAGTCGTGGCATTTCTGATGTCGGTCGCCGTATCGGTATATGAATACGTGCGCCTCGACAAAGGGGCGTCGGTGTTCTTCGAGCCGGCGGGCATCTTCATTGCCGTAGTGCTAGCAACGGTGGTGGGATTTCTGTTCGAGCTGAGTGCGAACAAGAAATTCGATATACTCAATCAGGTAAACGACGATATTCCCGTGAAGGTCGTGCGCAACGGCGCCATACATGAAATTTTGAAAAAAGAGGTCGTCGTGGGCGATGTCGTCGTCCTCGAATTAGGCGAAGAAGTGCCCGCCGACGGCGAGCTGCTCGAAAGCGTGTCGCTGCAAATCAACGAATCGACGCTCACCGGCGAACCGGTGGTGTCGAAAACGACCGTCGAAGCAGACTTCGACGCCGATGCCACCTATCCCTCGAACGAAGTGATGAAAGGCACGACGGTGGTCGACGGACACGGAATGTGCCGCGTTACGGCTGTGGGCGACGCCACCGAGTACGGGAAAGTATATACCGGTTCGCAAATACAGAACGACACCAAAACACCGCTGAACCGACAGCTCAACAAACTGGGACGATTCCTTACCATCGCCGGTGCGACAACCGCCCTGCTCATCGTGGCGGCACGGCTGCTTATCTTCTTCGTGAATACGCCCGACCCCTCCGGCATGGAGATGGTCGCCTACATTTTCCAGACCTTGATGATAGCGGTTACCTTAGTGGTCGTTTCGCTGCCCGAAGGGCTTCCCATGAGTATCGTATTGAGTTTGGCGTTGAGTATGAAACGTATGCTCGCCACCAATAACCTCGTGCGCAAAATGCACGCCTGCGAAACGATGGGCGCCGTAACCGTCATTTGCACCGACAAGACAGGAACGCTCACGCAAAACCAGATGCGGGTGCACGAAACGAATTTCTGGGGATTGAAAGGGCAGCAGCTCTCCCGCGACGAATTGAGCAACGTGATACGGGAAGGCATCGCCGCCAACACGACCGCCTACCTCGAAACGTCGGGCGACGGCAAGACAAAAGCCATCGGCAACCCGACGGAAGGCGCGCTGCTGCTCTGGCTGCAAGCGCAGGGCGAAGATTATCTTGCCTTACGGGAGGCGGCGGAAGCAACCGACCAATTGACATTTTCAACAGAACGCAAATACATGGCCAGCATCGTGCGCTCGCCGCTGCTCGGCAAAAAAGTGCTTTACGTGAAAGGAGCACCCGAAATCGTTTTGGGCGAAAGCCGGCGGGTGATTACCGCCGACGGCATCGTACCGGCTGCCGAATACAAACCGGCGGTCGATAAACAGCTGCTCGCCTACCAGTCGCAAGCCATGCGCACACTCGGATTCGCCTACCAGATACTCGACGACGATACGCCGCATTTCGCCGACGGACGGCTGTACAATGTCGATTTGACGTTCATCGGCATCGTCGCCATTTCCGACCCCGTGCGCAGCGACGTACCGGCTGCCATACAATCGTGCCTCCGCGCCGGCGTGGCGGTAAAAATCGTTACAGGCGACACTCCGGGAACGGCACGGGAAATAGGCAGACAAATCGGATTGTGGCTGCCCGGCGACGACGACCGCAACATCACGACGGGCGTGGAATTTGCCGCCACTTCCGACGAAGAACTGCTGCGCCGCCTGCCCGACCTGAAAATCATATCGCGCGCCCGTCCGATGGACAAGGAACGCCTCGTGCGGCTGCTGCAAAGCATGGGCGAAGTGGTGGCGGTAACCGGCGACGGCACCAACGACGCGCCCGCCCTCAACGCCGCCCAAGTGGGACTGTCGATGGGCGACGGCACGACGGTCGCCAAAGAGGCGAGCAGCATCACGATTCTCGACAACTCGTTTCACAGCATCACCCGCGCGGTGATGTGGGGGCGCTCGCTCTACCAAAACATACAGCGCTTCCTGCTTTTCCAGATGACCGTCAATGTAGCCGCTTGCCTCATTGTGTTCATCGGAGCGTTTCTCGGCACAGAATCGCCGCTCACCGTTACGCAGATGTTGTGGGTGAACCTCATCATGGATACCTTCGCCGCCATGGCGCTGGCATCGCTGCCGCCCAACGAACGGGTGATGGAAAACAAACCGCGCCGGCAAAGCGATTTCATCATTACCAAACCGATGATGACCGACATCGTGGGCATCGGACTGTTTTTCGTTTTCGTGCTGTTCGGACTGTTGCAGTATTTCAAATACGAAGATTTCACGTCGCCGTTGCACTTCAGCGTCGGAACGTTCTTTGCCGACTACTTCCGCTTCGAGGCTGTTCCCGATGCCTTATCACCCTACGAACTGACGGTATTTTTCACGATATTCGTGCTGTTCCAATTTTGGAATATGTTCAATGCCAAAGCCTTTGCGACAAACCGTTCTTCTCTGCGGCAGCTGCGGCAGAGCACTTCATTCCTTGCCGTGGCGGCTGTCATATTAGTGGGACAGATACTCATCGTAACGGTGGGTGGGGAGATGTTCAACGTCGTACCGCTGTCGCTTGTCGACTGGGGGTACATCATCGCTTCGACTTCGGTCATTTTCTGGCTCGGCGAACTGTACCGTGCCATTAAAAAAATCTTCCGTATCAAGTATTAAAAGAGGCTGCCGAAGCATCTTTCACGGCGGTACAGAATATTAAATCAGAATTATTTTATCGGATTCTCGCGCAGGCAGGGGCGAATAATGCGTATGCCCGTGAAGCGCCGCGTTTCTTGCAGCTGCTGCGCCAACGGACGAGGGTCGAGCAGCACGCACCCCGCCGACGATGAAGCGTGCAGGAGATGCACCTCGCCGTCGCGGCAACAGGCTATCCCCACATGGGCAATGTCGAGCCCCGCTATTGCCGTAGTAAAGGCGATAATGTCGCCGTCGTGTATCGCAGCGAGCGTTGCCGTGTCGATGCGGGAAGCGGGGATATAATAAAACGTTGTCCCTGACAAGCGGCGTTCCTGCGCGCGAATGCGCGCCCGCTGCTGCGGGTCGCCTGCCAACTTCGGATAGAGATCGGCATGACTGCTCATAAATGAAAGATGCAGTGTGTCGCACACCCCGCCGGCTTGCCGGCTCACCTCCACGACACTGCCCCGCTGTTCGTTGTCGGCTATCCATTCGCTGAAATAGTGAAGGCGCGACAAGTAGCCGTCGATGATGCCGCCGCGATAGCGGATATTCCGCAGCTGTGCAGCGTAGGCTTCAACAGTGCGCTGCCCGAACGAACGGGTGCGCGCCAAAGCCAGAACGGTTTCGACGAACGTCGTGCAATCGAATGCGTGCAGATTGATTTTGAGGCTCTCCACCGTGTCGCCTTCGAGCGTGCCGCCCACGTATGGCGCACCGATGAACAGCGACGCTATCGCCGTCATTTCCGAGCCATGCGGGTCGGACACGGCAAGCGGCATGACAAGCACTTCGACGATACGCGCACTATCGGAAGCCGTCTGCCCGAAAAGCGGCATAGGTACGGCACTCCATGCGCCAAGCAGTGCAAAGAAAAAGCACAGCCTTTTTGGCCACCAAGAACGGACAGAAAGCGACGCCTTATACATATTCATTTCCGAAGCGGGTCTTGGCATCATTGACAAACTGTCGTATGCGCTGCTCCTCCGAACGACGGCACACGAGCAGCACATCGTCCGAGTCGGTTACGATATAATCTTCCAACCCTTCGAGTATCACCAACTTTCCGTCGGCAGCCGACACCACGTTGCGGTGGCTGTCGTAGCATATCGACCGACCGTGCAGCACGGCGTTTTCGCAGGCATCTTTCTGCGCCAGCTCATAAAGGGCGCCCCACGTGCCCACATCGCTCCACCCGAAGTTGGAACAAAGCACGTACACGTTCGACGATTTTTCCATGATGCCGTAATCTATCGAAATATTGGGGCAGGCTGCCAACTGCTGCTGCACCGTCTCTACCCCGTCGGCACGTCCGAAACTCTCCACGCAGCTCTCGAAGCGCTGCGAAATTTCCGGCAGATATTGTTTGAAAGCATCGATTACCGTCTGCGCTTTCCACATGAAAATACCCGCATTCCAGAAAAATTCGCCGCTATCGACAAACACCTGCGCCAAGTCGCGATTGGGTTTCTCGGTAAACGTTTTTACGGGGCGTATCGCGCCCGACGATTCGTCGCCTACCTGTATGTAGCCGAATCCCGTTTCGGGTCGCGTCGGCTTGATGCCCAACGTAAGCAACGAAGGAAACTCCTCGACGAAACCCATACCCTGCAAAATAGCGTCGCGGAAAGCCGCTTCGCTTGCAATCATGTGGTCGGCAGGGGTAACCACCATTACTGCATCGGGGTCGAGCGCGCGCACGTGATACGCCGCCCACGCCACACACGGCGCCGTATTGCGCCGCTGCGACTCCGCCAATATACGGTCGCGCGGCACGTCGGGCAGCTGCTCCCGCACCATGCCGAGATACTGTTCGTGCGTGGAAATAAAAATATTCTCTTTCGGCACAATCGAGGAAAAACGGTCGTAAGTTATCTGCAACAACGAACGTCCCATACCGAAAAAATCGAGAAACTGTTTCGGGCGTTCCATACGGCTCGACGGCCAGAAACGGCTGCCGACCCCGCCCGCCAGAATTACACAATATCGGTTTTTATCCATAATACGCATTTATCGAAAATGACATGGCTAAGATAATCATTTTTTTTGAAAATCCATACCATATCTATAAAATATCTCACTCTACAAATACATTGTACTTGCTGTCTTTGCCGGATAAGCCGGCTCGACAAGCATTGCAATATTTTTTGAAGAAAAAAACGGGATAAGATTTGCACAAATAAAATAACCGCCGTATATTTGCAACCGCAAATGCGAAAATAGCTCAGTTGGTAGAGCATAACCTTGCCAAGGTTAGGGTCGCGGGTTCGAGTCCCGTTTTTCGCT
>CANQDQ010000022.1 GCA_947593515.1 uncultured Bacteroidales bacterium | reverse complement strand
CTGCGCAGTACGTTGCTTCTGGAAACGACGAAAGTATTGAGAGGATCGCCACCGACGTTGGAGATTAGAAGATCATCGTCGGTCATGGCTGCCGTTACACCGGTACCTTGCCACTTGATGTCGGTTTGACCCATATCTTGACCGTTGAAGAATCTATGGAAGAATCCGTCAACATTGGGAACGTAGTATATCGAATCGCCTTTTGCGCCTTGCGGACCTTCTTTACCTTGCGGGCCTTGAGGACCGGCAGGACCTTGGGCACCGGGAGCACCGGTAGCGCCGGTATCGCCCTTCTCGCCTTTTTCGCCTTGCGGGCCTTGAGGACCGGCAGGACCTTGGGCACCGGGAGCACCGGTAGCGCCGGTATCGCCCTTCTCGCCTTTTTCGCCTTGCGGGCCTTGAGGACCGGCAGGACCTTGGGCACCGGGAGCACCGGTATCACCCTTCTCGCCTTTCTCGCCTTGGGCACCGGTATCACCCTTTTCGCCTTTCTCGCCTTGTTCACCTTGGATACCCTGTTCGCCTTGCGGACCGCGTGCAAGGTGTTCGGTCTTTACACCGTCCTGATACCAGTAGTCGTCGTCGCCGATCGTCCATACCGTACCCGGCGTTCCGTCGATACCGTTCGTACCGTTCGTACCGTTTGTAATCTCGAAGGTCTTGCCGTTGCTCAGCGTTACCGTAACGCCGTTTGCACTGCTTTCTACGTTAGAGATAACGCTTCCCGATTTGACAAGATCTTGAATTTGTTGTATTGCTGCAGCATTTGCGGCAATTTCCTGCTCAAGTCTGCTGATGTCTGCGTCGTAGTCGTCCGAGCAACTCGGGAAAAACAACCCCATCGACGAAAGCAACAAGACAGACGCTGATACTTTCAAGAATTTTTTTCTCATGATTTTTGCATTTTGGTTAATAATATTTGATTGAAAAATTTGCATCATATATAAATTTTTCCTATCTTAACGGTATTAAAATTTTCCATTCTCCCATGTTTCGGAAATACATGATAAAAATGTATTTTCGGGGCGAAGATATATACAAAAAAATATTCCGCAAAATTTTTTTCCGATTTTTTTCAAAATAATTGCATTTTTCTTGCTGATGACGGGGGTTGGCGGCAGATTACCATTATATAATAAGGCTGAAAATAGGTATGTTTTTATGAAATCGTTATCGTTTTTTTCTCCGAAATCGCCGCTGTCGGCACTCTCCCCGAAAAAGAAAAATCGCCACCCGACAGTACGATTTTTATATAAAAAACGCCATTTGACAGTACGATTTTTCCGACAAAAGAGATTGCCGAAAAAAATAATGCCTATATTTGCAACAGAGAATCGAAAAATATGGAGATGATAAACAGATTGCTTCAAAAGCAGATTTCGGAACGAATCGCGCCGAACAAGGTCGTGTTGATTTTCGGAGCGCGCCGCGTAGGCAAAACGGTGATGATGCGCAAAATCGTGGCGGATTATCCGGGCAGGACGATGATGCTTAACGGCGAAGACTACGATACGCTGGCATTGTTGGAGAATCGCTCGGCTGCCAATTACCGGCATCTGCTGGCGGGTATCGACCTGTTGGCTATCGACGAGGCGCAGAATATACCGCAGGTGGGCAGTGTGTTGAAATTGATAGTCGATGAGGTGCCGGGCGTGAGCGTGCTGGCGAGCGGCTCGTCGTCGTTCGATTTGTTGAACAAGGCGGGCGAGCCGTTGGTGGGGCGCAGCGTACAATTCCGCCTTACGCCTTTCTCCCAACGGGAGCTTGCGCAAACGGAAACTCCGCTCGAAACCCGTCAAAATCTGGAATCCCGCTTGATTTACGGCTCTTATCCGGAGGTGGTGCTGATGGACGATTACGGGCGCAAGACCGATTATCTGCGCGATATTGTCGGAGCGTATCTGTTGAAAGATATTTTGGCGCTCGACGGATTGAAAAATTCGGGCAAGATGCGCAATCTGTTGCGGCTTATCGCTTTCCAACTGGGCAGCGAGGTTTCTTACGAGGAGTTGGGCAGGCAGCTCGGCATGAGCAAGACAACCGTCGAAAAATACCTCGACCTGTTGGAAAAGGCTTTTGTCGTATATCGTTTGGGCGTTTTCTCACGCAACTTGCGCAAGGAGGTTACGAAAGCGGGGAAATGGTATTTCTGCGACAACGGCATTCGCAACGCGGTCATCGGTGCGTTTTCGCCGCTCGCCATACGGCAAGATGTGGGGGCGCTGTGGGAGAATTACATCATCGGCGAACGACGTAAAGCGAACTTTAACGAGTCGCTGCATCGGGAATTTTACTTTTGGCGAACGTATGACAAACAGGAGATAGACCTTATCGAAGAGAGCGCGGAGGGGCTGACCGCATTGGAGTTCAAATGGGGAAATAAAAAATCTTCTGCCCGAAACGTGTTTCAAGAGGCATATCCCCATGCCGGTTTTTTTGTCGTGAACAGGGATAATTATTTGGATTTTATATGAGATTCGACAGCGAGGGTCGGGTTCGGATTTTTTGATTATATTTGTATCGAAGAAGTTACGGCGCGATGAAAACGAGTATAAAACTGGAAGGTATGCGCTTTTTTGCGTATCACGGCGTTTCGGCGCAGGAGCGCAAGGTGGGCAACGACTATGAAGTGTCGCTGCGGGTGGATTGCCCGTTGGAAAAGGCGATGGCGAGCGACGTGCTTGCCGACACGCTCGACTACGGGGCGCTGTACCGGTTGGTGGCGGACGAAATGATGCGCCCGTCGCAGCTGCTCGAACACGTGGCAGGGCGCATCGTGCGGGCGATAGAGGCGGCGTGGCCGTCGGTTACGGGCGGCACTCTGCGCATTGCCAAACTTTCGCCGCCGGTGGCGGGTGAAATAGGTCGTGCCGAAGTGTCGGTGGAATGGTAATATAATAGGGTATGATGCGGCGATTGGTTTTTCTTTTGATGTGCTGCGGCGTGGTTGCCGTCGGTCGTGCGACGGGATATTCCACGCGCGCATTCGACGAACGGGTGCACACGCTGCAAGTGCGGGTGGGCGCCGATATGCTGGCTCCGCCGGTAACGCTGCTGGGCGGCAACGACCGCATCGTCATATTGTTCGACCTCTTTGCCGACGAGCCGGAAGAACTTCGTTACCGCGTGGCGTATTGCAATGCCGACTGGTCGCCGTCGCCGCTGGCGCAGGTGGAGTATCTCGACGGCTTCGCCGAAGGCAGTATCGACGATTATGCCTTGTCGTTCAATACGTATCGGAATTATGTGAATTACCGCCTCGTGTTTCCGAACGAAAATGTTTCGTTCCGCCTGTCGGGAAATTATGTCGTATCGGTCTATCCCGAGAGCCGACCCGACGATGTGCTGCTGACGGCGTGCTTCTCGCTCGCGGAAAATTTGGTGGAACTCGCCTGCGAAATAACGACCCGTACCGATGTCGATTACAACAAGGGGCATCAGCAGCTTTCGGTGAAACTGGCGCACCCGCGCTACGAGATACGCGACCCGCGTAGCGAGTTGCAGATGTATGTTTCGCAAAATGTCGATTACTCCGACCGTCATCTGTTGGCGCAGCCGCTTTACGTGCAGCCGCAGGAGCTGGAATATGCCCATGCGCCGGCATTGGTGTTTCCGGCGGGCAACGAATATCGCCGCTTTGAAATCGTGTCGCCGCACTACAACCCGCTGGGCGTGGAGAGTATGCGCTATTTCGAGCCCTATTATCACGCCCTGCTTACGACCGACCGTCCGCGCGCGGCGGAGGCATACGTCTATGACGAAACGCAGAACGGACGGTTTTTTATTCGTGCCGGCGGCAGTGAAGAGCCCGATACCGAAGCCGATTATTATATGGTGCACTTCACGCTCGAAACGGGTCGCCCGCTCGACGGCGAGGTGTATCTCGACGGGGAATTTACGCTCGGACGGCGGGACGCATCGACCCGCATGACCTACAACGCCGAAACGCACTCGTATGAAAAAACGCTGCCGCTCAAACAGGGGGCGTACAATTACCGGTATGTGCTCTCGAAAAACGGTCGTGCCGACGCCGCACCGATAGAAGGCAACCACTACGAAACGCTCAACGAATACCAGATAAGCGTATATCATCGTCCGACGGGCGGACGCTACGACCGCCTCATCGGCTATACGCGGTGTCGTATGTAGGTACGATTCAAAGTTTTTTATTACTTTTGCCGCCGGAATGCCTGCGGCATAAACGAAACGAAAAAATGTCAGCACTTATTTCTTTACTCGAATCGGTGCGGGCGGCGTCGCGCCGCCTCAATCTGCTCGACGGAGCGACCGTCGATGCCGTGCTGCTTGCCGTTGCCGACGAAACGGAACGGCAGACGGAATATATCCTGTCGGAAAATGCGCGCGATTTGGCGCAGATGTCGCCGACCGACCCCAAGTACGACCGCTTGCAGCTTACGGCGCAGCGGCTTGCCGATATCGCCGCCGATATGCGGCGGGTAGCCTCGCTACCGTCGCCATTGGGAAAGACGCTGAGCGAAACGGTGCGCCCCAACGGCATGACCATACGTAAGGTGTCGGTACCTTTCGGGGTGGTGGGCATTATCTACGAGGCGCGCCCCAACGTTACTTTCGACGTTTTCTCCCTCTGCCTGAAATCGGGAAATGCCTGCGTGCTGAAAGGCGGGAGCGATGCCGCTTGTTCCAACCGTGCCATTACCGACATTATCCACCGTGTGTTGATAAAGTTCGGAATCGACACGAATACAGTGGTTTTGCTGTCGAATGAACGCTCGGTTACCAACGAGTTATTGACAGCCGTCGGGTATGTCGATTTGGTGATTCCGCGCGGAAGCAAGGGGCTTATCGACTTCGTGCGGCAACAGGCGCGCGTACCGGTGATAGAAACGGGTGCGGGTGTGTGCCATACCTATTTCGATGCTGCCGGCGACATGGCGAAAGGGCGGGCTATCGTGCTGAACGCCAAGACCCGCCGCGTGTCGGTGTGCAATGCACTCGACTGCCTGCTCGTGCACCGCGACCGCCTGAACGACCTGCCGGCGCTCTGCGCGCCGCTGGCGGAAAAGAGTGTCATCGTTTATGCCGACGCGCCGGCGTATGCCGCCCTCTCGGGAAGCTATCCCGCCACTTTGCTGCAACCGGCTACCGCCGACAGCTACGGCACGGAGTTTCTCGATTACAAAATGGCGATAAAGACGGTGGCGTCGCTCGATGAGGCGTTGCAGCACATTGCCCGCTATTCGTCGCAGCACAGCGAAAGCATTGTGAGCGAAGATGCCGCCGCCTGCCTGCGCTTCACCCGCGAGGTCGATGCCGCTTGCGTCTATACCAACGTATCGACGGCGTTCACCGACGGCGGACAGTTCGGCTTCGGTGCCGAAATAGGCATCAGCACGCAGAAACTCCACGCGCGCGGACCTATGGCGCTGCCGGAGCTTACCACCTACAAATACATCATCACCGGCGACGGTCAAACACGATAATTTCAAAACACCAAACAGATATGAAACATTTTACTTCCGTTGAAGATATAGGCGACCTGCATGCCGCCCTGCAAGAGGCGCTTGCCGTGAAAGCCGACCGTTTTGCCTACCAGCATCTGGGCAGGAACAAAACGCTGATTATGATATTTTTCAATTCGAGTCTGCGCACCCGCCTCAGCACCCAAAAGGCTGCCATGAATCTGGGTATGAACGTCATCGTGCTCGACATCAACCAAGGGGCATGGAAGCTCGAAACCGAGCGGGGCGTCGTCATGGACGGCGACAAGACCGAACACCTGTTGGAGGCGATACCCGTCATCGGCTGCTATTGCGACGTCATCGGGGTGCGGTCGTTCGCCCGCTTCGAGAACAAAGCCGACGATTACGAGGAGAAAATCATTTCGCAGTTCATACAGTATTCGGGTCGTCCCGTATTCAGCATGGAGGCAGCCACCCGCCACCCGCTGCAAAGTTTCGCCGACCTTATCACCATCGAAGAATATAAAAAGAAAGCGCGCCCCAAAATCGTGCTTACGTGGGCGCCTCACCCCAAAGCCCTGCCGCAGGCGGTCGCCAACTCGTTCGCCGAATGGATAAACGCGATAGGCTACGAATTGGTAATCACCCACCCCGAAGGGTATGAACTCGACCCCCGTTTCGTGGGAAACGCCCGCGTGGAGTACGACCAGCGGAAAGCCTTCGAGGGGGCGGACTTCATCTACGCGAAAAACTGGTCGGCATATACCGACCCGAACTACGGGAAGGTCATCAACACCGACCGCTCGTGGACGGTCGATGCCGAGAAAATGGCGCTGACCGACAATGCCTATTTCATGCACTGCCTGCCGGTGCGCCGCAACATGATCGTTACCGACGAAGTCATCGAAAGTCCGCAGTCCATCGTGATACCCGAAGCTGCCAACCGCGAAATTTCGGCGCAGGTGGTGCTGAAAAAGATTCTCGAAAGCCTTTAACCGGTTTACTGTTTACAAAGGAAAAATCGTACCTTTGCACCTCCGCAGCATCGCTGCGGAGAGATTCATTTTAATTTCATCGCTATGAAAGTAGAAACACAGATAGCCCAAAGCATCGCTGCCGCCCTGCAATCGCTGTACGGCATCGCGGTCGCACCCGATACCCTGCAACTGACAAAGACCAAAAAAGAGTTCGAGGGCAACCTTACGTTAGTGGTATTTCCTTTTCTGAAAGCCTCCCGCAAGGCGCCCGAAGCGACGGCGCAGGAAATCGGCGCCTATTTGCAAGAACACGCTGCCGACCTGATAGCGGGGTTCAATGTGGTGAAAGGATTCCTCAACCTCGTCATCGCGCCCGCCTGCTGGGTAGGGCAGCTCAATGCCATCAACGCAGATGCCTCCTACGGCATCAAGACGGCGGCGCCTGACGCTCCGTTAGTGATGATAGAATACTCCTCACCCAATACCAACAAGCCGCTGCATCTCGGGCACGTGCGCAACAACCTGCTGGGATACAGCCTGTCGTGCATCATGGCGGCGAACGGAAACCGCGTGGTGAAAACCAATATCGTGAATGACCGCGGCATACATATCTGCAAGTCGATGCTGGCGTGGGAGAAGTGGGGCGAAGGCGTTACCCCCGAATCGTCGGGCAAGAAGGGCGACCATTTGGTGGGAGACTTTTATGTGTTGTTCGACAAACATCACAAGCAGGAGGTTGCCGAGCTGCAAGCCGCCGGCAAGAGCAAGGAGGAGGCTGAAGCCGCCTCGCCGCTTATGGCGGAGGCGCGCGAAATGCTGCGCCGCTGGGAAGCCGGTGACCCCGAAGTGCGCCGCGTGTGGGAGATGATGAACGGCTGGGTGTATGCCGGTTTCGATGAAACGTACCGCCGCATGGGGGTCGGTTTCGACAAGATATATTATGAGTCGCAGACTTATCTCGACGGCAAGAAGAAGGTGCTCGAAGGGCTCGAAAAAGGCATCATGTACCGTAAGGACGACGGCTCTGTTTGGGCTGACCTTACGGGCGAAGGACTCGACCAGAAACTGTTGCTGCGCGCCGACGGCACGTCGGTGTATATGACGCAGGATATAGGTACCGCCCAACAGCGTTTCCGCGACTATCCTATCGACCGCATGGTGTATGTCGTGGGCAATGAACAGAATTACCACTTTCAGGTGCTGTCGATATTGCTCGACAAGCTCGGCTTCAAATGGGGTCGGGAGTTGGTGCACTTCTCTTACGGTATGGTGGAACTGCCCGACGGCAAGATGAAATCGCGCGAAGGCACGGTGGTTGATGCCGACGACCTCATCGACGAAATGGTGAATACCGCCCGCGAAACGTCGGCGGAACTCGGAAAGCTCGACGGTTGCACGCCGGAAGAAGCCGACGCCGTTTCGGAAATGGTGGGGCTCGGTGCGCTCAAATATTTCATTCTGAAAGTCGATCCGCGCAAGAACATGACGTTCAATCCCAAAGAGTCGATAGACTTCAACGGCAACACGGGACCGTTCATACAATATACGCACGCGCGTATCTGCTCGGTGCTGCGTAAGGCAGCCGACGAGGGTATCGTATTGCCGCAGCAGGCGGCGACGAACATCGCGCTTTCTGATAAGGAAATATCGCTGATACAGCAATTGGCGGCGTTTCCCGAAGTGGTGGCGGAGGCGGGTGTGCAATTCAGTCCCGCGCTGATAGCCAATTATACCTACGACCTCGTGAAAGAGTACAACCAGTTCTATCACGACTTTTCGATTCTGCGCGAATCCGATGCCGATGTCAAGGCGTTCCGCCTGTTGCTGTCGGCGAATACGGCGCGCATCGTCAAGGCCGCGATGGGTTTGCTCGGCATACAGGTGCCCGACCGTATGTAACCGCCGGTTGCAAAAACAAGACGAGCCGCAGGAAAACTCCTGCGGCTCGTTCTTTTTTGAGAGGAATGCCGATTACAGCTTGCGGGAGCCGTCGCCGATTTTTACGGGATAGACTTTCGGCTCCTTGCCGAATTTGGCTTTGAATCCTTTGACGGCTGTTTCGATGAAGTGGTCGTATTTGTCTTCGGGCACGAGATTGATGGTGCAGCCGCCGAAGCCGCCGCCCATGACGCGCGAGCCGGTAACGCCGCATTCGCGGGCTACATCGTTGAGGTAGTCGAGCTCTTCGCAGCTCACTTCGTAGAGCTTGCTCATGCCGTGGTGCGTGCCGTACATTTTTTCGCCGACGGTCTTGTAATCGCCTTTTTTCAGGGCGTCGCAGGCATCGAGGAGGCGTTGTATCTCTTCGATGACGTATTCGGCGCGCATATAGTCTTCGGCGCTTACTTCGTTTTTCACCTCTGCCAGCATCTGCATATCGGCATCGCGCAGGAGCGACACTTCGGGGTGGTGTTTCCGTATGGCCGCGACGACGGCTTCACACGATTCGCGACGGCGGTTGTATGCCGACGATGCCAGCTCGTGTTTTACCACCGAGTCGATGAGTACGACTTTGTAGTCGACGGGATTGAACGGCACGTATTCATATTCGAGCGAGCGGCAGTCGAGGCGAATCAGATGCCCTGCTTTTCCGAACACGGAGGCAAATTGGTCCATGATGCCACATTTTACGCCGCAATAGTTGTGTTCGGTTGCCTGTCCGATTTTTGCCAACTCGAATTTGTCGATGCCGAGACGGAATATTTCATTGAGCGCGAAGGCGAACGTGCTTTCGAGGGCAGCCGACGAAGAAAGACCTGCTCCGAGCGGCACATCGCCGGAGAAAGCCGTGTCGAAGCCTTCGACCTGTCCGCCCCGTTTGGCAATTTCGCGCACGACGCCGAAGATGTAGCGCGCCCAGCTTTGAGCGGGAGCGTCGGCTTCGTTCATGCCGAATTCCGCATATTCGTCGAGATCGACCGAATAGGCGCGCACTTTGTTCGTGCCGTTGATTTTTATTTCGGCAAGCATACCCTTGTCTATGGCGCCGGGCAGCACGAAGCCTCCGTTGTAGTCGGTGTGTTCGCCGATGAGATTGATGCGACCGGGCGAAAAGTAGAGTTCGCCGCTCGTGCCGAAATGTTCGCGGAATTTTTTCCGTACCTGTGTATTGTCCATTGTATGATAAATTTAAGGTTAATCGACAGGAATATCTTTGTTTACGTTTTTACAGCCTACAAGACCGTAATAGAGCAGGTAAGCCAGCGCAGCCACGATGAGCCAGTAGCTGTTCATGTAGCCCGCCCCTTTGGCGATGGCTTGCTGTATGAGGGGCAGAATGCCGCCGCCGACCACCATCATCATGAAGATGCCCGATGCCTGTGCCGTGTATTTGCCCAGTCCTTCGACGGCGAGGTTGAAGATGCCGCCCCACATGACCGATGTGCAAAGACCGCACAATACAAGGAACAGGGCGCTGATGGGAACTTCTGCCATGACGATGCCGTTTTCGATGCTGTAACCCGGCATATGGAGCGTGTTTTCTTTGGGGAAGAAAATCGCCAGAATCACCAGTACGATAGCCACTGCCGATACGGCAATGAGCTGCGTGCCGGTTGATACTTTGCCGGCGATGACGCTGCTCAGCGTCCGCCCCACCAACATAAGCAACCAGTAAATGGCGACGATAGCTCCGGCTATGGCAGAGGCATCGCCGGCGACACCTGCACCGGTGGCGCTTTGGTCGGAAAGGTAGAAGTTCAGCGTGCCCGGTATGCCTATCTCTATGCCCACGTAGATGAAAATTCCGATGACGCCGAGTACCGTGTGGCGGAAATTCCATGGCGAGTGTTCCATTTTTTCTTTGGCACCGGTTCCTTTATGGAGATGCGGTTCGGGTATATCGACGAACGAGATGATGCAGAATGCGGCAGCGAATACGCCCATGGCAATCCACAACAGCGGTGTTACGTCGCCCATCGTCGAAGCCGGCGTGAGCGAGCCGATGAGAGCGCCGACGAAAAACGGTGTCAAGGTAGCCGAGAGCGAGTTGAGCGCGCCGCCGGCTTGCAAGAGCTGGTTGCCTTTGTTACCGCCGCCGCCGAGCAGGTTGAGCATGGGATTGACCACCGTGTTGAGCATGCAGACGCAGAAGCCGCAGATGAATGCCCCCAGCAGATAGACGAAGAAGTTGTAGCACACCGTGATGCCCGATAGCGTGAAGGCGGGAACATTCGCCCCGACGAAGCTCGACAGGTATTGCACGGCAAGACCGACTACGCCTACCGCCATTGCCCACAATGCGGTTTTCTTGTATCCGATTTTTACGAGCAGGTTTCCGGCGGGAATGCCCATAAAGAGGTAAGCGAGGAAGTTCATCATGTTTCCCATCATGCCGAGAACGCCGTTGCCCTCGAATTGATAGCCCCAAATCGTGCCGATGGGAGCAGCCAGATTGGTTACGAAAGAAATCATCGCGAAGATGAAAAACATGGCGATAATGGCGATGATATTCCCGTTCTTTTTTGTCGTTGTCATGGTTTTCAGATTTTTGATTAGGAACGATTATTTTCTGACGGAGAACTGGTAACGGCAGGTCTGCGTGTAAAACTCGCCCGGACGCAGTATGGTCGAGGGAAAGTGCGGTTTGTTGGGACTGTCGGGGAAGTGCTGCGTTTCAAAGCATATCGCCGTACGGGCGGTATATTTGCGACCGCATTTTCCGGTAAATCCGTTCAGCCAGTTTCCGGTGTAGAGCTGTACGCCGGGTTCGGTGGTGTGTACCGTCATGACGATGCCGGTTTTGGGCGAGTAGGCTTCGGCAGCGAAGGCATATTCGCCCGGAAAGTTTTTCGCCAGCACGTAGTTGTGGTCGTATCCGCGACCGAAACGCAGTTGCTCGAAATCGGCATCGATACGCTCGCCCACCGCCGTCGGGCGCAAGAAACTCATGGGAGTTCCCGCCACCGGAGCAATCTCGCCGGTCGGCACCGACTTGTTGTCCATCGGCGTGTAGAAAGGCGCGTCGATGGTAACGATGTGGTTGGTAACTTCTCCGCCGCCGTCGCCGTTGAGATTGAAGAACGAGTGATGCGTGGGGTTGCACACGGTCGCCTTGTCGGTCGTGGCGCGGTAGTGAATCTCCATGGCGTTGTCGTCGGTGAGCGTGTAGGTAACTTCTATTTTCAGGTTACCCGGAAAACCTTCTTCGCCGTCGGGCGAAATATAGGTGAGGTGAAGCGTTTGCGTGTCGCTTTGGCGGGCGTCCCACACAACTTCGTTATAACCCTTTATGCCGCCGTGCAGGGCGCAGTCGGGATTGTTGGAACGTATGTCGTAGGTCGTCCCGTCGAGATTGAAACGGCATTTGCCGATGCGGTTTCCGTAGCGACCGATTAAGGCGCCGAGATATTTTTCAGGGGAATGGAGGTAACCCTCGATGGAGTCGTGTCCCAATACGACGTCGGTCATGGTGCCGTCGGCGGCGGGGACGAGCAGCGTTACGACGATGCCGCCGTAATTGGTGATGCAGATTTCAGCCCCGTTGCGGTTGGTCAGTTGGTAAAGGGCGACCTTTTTCCCGTCGATGACGGTGTCGAAGTCCGATTTGCGCAGACCCGAGCGTGTTTTTTCGGTAAGATTTTCGGTGGTCATAATCCGACGTTTTTATGATTTACAGATTTCTCTCGTTTGGCGGATAAACTGCAGCCGTTCGTAACCGGCAGGGTCGGCGATGCGGCGGTAATTAAGCTGTCCCCGCGCTTCGGCGACGGAAGAGAAGTTTTGTTTTTCGAGCCATCGGGTGAGCGAGTTCAGCATTTCGCCGATGATTTTGTTGCCGTTGCGGTAGAGCGTGGTGCAGAGTTCGACGGCGGAGGCGCCGACCAAAATCGCTTTGATGAGGTCTTCGGGTTTGTGTACGCCGGTGGAAGCGGCTATCGGCAGATTGACAGAACCCGATACGATGCCTATCCAACGGAGGGTGTCGCTCAGGTCGGTTGCCGACGTGAACGGGTCGGCGGCGACCATGCGCAGGGTATGAATGTCGATATCGGGCTGCCACGGACGGTTGAACAGCACGACAGCGGCTGCGCCTGCCGATTTCAGTTGGTCGACTACCGAAACGAGATTGGACAGGTTACGGCTTATCTTGACGATGACGGGCAGGTGTACGACTTTTTTTATCTGTTGCAGGATTTCGACGTGGAGCTGTTCTGTTGCGCCCGGCGTGTATTCGGCGGAGGTGTCGATTTTCTGAATGTTGAGTTCGAGGGCGGAGGCTCCCGCATTTTCCAGCTCGGAGGCAAATTTTACCCATTCTCCGCTGTCGTAGCAGTTGATGCTGGCGATGACGGGCACGGCGACTGCGCGGCGCGCTTCTTTGACGAGGGTGAGGTATTTTTCGATTTCGTGGGCGCGTACCGTGTTTTGCAGGAAGTCGCGCGCTTCGGGATAGTCGGAGCTGTCGAGCAGTTGTTCGCTTTGGGCGTCGAGCTGCTCCTCAAAGAGCGATTTCAATACGACGGCGCCGATGCCGGCTTTTTCGAGGGCGATGATTTTGTCCGTGCTGTCTGTTTGTCCCGAGCTTGCTGCGATAACGGGATTCCGGAGTTCCAATCCGGCGAATGAAGTTTCGATCATGGTATATGTTAATTTATGGGTTGATAATTCTTTCTCCAAAAATGAAGCTGCCGATACGCACCAGCGTCGAGCCGTAGCCGACAGCAAGTTTGTAATCGTGCGACATACCCGAAGATATTTCGCAAAAGCGGTCGTCGCCGGCAAAGAAGTCGCGCTTTATTTCGGTGTAGAATTTTTGCAGGGCGGCAAACTCGCGCTGCACGGCAGCCGTGTCGTCGGTGAGTGTCGCCATGCCCATGACTCCGCGCAGCCGTATGTGCGAGAGGGTGCGCCATGCGCCCGACGCGAGGTATTCCCGGCATTCGTCGAAGGTGAAACCGTATTTCGTTTCTTCGGCGGCGATATGTATTTGCAACAAACAATCGACCGTTCGGTTGCAGCGGGCTGCCTCTTTTTCGACCTCCTGCAACAGATGCGGCGAGTCGATGCTGTGTATCAGCGAAATGAACGGAACGAGTTGTTTTACCTTGTTGGTTTGCAGGTGCCCGATGAAATGCCATTCAATGTCGTCGGGCAGGACGGCTTGTTTCGCCACGAGTTCCTGCACGCGGCTTTCTCCGAAAATGCGCTGTCCGGCATCGTAGGCTTCCCGTATCGCTTCGACGGGGTGAAATTTCGACACTGCCACCAGCCGCGTGTGCGGCGGCAGGTTCGATTTTACGACGGCAATATTTCGGGCTATTTCGTTCATGGCGGGTTATCGGTTTTCGGCGGCAGCGTCGGCTTCGACTTCGTAGCGGAACACGTCCATGATGGGCGTTTCGGTGATGGCAGCCACTTCATAGTCTGCCATTGTGCTTTTCATGCCTTTCAAGAGGTTTTCGAGGGCGGTGCTGAAATCGGCAGCCTGTACCAGCATATAGGAGGCGGTGCGTTTTTCGGTGCCGCTTTTTTCGTCGAGCGTGATGAAGTTCACTTTGCATTTGTACCATTTGTCGCCCCGTTCGTCGAAGAAAAGTTCGCTGAGGCGCACCCGCTTGATGTTGGCGACGGAAAATTCGCCGGATATGAACGGGCGCATTTCTTCGATGATGCGCGATTCGGCTTCGGTGAACGAGAGCGCATCGACCATATAGGGTTCGCTTACGCTTTTTTGCAATCCGCCTTCGATTTCTTTATCGTATTTTACTTTGCATTCAAACCAAGAGTTCATAATAAATTTTTAATTGTTTTTGTTGTTTATCAATGATTTGTTGATGTTGTCGATGTAATCGAGCAGCTCGTCGCGCCCCTGCCGTTTCTCCGACGAGGTGATGAATATCGGCGGCAGCTCTTCCCAATCTTCGAGCAGGCGTTTTTTGTAGGCTTCGATGTTTTCTTGCAGACGCATGACGCCCAGCTTGTCGGCTTTGGTGAAAACAATGGCGAACGGGATACCGTTTTCGCCTAACCACGCCATAAATTCGAGGTCGATTTTTTGCGGTTCGAGCCGGCAGTCGAGCAGCACGAACAGGCAGGTCATGGCGTCGCGTTGCAAAATGTAGTTTTCGATGATGCGCCGAATGTTCTCTCTGCCCTCGCGCCCGCGACGGGCGTATCCGTATCCGGGCAAATCGACGATGTACCACGAGTCGTCGATGTCGAAGTGATTGATAAGCTGCGTCTTGCCCGGCGTGGAGGAGGTGAGCGCCAACCCCTTGCGGTTGGTCAGCATATTGATGAGCGACGATTTCCCGACGTTGGAGCGTCCGATGAATGCGTATTCCGGACGGTCGCCGGCTGGGCATTTGGCGGCTTCGGTATTGCTGACAAGAAATCGGGCGTTTTTTATTTCCATACGGGGATGAGTTTTTATTTCCTTACAAATATAAGAAGATTCTTGGCAGATAATATAAAAAAAATGTGCTATTTTTGAAACGCTAAATGACAGAAACATGGAAAAGAGACCTCCGATAACGTTGGAAGCGGTGTATAACGACTTGCGGTACTTGCAGTTGTTATCGACACGATTCCCGACCATATCCGATGCGAGTACCGAGATTATCAACTTGGAAGCCATTCTGAACCTGCCCAAAGGAACGGAACACTTCCTGACCGACCTGCACGGGGAATATGAAGCATTTTTGCACGTGTTGAAAAATGCCTCCGGCTCGGTGCGGCGCAAAGTCGAAGAGATTTTCGGACAGACGCTGCGCGAAAGCGAAGTCAAGGAACTTTGTACGTTGATTTATTATCCCGAACAGAAGCTCGAATTTATCAAAAACGAGGAAAAAGACGTGGAGGACTGGTATCGCATCACCATGCACCAGTTGATACGCGTGTGCCAAAACGTTTCGTCGAAATACACACGCTCGAAAGTGCGCAAAGCCCTGCCCGAAAAATTCTCGTATATTTTGCAGGAGCTTCTGCACGAGTCGCAAATCGACCCGAACAAGCAGGCGTATGTGAACGGTATCATTTCGACCATTATTTCGACGGGTCGCGCCGACGAGTGTATCTGCGCCATTTGCAACCTGATACAGCGGCTTACCATTGACTCCCTGCATATCGTGGGCGATATTTTCGACCGCGGACCCGGCGCCGAAATCATCATGGACACGCTTTGCGCATATCACAATTTCGACATACAGTGGGGCAATCACGATATTCTGTGGATTGGCGCGGCGGCAGGCAACGACAGTTGCATCGCCAACGTGATACGGCTTTCGCTGCGTTACGGCAACCACCCTACGCTCGAAGACGGCTACGGCATAAACCTCGTGCCACTGGCGACGTTCGCCATCGAAAAATACAAGGACGACCCCTGTACGCAGTTCATGCCGAAAGAGGTTGAAAATCAGGTCGATGAAAAGACCCGTCGCCTGCTCGCCCAGATGCACAAGGCGATTTCGGTGATACAGTTCAAGCTGGAATCGCAGCTCATTCTGGAACACCCCGATTTCAAAATGGAAAACCGCCTGCTTCTTGATAAAATCGATTATGAGAGAGGGGTTCTCATACTCGACGGCAAAGAATATCCGCTACGGGATAAAAACTTCCCGACCGTCGACCCGAAAAAACCGTTTGCACTTACGCCCGAAGAAAAGGAGCTGATGTCGCGGCTGCATTATTCGTTTGTCAATAGCGAGAAGCTGCGCAAACACATGCGCTGCCTTTTTTCATACGGAAGCATGTATTTGGTGCGGAATAACAACCTGCTCTACCATGCCTCCATACCGCTCAACGAAGACGGTACGTTCAAAGAGGTGAATATCGGAGGGCGGAAATACACGGGCAAACCGCTGCTCGACAAAATCGACCAGTTGATACGTCTTGCCTATTTCGGCATCGAGGGCGAAGAGAAGAAATATGCGCTCGACTACATTTGGTATTTGTGGTGCGGTGAAGACGCTCCGTCGTTCGGAAAAGACAAAATGGCGACGTTCGAGCGCTATTTCACCGATTGCAAAGAGTTGTGGAAAGAGACGAAAAGCGCCTATTACCGGCTGCACGACGAACGCTCGGTGTGCGAAATGATACTGCAAGAGTTCGGATTGACAAGCCCGACGGCGCATATCATCAACGGACACGTGCCGGTGAAGACGCTGAAAGGCGAAAAGCCCGTGAAAGCTGACGGCAAACTGTTGGTGATAGACGGCGGTTTTTCAAAGGCTTATCAAGCCGAAACCGGTATTGCGGGCTATACGCTTATTTTCCATTCGCGCGGATTGCAGCTCGTTCAGCACGAGCCGTTCGAGTCGACCCAAAAGGCGATAGAAGACGGAATAGACATCATTTCGACCAACATCATTCTCGAATTGAGCCAGCAGCGCATGATGGTGCGCGACACCGATATAGGCAGGGAGCTCGAAGAACAGATTTACAACCTCAACAAGTTGTTGGTGGCTTATCGCAACGGTTTCATCAAAGAAAAATCGTAAGCATGGAGTTTCAACCTTTTGCGTCGCCGCTGCTGGAAAATGCCGTCAATGAGTTTGCTAAACTGCCGGGTATCGGTCGCAAGACGGCTCTGCGTCTGGTCTTGCATCTGCTGCGGCAGGAGCCGGCGGTGGCGGAGTGTTTCGGCGAAGCTATCGTGCGGCTGCGCAGGGAGGTGCATTACTGCAAGGTGTGCCACAACATTTCCGACGCCGATGTGTGCGCCATTTGCGACGACCCTTCGCGCGATGCGACGACCGTGTGCGTGGTCGAAAACATCAAGGAGGTGATGGTCGTGGAGAACACGAAACAGTATCGCGGGCTGTATCATGTGCTGGGCGGCGTCATTTCGCCGATGGACGGCATCGGTCCGGCGGACATTGAAATCGATTCGCTGGTGGCGCGTGTGGCGGAAGGCGGAATAAAAGAGGTGATATTGGCGTTGAGCCCGACAATGGAGGGCGACACGACCAATTTCTACATCTTCCGCAAGCTGGCGCCGTATCAGGTGAAAGTGTCGATTTTGGCGCGAGGCGTCTCTATCGGCGACGAACTCGAATACACCGACGAGGTAACGCTGGGGCGCTCTATCGTCAATCGGCTGCCTTTCGACGAAACGTTCCATAATTGAGAAAGCTCCGACGAAACAGTCTAACCGTTTAATAATGTGTCTATGAATTTTCTTTCCGGAACGAACATTCATCTCCGCGCACCGGAGCCGGAAGACATTGCCTGCGTCTGCCAGTGGGAAAACGACTCGTCGCAGTGGGGCGACGGCTGTGCGCTGGCTCCTTATTCCCGCTATGCCATACGCACCTATATCGAGGAGAGCGTGCGGCAGGATATTTACCAGTCGCGGCAGCTGCGGTTGATGATTGTGAGTGCGACCGACGGTGGTTCGCTGGGCATGATCGACTTGTTCGACTTCGACCCGCTGCATCGCCGTGCGTCGTTGGGCGTGTATGTCGCACCGGAGTTTCGCCGGCAGGGTGTTGCCACAGAGGCGCTGCGCCTTTTGTGCGAATATGCTTTCGAGTTTCTCGGGCTGCACCAGCTCTATGCGCAGGCGGCGGAGGAGAATACGGCGAGCCTGCGGCTTTTCGAGGGGGCGGGGTTTGTGCGCTGCGCGCTGTTTGCCGACTGGATTTTCCGCGAAGGACGGTATGAAAATGTAATCGGATTGCAGCGATTCAATCCGACGGTCTGATGATTGAAGAACGAATATAAAAACGGCAAGCAGGAAGGCTCCTGCTTGCCGTTTCGGTTTTATCAGTCGTTGTTTTGTTTGGCGGCTTCCCAACCGAGAGCGCTGGCGCCGAGAACGGCAGCATCGGCTTCTTTCAGCTGCGAAAATACAATATCGACTTTCCCTTTGAAAATCGGGAGCAGATTCGCTTCCATCGCTTCTTTGACCGGTCGCATAATCAGGTCGCCCGCTTTGGTCAATCCGCCGAAAAGCACAATCATGCGCGGACTCGAAAACGCCACGAAGTTGGCAAATGCTTCGCCGAGAATCTTTCCCGTGTAATCGAATATTTCCAAAGCCAGCTTGTCGCCCGACATGGCGGAGTCGAATACGTCTTTCGAGGTGATGTCCTGCACGGGAATGCGCCGCAAGAGGCTGTCTTCGTTGCGGAGTTCGAGAAACTCGCGTGCCGTACGGGCTACCCCCGTAGCCGAAGTATAGGCTTCGAGACAGCCGGCACGTCCGCAACCGCAGAGCCGTCCGTTTTGGGCGCGCACGGTAACGTGCCCCAGTTCGCCGGCATTTCCGTCGCTGCCGTATATCAACTGTCCGTTGGCGACGATGCCGCTGCCTACGCCCGTACCCAAAGTAATCATGATGAAATCTTTTACGCCGCGAGCTGCACCGTAAGTCATTTCACCGATGGCGGCGGCATTGGCGTCGTTGGTAATGGCGACGGGTATGCCGCATTTCTTTCTCAACATTTCGGCGAAGGGGATAACGCCTTTCCACGGCAGGTTGGCGGCTTGTTCTATCGTGCCTTTGAAATAGTTGGCATTGGGAGCGCCTACGCCTATGCCGCCGATTTCGCCTTTCATACCGTTCTGTTCGATTGTTTGCATGAGAGCGGCGTGCAGGTCGTCGATGAAATCGGTTACTTCAGGGTGTCCGCCTGTCTTTATGGCATTGCGTGCCAAAACGTTTCCTCGCGAATCGACGATACCCATTTGGGTATTGGTTCCTCCTATATCGATTCCTACTACATAAGGTTTCATGGTTTGTGTTTTTAAGGTTTGAAAAACAAATATATGTATTCTTTTTCGGAATCTGCGTCGTTTCGCCGAAAAAATTTTGCATTTGCCGAATAAAAGAAATGCGCGGCGGAAATTTTCCGCTGCGCACTCTCTTTGTAGCGAAGCCGGGAATCGAACCCGGGTCTCATCCGTGAGAGGGATACGTGCTAGGCCACTACACTACATCGCCTTTTTACGTGTTGCAAAAGTAGCGATTTTGCATATACGGCAAAGCGTTTTCACATATTTTAATATTTTTGTAGTACATTTCTTCGCCCAAGCAAAGGAGATGTTTTTCGCGCAGCCGGAAAGCGCGTTGAAGTGTGTTACCGTCGATAAGCGCTATTCTTATGAGCCGACGCTTTCGGACAGTAAAAATTCGGTATATTCTTACGACGGCAAAAAAATAGGGCTCTCGTCCGATTACAAGAAAATGGCGAAATGGTCGGGCGGAAACGATGCCGCCAAACAGCACTTTTACGAAATAAACATCGACGACGTTTTGCCTTAACCGGCAGTTTTGTTTCTCCGACGGTCGGCATCATTCCGGCAGCGAGAAAAGCCGGCAGGCGTTTGCATAGGTTATCGCTTCGAGTTCGGGCAGCGGAATGTTTCGCTGCGCCGCGATGTATTCGGCGGTATGTCGCACGAAAGCCGGTTCGTTGCGTTTGCCCCGATGAGGTACGGGGGCGAGGTATGGGGCGTCGGTTTCGAGCACCAGCCGGTCGAGAGGAATGGCGGATACGGTATCGCGCAGGGAGCTGTTTTTGAACGTGGCGATGCCATTGACGCCGATGAAGAAATCGCCCGTGTCGGCAACGATTTGCAGGTCGGCGGGAGAGCCGCCGAAACTGTGGAACACCCCGCGCGGGGCGAGTGCCGAGTGTTTGCGCAGCACGGCGATTATCGGCTCGAATGCCTCCCGACAGTGAATGATGACGGGCAGGTCGCGTTCGGCTGCCCAGCGCACCTGTGTTTCGAAGGCATCGAGCTGCTGCGCGAGAAAAGATTTATCCCAATACAGGTCTATTCCTATTTCCCCGATGGCGTAATATGTGCCGGCATCGAGTTGGGCTGCCGTGCGGTCGAGGTCCTGCCGGTAGTTCTCGGTTACGGAGGTGGGGTGCAGCCCCATGGCGGCGATGCACGTGTCGGGGTATGCCGCGAGAGTGGCGTGCAGGGCGTCGATGGTGGCGACATCGACGTTGGGCAGCATCATGCGGCGTACGCCGTTTTGGAATGCCCGTTGCACGACGGCGTCGCGGTCGTTGTCGAACTCCGGCAGATAGATATGAGTGTGCGTGTCGAACAGCATGGCGGGTCGTCGGAAATCAAACGTTGCGTTCCATCAGCGATGCCGCCAGCTCCCGCAGCGGCTTGGTGCGTCCGGCATCGACCGTGAGGGTGTCGAGCTGCCGCATGGCTTTTGCATAGTACTCCTCGATTTTGTCGAGGCACAGGCGGTCAATACTCAACCGGTTGTAAAGCGCCGTAACGGCAGCGATTTTTTCTTCCGACCGGCAGTCGGTCGCCCCCAGCCAGAATGCCAGTTCTTTCCGGTCGCTTCCCTGCGCCAGCCGTTGGGCGTTGATGAGCATATAGGTCTTTTTATTGTTGAGAATGTCGCCGCCGATGTTTTTCCCGAAAACCTGCGGGTCGCCGTACACGTCGAGGTAGTCGTCGCGCAACTGGAATGCCAACCCGATGTTCACGCCGAAGTCGTAGATGCGGTCGGCGTCGGCAGCCGCAGCGCCGGCGATTATCGCGCCCGTTTTCAGGGCGCAGCCCAGAAGCACGGCGGTTTTCTGCCGTATCATTTCGAGGTATTCGTCTTCCTGCACGTCGTCTCGCGACTCGAAATCCATGTCGTATTGTTGTCCCTCGCATATTTCAAGGGCGGTTTTCAAGTAGATGTCGCACACGGCGGAGCGCGCCGGTTCGGGCGATTTCAGGATATACATATACGACAAAATCTGCATGGCGTCGCCGGAGAGTATCGCCGTGTTTTCGTCCCATTTGAGGTGAACGGTCGGTTTTCCGCGCCGCATATCGGCTTTGTCCATCACGTCGTCGTGGAGCAGCGTGAAGTTGTGGAATATTTCGAGCCCCGTCGCCGCATCGAGTGCCGACCGGTAATCGCCGCCGAAAAGTTCGCAAGCCATGAGCGTCAGCACGGGGCGTATCCGTTTGCCGCCGAGAGACAGTTCGTAGGCAATCGGTTCGTAGAGACCGGCAGGTGTCGAAGGGTACGCAATGTTCTCGACAGCGTATTGTATTTCTTTTAACAATTCTTGAAAGGTGTGCATATCGACAGCTGTTTTTTGCAAAATTCGTTTGCCCAAAAGTACGCTTTTTCTTTCACATTTGTCGGATAGAATAGCGAAAAATAAAGCAAAAAACATCGGTACGGCATACTTCCGAAAGGAATTTCCCGTTATAGAAAAAGATTATGTATCTTTACGCTCTATGTTCCGGTGTAACCTTGTAACGATATTGCGGACGTTTGCAGGCTGTTTTTTTTTGACAGCGACCCTTTTCCGGCTTGAAGCGCAAGACGGGAAGACGTCGTTCGACGTGCTCGATTTGCCGGTATCGTCGCATATCAACGCACTCGGCGGAAACAATATTTCCATCATCGAAGAAGACGTTACGGTGATGTATCATAATCCGGCGCTGCTGGGGCAGGAAATGAATATGCAGTTTGCCGCCAATTACATGCGCTATGTCGCCGGCATCAATCTCGGTGGCGTGTCTTACGCACAGGCGGTGCGCCGGCACGGCACATGGGCGGCAGGATTGCAGTATGCCGGCTACGGGTCGATGCGGCAGACCGACGCCGCCGGTGTGATTACAGGCTCTTTTTCGCCGAAAGACCTTTTGATAAGCGGGCTTTATTCCCACGACATTACCTCGTCGCTACGGGGCGGCATACACGCTAAACTGCTCTATTCTTCTTACGAAAGCTATTCGGCGCTGGCGCTGTTTTTCGATTTGGGAATTAATTATTACAACGTCGACAGAGAGCTTTCCTTGTCGGTGGTATTCAAGAATTTGGGCGGACAGATAAAGAAATACGATACGCAAAACATTGCCATGCCGTGGGACATACAGCTCGGTCTGTCGAAAACCATGCGCCATATCCCACTCCGTTTTTCCATGACTATACAGCATTTGACGAAATGGCACCTGCCCTTTGAAAAAGTCGAGCACGACACCGGAGAAATGAAAGTGCAGGACAGCTTCTTTTCCAATCTGTTCCGCCATTTGGCATTCGGGCTCGATTATATACCGAATCGAAATTTCTATTTGGCGTTGGGCTACGACTGCAAGCGCAAGGGAGATATGGCGGCAGCCGGTCGCCGCATATTTTCGGGCGTTACCGTCGGAGCCGGCGTACGGGTAAAGATGTTCGGCATCGACGTGTCGATGGCGCAGCACCATTCCAACGGATTCACTTTCATGGCGAACTTCTCGATGAATATATCGCAATTCTTACATTAATATATATAAGTATGCAACCACGAAAAATAGTCATTGCCATCGACGGCTACGCCTCTTGCGGCAAAAGCACGATGGCGAAAGAGCTGGCTCGGAAAATCGGCTATATCTATATCGACAGCGGAGCGATGTATCGCGCCGTTACCCTTTATTGCCTGCGCAACGCCCTTTTCGACGGCGACACACTGCGCACGGACGATTTGCTTCAGCACCTCGACGAAATCGAAGTTTCTTTTGTACTCAATCGCGAAACCGGTCGCCCCGAAACGCTGCTCAACGGCGAAAACGTGGAGCAGGAAATCCGCACGCTGGCTGTTTCGGAAAAGGTGAGCATCGTGGCGGCAGTCGGTTTTGTGCGCCGCAAACTCGTGGCATTGCAGCAGGCGCTGGGCAAAAACAAAGGCATCGTCATGGACGGACGCGACATCGGAACCGTCGTTTTTCCGGACGCGGAACTGAAAATATTTCTTACTGCCGCACCCGAAGTGCGTGCCCGCCGCCGCCTTGCCGAAATGCAAGCCAAAGGGCAGCCGGCATCGTATGAGGAGATATTGCGCAACGTCAAAGAGCGCGACCGCATAGACGAAACCCGCGAGGTCGATCCGCTGCGGAGAGCCGATGACGCCCTTTTGCTCGATAATTCAAACCTCACGTTGGCGCAGCAGGACGAATGGCTGATGACGCAATATCGTCGGGCAGCCGGTATAGAATAAAGGAGTATGGCACAGGTAGAAATCGATGAAAATTCGGGCTTCTGTTTCGGCGTGGTCAATGCCATACGCAAAGCCGAAGAAGAGTTGGAAAAGACGGGTCGCCTTTACTGTCTGGGCGACATTGTGCACAACAACAGCGAAGTAGCCCGCTTGCAGCAGAAGGGATTGATTACTATCGACCATGATGCGTTTTCCCGCCTGCACGATGTAAAAGTGCTTTTGCGGGCACATGGCGAGCCGCCCGAGACATACCGCATCGCCCGCGAAAACCGCATCGAAATCATTGACGCTACCTGTCCGGTGGTGTTGCAGTTGCAGCGAAAAATAAAACAGGCATACGAAAATTCCGACCCCGACCGCACCCAAATCGTCATTTACGGAAAACGTGGTCATGCCGAAGTAAACGGACTTGTGGGGCAGACCGATGGACACGCCGTCGTCATCGAAGGCATCGATGATTTCGACCGTCTCGATTTTTCCAAAAACATATGCCTCTATTCGCAGACGACCAAGTCGGTCGAAGGGCTGCAACACGTTGTTGATGAAATTACGCGGCGGCGCGGCGGTGCGGCTCCGGAATATCACGACACCATTTGCCGGCAGGTTGCCAACCGCATTCCCGACATACGCCGCTTTGCCCGCCGGCACGATCTTGTGCTCTTTGTGTGCGGGCGCAAGTCGTCGAACGGAAAAGTGCTTTATGAGGAGTGCCGGCGCGAAAATCCCGACACCCGTTTCATCAGCGATGTATCGGAAATCGACCCGTCGTGGCTCGACGGTCGCCGCAGCATCGGAATATGCGGCGCCACCTCTACGCCGAAGTGGCTTATGGAGGCGGTTGCCCGTTACGTAACCGATTATTTGGACAAAAAATAGTCCCTTTCCCACATTTGCCTCCAAATTTTTTTGAAACATAATCTGCTTAAAATCAACAGTAACGGATATGCCGTGAAATTTTTTTTGAAAAAACTGTTGAAAAAATTTGGAGTTAGGGGAGAAAAGGGATTAAATTTGCAGCCGCTTTCGGAAGGGAGCGAGTC
>CANQDQ010000021.1 GCA_947593515.1 uncultured Bacteroidales bacterium | reverse complement strand
GAGCGTTCGCACACCGCCGACGAATACATCGTCAAAGAAGAAATCCGCGAAGCCATAACCCTCTACATGAAGCTCCTTGACGGTCTGCCCCTCTCGCAGTCACCGTCAGTACAAAAATAATCCGCTCATTTTCTGCGATTATATAGATTTTGCTTTTGCCCATATCCCGTCTTTAACGAAATACCCGTTTCCAAAGTTTTTGCATCAAATTTACAGGGCGGAGTACATCGTAGCGAAAAAAGCGCTACCTTTGCGGCTTCAAATTTTTCAAGGTATTATTTTTTAGGTATTAGGTTATGAAAATCGATTTTCGCCCGAAGCTCGCGGAGAGTCTGAGGCATTATTCCAAAGAAAAATTCGTAAACGACCTGATGGCGGGCATCATCGTGGGTATCGTAGCGCTGCCGCTGGCAATCGCATTCGGTATCGCATCGGGGGTATCGCCCGAAAAAGGGTTGATTACCGCTATCGTGGGCGGCTTCATCGTATCGGCGTTAGGCGGCAGCGCCACGCAGATAGGCGGACCGACGGGGGCATTCATCGTCATCGTCTTCGGCATCATTCAAAGCTACGGCATCGAGGGGCTGGCGATAGCCACCGCCATGGCGGGTGCGATACTCGTGATGATGGGGCTGTTCCGGTTAGGCGCTATCATCAAGTTTATCCCCTACCCGATAGTCATCGGGTTTACCAGCGGTATCGCCCTCACCATTTTCACGACACAAATCAAGGATTTGTTCGGGCTCTCCATCGAGAAGCTGCCGGCAGATTGTCTGTCGCAGTGGGCGACCTACTTCAGCCACTTCGACACGATGAATCCGATGTCGCTGCTCGTGGGGGTATGCAGCATTCTGCTCATCGTCTTCGTGCCGAAAATATCGCGCAAGATTCCCGGCTCGCTCGTCGCCATCATCGTGATGACCGCCGTCGTGTATCTGTTGAAAGAGTTTTGCGGGATAACGGGCATCGAAACCATCGGCGACCGTTTCGACATCAGCAATGAAATACCCGACCCGCAGCCGCTGCATATCAACATGGAAACCATCAACCAACTGCTGCCGCCGGCATTCACCATCGCCATATTAGGTGCCATCGAATCGCTGCTGTCGGCAACGGTGGCAGACGGTGCGTCGGGCGATCACCACGACTCCAACACCGAACTGATAGGGCAGGGCGTGGCAAACATCGTCGTGCCGTTCTTCGGCGGCATTCCCGTTACCGGTGCGATAGCCCGCACCATGACCAACATCAACAACGGCGGTCACACGCCGGTGGCGGGCATCGTACACGCCGTCGTACTGCTGGCAATCTTCCTGCTACTCATGCCGCTGATAAAACTCGTACCTATGGCTTGCCTCGCCGGCGTGCTCGTGGTCGTAGCCTACACCATGAGCGGGTGGCGCACGGTGCGCTCGCTGCTGCGCAACCCGAAATCCGACGTCGCCGTACTCATCACCACCTTCCTGCTCACTGTCGTGTTCAACCTCACCATCGCCATAGAAATAGGCTTGCTGCTCGCCGTGCTGCTGTTCATACGCCGCATATCGGAGAACGTGCAGATATCGGTGCTGCGCGACAAGCTCGATGTGGCGCAGGGCACGGAGGTGTCGCAGCATGAAACGCTGAACATCGCCAAAGGCGTGGAAGTGTACGAAATCAACGGTCCGTTTTTCTTCGGTGTCGCCACGAAATTCGACGACCTCATGCGCCGCATGCGGGAAAAACCGCTGGTGCGCATCTTGCGTATGCGCCGCGTGCCGTTCATCGACTCCACCGGTATGCACAACTTGCAGATACTCGTGGAATCGTCGCACCGCGAGGGCATTCGTGTCATTCTCTCCGGCGTAAACCCGACCGTGCACGAAACGCTGCGGAAAGCGAAACTCGACCGCATCATCGGCGAAGAGTACATCTGCGACCACATATCCAAAGCGGTGGAGAAAGCCAACGCATTAGTGGAATTGGAAGAGAAAATGAGATAATCTCCACACATTATATAAGAAAGGGGGGGGCGGTATGCAATACATACCGCCCCCCCTTTCTTGCATATCCGGGAAATCAAGACTTTTCGGCGACTTCTTTCGGGTCGGGACCCCATTGATTTTCGCCCTCCTCGCCATCTTGACAATAGAATACGACAAGGGTGATGCCGGCTATCATCGTTATAATCGAAGCAAGAATATTCAGCCACAACGCCAGCGTGGAAACATACGCAAAAGGCGAAGCACCAGAAGAAATCAGAGAGGGGACAATGACATACAGCATAGTCCAACCCCGCCGACCCGTATCGTGCAGCCGGCGCACGGCAACCGCCAAACTCGGAATCACACACGCCAGACTCCAAATAAGAATACCCATACAAGCGACCCAAAGAGCCAAATCCGCAGAATAGGTAATCGACCAAGTCGCCGCGTAAAGAATAAACGACAGCACTATCATGAAAAGAAGATAGAAAAGCGTAAAATACCAATACTCTTTACGCCGTGCCCGCCCGTTAAAATCGGCATACTGCCGCAGGCATTTCAAGAACCAATACATAAAATTTTCTTTTTAAGGTTGCCCCTACTCTTTTCGGATTTTCGGGATTCTCCGCATACAAATATAGGAATATTATTTCTTATTGCAAATTTTTAGTAAAAAAGAAAGCGGAGAAAGTTTTTTCATTCAGAAGCGGCTGCAGTGATGATTCCAACATTTTTTTAATTTGCCGGATATTTGTTTCTTTTCAATTTTCTTTGTCGTTTTCCCGAAGGGCAATTTCCATTGCCCTTCGGGAAAACGCAAACGAATTAAGATAACAATTTGTCTTTATACTAAAAATAAGGGTGAAATTAACGCGCCGGCTTACTCGCCCCACTTCTTCGGCTGCCAAACGGAACCTTCGCGGAAGTGCTTGATGGGAAGGTCTTGCGTGGTGTAGACCACATAGAACTGATTGTATTTTACAAGACCACCCTCGTAGAAACACCATTTTGCGCCCTTGCGCTCGCCGGCATACCATGTCCAGTTTTTCTCAGCCCAAAATTCATTGAATCGGTTCTCGTCCGTCTGCGTGGCGTTCATGCGCAGTTCGCTGCCGCCGGTAGACGAAATGATCTTGTCGTGGTCATCTTTGTTAAGGAAGCCGATGGCGGTAATCTTCTTGGAGGGGTCGTGGTCCACGCCCTCGTCGTAGTATTTCACGTAGAGGTAGTTGTCGTCAAGCGCTCCTGTCAGTTCCTCGTTCGCGTTCACGCCGCGTGCCACGTAATAATTCCCGCCATTGAAGTCTTCGGCTGTTCCCTTCTGGCAAAACACGGCATCTACAATGCCCTGACAGTCGTCGCTCGGTGCCAGCGCATAATAGAAATACTTGTCATCATAGTCGGTGGCAACTATATAATCACTACTTGTCGGCTCGAACGCATATCCCCGGTCGCACGGCGCATTGGAGTTTGCCATCATAGGGTAATAGGTCAGGTAATTGTTCGGGGCGTTCGGGTCTTTGTCCACAAAGGGGACAGGGTCGCCATTTTTGTGCCCGTTCGACCCGCTCTTGATGATGACGTCTGCCAGCACTATCCGCGACTTGGCACGCTGCACCACCTGCTTGGAGTTCAGGTAATCGTCTTTGGCGTTGAGCAGTTCACTGTAGTTTTCTAACCAGCGGGAAACTGCCTCTGCGTCGGCTTCGGTGGGGTCTGTAACCACTTGGGCATACGTAAACGCAATTTGTCCCACCAGCTCTTCGATGGGGTAGAGATGGCAGATCGAGTCGTTCTTCTCGTCGCTGCTCACGTTGTAGCCGATGAGCGCCCATTTGCTGTCGGAGCCGTCGGCATTGAAGCCGTCGAGCCACTTCTGCGGGTCGTCGATGGCGAGGTCGCCGCCGGTGGAGAATTGCAAGGAGACGGCTTTGCTGGCTTTCTCGTAATTCTCGTTCTGGTAGGACACGTCGAAGTAACCCTGTGCATAGTCGCTGTGGGCGTTCTTGTAGATGTCTTGCCACGTGGAGCCGGAGGAAGAGGGCTTGCCGCGCTTCAGCTTGCCTTGTGCGTCGAAGCCCACGGTGTACTCGTAGACGTTCTCCTGCCGACCGTAGATATAGATGTTGTAGCCGCCGAACGAGCCTTGCGTGATGACGTCCGTGCCCCAGTTGTCGAAGAACTCGGTCGTATTGAGGTTATCCACGTTCAACGCATTGACGAAGGTGGACGAAAGCATAGCCAGCAGGGTCGGGTCTTTCCTTTCCTGCTCGAAAGCCGACATATTCATCCGCACTTCCGACATCTTGACGCGGTACAGGTTCAGATAGTATTCATAAGACTCGCTTGCGGAGAGGCTGCCGCTCACGCCTAAATCGAACGAGCCAGACCAGACGTAGGTAGGCTTGTTTTGTAAAATCGCCGCCGTCTGCTTTGCAAGGGTTGTTTTATCCGTATATTGTGCTAAGGCATTCTTGTCCTCGCTTGTCAGCCCCTTTTTTCTCGTCTTTTGGAACGAAGCGCCCACATCGAACGACCAACTTTCCATCGTCTTCTCGTAGCTGTCGCCGGAGAACTCCAACATCGTGAACTGCTTTTGGGTGGTATTGGCTGTTACGTACTCCTCGCCCAATTGGCTGATCTGCTCGTAGAGCAGGACGCTGTTCGTCGTGTTGCCTAACTGGTCGTAGCAGCGGGTTCCCTTGCCCAGCACTTCGCTGTAGACCGAGGTGATGGCTTCGCCCGCCCGGGTCTTCACACCGCCCTGCCGGAGCACCACCAGCACGGTGCGCGCCTTTTCGGGATATTCGCGGGGCGTAATCTTCACCGGCACAATTTCGAAGGGCTTGTCCAACGGTTTCTCCATCTGGGCTACGGCGTACCACTTGCCGTCCTCGCGCTGCTCGCAGTTGAATTTCACGTATTCGTTCGGCGCAGTTTCTATATCCACCATGCGCAGCACGCTCAGCGGCAAGGCATGGCTGCCCTCGTCGTTCACGTCTATAATATGCACCAGCGCACCGCCGGCAACGTCTTTCGTGTTCTGCGGCACATATTCCTCAATTCCTACATCTCCGACCGTTTCATCGTCATCGCACCCGACCATGCAGGTCAATCCGCCCAGCAGCAACAGAGCCACTACCGGACTTTTCAGATACTTCATTTTCATAATTTACATTCGTTTTGTTAAATATGGTTGTTAAATATGGCGCAAAAATACGCTGAATATGCGCCGGCAAGGTGTCAAAACCGCAAAACCGGGTGTCATTTCTGCAATTCGGACGTTTTAGCACGCTCTGCGACCACCGTCATCAGGAATTTACCGGGAAGCATTCCGGTATATTTCTTGAAACAGCGCAGTGCGGTTTCCTTCGAGCGGAAGCCCACGTGGAATAAAGCGTCCTGCACGCTGCCCATTCTGCCTTCTTCCGCCATACGGCAGAAAGCCTCTACCCGGTGTCGGTTCATCAGGTCGGCAAAGTTTTCATAGCCCGCCTCTTGTATGGTACGCGACAAGTAGGTGCGGTTGGTGCCCAGCATCTGCGCCAGGTCGGAAACGGTAAGGTCGGGATTTTGCCATACCTCTTTCTCGTCAAACAGACGGTTCAGCCGGACGACAAGCGGATTGTCTTCTTCCACCGACGGCAGAGCCGGAGTCTCAGATGGAGTTACAGCAGCATCGGCAGGCAGGCGGAAACGGGTAAACAGTTCCTCGTAAGTTACAATCAGAGTCAAAGCGAGGCAGACCAGCAGATGTGCCACGCTGATCAGGGAGCAACGGGTCAACATGAATGCGGCATAGAGCGCAGAGATAAGCAGAATGATACACGTATAATGCTTTATCCAGCTTAGGCGGACGCGGCTTTTCATCCAGTTGTAAGGGATAACGTGCAACAACAAGGCAGAAGGAAGAATGAAGCCGAAGAGAAGAACCAGACGCCCCCATACATCAGGCTCGCCGATGTGGGCAAGTATCTCTTCAAACGAGTGCAAATGGCGGAACTCCACTCCCGGAAGGCGACAGAAAACGCCCAGAAAAAGAGTGGGCAGCAACAGACAGAACGTGCGGCGCACATTGAGCCACCCCGGACGAATCACTTCAATGGGATAAAGACAAAGCAGCGTTACGGTAAGCAGCCCGCCCACCAGATTTGCCGGCGGAAGCACGCCGAAACCCGAAGGCACCGTATGCACCTCCGTCAGGGCGCGGCACACCAGCACCAGTGCCATGAGCAGCCACACGATGCCGAGAATGCGCCGCGAGCGGTCGCCGTCTGCCCGCCGCATCAATAAGACTAAGGCGCACAGGAAAAAAGCGCACGAGCCGCTGCCCAGCACAAATTGCATCAGCGCCATACGCAGGCTCCTCCTACCGACCGTAGAAAATGTATTTCAGTGTTTCTTAACATGGTTGTTCGTTCGATGATACGCTGCGACTTTACCTTGTCGGTCGCAGCATAGGCGTTGCCTTCTGCTTGCGGTCGGCAACAGACCTTTCAGGAATAAAATAGTTTGAAAGGCTCGTAAGTCCGTTTGCCGCGACGGTAGATTCTAAATAAGCATGCTGCCGTCAGCAAGCATTCGCATCTTGACAGGTTCCTTTATTTTTGCCGGTTTCCTTATTCTTATTCCAAAGGCAAAGATAGGAAAAATAACACAAACCGTGTAACAAATATGTAACAAAATTGATAAAAAAAGACCTAAAACAGGAAAGTAGAGGCAGCCGACAGTTTCGGCGATGATTTCACCAATTTTTTTAATTTTATTTGCCGGATATTTGTTTTTCCAATAAAATTTTTTATCTTTGCCGCTTTCATGAAAGGCAATTCCGATTGCCTTATCGAAACGAACATAAACAAATTAAGATGACAAACACGGTGTATTAACAAAAACATATATTATCGATTATGAAAAAATTTTATGTTGCTTTTTGTGCAGGCGTTCTCTTCCTGTCGGCTTGTTCGCAGGGGAAAGACGACGAGCCGTCTGTCGAGCCTGCGAAAATTCCCATCAACATTGCCATGGGAGTTTGGACTCGTGCCACCGATTCTGCTTTCGAACCGGGCGACAAAGTGGGCATCTATGTCGTGAACTATGCCGGCGGCGCAGCCGGTACGCTGGCTGCCGCAGGCAATCAGGTGGATAATATGCGTTTCACCTATTCGGGAGCATGGTCGTCCGAATCGCCCATCTATTGGAAAGACCATACCACCCAAGCCGACTTCTACTGCTATTATCCATATGCCGCCGGTATTTCCGACGTGTCGGCATATCCTTTCTCGGTACCGACCGACCAGAGCAGCGAGAGCGGCTACAAAGCCGGAGACTTTCTTTGGGGCAAAACTGCCGGCATAGCCCCCACGCCCGACTCTGTGCAGATTACCGTGCACCACGTCATGAGCAACCTACTGGTGTATCTGAAAGCCGGCTCGGGCTACAACGCAGATTCTCTGCGGAACGCAAAAGTTACCCTCTGCGGGCTCAAAACCGCAGCGACCATCGATCTCGCCACAAGCAAAGCCACAGCTACCGGTACGGCTGCTGACATCAGTCCGCTGCCGCATGCCGACGGCTTCCGTGCATTGGTCGTGCCGCAAAGCATAAGCGACACCCCGCTGATAAAAATTTCGATAGGCGAAAACGATTACCTGTTTACCGAGAGCATAACATTCGAGGCAAACAAACAGCACTCCTGCACGCTGACGGTCAATCGCACGGGCGAGGGAGTAAATATCGGTATCGGCGATTGGATAGTCGATGAAAACGATTACGGAGGAACAGTGGAATAATCACCAAACCAAATCTTATGAAACGATTTCGATTACTGACGGGAAGCGTCATCGCGGCATTGCTGCTCACGCTCTCCTGCGCCGAAGACGACTCGCTCGGCGAATCCGGCGTAAAACCGATGCAAAAAATTTCCATTGCCGGCGAAATTTCGCAAATCTATCAAACCCGTGTAAACGATGCCGGGTTCTGCGACGGCGACGCCGTAGGCATCTATATCGTCGATTACGACGGGGCGAACGCCGGCACGCTCTCTTCCACAGGCAACCGTGCCGACAACATGAAATACACTTTCGACGAAAAGGCTTACCAATGGAATCCTTCATACGACATCTATTGGAAAGACGCCAAGACGCACATCGATATTTACGGATATTATCCCTACGGCTCTCCGGGCGATGTGGCAGCCTATCCGTTCGAGGTTCAGAAAGACCAAAGTACTTCGGCAGCTTACGGAAAACCCGGCGGCTACGAGGCTTCGGACTTTCTCTGGGGCAAGGCGGAGAACGTGTCGCCCACCGACAAGGTGATTCCTTTGAGCTTCCGCCACAAAATGGCGAGCGTGCGCATTACGCTCGTACAGGGAACAGGCTTTGAAGCCGACGAATGGAGCGGTCTGGAAAAAGAGGCGTCCGTACTCAACACCAAACGAAACGCCGTCGTCGACCTGACCACCGGCGAAGTAACCGCTGTCGGCGAGACGGCAGCGACGGGAACGATACCCTACAAAGTCGCCGACGATTTCCGCGCCATCGTCGTTCCGCAGGACATTGCCGCCGGCACGACCCTCATAAGCGTTACCGTAGGCGGCACCGCTTATACCCTCAAAAAAGACGCGGCATTCACCTACCTGCCGTCGAAATTGCACAACTTCACCATTACCGTAAACAAACGGGCAATAACCGGCGGATACGAATTCGTATTGACTTCCGAAAGCATTACGGCTTGGGAAAACGATGCCGTTTCGCACGACGCTACCGCCCGCGAATACATCGTAATCGATGTCGAAACGCCCGGTACGCTCGACTCCTGCATCGCAGCAGCCGGCAAAGATATGGCGAAAGTGCAAAACCTGAAACTGACGGGAAAAATCACCTCTAAGGATTTCGCTGTCATGAAATACGCAATGAGCCAGTTGTCAGCCTTGAACTTGAAAGAGGTGCAGATTGTTGCCGGCAAGGAGGGTATCTTTGCTGAAGATGCATATGAACAACAGACTTACGAAAGTTGTCAAGACGATGAGATACCAGCCTTGGCAATGAATCGCAAGGAGAGTCTGACCTCTCTCGTCCTTCCGGACAAATTACGGCGAATTTCGGGAATAAGTGGTGGCAATAAGGGAGCATTTGCCGAATGTTCCAATTTGTCAGGTTCTTTGATTATTCCTGAAGGAGTAGAAGAAATTGGAGTGGCTGCATTTGCCAATTGTACCAGCCTTACCGGAATTTTGAGTCTGCCTTCGACTCTGAAGCGTATCGGATCGGTTGGAGGATATATGGCCTATTGGGACGGAGCTTTCAAAGAGTGTAATTTTACATGTGAATTGAAAATTCCGGACGGCGTGGTCGAAATCGGCTGCGGTACATTTATGGGTTGCAAGAATCTGTATGGTGAATTGCGATTACCGGAGAATCTGCAATTACTCGGAGAAAGTGCTTTCGAGGGTTGTGAAAACCTCACCGGTTCACTATCGATTCCACAAAGTGTAATCAATATCCCCAACAATTGCTTCAATGGCTGCTGGCTTGGCGGCACTTTGACGCTGCATGACGGCATTACCACCATCGGAGACGGGGCATTTGCCAATACTAGAATGAAGGGCGAATTGAGATTGCCCAAGGATTTGGAAGTCATTAGCCACAATGTATTTTACAACTGCGATTTTTCGGGTGAGTTGGTTTTGCCGAAAGGGCTGCGAACTATTGGCGACAAGGCATTTGCGTACAACTGGCGCTTGACAGGTACACTAGAGATTCCCGAGAACGTTATTAGCATCGGAGCCGGTTCATTTGCCAAATGCCGCAGCATAGAAGGAATTATTTTCCCCGCAGGACTGGAAAGCATTCGTTATAATTCCGCATGGAATGAAGACGGAGGGGCGTTTCAGGATTGTTTCGGCATCGGACGGATTGCCTGCAAGGGAAGCATCCCAGCATATGTTCAGAGTGGTGCATTCGACGGAGTGCCAAAAGACAATTTCACCGTCGAAGTGCCCGAAGCGGCGGTCGCACAATATCAAGTGGCACCCGGCTGGAGCGAGTTCAAACGGATTTCGGCTTACCGCAATCTGGTGATTCGTCCGAATATCGCCACCGCCATCAATACCTCCGTAACCCGCGACCTCGTGCTCAATGCCGACGAAGCGTGGACGGTGGAGAGCCAACCCGACTGGGTAACACTCGACCAAACAAGCGGCACGGGCAAGACCACGTTGAAACTCACCTTCTCGGAAATGGCGCGCGGTGCCGCTCGTGAAGGCGATATCGTATTCAAACTCAACGACAAGGATTACCGTACCCGCTGCCACGTTACGCAATACGACAACGAATATGGCGAAGACCAAATCGTTACCCTGCAAACGGCAACGCAGGGTAAAGGCGTGAACCTCGTATTCCTCGGCGACGGATACAGCGCCAAAGACATCAGCGAAGGCACTTATATGAAAGACATCAAGGAGGCGGTGGAACACTACTTCGGTATTGAACCCTATAAGAGTTACCGTAATTACTTCAATGTCTATACGGGCATTGCCGTATCGCCGGAATCGGGTATTGGAAGCGTCAACACGATTATTTACAACCGTTTCAACACGACGGCAAAAGGCGGCGTATCGCTGGGCGGGCGCAACGGAGAGAGCGACAATGCAACGATTTTCGAATATGCCTGCCAAGCTCCGACCGTCGATGAAAGCAACATCGACGAAACCCTTATCGTAATGATTCCCAACACAGAAGATTACGGCGGCATCTGTTATATGTTCGACGAAGGAGCGGCAATTGCCTACTGTCCCAAGAGCGACTACGGCTACCCGTTCGACTTCCGCGGCGTGATACAGCACGAGGCGGGCGGACACGGATTCGGCAAGTTGGGCGATGAATACATCTACCACAATGCTTTCATCGACAACTGCATGTGCATCTGTTGCGAACACGACGGCGCCATTCGTATGGCACAGGCAAAAGGGTGGTACGATAATCTGTCGCTCTCGGGCAAGATGAACGAGGTGCCGTGGAGCCATCTGATTTTCTACGACAAATACAAACAAGTCGTCGATATATTCGAGGGCGGATTCATGCACAGACGGGGCGTGTACCGTTCGGAGCAGAACAGCTGCATGAACAACAATATTCCCTATTACAGTGCTATCAGCCGCGAAGCGATTGTCAAACGCATCAAACGGATTGCCGGCGAAGAATATCGTTTCGACGATTTCGTAGCCAACGATGTCATGGACGCATCGACGGTGGAAACCCGCTCGGATATGCCGCGATTCTTTACGAAATCAGCCACCCGGCAGCAGGCGCCCGTCATGATGGGCAAACGTCCGAAACTGAATGTCAAATAGTAAAAAGGAACGGAAATGAAACGAATATGGATAACGATGTCGACAGCCGCCCTTCTGTTGGGCGCCTGCTCGAAATCGGACGAGGAAATAACCTCCTCGAACGAAATGCAATTTACCGCCGTCTATCCCACGATGACCCGCGCAACGGGCGACGCTTTCGAAACGGGCGATGCCATGGGCGTCTATGTAACGCAATATGCCGGCGAAACGCCCCGCCCGCTCGAATTGTCGGGCAATTACGCCAACAATGCGAAAACGACTTTCGACGGCTCGGCGTGGAAAAGCAATCCGACCATTTACTGGGAAGACGGAAAATTCGACGTATATGCCTATTATCCGTACAGCCGACCGGCATCGGTCGATGAATACGCCCTCACGGTAGCGCTCGACCAATCGACGGCGAAAACCGACGACGCTCCGGGCGGCTACGAAGCGAGCGACCTGCTTTGGGCGAAAGCCTCCGGCGTCAGCCGCACGGGAAACGCCATACCGCTTACTTTCACCCACAAGATGAGCTGCATGGTGGTGCATCTGGTCAAAGGTCCCGAATATTCCGGCGACATACCGACCGACGCGGTGGTGCGCATTCATAATACCGTCCCCGCCGCGCTGGTCGATCTGGCATCGGGTGTCGTCGTAAAAAACGGATATGAAGCGGCGCAAAGCATTACAGCGAAAAAAGTGTCCGACAGCGTCTATGCGGCAATCATCGTGCCGCAGCGGCTGGACACAAAACGACCTTTGGTGGAAATTCTTACAAAAGGTGTCTCTTACTTGGTCGAAAGTTCATTTGTTTTCAAAGCCGGTGTGCAACACTCCATCAACATTACCTTGAACGATAATCCCGACAAGGTGAAAATCGAAATCGGCGGTGAAATAGAAAACAATTGGCAATGACCGCAGGCTTCGGGATATTTAATCAACCTACCTCTTCAGCATCGAATCCCGAAGTGTAAAGGAAAATTGCCGGCGTGAGTCGGCAATTTTTCTTTGCGGCATTCGCTCTCGATTGGGTAACGCCGGCACGCAGCGGAAAAGCGGCTGCCGAAATGCGAGGGCAAAAAAATTTTCGGAAAAATTTTGGATTCCAGATAAAAAGCGTACCTTTGCAGTCCGATTATTACCCTAAAAAGTAAAAAGCGGGCGGGCAGCAAAAGTCTTTTGGCCGGGATTTTGCCGCGATGACGCGCGCTAAAAGATTAACTATTAAAGAATTAACAAAGTGGATACGTTAAGTTACAAAACCATCTCCGTAAACAAGGCAACCGCTCAAAAAGAGTGGGTGGTCGTAGATGCGACGGGTCAATCGCTGGGTCGTATCGCCGCCAAAATAGCCAAACTGCTGAGAGGAAAATACAAACCCTCCTTTACCCCGCACGTCGATTGCGGCGACAATGTGATCGTAATCAATGCCGACAAAGTGGTGCTCACGGGCAAAAAATGGAACGATCGCGTCTATATCCGTTTCACGGGTTATCCGGGCGGACAGCGCCCCTACACTCCCGCCGACCTGATGAAAAAAGGTCCGCGCTACCTGTTCTGCAAAGTGGTGAAAGGCATGCTCCCCAAAAACAAACTGGGCGACCAACTGCTGCGCAACCTGCACGTATATGCTGGAAGCGAACACCCGCACGAAGCTCAACAACCCAAAGCAATAGATATAAACACCCTTAAATAAGCCTTATGGAAATAGTTAATGCAATAGGCAGACGCAAAGCCGCAATAGCCCGCGTATTTGTGAACGAGGGAAACGGCGCCATCACCATCAACGATAAAGAACTTGCTGCATATTTTCCTTCTGAAATCCTGCAATTTATCGTAAAACAACCGCTCCTGAAACTGGGCGTTGCCGAGAAATACGACATACGTGTGAATCTCGATGGAGGCGGATTCAAAGGTCAAGCCGAAGCGCTGCGTCTGGCAATAGCCCGCGCTCTGGTGAAAATCAACCCCGAAGACAAACCGGCACTCAAAGCCGAAGGCTTCATGACGCGCGACCCGCGTGTGGTAGAACGCAAGAAACCGGGACGTCCCAAAGCCAGAAAGAGATTCCAGTTCAGCAAACGTTAATGCCATTTGCAGCGGAGTACTCCCTGCAAACAATATGCGTTTAGTATCCAAATCTTCGCGATTCGCTGCGTAGAGGCGCATACGCCGCAAGGCGGGCGCCGGCAGAGACTACCCGAAGATTGATTAAGCAGAATGTAAACGATTAAAAAACAAAACAAACATGTCAATTACGAATTTTGACCAATTATTGGAAGCCGGCGTACATTTCGGCCACTTGAAAAGAAAATGGAATCCGGCTATGGCTCCTTATATATTTATGGAGCGCAACGGTATCCACATCATCGACCTTTACAAAACGGTCGCTAAAATAGACGAAGCGGCTGCCGCCCTGAAACAAATTGCCAAATCGGGCAAAAAAATATTGTTCGTAGCCACCAAGAAGCAAGCCAAACAGGCTATCGCCGATAAAGCTACGGAAATAGGAATGCCGTACGTTACAGAACGCTGGCCGGGCGGTATGCTCACCAACTTCCCCACGATACGCAAGGCGGTGAAGAAAATGTCGTCTATCGACAAAATGATAAAAGACGGTACGTTCGACAACTTGTCGAAACGCGAAAAACTCCAAGTAACCCGCCAGCGTGCGAAATTGGAGAAACTGCTCGGCAGCATCGCCGACCTGACGCGTCTGCCGTCGGCTCTCTTCGTGGTCGATGTCATGAAAGAACACATCGCCGTGAAAGAAGCCAACCGTCTGGGCATTCCCGTATTCGCCATGGTCGATACCAACTCCGACCCGACGAACATCGACTTCGTGATTCCCGCCAACGACGACGCCACGAAATCGATTGAGGTAATTCTCAACGCCGTGTGCGGCGCCATTGCCGAAGGTTTGGAAGAACGCAAGGTGGAAAAAGTCGACGCCGAAGCTGCCGAAGCCTCCGCCGACAAAGATGCCCCCGCTCCCAAAAAAGAGCGCAAAGCGCGCATCAAACGCAACCGCGCAGAAGACGACGAGGCTCTCAACGCCAATGTTGCCGCAAAAGTAATGAAAGGCGAAACCGAAGAAGAGGGCGAATAATCGCGCTCCGATTTCCCGAATTTTTAACAATACCGGCAAAGAGTGAGCCCCTCAACATTCGGGACTTGCTCTTTGTTATTCAATGAAAACCCTAAAAAAAGAAATATTATGGCTGTTACAATGGCAGATATCCAGAAGCTCCGCAAAATGACGGGAGCCGGTATGATGGATTGCAAAAAAGCGCTCGAAGAAGCCGGCAGCGACTTCGACAAAGCGATGGAAATCATTCGCAAAAGAGGTCAGGCCATCGCCGCCAAACGCGAAGACCGCGAAGCCGCCGAAGGCTGCGTACTCGCTACCTGCAAAGGCGACTGCGCCGTAATCGTGGCTGTGAAATGCGAAACCGACTTCGTAGCCCAAAATAAAGATTTCGTGGCATTGACACAAAAAATACTCGATGCCGCCATCGAACACAAACCCGCCGACATCGAAGCACTCAAAGCGCTCAAACTCGGCGACCGCACCGTTGCCGAATCGATAACCGACCAAAGCGGCATCACGGGCGAAAAAATGGAACTCGGTTATTACGGCATCATCTCGGCGCCCTCGACGATTTTCTACGTACACCCGGGCAACAAGCTGGCTACGGTGGTAGGCTTCAACCTGCCGACCGAACATCAGGTAGCTCGCGACGTAGCCATGCAGGTGGCTGCCATGAACCCCGTTGCCGTGCGCCCCGAAGAAGTGCCCGCCAACATCATCGAGAAAGAACTCGAAATAGCCCGCGACAAAGCCCGCGAAGCCGGAAAGCCGGAAAACCTGCTCGACCGCATCGCTCAAGGCTCGTTGCAGAAATACTACAAAGAGTTCACCCTGCTGCAACAGGAGTTCGTAAAAGATGCCAAAATCTCTATCGACCAATACCTGAAAGCTCAAAACAAAGAGCTGACGGTTACGACTTTCAAGCGTTTCACGCTGAACGCCGAATAAACGAGCGAGATGCCTCGATACGACAACGGAAACGCCGAAAAGCGTTTCCGTTGTTTTTTATCCGGAAAAGAGCGCGATGCCGTATCGCCGCACAATAAAGCAGCGCATACTCCGTTTTCTTTACAGTAACTCCTTGTAATCATGGCAACTCATCTGTACGAAATCCGACAGAAATTGAAAATCGCCTTTCTGGCGGTATCGGCCATTCTGGTCGTGGCATTTTTGTTCATTTCCAGCCGGCTTGCAGACGACCTCTCCATCGAAGAACGCAAGAAAATGGAAATCTGGGCGGAAGCCACCCGCTCGGTCGCCGGCAGCGACAGTAACACCGATATGGCGTTGGTATTGAAAATACTGCAAAGCAACACGTCCATTCCCATCATCATCGTCGATGCCGACGACAATATTCTGCAAACACACAACCTCGACATTCCCGACCGGCACGGAGAACAATTCCTGCAAGAAAAACTGCAATCGCTCAAAAACAAAAACCAAGTCATCGAAATCGCCCTCAGCCCCGACGACTTCCAATACCTCTACTACGACGACTCCACGCTGCTGAAACGGCTCGCCAATTTTCCGTACATACAACTCGGCGTGATGATACTGTTTCTCATCATCGCCTACGTGGCACTGATAAGCACCAAGAAAGCCGAACAAAACAAAGTGTGGGTGGGACTGTCGAAAGAAACGGCGCACCAGCTCGGCACCCCCATATCGTCGCTCATGGCATGGCTCGACCTGTTGGAAATGAACGGCGTCGACAAGGTGCTGCTTGCCGATATGGGCAAAGATGTGAAACGCCTGTCGGTCATCGCCGAGCGGTTCTCCAAAATCGGCTCCCAGCCCGAACGCGACCGGATTGCCGTCGATGAAGTCGTGGAAACCGCCGTCGATTATATGCGTCACCGCATCTCCGACAAAGTGCAAATCACGCTACACAAGCCCGAACAGCCGCTCCCCGAGCTGCTTCTCTGCCGCCCGCTGATAGAGTGGGTCATCGAAAACCTTTGCAAAAATGCTATCGATGCGATGGACGGCGAAGGGAGTATCGACATCACCCTGTCGACTGACGGAAACAAATGCTGCATCGACGTGAAAGATACCGGCAAAGGCATTTCGCGCAATCGTTTCAAAACCATCTTCAATCCCGGATTCACCACAAAAAAACGGGGCTGGGGGTTGGGTCTGACGCTAGTAAAACGCATCGTCGAAGAGTATCACAACGGACGCATCTACGTAAAAGAATCGGAACTCGGCAAAGGAACGACATTCCGCATCGAAATGAAAATCGCATAAGCAACTACCATACAGTAGATTAGAGTCGCCCGACGGACTTTCGCGGGAATAACGGCGGAATCATAAAAATTTTTACAATAGTATTGTAGAAAGAAAAATTATTTTTTTGTACCTTTGCCCCACGTTTCAGTGTCGTGAGTTATGGGAAAGTCGAGCAAATATCTGATCCCGTTGAAAAGTCTGAGCGAAGGCGTACACGAATACGAGTACACGCTCGACGACGCTTTTTTCGGGCACACCGACTCTTCCGAAATAACCGAAGGTACAGTAGCGGCTGTACTTACCGTGCATCGCACGGGCGACATTTTCGAGCTGCATTTTGCCATACAGGGAAACATCGTGATTCCGTGCGACCGCTGCCTCGATGACATGACGCTGCCGGTCGCAACCGAAGAAACGCTTTACGTGAAATTCGGAGAGGAATATCGGGAAGAAGACGACAACCTCATCGTCGTGCCCGAGACCGAAGGCACTATCGACGTGGCGTGGTATCTCTACGAATTCGTGGCATTGACCATACCATTGAAGCACACGCACAAAGAGGGCGAATGCAACCCCGAAATGGAAAAGATACTGCAAGCCCATTCGTCGGTCGAAGCAAGCGATGACGACGAGAGCGAAGCAACCGACCCGCGCTGGAACGCTTTGAAAAAATTAAAAGAAACAAATAATTAAACTATAAGACAATGGCACATCCTAAAAGAAGACAATCCAAGACGAGAACAGCCAAAAGAAGAACACACGATAAGGCCGTAGCTCCAACGTTGGCAGTATGTCCCAACTGCGGTGCATGGCACGTTTACCACACGGTATGCGGCGAATGCGGTTACTATCGCGGCAAGTTGGCTATCGAGAAAGAAGCCGCCGTCTAAAAAGTGGATTTTTTAGAGCGAGTTTCTTCCTGCCGGTATTTCCGGCAACAAATGTATAAACCTAAAAAGCACACTAAATAGCCAATTCATTTAGTGTGCTTTTTGCTTGAAAACGAAGACTATGGCAAATGCAATGATAGCGGGTGTCGCCTCTTACGTCCCCGAAGATATTCTCACCAACGACGACTTGTCGAAAATGGTCGATACGACCGATGAATGGATAACCACCCGCGTAGGCATAAAAACGCGCCATATACTGAAAGGCGAAGGGCTGGGAAGCTCCAAAATGGGTTCCAAAGCCGTGAAAGAAGTTTTGCGGAAAACGCATACGAATCCCGACGAAATCGACGCTATCATCTGCGCCACCTCCACCCCCGACTACCGCTTCCCCTCGACAGCCTCGATTATTTCGCTGAAAGCAGGCATCGACAACGCATTTTGCTATGATATACAGGCTGCCTGCTCGGGCTTCATCGTATCGCTGCAAGCCGCCGCGGCTTACATACGGAGCAGCATCTGCAAGAAAATCATCGTGGTCGCCGCCGAAAAAATGTCGTCGATGACTGACTACCAAGACCGTACCACCTGTCCGCTCTTCGGCGACGGAGCCGGCGCCGTACTTGTCGTTGCCACCGACGACGAAAGCGTGGGCGTCATCGACACCGATATACACACCAACGGCGTGGGACTTCCCTACCTGCACATGAAAGCCGGCGGCTCGGTGCGCCCCGCCAGCTACGAAACGGTTGCCAACCGCGAACACTTCGTATATCAGGAGGGTCGTATGGTTTATAAATACGCCGTATCATCGATGCTCGAAGTGTCGGAAAATATGCTCAAACGCAACCGACTCTCGGTCGATTCCATCGACTGGTTCATACCGCATCAGGCAAACCTGCGCATCATCGAAGCCATTGCCGACCGCATGAACATCGCCCGCGAAAAAGTGGTGGTGAACATCGACAAATACGGCAATACCAGCGCAGCCTCCATACCGTTGTGCCTCGCCGAGTGGGAAGACAAATTCAAGAAAGGCGACAAAATAATCCTCACCTCTTTCGGCGCCGGATTTATCTGGGGGGCGGTATATCTCGTCTGGGGCTACGACCACAAATGATTTCATCATACATCGAATAAAAAGGCGGCGCGCTTCGCCGCCTTTTTCGATTTACAGAAAAGCGAAAAAGATATGCACAAAGCCGGATTCGTAAATATCGTCGGGAATCCCAACGTCGGAAAATCGACGCTGATGAACTCGTTAGTGGGCGAGCGCATCTCCATCATCACCTCGAAAGCGCAGACGACGCGCCACCGCATCATGGGCATCGTCAATACCGACGATATGCAAATCGTCTATTCCGACACGCCCGGCGTGCTCGCCCCGCACTACAAGCTGCAAGAGTCGATGCTCAACTTTTCGCAGTCGGCGCTGACCGATGCCGACATTCTGCTCTACGTTACCGACGTCGTGGAAACGCCCGACAAAAATCCGAAATTTCTGGAACGGGTCGCCTCGCAGACCATTCCGGTGCTTTTGATTATCAACAAAATAGACTTGCTGCAAGGACAGGCGCAACTCGAAGCACTTGTGGCGGCATGGAAAGAGCGGCTGCCGCAAGCCGAAATCATTCCCGTGTCGGCGCAGCACAAATTCAACCTCGACTACCTGCTGCACCGCATCGAAGCGCTGCTGCCGCCGTCGCCGCCCTTTTTCGAGAAAGACGCGCTCACCGACAAGCCCGCCCGTTTTTTCGTAACCGAGATTATCCGCGAAAAAATATTGCTCACTTACGACAAGGAGATTCCCTACGCCTGCGAGGTGGCGGTGGAGCAATTCAAGGAAAGCGATTCGCAGATACACATCATGGCAGTGATATACGTCGAGCGCGATTCGCAAAAAGGCATCGTCATCGGGAAAGGCGGGAAGATGCTCAAACAGGTGGGCACTGCCGCCCGCAAAGATATCGAAGCGTTTTTCGAGAAAAAAGTGTTTCTCGAACTTTACGTCAAAGTGGAAAAAGATTGGAGAAACCGGACGGGATTGTTAAAGACGTTTGGATATCAACCCGATTAAAAAAATGCGTAAATTGTTTTTACACAAATAGATAACTATGGGAAATTTAGTAGCTATCGTAGGTCGCCCGAATGTGGGGAAATCGACATTGTTCAATCGCCTGACACAGAGCCGGCAAGCCATCGTAAACGAAGAAGCCGGCACGACCCGCGACCGGCAATACGGCAAAGTGGAGTGGACGGGACACGAATTTTCAATCGTCGATACGGGCGGCTGGGTCGTCAATTCCGAAGACATTTTTGAAGAAGAAATCAACAAGCAGGTGGCTATCGCCATCGAAGAAGCCGACGTGATACTTTTCGTGGTCGATGCGCTGAACGGCACGACCGACCTCGACGACATGGTTGCCGCCATACTGCGCCGCAGCAACAAACCCGTGCTGCTCGTCGCCAACAAGGTGGAAAACAATGCGTCGCTCTACGCCTCGTCCGAATTTTACGCGCTCGGGCTGGGCGACCCTTTCTGCATATCTGCCATAAACGGCTCGGGAACAGGCGATTTGCTCGACGAAGTGGTGCGCCGCTTTCCGCAAAAAGAGGAGATGCCGCTCGATGAAAACATACCCCGCTTCGCGGTCGTCGGGCGTCCGAACGTCGGCAAGTCGTCTATCATCAACGCTTTCATCGGCGAAGACCGCTACATCGTTACCGACATCGCCGGCACCACACGCGACTCGGTAAACTCGCGCTACAACAAATTCGGCTTCGACTTCTACATCGTCGATACCGCCGGTATCCGCAAAAAAGGGAAAGTTACCGAAGACATCGAATATTACTCCGTCATACGCTCCATACGGGCTATCGAAAACTCCGACGTGTGCATACTCATGCTCGATGCCACACGGGGCATCGAGGCGCAAGACCTCAACATTTTCTCACTGATACAGAAAAACAAAAAAGGGTTGGTCGTGTGCATCAACAAATGGGACCTCGTCGAGGAGAAAAGTCCGCGCTCCATTAAGACTTTCGAGGAGGCCGTGCGGGCGCGGCTCGCTCCCTTCACCGATTTTCCGATTGTCTATGCTTCGGCACTCACCAAGCAGCGCATATTCAAAGTACTCGAAAGCGCATCGGAGGTTTACAAAAACCGGCGCCGCCACATTCCCACCGCACGGCTCAACGAGGAGATGCTCGCCGCCATCGAGAACTTTCCGCCGCCCGCCAACAAAGGCAAGTACGTAAAAATAAAATACGTCAGCCAGCTCAAAGAGACGCCCGTGCCCACCTTTATCTTTTTCTGCAACCTGCCGCAGTGGGTCAAGGAGCCGTACAAACGTTTTTTGGAGAATCAGATACGCGCGAAATGGAATTTTTCGGGTACGCCGATAAACATCATCATGCGGGAAAAATAGACGCGACAAAGCAGCGGCAGCGGGCTGCCGTGCGAAAAAAAATTGAAACGGTTTTTACCATTCATTTGCAATTTCGATGAAATTGATTACCTTTGTCCGTCGCAAAAAAACGACATTGCAACCATTATCAAAAACAATTCATTCAAACCTTAAATTACCATGTTAGTAGCTATTGTTACGCTGTTCATCATCGGTTATCTGGCGATAGCCCTTGAACACCCGTTGCGCATCGACAAGACGGCATCGGCGCTGCTGTTGGGTATGCTATTGTGGGTTCTCTACGCTTTCGGTGCCGAATCTATCGTTCCGGCGGTAAGCGGCGACGAACTCCGCGAATACATTGCCTCGGCGTCGGCTTCGCTGCAACAGGAATCGCTGGCGCACCAGTGCCTCGAATTTATCCTCAATGTGCAGATTATCGAGCACATGGGCGACATCTCCGAAATTCTGTTCTTCCTGATCGGAGCCATGACCATTGTCGAGCTTATCGACATACACGGAGGCTTCTCCATCATCACCGACCACATCAACACGCGCAAAAAACGCAAACTGCTGTGGATTATCTGCCCCATTGCATTCTTCATGTCGGCAGTACTCGACAACCTCACCACGACCATCGTCATGATTATGCTGCTGCGCAAGCTCATCAACGACCAGCACGAGCGCTGGATTTACGCCAGTATGATTGTCATCGCCGCCAACACGGGCGGTGCATGGTCGCCCATCGGCGATATTACCACCATCATGCTGTGGGTGAAAGGCAACGTAACGACATCGGCACTTATCGCATTCGTCCTGCTGCCGAGTTTGGTGGCTCTCTTCGTACCGATGCTTTTCGCCACCCGCATGCTCTCGGGCGAACTGCCCGAAGGCAACCGCATCGTAACGCGCAGCGACTTCATTTCCGCCCGCGAGAAAAAGACGCTTTTCTATCTCGGCGTCGGCGGTCTTATCTTCGTGCCCATCTTCAAAGCCATTACCCACCTGCCGCCGTTCGTAGGCATTCTCATATCGCTGTCGGTACTCTGGATTTTCACCGAAATCATGTACAACTCGAAGCTGATAGAGAAATCGCAGGAACACCGCGTACCCCAAGTGCTCTCGCACATCGACACGCCGACGATACTTTTCTTCCTCGGCATCTTGATGGCAGTCGCCGTATTGCAGGCAACGGGCATTCTCGGCAGCGCAGCCGGCTGGTTAGACCAAGAAGTGCACAATGTCTACATCATCAACATCTTGCTCGGCTTGCTCTCCTCCATTGTCGACAACGTGCCGTTGGTAGCTGCGGCGATGGGTATGTATCCCATTTCCGACCCGGGCACCGTAGGCTATATGGCCAACTTCATACAAGACGGCGTATTCTGGGAGTTCCTCTCCTACTGTGCCGGTGTGGGCGGCAGTATGCTCATCATCGGTTCGGCTGCCGGCGTGGTTGCCATGGGACTGGAAAAAATCAATTTCGGTTGGTATCTCAAACACATTTCCCTGCTGGCGCTCATCGGTTATCTGGCAGGTGCAGCCGTGTATGTGGTCGAAGCCGAATACCTGAAACCTCTCTTGGGTATGTAATCCGAAACGTTATACGCTTACCGAATCGGCTGCCGATGTATCGGCAGCCGATTTTTCGTTCCTTTACCGATTTTTACCCCTTTTCCGTCAAATAAATCCTCTTTTATTTCCGAAAAAATTTATTTCTTTGCAACAAATCTATACACCATGAAAAAAATCATTACCCTTTTCTTGTGCCTTTGTGCGCACCTCGCCATCGCCCAAACCGATGACTATCAGCTGCCGGCATTTCCGGGAGCCGAAGGTTACGGTCGCTACGTAACGGGCGGACGCGGCGGAAAAATACTCCACGTTACCAACCTCAACGACAGCGGCGAAGGCTCGCTGCGCTGGGCAATAGAAAAAAACAGCGGTGCGCGTATCATCGTCTTCGACGTTTCGGGCATTATCGAATTGAAAAGCAGAATTTCCATCAAGAACGGAAATGTAACCATCGCCGGACAGACCGCTCCGGGCGACGGTATCTGCCTCAAAAACTACGAATTGAACTTCGACGCCGATAACGTAATCGTGCGCTTTATCCGCAGCCGCTTAGGAGACGGTGCAGAAAAAGATATGGACGCCATGTGGGGACGAAACCGTACCGGTGTCATCGTCGACCACTGCACAATGAGTTGGAGTGTCGATGAGTGCGGGTCATTTTATGGAAACAAAAAATTTACCATGCAATGGTGTCTCCTCAGCGAAAGTCTCTACAATTCTGTACACCCGAAAGGAAAGCATGGTTACGGCGGTATCTGGGGCGGCGAAGGCGCCACGTTCCACCACAACATAATGGCACACCACACCAACCGGACTCCGCGTTTATGCGGCAGCCGCTACACGGGTCGTCCCGACGACGAAAGAGTGGATTTGCGCAACAACGTGTTTTACAATTGGGACGGTAACGGCGGTTACGCCGGAGAGGGCGGTTCGTACAACTTTATCAACAACTACTACAAACCGGGTCCCTATACAGCCACCAAACCGAACATCGTACACCGCATTTTCCAACCCAATCCCGATGACGGGAAAAATACGAATAAAAAAGGCGTTTGGGGCATATTCTACGTAAATGGAAATTACTTCGACAACACCTGTCCGCAGATACAAAGCAACCAAAAGAGCATGAACAACATTGCCAGCACCAACGCCGACAACTGGAACGGCATACACCCCAACGGCACTCTGCCGGCAGGCGGTATAGATGCCATCAAATCGACGACCCCGTTCAAGGTTGAGCCCATTACCCAACACACCGCTCAAACGGCTTACGAAAAAGTACTCGCCCTTGCAGGTGCCTCATACGTACGCGACACCATCGACAGACGCATCGTACGGGAAACACGGGAGGGCACCTATACGTATAAAGGCTCCAAGGAAGGCATTCTCGGTATCATCGACAGCCAAACCGACGTCGGAGGATATATCGAATACAAAACCTATGCCCGCCTCATCGACACCGACAGCGACGGCATACCCGACGCATGGGAGCGTGCCAACGGGTTGGATCCCGACGATGCAAGCGATGCCGCCAAAGAATTTCCCGATGCGCGCGGCTACACGGCAATAGAAGTCTATATGAACAGTCTTGTCGAAGACATCATGAAAGAGGGTACAGCCGACGCAGAGAGCAGTGACATCGACGAATTTTATCCCGAATACGTAAAGCCGGAATACACACTCAACGACTATGACAAGGACTATCCTCTCGACGGTATAACGGCACCGGCAGTTCAGCGGCTCGATGCCCGCATCGCACCCAACCCCGTGAAAGGCGATGCCGTGCTCACCTACTCGACCGACAAGGCATCGACCGTCGTCATCGAGGTATTCTCCATCACCGGCAAACAGATATACGCCGAGCGGTCGTACCTGCCCGCCGGAGAGCACTCATGCACCCTGCCGCTCGCACAGGCGATTACGGGAGCCTACCTCTGCCGCATCACCACCGACAACGGCGTACAGACCTTGCGTCTGATAAAAGAATAAACGCCTGTCGATTTCGCTGTAACAAAACCCTTTCCCGCCTGTCGGGAAAGGGTTTTGTCGTTTATCATTTTGCTATCGGGAACAGTCTTTACGGTTTTTTATGAAACGATTTGCCGGCAAAATGCCACTTCGGCAAAAGCATTTTCCTATCTTTACCGCCGAAACAACCATTTTAACCTATCCTATTTGTTATGAAAAAGATTTTATTTTGGGGCATTGCCCTTGCCTGCGCAACGGCATTCACCGCCTGCCACGACAACCACAAGCCCTCGCACGAAGTCGAAGTCCTGAGCGGAAGTTATCGATTTGCCGACTACACGACCGCCCCTGCGGAACTGAACGGAACAGAGACCGTCAACGTACCGGTGAAGGGTGGCGCATACGTCGATTGGCAATTTACGGGCGACGACCGCTACCCCGAATTTCTGGCTGCGGTGCTGCGCTATGCCGGCGGCGCCCTGCTGCCCCAGACGATGAACGGCATCACGCTCGACGCCGACGGCTGCATGAGCATCGCCTACGTCGAAGAGCCGACGATAAAGGGCATCGACATGACGTCGCTCCTCAGTGTTTTTCTCGGGAGCGGCTTCCCCGGCACCGATGACGTTACGAAAAATTTCGCCCGAAGCGGTTTTACCGACTCGCCCAAGAATCTCGCCCGATGGAGCGTATCGAACGGAACGGTGCTCGTAACGCTCGACCTGAAAGAAATCATCGCCCTCAAAACCGATGCGGTAACCGCCGAAGCGCTATACCTGACGATAGAATCGGTATTGAACAGCGAACCGGCAGAGGTGAAAGAGTTGGCAGCTTCGTTTCTCGGCGAAAGCGTGAAAGGCATACAGGACGCCACCGTATCGCAGCTGCAAGAGTGGCTGAAAAAGGGAATCCCCTTGCAGACGAAGTTTACGGACGACGGACACACCTGCCTCTACCTCGACAAAACGGCATTCGACAGCCTGCTCGCCCCGCGCGCGACGGGCGAGACCGATGGGTGGGGCGACCCCGTAATGACCTCCGACCTGCAAATCGTTTGGAATGCGCTTATGGGCGCCGGCATCGTTCCCGCCGAAGCACAGGGCGCCGCCATTCTGTTCGACCAGTTCGGCAAATACTGGGGCGCTACGACTGGATTCGCTCTCGGACTCGAACTCATCAAGCGATAATCGCTTTCATGAAAAACAAAAAGAGCCGCGCACATGCGCGGCTCTTTTGTCATATAAAAGGTATTTTATCTCACCATGATTTTCTCGCCATCGACGATATAGATGCCTGTCGGCAGAAAATTCACGCTCTCCCGACGCATACCCGATGCAATCTTCTGCCCTGCAAAGTTATAGACATCGACATAAGGCGATTGCGGGCGGGCATCATTCGGCACCGGCGCGACCGACAATATATCGTTCCACGCTTTCTCCAACGCGTCGCGCACGGCAAAGAAAGCGGGCTTGGCTGCCAAATCGGCATCGAAAAGCAAAGGCAAAGCACCACTGCGCCACGAATCGCGGTCGGAAACACCCCACAACACCATATTCGGACAATTTTTCTGTTCCATGAAAATGTTCGTAATCGTTCGGAACTCATCTGCCTGCTTGTCGGAAGAAGCTATATCCAACTCGGTAATGATTACTTCCAATCCCAACTCTTGGAAACGTTGTATCTGCCTTACCAATCCGGCAGAATCGAGTTCTCCGGCTTTGAAATGGCATTGAAGCCCTACGCCGTGAATAGGTATATTGTTATCTACCAAATGTTTTGCCAAATAGTAATAGGCATCAGCCTTACGTCCTCTGTTTTCCACACCGTAATCATTGAGAAAGAGCTTGGCGTCGGGGTCGGCACGGTGGGCATAGACAAAAGCCGAGTCGATGAAATCGCCACCTACATTTTCATCGCCCCAGCCCAATTTGCCGCCTATTCCCTTGCTCCATACCGAAGCTCTCAAATCATACATATACGACTCTCCATAATAATAGGAACGCTGATTGTCTTCAAGACATTCGTTCACCACGTCCCACTCGGCAATGCGCCCCTTGTAGTGAGAAACAATGGTATCTATATGGTTGCGGAGTATCGACAGCAATTCTTCGCGCGAATAGTTATGGCTGTTCCTATCTTCATTTTTCGTTACCCACTCCGGCAGCTGCTTGTGCCAGCAAAGGGTGTGTCCGCGCACTTTCATGCCGTGCCGCTCGGCAAAATCGACCAGCGCATCGGCATAACCGAAATTGAAGTCATTCCGATTCGGTTCTATGGCATCGAACTTCATATCGTCTTCTGCCACCACCATATTGAAATTGCGGAAAACGGTTTGGCTCATATCGAGAAGGTCATTATTCAAATCGATCACATTTTTCCAACTGGAAGGCGTGGCTACGCCGATATGCTTGCCGTTGCCGCACTGCTCTACATAATAGCGCAGGGTCTGCGTTTCGTCGGTGTAGTCGTACCCCTTCTCCACACGGACAAGGCGTATATTGTCGAGATAATACTCCATAGTGTCGGCGTGAAGCCCCAGCAAAAAATAGGAAGCCTCTGTTTCCACCGGCGTAAAAGCGTAGCGTTTTTCATGCCACTTACCCCGTTCGCCTTGATCAGGATAATTCGGGTGTTCTTCCTGATAAATTTTCTTATCGCCTAAGTATATCGCCGTCTGCATATTATCGTTGTTTTTCGGAAGTACCTGCGGGCGATAAAGCGAAAAAGCCACACTCTGATAAGTGCAGAATTCGGCAGCCGTGAATCCGTCGGGAAGGGGATATTCCGGATACGTATTCCATGAATTTACCAACAATACATGAAGCACTTTATTGTCCTTACCGGTTGGGTCGGCTGCTACCACAGCGTACGATTTTGCACTGACAGGATTTCCAGACACATCTTTCAGGAGAAACTCCGTGCCGATTTCATAATTCTCGAAATCGTACAAAGGATATTCTTCGGCAGGTAAAGAGGTAAACAAGGATAACAAAACTGCCAGAAAACAGATTTTTTTCATAGTATTATTTTTTGATTTAAGGTGAATATTCTGTTGCAGAGAATATAATAATTCGCCAATCCGTAAACAAAAGTAGGGATTTTATATGTTAAAAACAAACTCCCGAAAAAGAAATTCGGGAGTTTGCTGCGAAAATGCGTTATAACTATTTAAGACACAACGGTTTTATCTGTTCGAAAAAGTCGTTGCCCTTGTCATCGACAAGAATGAAAGCGGGGAAGTTTTCGACTTCGATTTTCCAAATCGCCTCCATGCCCAGTTCGGGATATTCGAGGCACTCGACCTTTTTGATGCTGTTCTGCGCCAG
>CANQDQ010000020.1 GCA_947593515.1 uncultured Bacteroidales bacterium | reverse complement strand
CCCTATTCCGCTATCGCTCAAAGCAATGACGCGGGCATTGCCCGACATATCGCCGCGCAACAAGAGAATTTGCAAAAGAACAAAATACTGCCCGCGATGCTCACCATCGACGACTCGACCACGTACAGCCAACAGTTGCGGCAGGTATTCGGCATAGCCCCCGCCAGCGACCTCTACGGCAACGTGTGGGAAAACCGCTGGGTCAATCCTTACCGCCGTGCCGGCGTGCAGCCGCCGGACAGTTTCGTCGTGAACGTCGCCAATTTCCGAATGCCCGTTCCCGGACGCAAGACCTCCGATTACGGATTTCGCCGCTCCCGTATGCACCGCGGCGTGGATTTAAGACTTTCCGTAGGCGATACCGTTCGCGCCGCCTTTGCCGGACAGGTGCGATTCACCGAATACGAGCAGCGTGGGTACGGCTACTACGTGGTGATACGGCACCCCAACGGACTGGAAACCATTTACGCACACCTCTCCCGTTTCTTGGTGAAAGAGGGCGACATCGTGAAGTTGGGCGACCCCATAGCCTTAGGAGGTAACACGGGACGCTCCACCGGACCGCATCTCCACTTCGAAATGCGTTTTCTCGGGCAGGATTTGAATCCGAACGAAATCGTCGATTTCAACACGCAAAGCGTCCGTCAAGACACGTTTCTGTTCCGCTCCGCTCCCTATCGGGAAGGCACTGAAACCTATTATGCCAACGGCGTTTCCTACTCGGTATATCGCGTGCGCAAAGGAGACACGCTGACCTCTATCGCACGGAAATACCGCACCTCCATCAACACACTTTGCCGCCTGAATAAAATCAGCCCAAAAGGCACGCTGAAAATCGGGCAGCGCATTCGCATCAACTAAAAAATAATCACCATAAAACACACACATTGCCATGCAACAGACCATCAAAAAAGTTCTCGTACTCGGTTCGGGCGCTCTGAAAATCGGGCAGGCGGGCGAGTTCGACTACTCCGGCTCACAAGCCTTGAAAGCCATGCGGGAAGAGGGCATCAAAACCGTCCTCATCAACCCCAACATCGCCACGATACAGACCTCGGAAGGCATCGCCGACCAAGTGTATTACCTGCCTATCACGCCCTATTTCGTGGAAGAGGTTTTCAAGAAAGAGCAGCCGGACGGCATACTGCTCGCCTTCGGCGGACAAACCGCTCTCAACTGCGGTACGGAGCTGTATAACAACGGCATTCTGGAAAAATACGGCGTGCGGGTATTGGGCACTTCCGTTGAGGCAATCATGAACACCGAAGATCGCGACCGCTTCGTCAAGAAGCTGAACGAAATAAAGATAAAGACGCCGAAAAGCATCGCCGTCGAATCGATGGACGACGCTTTCAAAGCCGCCCATGAAATCGGATTCCCGCTAATCATACGCTCGGCTTACGTGCTCGGCGGCATGGGCAGCGGATTCTGCAACAACGACCAAGAGCTGAAAACGCTGGCGGAAAACGCCTTTTCATACGCCCCGCAGATATTGGTCGAAGAGTCGCTGAAAGGGTGGAAAGAAATCGAGTTTGAAGTAATCCGCGACAGCAACAACCACTGTTTCACGGTGGCAAGTATGGAAAACGTAGACCCGCTGGGCATACACACCGGCGAGAGCATCGTGGTGGCGCCCACCTGCTCGCTCGACGAGGGCGAACTCACCATGCTGCAAGGGCTCTCCCGCGACATCATACGTCACCTCGACATCGTGGGCGAGTGCAACATACAGTACGCCTTCAACTCCGAAACCGACGACTACCGCGTCATCGAGGTCAACGCCCGCATGAGCCGCTCGTCGGCGCTCGCCTCCAAAGCCACCGGCTATCCGCTCGCTTTCGTCGCCGCCAAAATCGCACTCGGCTACACCCTCGACCAAATCGGCGAAATGGGCACCACCAACTCGGCATACGTCGCCCCGAGCCTCGACTACCTCATCTGCAAAATACCCCGCTGGGACCTCAGCAAGTTCGTCGGCGTGTCGCGCCGCATCGGGTCGAGCATGAAATCGGTGGGCGAAATCATGTCTATCGGCAAGAGCTTCGAGGAAATCATACAGAAAGGGTTACGCATGATAGGGCAAGGTATGCACGGATTCGTGGGCAACAACGACCTGACGTTCGACAACCTCGACGACGAACTGGCAAACCCCACCGATATGCGCATCTTCGCCATCGCCGAAGCCTTCACGCGCGGATACAGCATCGAACGGATTTACGACTTGACAAAAATCGACACGTGGTTCCTCGAACGGTTGAAAAACATCTACGACTACAAACTGAAACTCGAAACATACAACCGCATCGAAGACCTGCCCGCCGACGTGTTGCTCGAAGCGAAACGGTTGGGATTCTCCGACTTCCAGATAGCCCGATTCGTCGAAAACCCGTCGGGCAACCTCGAACCCGAATCGATACGGGTGCGCAGCCTTCGCAAGAAAAACGGCATACTGCCTTCGGTAAAACGCATCAACACGGTGGCGTCGGAACACCCTGACCTCACCAACTACCTCTACCTCACCTACGACGGCAGCGACCACGACATACCTTATTATAAGAACGACCGTTCGGTGGTGGTGCTCGGTTCGGGCGCATACCGCATAGGCAGCTCGGTGGAGTTCGACTGGTGCTCGGTCAATGCCATACAGACGGCGCGCAAGTTAGGCTACAAATCCATCATGATAAACTACAACCCCGAAACGGTTTCGACCGACTACGATATGTGCGACCGACTCTATTTCGACGAGTTGTCGTTCGAACGGGTGCTCGACGTCATCGACTTGGAAGCTCCCAACGGCGTCATCGTTTCGGTAGGCGGACAGATACCCAACAACCTCGCCATGAAGCTGCACCGGCAGCAAATGCCCATACTCGGCACCTCGCCGGTTTCCATCGACCGCGCCGAAAACCGCCACAAATTTTCGAGTATGCTCGACCAACTCGGCATCGACCAGCCGGCGTGGAAAGAGCTTACCTCGATGGACGACATCAAGGCGTTCATCGGCAAAGTGGGATTCCCCGTGCTCGTGCGACCTTCCTACGTGCTCTCCGGCGCGGCGATGAACGTATGCTACGACATGGACGGGCTAAAAGAATTTCTCGCGCTTGCCGCCCACGTGTCGAAAGAGTATCCGGTGGTCGTATCGCAATTCATGCAGAATACCAAAGAGATAGAATTCGATGCCGTAGCACAGAACGGCGAAGTGGTGGAATACGCCATTTCCGAACACATCGAATATGCCGGCGTACACTCCGGCGATGCCACGCTGGTATTCCCCGCGCAGAAAATCTACTTCGAAACGGCTCGCCGCATTAAGAAAATCAGCCGACAGATAGCCAAAGAGTTGAACATCAGCGGTCCGTTCAATATACAATGCCTCGCCAAAAACAACGAAGTAAAAGTCATCGAATGCAACCTGCGGGCATCGCGCAGCTTCCCCTTCGTATCGAAAGTGCTGAAACGCAACTTCATCGAGACTGCCACCCGCATCATGCTCAACGCCCCCTACACGCAACCCGACAAATCGGCGTTCGATGTCGATTGCATCGGCGTGAAAGCCCCGCAATTCTCATTTGCCCGTCTGCAAAACGCCGACCCGATACTCGGTGTCGATATGGCATCGACCGGAGAAGTGGGCTGCATCGGCGACGACTTCAACGAAGCCCTGCTCACCGCCATGCTGGCGGTAGGCTACACGATACCCCGCCGCGTCATGGTATCGTCGGGCGCCACCCGCTCGAAAGTCGATTTGCTCGACGGCTGCCGTATGCTCTACGAAAAAGGCTACGAGATATATGCGACGGCAGGCACCCGAAAATTTCTGCTCGAAAACGGCGTCGAAAACGTGATAGAGGTTTCGTGGCCTGACGAACACCGCGAAAACAACGTCATGGATATGATTGCCGGACACACGTTCGACCTCATCATCAACGTGCCAAAAAACTACACCAAGCACGAAATGACCAACGGCTACAAAATACGCCGCGCCGCCGTCGACCACAACATTCCGCTGATTACGAACGCTCGGTTGGCAGGAGCTTTCATCGAAGCCTTCTGTTCCGTCGAGCTGCACGACCTGCCCATTAAAAGCTGGAAAGAATTCAAATAAAAAACTTTCTCTTCTTCTTTCTCAACAGTGGCGCCCTTCGGCGCCGCTGTTTTTTCTTTTCAAAAAAATAAGTATTTTATAAATGTATATAACTGATTACAATTTATTTACGCAAATAAAATTGTCCCAAAAATCATCTTGCATACGCTTATACGGACTACTTTTTTATCGATAAGTATTTCTTTTTGAAATTTTTATCCCATAAATTTTTCAATTTATAAAAATAATCGTATTTTTGGCACGGGAAACAAATCGGCTCCCTTTATTTCTAATACACATGGAAGAACAAGACAACATAAAGCATCTCTATCTCAAAGATACATCGTTCACCAACCTGATGCAGAAACGCATCTTCAACGTCTTGCTGGTCGCCTCCTACTACGACGCTTTCATTTTGGAAGAAGACGGGCGCGTCGAGGAACAGATATTTTTCGAGTACACCTCGCTCAACCTGAGTTCGCCACCCCGCGTAACGCAGGTAAACAACCTCGAAGAGGCATTCCGCGAACTGGCTACAAAACGTTTCGACCTCATCATCACGATACCCGATGTCGAACATAGCGACACCTACGACAAAGCCAAAGAGATAAAGCATCATTACCCCGACATACCCATCGTGCTGCTCACACCCTTTTCGCGCGAAGTGTCGCGGCGTCTCGAAAAAGAAGACCTCAGCGGTATCGACTACGTATTCAGTTGGTTGGGAAACACCGACCTGCTGCTCGCCATCATCAAGCTGCTCGAAGACGAAATGAACATCGAAGAAGATGTGAAATCGGGCGTGCAAATCATCTTGCTGGTGGAAGACTCGGTGCGCTTCTATTCGTCGGTGCTGCCGCACCTCTATCGATTCGTGTTGAAGCAGTCGCAAATTTTCTCGACCGAAGCGCTCAACGAGCACGAACAAATGCTGCGTATGCGGGGGAGACCCAAAATAAAACTGGCGCGCTCCTACGAAGAAGCGATGGCGACCTACGAAAAATATGCCAACAATATATTGGGCATCGTGTCGGACGTGTCGTTCATGCACGAAGGACACAAAGACGCCAAGGCGGGACTGAAATTCTGTTCCTATGTGCGGAACAAAGACCCGTTCATGCCGATGATTATCGAATCGTCCGAAATCGAAAACGAAGCGCCGGCACACGCCCTCGAAGCCGCTTTCCTCGACAAAAATTCCAAGAAGCTGCCGGTCGATTTGCGCGACGCCATCATGCGCAATTTCGGGTTCGGCGACTTTGAATTTATCGATCCAAACACAGGAAAAGTGCTGGTTACTATCAAGCAGCTGAAAGACTTACAGGAAAATATCCTGTCCATTCCCGCCGAGTCGCTGCTCTACCACGCCTCGCGCAACCACATATCGCGCTGGCTCTACTCGCGGGCGCTCTTCCCGCTGGCAGAGTTAGTGCGCCGCCGCTGGCCTCACAACCTCGACGAAATACCTGAAATACGGCAGGAGATTTTCGACTCGATAGTACTCTACCGCAAAATGAAAAATCGGGGTGTCGTCGCCATTTTCGAGCGAAACCGCTTCGACCGCTATTCCAACTTCGCCCGCATCGGGCAAGGCTCGCTGGGGGGCAAAGGGCGCGGTCTTGCTTTCATCGACTCGCTCATCAAGCGCCACCCCATACTCGAAGACTACGAAGGCGTGAGCGTTACGGTGCCCAAGACCGTCGTGCTGTGTACCGACATTTTCGACGAATTTATGGAGAGCAATAACCTCTATCAGGTGGCGCTCTCCGATCTGTCCAACGAAGAAATACTGCAACATTTCCTTGCGGCAAAACTGCCCGACCGCCTTAAAGACGACGTGCTCGCCTTCTTCGAGGTCGTGGGACGCCCCATAGCCGTGCGCTCTTCGAGCTTGCTCGAAGACTCGCACTACCAACCGTTCGCCGGTGTCTATTCGACGTATATGATTCCGTTCCTCAACGACCGAGAAGAACTTTACCGTATGCTATCGGCAGCGATAAAAGGCGTTTACGCCTCCGTATTCTACTCCGACAGCAAGGCGTATATGACGGCGACGTCGAATGTCATCGATCAGGAAAAAATGGCGATAATCCTGCAAGAGGTCGTCGGCACGCAATACGGCGACCGCTATTACCCCTCTTTCGCCGGTGTGGGGCGGTCGCTCAACTACTACCCCATAAACGACGAAAAGACCGAAGACGGGGTCGTCGATATTGCCGTAGGGCTCGGCAAATACATCGTCGATGGCGGTCGCAGCCTGCGCTTCTCGCCCAAACACCCCAACAAAGTATTGCAGACGAGTACGCTCGATTTGGCGCTCCGCGACACGCAAACCCGCTTCTACGCTCTCGACTTGAAAAATATGCAGGAACATTTCGAGGTCGATGACAGTTTCAACCTGCTGCGCCTCTCCATACGCGATGCCGAAGCCGACAACTCCCTGCGCGGTATGGTATCGACTTTCGACCCTTACGACCAAGTGATACGCGACGGCTACTACGAGGGCGGGCGCAAAGTGGTTACTTTCGCCAACATACTGCAACACAATATTTTCCCACTCACACCGCTGTTGGAACAGATGCTCGAATACGGCTCGCACGACATGGGGCGCCACGTCGAAATAGAGTTTGCCGGCATACTCCCCAACGAGCAGCACCCCAAAGGCGCGCTTTACTGGTTGCAGATACGCCCCATCGTCGATACCAAAGAGATGCGCGACGACGAGATAGACGAAGTGCCCGACAGCGAGCTGCTGCTGAAAACCTCGTCGGCATTGGGGCACGGCATCATGTCCGATATTCACCATATCGTATATGTAAAAAGCAAGGACTTCATGGCGTCGAACAATCCGCTTATCGCCCGCGAAATAGAAAAGATAAACAAAGGATTCCTCGACCGAGGCGAAAACTACATTCTCATCGGACCCGGGCGGTGGGGGTCGAGCGACACGGCGCTGGGCATTCCGGTGAAGTGGCCGCACATATCGGCTGCCCGCCTCATCGTCGAAACCGCTTTGTCGAACTACTTTATCGAACCGAGTCAGGGAACGCACTTTTTCCAGAACCTGACCTCTTTCGGCGTAGGCTACTTCACGCTCAATCCCCAGATAAAAAACAGCCTGTACGATGAAGCCTTTCTCGACAGTCGGGAAGCCGTGCAGGAAACGCAATTCCTGCGCGTCCTCCACTTCGACCAGTCTTTAACGGTGAAAATCAACGGGAAAAAAAGCGAAGGAATCGTCATAAAACCGCAATAAAATAAATCATATATCATGGATTTCGTCAAATCAATCATGCCGCAATGGCGCGAAAAATTCCGGAAAAATGCGCCTGCCTCCGCCTCAAACGACACGCCGGAGTTTTCGCTCCCGAACGCCGATGCCGCCGAACAGCATCTGCTCGAATCGTTGGCCCGGCAAATCAACGATGCCGTCGTCAACGAACAAACCCTCTCCGACCTCAACATCGAAGAAGTCTATGAAAATCTGGCACGTGCCCTGTCGCGATTCAAACAGGAATCCTACAATATGGCACGACAGGAGCTGTCGGAAAAATGGAGCGAAGAAGAAGCCCTTCGACTGGCAGAGATAAAAAAACAGCAAGAGCAAATCGCCGAACTTCAGCAAGAAAAAGAGAAAGCGCAAAAATACAAACTGAGTACCGACCGTGTGCGCCAAATGCTCACCGACCGCATACGCCAACTCGAAACGGAATTGACCGAATCGCGGGACACATACGAACACGACATCGAAGAAAAATTGCGGCAAATCAACAAAATCAAAGCGCAGTCGTTAGGGCTTCTCTCCGAAGAAGAGGCGCTTCCGGACGTAGACGAAAAAGAAAATAAAGCCGACGTTGCTCCGGAGGCAAAAGAAGAAAAAGTTTTCGACTGCGGCGTTGCCGACGAAGAAGAAAGCGGCGATGTCGTCGTAAGGCATCGCTACGCTTCACTGTACAACAAATTACGCAAAGCGCAAAATGCCTTGCAAGAGCAACGGAAAGAAAACAGAAATATCGTCAAGCGGGATATGCGCCATCAGCAGCGCATCAAAGACTTGCAGAAAACAATACGGCTTTTAAGAAAAGAATTGGAGCAAACCGGACCTCGTAAAGGGCTTTTTTCAGTATCGGAAAATCCGGCAAAGAAATTGTAACAACGCCCCGTATTCATTCATCAAAAACTGCGACCTATTAATTCCACGAACTGCGTTCCTGTATAATTGCATCCATGACGGCACGCAAGAATTTCACTTGGTCGAGGGGCATTTTGCGGGAAAACGTTTCAAAAAGAATCGCGATTTCCTCAGTGGTAAATGTCGCTCCCCCTGTAATGGAATGCGGCCTTTCGGAGAAAAAAACAGCATAATTTACGCCCATTCTGTTACACTGTCTCTCCAATTCGGCGGCAAGTCTTTTAATGGTATCCATATTCTTCTTTTTTATGTCTTGGCATAGCACTATTGGCTATATCTCAATATTTTTGTATATTAGTATCTGTAAAACCATTTTCGTAGTCCCTTTGTTTACGGGAATACGGGATTTAATATTCTATAAGCTCTATAATAACAACACGTGCTATGTCCAAGATTATTTACTCCGGAGCTAAATTCCGCGAATTTCTATCAAGACGAGGCATCACCTATCAAGAAGCCTCGGCTTACTTGGGTATCGACAAAAACACCATCGGTAAAGCGGTGCGAGGCGGTAATCTCAACATGAGCGTACTGCTGACCATCTGCAACAAGTATCACCTTAACATTTCAGACTTTTTCGTCAGCGAATATGGAGAAGGCGAAGAAACCTACGAAAATAGGTTAAGAGCATATTCCGACGCATCATCTCCTGCGCTTTCTGCCGTATCGGAGGAATTTGAAAAATATAAAATTTCTAAAAAAACTCCGTTCTCTTTTGAAGATCTTCTTGCCTCGAAAGACCATGAAATAGCCTTGCTGAGAGAAATGAACGAACTTTACAAAGAGCGCCTCGAAATGATGCAGGAAAAACTGCTCGCCGAAAGCAATAAAAAATAGTCGTTTTTATTACTTTTCTCCGATATATACCGTACACACGCCGAATGTGAAAGGTATATATCGCGTCTTTCCGAAACCCGCCTCTCGAAGAATATCCGTCATTTCCTCTCTTTGCGGTACCATTTCGATAGAGCGAGGCAGATAAGTATATGCCTGCTTATCCTGGGTGAACAACCGTCCCAGACAAGGTATGATGCTACCGGCATAAAAGTGGTAAAGCCTGTCGAACGGAAAGCGCACGGGCGTGGACAATTCGATAATCATCAACACGCCGCCCCGTCGCAAAACCCGATACATTTCGGAAATTCCCTGCCGCAACTGCTGGAAATTCCGCACTCCGAAAGCGACGGTTACTGCATCGCAGCTCGCATCGGGAAAAGTCAATGCCAAACAATCCTGCCGCTCGAAAGCGATGCTCTCCTGCAATCCCGCTTCGTCGCGCTTGCGCCGCGCCACTTCAAGCATACCGTCGGAAAGGTCGATGCCCGTTATTTTTTCCGGCTTCACGATTTTGTGTATCAGCAGAGAAAGGTCGCCCGTCCCGCAAGCCACATCGAGCACGGTGCGCGGGCGATACGCCGCCAACATCTTCAAGGCTTTTCGCCGCCAACGCAGGTCAAGACCGAGAGTCATCAACCGGTTCATGCGATCATACGCCGGCGCTATCGTATCGAACATTCGCTCGATTTGCGAACCTTTGTTTTCGCTGTCGTTGTAGGGTCGTACCGTTTCGAGGTCGCGTATCTGCCGTTCGTTCATACACAGAGAAAAACGGGCAAAGGGACGTTGCCGTCCCCTGCCCTTTTATACGGCTTTTATTGTCTGTTTTGCAAAAAGTCCGATACATTTTTTTCAATCCGCGAGGAAAGGGCATCGGTATCGGTCGTGATGAATTTTTCGCCGGTGATATGCTCAAACAATTCCATGTAACGTTCGCTGATGGACTCGACAATGGCATCGGTCATTTCGGGCACTTTCTGTCCCGCCTTGCCTTGAAATCCGTTAGCCATAAGCCACTCGCGCACAAACTCTTTGGAAAGCTGTTTCTGGGCTTCGCCTTTCTCGAAACGCTCTTGATAGCCGTCGGCATAGAAATAGCGGCTCGAATCGGGCGTGTGTATTTCGTCCATCAAGTAGATTTTGCCGTCGTGCTTTCCGAACTCGTATTTGGTATCGACCAAAATAAGTCCGCGCTCGGCAGCTATCTGCGTACCTCTCTCGAAAAGGGCGAGCGTATATTTTTCGAGCAGTGCATACTCTTCGGGAGTAGCCAGCCCTTTCTCCAAAATCTCCTCTTTGGAAATATCTTCGTCGTGCAGTCCCATTTCGGCTTTGGTCGTCGGCGTGATAATCGGATGCGGGAATTTTTTGTTCTCGCGCATACCCTCCGGCAGGCGCACGCCGCATATCTCGCGCACGCCGCTCTTGTAAACCCGCCATGCACTGCCGCAAAGATACCCGCGAACAATCATCTCCACCGGAAAACCTTTGCACATGACGCCCACCGTTACCATCGGGTCGGGCGTGGCGATTTTCCAGTTCGGGCAAATATCGGTCGTCGCATCGAGAAACTTGGCTGCTATCTGATTCAACATCTGTCCTTTGAAGGGAATACCTTTCGGCAACACCACGTCGAATGCCGAAATACGGTCAGTGGCGACCATTACCAATATCTCGTCGTCGATATTATATACATCGCGCACTTTGCCGTGATAGACACTCTTCTGTCGCGGAAAGTGATAATCGGTTTTTACTAATGCTTTTTTCATAGTTTTTCGTATTTATGTTTTTTATTCCTTTTCCTTGTTGCGCCGACGGCAAGCCTCCTCGTAGCGGTCGTATGCCTCGACGATGCGTTGCACCAGCTTGTGCCGCACGATGTCTTTCGTCGAGAACTGCACCTGAGCGATACCCGGCACGCCGGCAAGCAGTTCGATAGCCTGCACCAGCCCCGACCGTTGCGTCGGAGGCAGGTCGATCTGGCTCATGTCGCCGGTAACTATCATTTTGGCGTTCAGCCCCATGCGGGTAAGAAACATTTTTATCTGGTGAGTCGATGTGTTCTGCGCCTCGTCGAGAATGATTACGGCATCGCCCAACGTGCGCCCGCGCATGAACGCCAACGGTGCTATCTGTATGATATTGTTCTCCATCAACTCTTTGAGGCGCGCAGCGGGTATCATATCCTGCAACGCATCGTAAAGCGGTTGCAGGTAGGGGTCTATTTTCTCTTTCATGTCGCCGGGCAGGAATCCGAGCTTCTCGCCCGCCTCCACAGCGGGACGGCTGAGAATGATTTTCTTCGCTTCCTTGTTTTTCAGCGCACGTACCGCCAACGCTATGGCGACGTATGTTTTGCCCGAACCGGCAGGTCCGAGCGCAAACACCAAATCGTTTTTCTCGAACTCCTTTACCAGCCGCTGCTGGTTTTCGGAACGGGCGATGATGGGACGGCCGTTCACCCCGTGTATGATCAAATTTTCCTGCTTTATCTCGGGCGGGCGGTTGCCCTTTACGATGTCGATGATTATCTCCTGATTGAGCAGGTTGTACTCGGCACAATAGCGGGTAAGCTGCGACACTTTCTCCTCGAACACCGCCATTTCTTCCTCGTCGCCGATAGCCTTCAACACCAAGCCGCGCGCCAAAATGCGCAGCTTCGGAAAGAGCGTCCGCAACAATTCGATATGGCTGTTATTTACTCCGTAAAAAATAACAGGGTCGATATTTTCCAATATAATTACCCGTTCTATCATAAGCAATATTTCATCGGGCAAAGATAATGCAAGTTAGCCGAAGAATCATGTTTCGGGCAAACTTTTATTCCAAATTCTTTTTTCGTTCCAAATCTCATTCGGGAAAAACCGCTCTACCGGCAGACGTGGCATACAGCCCTATCAGCGCACCGGTAAATCCGCCTGCCACATCGGTCGAAAGAATATCGCCCGACACCGTCGCCGCCGCACGGAATCCGCGCCGCCCTTCGGCATATCGGAACGTATAGGCGTCGCCGCGGGCTTCGACCTGCAAGCGGACGGGCTTGCCGGTATCTATCGGCGTCGAAAACAGAAGGGTCGGCTGTCCCGCTTCGGTGCGCTGCAACACCAACCAATCGGCACCGTCTTTGCGGGTAATGCCGAAAAGGTAGTGGTAACGCTCGCTCTGATAGCAGACCAACCCCGCCAAGTGCTGCTCCGACAGCGGGGCATAGCGCAATGTCGCCGTCGCCGTAAAACTCCGGTGCTGCTGCCGGAAATAGAGTGCCGACACGGGGCAAACCTCTTTGATGTCGGCAGCAAGCGGCGTTATCTGCAAACCTTTTCGTCCGGTCGAGGCAAAAGCCTCCCGCGCGCCGCGCACGCTTACCCAACGGGCATCGAGCTCGGGTGCCGAAAAATCATCGGCAAAGGTGAAATTTCCGTTCGGAACGAAACCGTCCTGTCCCGTTCTGTTTTTCACCCCGTCGGGCAGTTTCTGTTTGGGCGGCAGCGGCTCCATTCCGCCTTGAAACACGGGATATTCGCCCGACCAATCGACCGGCAGCAGAAACGTTTCCCGTCCCGTGTTCACCCGCCCCGTTTCGTTGGGACGCATGGCAAGGAACACGCCGAAATATTTTCCGTCGGGCGTTTCTATCAAATCTGCGTGTCCGGCGCAGGTTACCTTATCGGCGCGGTCAGCCGGCAAATGTCGCTGCGAAAGCAGGGGATTCACCGGCGCCGGCCGGTATTCGCCCATCGGCGCGTCGGCGACGAACAGCACTTCGCTATGGTTGTCGCCCGTACCGCCTTCGGCGCAGAGCAGATAATATTTTCCGTCTTTCTTATACAGGTGCGGACCTTCTATCCAGATAGGATTTTCTTCCGGCTTCACGCCTCCGTCCACGATGATTTTGTCGCTGCCGGCAACGACACGGTCATGCGCCAAATCATACTCCCAAATCCGGATAACCCGATGCCCGTCATAACGGGGCGTATCGCAAGCATCGTTGTGCACGATATAGGCTTTGCCGTCGTCGTCGAAAAAGAAAGAGGGGTCGATGCCGCCGAAATCGAGACGGATAGCGTCGCTCCACCCTTCGGCAGGATTTTTCGTCTTGACGGCGAAATTGCCGAAGCCGCCGGAAAACTGCGTCGTAATCAGATAGAACGTATCGTTGTGCGGATTGTAGCGTATCGTCGGCGCATACACTCCCATGCTGATGCCGGCGTTACGCACATCGAGCTGCGAAGGGCGCACGAGCACGTGCCCCACCTGTTCCCAATTCACAAGGTCGGTCGAATGAAACAGCGACACTCCGGGCGTCATGGCAAACGAGGAACACACCAAATAGTAGTCATTCCCTTTGCGGGTAATGCTCGGGTCGGGATAGCACCCTTGCAGTATCGGTGAATAAAACTCGTCGCGCGACAAGGGGTTGCGGGCATACACGTCGTCGTGTCCCTCGTAAACGAACCGCGTAAATAGGGCGTCCTGCGCAGAAAGCAGTTGTATAGAAAACCATGCGCACATCGCCACACACCGGATAAACTTTTGTTTCATATCTCGAAAAATCATCGCATCGAAAAAAACGACAACCGAACGGGTATGACGCCGTTCGGTTGTCGTTGATACAAATAAAATTATTTGCCTAACAAGGCTTTTACTTGATTGTAAACATTTTGCGCCGTGAAGCCCAATTTTTCATCGAGCACTTTGTAGGGGGCGGAATATCCGAACGATTCGAGTCCGAACACTTTGCCGTTGGCGCCTACCAGCCCTTCGAGCGTAACGGGCAACCCTGCCGTAAGTCCGAACACTTTTGCGCCGGCAGGAATCACACTTTCCTGATACTCTTTGCTCTGGCTGCGGAACAACCCTTCGGAAGGAACGGAAACGATACGTATCTTGATGCCGTCGGCACGGAGCTGTTCGGCGCCGGCGACCAGCGTCGAGACTTCCGAGCCGGAAGCCACGAGCACCACATCGGGTGCGGCATCGGAACCGGCTACGACATAGGCGCCTTTGGCAGCCTGCGAATAGTCGTTTCCGGCGGGCAGGTCGGCGATGTTCTGACGGGAGAAAATCAGCGCGGTGGGCGTGGCGGTGTTTTCCATTGCCAGACGCCATGCCTCCGTCGTTTCCTGTGCATCGGCAGGACGAAGCACCAGCATGGAGTTGTGCCCCTTGTGGTTTTTGAGTTTTTCCATCAAACGGATTTGCGCTTCCTGTTCCACCGGCTCGTGGGTCGGACCGTCCTCGCCCACCCGGAATGCGTCGTGCGTCCAAATGAATTTCACCGGCTGCTCCATGAGGGCAGCCATGCGCACGGCTGGTTTCATGTAGTCGGAGAACACGAAGAACGTGGCGCAGGCGGGTATCACGCCGCCGTGCAGCGCCATACCGATGCAGCAGCACGCCATCGTCAGCTCCGAAACGCCGGCTTGCAGGAATGCGCCCGAAAAATCGTCGCGGGTGAATGCGTGGGTCTTTTTCAAGAATCCGTCGGTCTTATCGGAGTTGGAAAGGTCGGCAGATGCCACGATCATGTTCTCGACCTGCGTCGCCAGCACGCCGAGCACGGCAGCGGAAGCAGCACGGGTGGCAGAACCCGGTTTCTGTTCTACGGCGCTCCAATCTATGACGGGTGCTTTTCCCGAGAACCAGCATTTCATTTTGGCGGCAAGTTCGGGATTGGCTTTTGCCCATGCCGTTTCGGCGGCACGCCGTTCAGCCACGATTTTTTTCAACGCTTCGGCGCGTTCGGCATACAGTGCTTTTACTTCGGGGAATATCCGGAACGGATTTTCGGGATTACCTCCTAAATTCTTAATCGTATTGACATAGGCATCGCCGCCGAGCGGAGCGCCATGCGTGGCGCAGTTGCGCTCGTAACTGCTGCCGTCGGCTTTGCGGGCGCCTTTTCCCATCACGGTTTTGCCAATGATGAGGGTCGGACGGCCTTTTACGCCTTTGGCTTTGTTCAGCGCGGCGCGTATGGCATCAGGGTCGTTCCCGTCGATAGAGAGCACTTCCCAGCCCCACGCTTCGTATTTTTTGGCGACATTCTCGCTGGTTACGGCACTTGTGGCGGTAGAGAGCTGTATATCGTTGGAATCGTAGAACATGATGAGATTGTCGAGACCGAGATGCCCTGCCAGCCGTCCCGTTCCCTGCGAAATTTCCTCCTGTACGCCACCGTCGGAGATGTAGGCGTAAATGGTGTGATTCATCACCTCACCCAGACGGGCTTGCAGGAATTTGGCGGCAATGGCGGCGCCTACTGCATAGGTGTGTCCCTGTCCGAGCGGACCGGAGGTATTCTCGATTCCGCGCGCCACATTCACTTCGGGGTGTCCGGGCGTGGGGCTGTCCCACTGGCGGAATTGACTCAACTCGTCCATCGTGAACTTGCCGGCAAGAGCAAGCACCGAATAAAGCATGGGCGACATGTGCCCGGGGTCGAGAAAGAAGCGGTCGCGACCTTCCCACTGAGGGTTTTCGGGGTCATACACCAAATATTCGGAAAAAAGCACATTTACGAAATCGGCACCGCCCATAGCTCCGCCCGGGTGTCCCGAATTGGCCTTTTCCACCATCGACGCTGCCAAAATACGGATATTGTCGGCAGCAAGATTCGTTATCCTGTTATCCATTATGATTGATATTAAAAGTTTTACATCTCATTCTCCGAAAGCGACGCTTCGGTAAACGCTCCTAATTTACAATATTTTTTGTACAATTTAGCATATTCGGCAACATTTTTTGCATTCGGCGTATATTCGGCGGCATATCCCGAGTTCATGGCAGCTTGCGCCTCCTCCACCGAACGATAGATGCCGGCGGCTGTCGCGGCAAACATGGCGGCGCCGAGCGCACACGCCTGATCGGTGTTGCACACCTGTATGGGCATATCGAGCACATCGCTGAGCGTCTGCATGACAAACGGCGATTTCAAGGCAATTCCTCCGATGCCGATGACCTTGTCGATGCGCACGCCCTCGCGACGAAAACGCTCGACAATGGCGCGCGAGCCGAAAGCGGTGGCTTCGACCAGCGCACGGAAAATGCGGGGTGCATCGACCGCAAGCGACAAGCCGGCAATCGAACCCGTAAGCAGCTGATTGGCATCGGGCGTGCGCCGTCCGTTTATCCAGTCGGTGGCGATGACGCTGCTCTCTGAAACGGGAATTTTTTCGGCTTCGGCTGTCAGTGCGGGAATGATGCGTTCGGCTGTTTCTTCGACAAGACGTTTTTTCGTTTCCTCATCGACAAGCGTCGAAGCGGAAAGAATTTTTCGCAGCGGAAATTCGAGCACGCGGCGAAACCACGCATAGACGTCGCCGAATCCCGACTGTCCCGCTTCGAGACCTATCATGCCCGGTATCACCGAGCCGTCGACCTGTCCGCAAATGCCGCGAATCAGTTTGTCGCCTATTTCTTCATAAGGCGCCACCATGACATCGCACGTCGAAGTGCCGATGACCCGCACGAATGTATGCGGCGTGATGCCTGCACCCACTGCGCCCATGTGGCAGTCGAATGCGCCGCCTGCCACCACGACGTCGGTCGTCAGCCCCAGCCGCGCCGCCCATTCGGGGGTAAGTCTGCCGACCGGCTTGTCGGCGGTTTCGGTTTTCTCGAACAGTCTTTCCCGAAATCCTGCCAGCAGCGGGTCGAGCGTCGTCAGGAATTTTTCGTCGGGCAGTCCGCCCCAGCGCTCGTGCCACATGGCTTTATGCCCGCAGGCGCAACGGCTGCGCACGATGTCGCGGCTTGCTTTTACGCCGGTAAGCAGCGCCGGCAGCCACTCGCAATGTTCCACGATGGAATAGGCTTTACGACGCACCTGTTCATCTTCGCGCAAGATATGCAACGCCTTTGCCCAAAACCATTCCGAAGAGTATATACCGCCCTCGTATGCCGTATAATCGGTGTGCCACCGCCGGCTCAAATCGTTGATTTCGGCAGCCTCTTTCACGGCGGTGTGGTCTTTCCACAACACGAACATGGCATTCGGATTTTCTGCAAATTCGGGCAGGAGCGCCAGCGGCATACCCGTTTCGTCGGTAAATGCCGGCGTGCTGCCCGTCGTATCGAAAGCAATGCCCGCCACCTGTCGGGCTATTCCCTCAGGACAGGCGGCAAGCGCCTCCCGCACACTCGCCTCCAACACTTCGATATAATCGAGCGGGTGCTGGCGATAGCGGTTGGCGGAAGCATCGCAATACCTGCCTTCCGTCCAGCGCGGATAATATTTCACCGACGAGGCTATTTGTCTGCCCGTCGCCGCATCGACCACGATAGCCCGCGCCGAGTCGCTGCCGTAGTCGAAACCTATCACATATTGGCTCATAGCGATACGATTTTAACAGAGCGCTTTGTTGAGGAGATAATACACCTCGTTCATGCGCAGCTCTTTTTTGAATTCCGGTATCGTGGTATTCTTGTCGATGACCACCATTTCTATGCCGGCAATCTCGGCGAAATCTTCGAGATATTCCGTCGTCAGGTCGTACGAGAACGACGTATGATGCGTGCCGCCGGCAAGAATCCAAGCCGCCGCACCCGTAGCGAAATCGGGCTGCGGAATCCACAACGCCGAAGCGACGGGAAGTTTCGGCAATTTTTTCGACTTGATGCACTCCACCTCATTGACAATAAGGCGGAAACGGTTGCCCAAATCCACAATGGTGGCGGCAACGCCGGCGCCCTGTTTCGAGGTGAAAACCAATCGGGCGGGGTCGTTCTTGCCGCCGATACCGAGCGGGTGCACCTCCAATTTGGGTTTGTGTTCGGCGATAAGCGGACATACTTCGAGCATATGAGCTTGCAGAATGGCGCTTTTTTTGCCGTCGAAATTGAGCGTATAGTCTTCGAGGAACGAGCAGCCGCGCGGCAATCCCTGTCCCATGAACCACATGGTGCGATAGAGGGCAGCCGTCTTCCAATCGCCTTCGGCTCCGAATCCGTACCCCTCCGCCATAAGGCGCTGGCAGGCAAGTCCGGGCAACTGGTCGACACCGGCAAGGTCGTCGAAGTTGGTGGTAAAGGCTTTCGCCCCTTTCATATCGAGGAAACGGCGTAGGGCAATTTCTTCACGGGCGGCATTGCGCACCTGTTCATGGAATTTTCCGCCGGCTTTGCAGTCGTCGGCTACGTCGTATGCCTTTTCATATTCCACCACGAGAGTGTCTATTTCGGCATCGGTTACTTCACGCTGCACCGCCACAAGGTCGGCAATGGGGTAGTAATCGACATGATAGCCGAGCCGCAACTCCGCCTCCACCTTGTCGCCATCGGTAACGGCGACGTTGTTCATCTGGTCGCCGAAGCGCACGATGCGCATATCCTGCGCGTCAACCCAAGCGGCGGCGACCCGCATCCATACGGCGATTTTCGCCTGAGCCTCCGCGTCCTGCCAATGCCCGACAACCACTTTGCGGGGCTTGCGCATACGGGTTACGATGTGTCCGAATTCGCGGTCGCCGTGCGCCGACTGGTTGAGATTCATGAAATCCATATCCATCGTTTCCCAAGGAATTTCCTTGTTGTACTGCGTGTGGAAGTGAAGCAGCGGTTTGCGCAGTTCCTGCAAACCGTGTATCCACATTTTCGCGGGCGAGAACGTGTGCATCCACGCGATAACGCCGATGCAGCGCGGCTCGTTGTTGGCGGCTTTCAGCGTTTTGGTTACCTCTTCGGCAGAGTTCACCGTACCTTTATAGACTATCTTTACGGGAAGGTTTCCCGACTCGTTCAGTCCTTTCACCATTTCGTTGGAATGACCATCGACGGCAATTACCGCGTCGCCTCCGTAAAGGAGTTGCGCACCGGTAACAAACCATACTTCAAAATTTTCAAATGCCATAGCGTTTTTATTTTTAGATTCTTATTTTTTCTTTTGTCCGTAATAGGCGTTGGCTCCGTGCTTGCGGTCGAAATGCTTTTCGACCAGCAGCGGATTCATCGTCAAGGCAGGATTGATGCCGTAAGCGATATACGCCATTTTGGCAACCTGTTCGAGCACGACGGCGTTGTGCACGGCATCGGCGGCATCGCGCCCCCATGCAAAGGGTCCGTGATTCTTAACCAATACGCCGGGCGTATGCACCGGATTCAATCCCGAAAATCTTTTGACAATGACGTTTCCCGTCTCCCGCTCGTAATCGCCTTCCACTTCGGCGCGGCTCATATCGGCGGTGCAGGGTATCGCGTCGTGGAAATAGTCGGCGTGCGTGGTGCCTATGTTCGGAATGTCCCGCCCCGCCTGCGCCCATGCCGTAGCATAGGTCGAATGGGTATGCACGATGCCTCCCGCTTCGGGAAAGGCTTTATAGAGAACGATGTGCGTCGGCGTGTCCGACGAGGGGCGCAGCGACCCTTCGCGCACACGACCGTCGAGATCGACCACCACCATATCGGCAGCCGTCATAGTATCGTAGTCCACACCCGAAGGCTTGATGACGACCAGTCCGCTTTCGCGGTCGATTGCCGAAACATTGCCCCACGTGAATATCACCAACCCGTGCGCCACCAAATCGAGGTTGGCACGGAGCACCTTTTCTTTCAATGCCTCCAACATACGTTTTATAATTTGAATTTCGTTTTTCTCCGATTGTATGCCTCCATGTTGAATTTATAGAGCGATGCGCCCCGCTTCGACGAAACCTTATCGACCTTGTCGGTCTTTTCGATAAAATCCATTTCCGCCACTTTCTTGCGAAAATTGCGCTTGTCTATCGTTTCACCGTAAATGGCTTCGTAGAGGTTTTGCAGACGGGTGAGCGTAAAAAGTTCCGGCAGCAGGTTGAATCCGATAGGCTCGCGACCCGCTTTCTGTTTCATCTGTTCGCGGGCAAGAGCCACCATCTCCTCGTGGTCGAAAATCAGGGGCGGAATCTCCTCTATCTTAATCCAATGGGCATTATGGCTGCGGACAAGTTCCTTGTCGTAGGCGTCGATGTCGATCAGCGCATAATAGACGACCGAAACCACCCGTTCGCCCGGGTCGCGCTCCACCGCCCCGAACGTATGCACCTGTTCCATGTAAACGTTTTCAAGACCGGTAAGTTCCGCCAACACCCGTTTGGCGGCATCATCGACACTTTCGTTCGCTTTCACGAATCCGCCCATCAGCGACCAACGCCCCCGCGCCGGCTCCATTTTGCGCTGGAGCAGGAGCAGGTTGAGAGCATCTTGGTGGAATCCGAAAATGACGCAATCCACCGAAACATACAATTTGGTTTCTGCCGAATAGTATTTGACCATAACGTTTTTACCAGAAATACCAATAGAATGCCACCGTAATGGCAAGGATTATGCAGGTGTGCACAATATCCCATTTGTTCCAGCTGGCACGGGTTTCGGCAAGCTGTTCGGGCGTCGAGGTGCCGAATACCAGTCCTTTAATTTTATCGGTGGAAGGAGCTTCGGTGCAATAACTTACGACAATGACCACCACGAGGCAGAAGAGGAACATCCACCCGCAGAAGAAGAGCCAGTTGAGGTCGTAAAAGAGGTATTTGAACAGGGAGTCTCCTGCGGCGGTGCCGACTGTCGAATAATAGACTTTCGCGCCGAGCCGCGTCAAACCGATAATCATGCCGGCGAGCAAGCCCCACATACCGCCTTTCGCCGACGCCCGCTTCCAGCAGATACCCAGCAGGAAAGCGGCGGCGATACCCGGCGCGAGAACCGACTGCACGTCTTGCAGATAGGCATAGAGCACATCGCCCACGCTGCGCATGATAGGTATCCACAAGATGCCCAGCAGCACGATGACCACCGTAGCCACCTGTCCGATAACCACGAGTTTTTTCTCCGAAGTCTGCGGGCGGAAACGTTTGTAAAAGTCTATGGTAAAGAGCATCGACGAAGAGTTGAACAGCGAGGCGAGCGAACTCATCAGCGCCGCCAGTATTCCGCACACGACAACGCCTTTTATACCGGCAGGCAGCAGTTTTGCTACGAGTGTCGGAAATGCCGCATCGGCATTGTGCGCGCCTCCGGCAAGCAGGGGAAGGAAACCTTCACCGCCGACAGCCAGCGACTTTTGATGCAGGGCAAAAGCAATCATGCCCGGTATGAGGAAAAGAAAGACGGGCAGCAGTTTCAGGTACGCGCCGAATATCGTTCCCCGACGCGCCTCTTTCTGATTCTTGCCCGACAGTACGCGCTGCACGATGTACTGGTCGGTGCACCAATACCAGAATCCGATTATCGACGAGCCTATCAGCGCACCCAGCCACGGGAAGTTCGGGTCGCTGTTGCTGCGTATCAGGCTGGTCATCGAGTCGCCGTAGTCGTTCACCGTAACGCTGCCGCAGATGCGCATCATCTCGTCCCAGCCGCCGAGTTCGCGCAGACCGAGTACGAGAATCACCACCGAGCCGAGCAGCAGGATAGGCGTTTGCAGCACCGACGTGTAAAGTACCGATTTCATGCCGCCGAAAATGGTATAAAGGGCGGTGATGATTACCAGACCGATGGCGGCAATCCAGAAGAAGTCGATGCCCCACAGCGTTTCGATGCCGAAGACCTGTTGGAATACCAGTCCGCCCGCATACACCGTTACCGCCACTTTGGTAAGCACATAGCTGATAAGGGAGATAAGCGACAATATGGTACGCGACTGCGGGTTATAGCGGCGTTCGAGAAACTCGGGCATGGTATAGACCATGCTGCGCGAATAGAAGGGCACGAACACCCAGCCGAGCAGCAGAATCATCCATCCCTGTATTTCCCAATGCGCCATGGCCATACCGCTCGACGCGCCGGCGCCGGCAAGTCCTATCAAATGTTCCGAACCGATGTTCGAGGCGAAAATCGAGGCGCCTATGGCTATCCACGTAGCGTCGCGACCGCCCAAAAAGTAATCTTTCGAGTCGTCCTGTTTCTGACGCACCACCCACACGATGATGCCCACGAGGGCGACGCAGAAAAGCGCGATGACAATCCAGTCGAGTAGTTCCATGATATTTTAATTAGAGGTTATTGTTCCGTGAAAAAGGTGTAAATGCAAAGGCTCTCGTATTTCTCGCCCGGGCGCAGCAGGGTCGAAGGGAAATTCGGCTTGTTGGGGCTGTCGGGGTAATGCTGCGTTTCGAGGCACACGGCGGCGCGGCTGTTATATACGATGTCGTTTTTCCCTTTCACCGTACCGTCGAGGAAATTGCCCGAATAAATCTGAATGCCCGGTTCGGTCGTGCGCACCGTCAAGCCGATGCCCGACTCCGGCGACACCAGCCGCACGGCTTCCCGTTCGGCATCGCCGGCAGCGGCAAGCACCCAGTTGTGGTCGTAGCCGTTGCCGTTAGCGAGTTGTTCATCGTCGATATGCAGACGTGCCCCGATGGCGGCAGGGGTGCGGAAGTCCATCGGCGTACCCTCCACCGGAGCTATTTCGCCCGTAGTCATATAGGTGCTATCGACTGGCGTATAGCTGTCGGCATCTACGGTGAGGATATGGTCGAGAATCGTCCGGCGCGGATTGCCCGAAAGATTGAAGTAGGAATGGTTGGTCATGTTGATGACCGTCGGGGCGTCGGTCGTCGCTTCGTAGGCAATGACGAGGGCGTTGTCGTCGGTAAGCGTGTAGGTTACTTTGGCTTCGACGTTGCCCGGAAAGCCTTCGTCGCCATCGGGCGAGTGCATCACGAGTACGAGGGTCTTTCGGTCGAGCTGGTCGGCATCATACACTTTGTACTGCCACCCGTTGGGACCTCCGTGCAGGCAATGTCCGAAATTGTTTTGCGGCAGTTGCAGCGTATCGCCGTCGATAGGCAGGCGACCGCCGGCAATGCGGTTGGCATAGCGACCTATCGACGCGCCGAAGTCCGACGGTATCGTGCGGTAGTCTTCGATGTTGTCGAATCCCAGCACCACGTCGCGCAGCGTGCCGGTGCGGTCGGGCACCATGAGCGAAACGATGCGTCCGCCGAAGTTGGTGATGCACACCTCCATACCCGAGTCGTTGCTCAGCGTATAGAGGGCGACGGGCTTCCCGTCGATGACGGCAAGGAAATCGTCGGCATTCAATCCCGATTGCGTGGTTGCCGTCCGCTGCGAACAGCCGCCGCACAGCAGGGCTGCCGCAAGAAGTGTCGAAAAAAGAGGTTTCATATCGGTATGTTTTTGATGTTTTTACTCGTGAGCGCATTAAACAGTGTAAAAATAACACTTGTTTTTCTTGCGGCAACTTTTTTTCGATATGTTCTTTAACATAAAACCTGTTTTTGCCCCGAAAAAGAAGAAAATATCCACTGTTCCACTGCCGGCAGACCCGACACGACAGGGGCATAAAGCACGCGGGGAAAAGAAAAATTTTCTTTTCCCCGCGTCCGTGTCTGTATCAAACATCATTTTCTCGGATAGTCGATGGTGTAGTGCAGCCCGCGACTCTCTTTCCGCTCCATTGCCTGACGGGTAATCAGGTAGCCCACGTTTATCATGTTGCGCAGTTCGCAGATTTCGCGGGAGGCTTTGCTGCGCTTGAAGAGGCTCTCCGTCTCCTCGTAGAGTATGTCGAGGCGGTTCCACGCGCGGGTGAGGCGCACGTTGCTGCGCACGATGCCCACATACGACTCCATGATTTGGTTCACCTCTTTCATGCTTTGGGTGATGAGTATGCGCTCCTCGTTGGTGATAGTGCCCTCGTCGTTCCATTCTGGAATATCGGTATTGAAGTCGTAGCGGTCGAGTACCGAGAGGGCGTGGCGGGCGGCAGCGTCGGCATATACGATGGCTTCGATGAGCGAGTTCGATGCCAGACGGTTTCCGCCGTGCAGACCCGTGCAGGAACATTCGCCGAGTGCGTAGAGGCGTTTGATGCTCGACTGTCCGTCGAGATCGACCGTGATACCGCCGCACAGGTAGTGGGCGGCGGGAGCCACCGGTATGTAGTCGCGGGTGATGTCGATGCCTATGTCGAGGCAGTGCTTGTAGATGTTGGGGAAGTGACGTTTCGTTTCTTCGGCGTCTTTGTGGGTAACGTCGAGATACACGTGGTCGTCGCCGCGCTGTTTCATTTCGTTGTCGATGGCGCGTGCCACGATGTCGCGCGGGGCGAGCGAGAGGCGCGGGTCGTATTTCTGCATGAACTCCGCCCCGTCGAGTGTGCGCAGCACGGCGCCGTAGCCGCGCATGGCTTCGGTGATGAGGAAGCTGGGGCGGTCGCCCGGGTGGAAAAGGGCGGTCGGGTGGAACTGGATAAACTCCATATCCTTCACGGCGCCTTTGGCGCGGTACACCATGGCTATGCCGTCGCCCGTCGCCACGAGCGGGTTGGTGGTGTTGCGGTACACGGCTTCGCAGCCGCCCGTCGCCATGACAGTAACTTTCGACAGGAACGTATCGACGCGCCCCGTCGCCTCGTCGAGCACGTATGCGCCGAAGCATTTGATACCCGGCGTGTAGCGGGTTACGATAATGCCCAAGTGGTGCTGCGTGATGATTTCGACCGCGAAATGGTTTTTGAATACGGTGATATTGGGGTGCGCCTCCACCGCCCGTATGAGGCTGGTTTGAATTTCGGCGCCGGTATTGTCTTTATGGTGCAGAATGCGAAATTCCGAATGTCCGCCCTCTTTGTGCAGGTCGTATTCGCCGTTTTCCTTTTTGTCGAATTGCACGCCCCACTCCACCAGCTGTTTGATTTGGGCGGGAGCTTCGTGCACCACTTTTTCCACCGCGCGAATGTCGTTGATGCGGTCGCCGGCGATGAGGGTGTCTTCGATATGTTTCTCGAAATTATCGACGACGGTATTGGTAACGGAGGCGATGCCGCCCTGCGCGAAATAGGTGTTCGCCTCCTCCATGCCTGCTTTGCAGATGAGGGCGACGCTTCCTTTGTGCGCCGTTTTCAGGGCGAAGCTCATGCCGGCAATGCCGGAACCTATGACCAAAAAATCGAATTTGCGTACCATTTTCTCTCTTTCTCGGGGGCGGATATGCCGCTCCTCCGACGGCAAAGATACAATTTTATCTCGTATCTTGTTCTGCGGGCGGGCGGTTTTCGCGAATACCCTGCCGGGCTGCCGAAAGAAAAAAGGGGAAAAAACTTTCCGATAATCGTTTTTTCGGAATATATTTGTACGGTTTCACTTCTAAACGGAACGTACCATGATAGACAAGATTCTCGAATACAACCGCCGTTTCGTGGCGGAAAAGGGGTATGAAAAATTCATCACCGACAAATACCCCGACAAGCGCATCGCCATCGTTACCTGTATGGACACGCGGCTGGTCGAGTTGCTGCCCGCCGCGCTCGGGCTGAAAAACGGCGATGTGAAAATCATCAAAAATGCCGGTGCCACCATCACCAACCCCTTCGACAGCACCATGCGCAGCCTGCTCGTGGCGATTTACGAATTAGGGGTAAACGAGGTGATGATTATCGGGCACACGCAGTGCGGCGTGCAGGGCATGGACAGCGCCGAGATGCAGCATCTCATGCGCGAGCGCGGCATTCCCGACCGCCACATCACGCTCATGAAGCACTGCGGCATCGACCTCGACAGCTGGCTGCACGGATTCGACGACACCGAAACCGCCGTGCTCGAAACCGTCGAGCTGGTGCGCAACCACCCGCTCATGCCCGCCGATGTCGTCGTGCGCGGCTACATCATGGACTCCGTTACCGGCGCCCTCACCCCGCTCGGCGACAAGTAAGGCACATCAGTTGCCGTCGGGTTTTTCTATCTCGGTAAAGGGGCTGAGGTCCCACACGAACGTGTCGGGGTTGTCGGGGTGCGACGGGTCGTACCCCGTAAAATCCTTTATTTCGCGGGCGATGCCCAATTTCAGGTCTTTCATGCCTTGCAGCACGCATTTGGCGATTTGGTAAGCCCCGTAGGGATTGAAATGCGTATTGTCTTCGAGTGCCTGTGTCTGACCCGGGTAGGTATTGGCAGGATAGTGCACGAATGCGCGTTTCGACCCCTCCACGCCTAAGGTTTCGTAAAGGGTGCGCGTCATTTCCGTCAATTCGATTACGGGCACGCCCTCTTCGGCGGCGAGGGTGCGCATGGCGGCAGGATAATCGCCGTGCGTGTCCTGTATCTTGCCGTCGGCGCCGAAGCTCCGGCGCTGCGTCGGCGTTACGAATACGATATGTGCGCCTTTCGCCCGCGCCTGCACGATATAGGTTTTCAGGCTTTGGTAGTACGACTCCCACGGGCCCTTGCCTTTGCCTTTCTGTTTCTCGTCGTTATGTCCGAACTCCACGAACACCCAGTCGCCCGCTTTCATTTGGGTCAATGCCTTGTCGAAGCGGCGTGCGGCGAGAAACGTGTTCGATGCCTCTCCGCTCTCGGCGTAATTGGCAATCGCCACCTTCTCCGAGAAGAAGCGCGGAATCATCTGCCCCCAGCTGCCCCACGGCTCGTTGTCTTGGTCTACCACCGTCGAGTTGCCGCAGAGGAACACCGTCGTGGCTTTCTCGGTCGGCTCGATGCGCACCTCAGCCACGCGCGGCGCCGGGCCGTTGAATTCCAGCGTCAGTTTGTCGTCCCAATTCAGTTTCTTGCGTTCGCGCGGTTTTATGCGCACCCGTTCCGTGTCCGAGATACGCGTGGTGCGTTTGTTCACGATGAAAGTATGTTCCGAAAAACTCCCCGCCGCGGTGGCTTGACGCTCCACGAAAAGCCGGCGCGACTCGCCCCGCACCGTCGTTACGCCCGCCTTCGTCGGCGAACCCAGCCGCACCGTTACGCGGTAATTGCCGTCAGGCACCCGCACCGAGAAAAAGAACGGCGCATTGCTCCCCGCCTGTGGTGCTCCTTGCAGGTCGTAGCCGTAGCCCGTCGAGTCGTTGTAGAGCGTCGCCGCCGTTACGGCGACATAGCCTTTGCGCGGCGTCCCGCCCGTGAAGTCGAACCGGTAAACCTCTTTCGCGCCCACGCTCGCGGCGCATATTCCCAATAGAAAAATGATGAGTTTCGTTTTCATGGCATAAAAAAAACTTTCGGTTTCGGGCGGCGGAAAAAGCGGCGTCGCCCGTTCCTGCAAAGATAAAAAAACTCCGCGACATACCGCGCAGTCGGGCGAAAAAAGAATCGGGCGCCCGCCTCTCCGGCACCCGACTCACAACTTGGCGCGTTTTCACTTCACAACTTGGCGACTTTTTGGCTCACAACTTGGCGCATTTTCATTTCACAACTTGGCAAAATTTCTTTCACCCGAAAGCGGTGCGTGCGCCCGAAATCAATCTTTCAAGCAGCCTATCGGCACCACCAAAACCCCGTCTTTGCGGCGGTAGGCATACTTGGTCGTGCCCGTAAGCACCATCAGGAACGAAGGCGCGCGCATTTTGCCCGTATCGATTCGTTCCGCCAACGCCAGCAGTGTTTTCGCGCCCGCCTCCACCTGTTCGTCGCCGCCGAGTTTCACCTCTGTCAAGCCGTATTTTCCGTTGCGCAGATGTATCACGGCGTCGCACTCCGCCCCCGACTTGTCGCGGTAGTGGTACACCGTTCCGCCCAGCACGTCGGCATACACGCGGAGGTCGCGCACGCACAACGTTTCAAAGAAAAGCCCCATCGTCCGCAGGTCGCCTATCAGGTCGGCAGGGCCCAGACCCAGCGCGGCGACGCCTATCGACGGGTCTGAAAAATACCGCGTGTCCGACGTGCGTATAGCCGTCCGGCTCCGCAGGTTCGGGTTCCACGCCGGCGAATCTTCGAGGACGAAAATTTTTTTCAGGGCGGCGATATACGACGTTACCGTTTCGCGTATATCCGTTACGCCGTCGCACGCGGCTATGTCGTCGCACAGCGTGTTCACCGTTGCCGCCGTAGCTTGGTTTCGGGCAAGCGAGCGGAGTATGCGTTTGGCGCGTTCGGGGTCGCGTTCCACGCCGTCGGCGCGCGAGATGTCCGAGTTCACCACTCCGTCGAAGTAGTCGTAAGCCTGTTCGAGTGCCTCGTCGCGGGCAAGGGTTACCGCGCGCGGCCACCCCCCGCGGCATATCAGTCGGGCGATGGCATCGATGTCGAGACCGTTCGTCGCAAACACCTCCCCCGCCGCCTCGTCGAACAGCCCCCGCAGACTCACCTCGCCCGTCGAGTCGCCCGACTCGTACAGGCTCATCGTGCGCATCGTCAGCCACGCGAAGCGACCCGTCCCCGTGTGGTGTATCCGGCTCCTGTCCGCCGGCACGGCCGACCCCGTCAGGATAAAATGTCCCATACCCTCGCGGTGATCCACCTCGTAGCGCACCGTGTCCCACAGCTGCGGAGCCAGCTGCCATTCATCTATCAGGCGCGGCGTAGCGCCTTCCAACAGTTTTTTGGGCGACACGTCCGCCAGCTCCATATTTTGGCGCATCGTTTCCGAGTCGTCCATATAGAGTATGCTGCGGGCTTGCTGCTCCGCCGTCGTCGTCTTGCCGCACCATTTCGGGCCCTGTATCAACACGGCGCCTTTGCCCCTCAATTTTCGTCCCAATATTTCATCGGCAATGCGTGCTCTGTATTTTTTCATACGCAGACGCTATTTTAATTATACTACACTGATTAACAATATAATCTACAAATATTTTCACGTGGCAAATATACAATTTTTTTTTGAAACTCACAACTTGGCGCGTTTTTAACTCACAACTTGGCGCATTTTCACCTCACAAGTTGGTGACTTTTCGACTCACAACCTGGCGCATTTTTAACTCACAACTTGGCAAAAACGCCCGTGTGCGCAGGGGCAAAAAAATCCCAACCCCTCGCAGGCAGGAGGGGAGGGAAGGGTGGGGAAAAAACGCGCGGCGGGCGCACCACCGCCACCCTCTTTCTCGCACGGAAACAAAAAAATCCCCGCACGGCTGCCCGCTCCCGCGCCGCTCTCCTCACTCGCACGGCTTCAGCAACAGGCGCGGGAGCGGGGAAAAACTCTTCGCACGGCTGTGCCGTGCGGTTCCGCTCTCCTCCGACGACAAGAGGAGGGTTTAATTGCCGCACTCGTTTTGCTTTGCCTCGCTTCCGCGCGGTGATACAGTTGCTCTTTTGTCAAGGCAGAGCATCGCGCGGCGGGCGCCCGCGCCAGCGGGCTTTTCTTCCGTGCGGGGTAGGGCTTCGCTCCCGCGTCAAGCCGGTGCGCCGCACGGCGAACAGAAGCCATACGACGCATAACATACAAAATTCTCCACAAGGGTGGTGTGGGGAAAACCTCACTCGCACGGCTGTGCCGTGCGG
>CANQDQ010000019.1 GCA_947593515.1 uncultured Bacteroidales bacterium | reverse complement strand
CCTTTATGAAAGGTATAGATTATTCTTATTACTATGAGCAAGAAGAGTAAATCTATAAGCATTAATATGACAAAAGGACTCCGTCGTAAAAAAACAAAGGTAATTATTTTTCCCTTTCTTTTGCTGCACCTCTAAAACAAGCATTAAAGTGAAACTGTAAACCTTTTTTACGGTATTTCTCCTGACGAAAGAATCACACTTGTTCCAGATTCCGTGTTTGATAATTTCAATCGGTTTGTGTATGAAGAAAGATATGGTAATGTTTTGTAACCGATATATGCGGGTATATTCCTAAAATATGGTATATTTGTTTCAAATATGTAGATTCTAAATTCAAATTTAGCCATGAAACAATTGAATCACAATTCATTGAGAATACTTATCGCATCTGTGCTCTTTGTATTCCTGTCGGTTTTGGGGCAGAATTGTGCGACAAAAGAGAACAAACCGTATAGCGCCACTACACAGAAGTTGGTGGATATAGTGAAGCAAGACAGCCGCATCAAGTCCCTTCTATTAGAAGCTATCGAAAAAGGTCGGAAGATCAACCCTGACCCCTCTACCAATCCGGCGCAGTCATTGGAGGCGTACTATGATTTCATTGACCGCTCTCAGACCACCATGCCTTGGGATGTGATTTTCTGTCCCGGTCAGCCCAGCATTTTCGGACGTATGTATCAGGCTTTATGCTATTGCTATTTCATCAACTGCATGCCTCTGGAATCGTTGGAAAATGAAAGCCTTTTCACCAATTCGGTGCAATACGTAGAGCCATACCGCAGTTGGTTGGTAGATTATTGCAAATCATGGGGTAGTTTCCTCTCTTCACCCGCATCTTGGAACAAGGAGTACGAGGAACTGATGATGCAACAAGAAGAGCTTGGCATGACCAAGGGATGGTATGAAGATCCTTCGCACTGGCATTCGTTCAATGATTTTTTCAGCCGTCGCCTTGCATCTGCAGACCAGCGTCCCATAGCCTCTCCGGAAGACAATTCAATCGTGGCATCACCGACCGATTGCATTCCGCAGGGAGTTTGGGAGATTGATGATGATTCGTACATCATCACGAATGAGAAGATCGCGGTAAAATCACGTGTATTCAACTCCATACGCAACCTTATCGGTCCGAATAGTCCATATTGTGACGCTTTTGCCGGCGGCACTTTCTACCACGCTTTTCTCAATGCAAATGATTATCACCGTTATCATTTCCCGTTATCTGGAGTAATCCGCGAGCTTCGTATTATTCCGGGAGATGATGCATTGGGTGGAAAGATTACTTGGGAACCTAACTTGCAGCAATATATAGTTGATTGTTCCGTACCGGGTTGGCAAAGCATCGAAACGCGCGGGCTTGCTATCATTGAAACGGAGTCGCATGGGCTGGTTGCTGTGATGCCTATCGGAATGTCACAGGTCGCTTCTGTTAATTTCTCGGAAGATTTGCACGTAGGCAAGCGAGTGGAAAAAGGCGATGAGTTGGGTTATTTTTTGTTTGGTGGCTCGGATTTCGTATTGGTGTTCCAAAAGGAAGCCAATTTCCATTTAACCTCTCCGCAAGATGAAGACGGTGCATGGCAGCACATTCTGATGGGCGAGAAGATAGGTGAACTGAAACAGGTTCGCTAATCGCCCCCCAGTAGTTATCAAGGGCGGGCGTCTGCACACTCTTCAAAACAAGTTTTACGGATAGGTCGTACCATCCTGAAAGCAAAGTACGGTTTCCCAAAACAAATTAAATCCCCGCTAATCTTATTGATTAACAGGGATTTAATATTCAATATTATGCTAAAACCAACACTAATACTCTTCCTCGTTGAAGAAGAAGTCTTCTTTACTGGGGTAATCGGGCCAAATGTCTTCGATACATTCGTATATTTCGCCTTCGTCTTCCATTTCTTGCAGGTTCTCGATGATTTCGAGGGGTGCGCCCGAACGCATGGCGTAATCAATCAGCTCATCTTTGGTGGCGGGCCAAGGTGCGTCTTCGAGTTTCGATGCCAATTCCAAAGTCCAATACATAATGAATGATGTTTAACGGGTTTAATTTTTCCGCAAAAGTAGAATAAATATTTTCATTTGCAATCTTTATCCCAATAAATTTCTGCTTTTTTTTCAACGGCATTACATTGGCGGGATAGAATGAATAGGTAATCCGATAACCGATTGATATACTGCAAGATAAGTTTATCAACGGGCTGTCGGTCGCAAAGGGTGCAAATGCAGCGCTCGGCGCGACGGCAAACGGTACGGCACACATGGGCTTGGGCGGCTGCCCGACTGCCGCCCGGCAGCACAAAATTGCGCAGGGGAGGCAGTGCGGCATCGAGGGTGTCGATGCGCTGTTCTATTTGTGCAATGTTTTCGGGTCGGATATGGGCTGCGCTGCGCAGGGCGGTGTCGGTAGTATCGGTTGCCAGATAGGCTCCGACGGCGAAAAGGCGGTGTTGTATGAGGCGTATTTGCGCGGCATCGTCGTCCATTCCGTCGGGCAGCATGGCAACGAGCAAACCGAGATGGGCGTTGAGTTCATCGACGGTGCCGTAGGCTTCGAGGCGTATGTCGTGTTTGGAAACGCGCTTGCCGCCAACGAGAGAGGTCTCGCCCGCGTCGCCTGTTCCGGTGTAAAGGATACTTTTTTTCATAACGTTTTTTGTTTCAGAATGCAACGATATAATTCCGCTTGTCGAGTTTGGGGTTGCAAATGGCGATGCCGGTATTATAGAGGTCGAACGTCGTGCGCACTTTTTCCTGTTCCCTAAAATGATGCCATTCGCGCAGAACGCTCTTTTTCTGTCTGATACCGTCGATGACGACCAACCCGTTATCCGCGAGCAAGGCGCCGAGCCGGCGCAACAGTATTTCGTATTGCCGGGTATCGGACTGACGGTGCAGATAGATGAAATCGGGGCGAATATCGTTCGACGACAAAAATTCGATACCGTCGGCGAGGGAACAATCGACGAACGTTACATTTCCGGGCAGGTGCATACAAAGCTGCTCGGCAGAAGCCCGACGTATGTCGTCGGGTTCGATGCAATACACGTGCGCCTGCGGAGAGCCCTGTTGGAGATAAAGGGTGGCGTCGCCGCCCCCGCTGCCGAGTTCGACGATGACTTGGGGCTTGAAACGATTGACCAGACGAAAAAGCAGCCGGTATTTGCGGCGATTGCTCTTGACCTTGTCGTGCAGGGTGCGGTGCAACCCGTCAATGGACTGGTAAGCGTAATAGCCCGACTTTTCTTCGATGACTTTGGTGATAAGGTTGTAGGCGAAAGGCGAATGCACACCATACCCTTTCCGGTGGCGTATCTTGCGTATTTTTCGCAAGCAATATTGTTTGACTGCAAATCGACGCATATTCCTACAACGATATGCAAATATAGTTTTTCTGCCGTTTTTTTCGATGAAACGGCGCTTTTTTTATTTCATGCGGACTGCAAATGCCGCCATTTTAATAGCGGTAACAGCCGCCTCATCGCCTTTGTTTCCGTACTTGCCTCCGGCGCGGTCTATGGCTTGCTGCTTGTCGTTGGTGGTGAGTACGCCGAAGATTACGGGGACATCGAGCGTCGCGTTGAGGCGGGTGATGCCTTCCGTAACACCTTCGCACACGTAATTGAAATGCGGCGTGTCGCCCTGTATCACGCAGCCGAGTACGATGACGGCGTCGGGGCGGTAGTGCATCGCCATGCGCTGCGCGCCGAATGTCAATTCAAATGTTCCGGGCACGTGTTCGATAAAAATGTTGTCGTCTTTCACGCCGTGCCGTTCGAGCGTATTGCGGGCGCCTTCGAGCAATTTCCCCGTAATGTCGGCGTTCCACTCGGCGCAGACGATTGCAATGCGCAAAAGGGGCGAATGGGGTACGCTGTCGCCGTCGCAAGAAGAGAGATTCTGATATGCTGTTGCCATATATTATATAGTAAAAAGGGTATCTCGCGGGAGATACCCTCTCTTTTTTATCACGATTGATTTTTCTGCTTAGATTTTAGCCTGTGCGCGCTCGATGTATTTGTCGATGTCGCGAGCAACCGCCGAAGTGGCATAGTCGTCTTTTATCTGACGATAGAGCGACAGCGCCTTGTTGTAGTCGCCCTGAGCTTCGGCTACGGTAGCAGCCTTTTGCAGGTAGTAGGGCGAAAGCAGTATGTTATCGGCTTTCTTGGCGGCTTTCTCGAACGTGGCTATCGCGTCGCCGGTGCGGCCCATGTTGGCGTAGCAGTTGCCCATCATGCCCAGCACATTGGGCGAAACGAACTTGTCGTCGACTTTGAACGACCGGAAGTAGTCCAGTGCTGCGGCATAATTTCCGAGATTGTATTCGCAAATGCCGGCATAAGCGGCAGCCAGATTGGCGGCGTCGGTGTGCGAATAATCCTCGACGATTGCCTTGAATCCGATGTAGTCGGCGCCATTGCCGTTAAGAGCCAAGTTGAAAGAGTCCGTATCGAGATAAAACTCGCCTTTGAACATTTCGACATAAGCCGCTTTTTCGCGCGGTTCAAAATAGAAATAGCGCACCCCTATCCATGCGGCAGCGCAGAGAATGATGATACAAAGTATCAGCGAGATGCGTTTTTGATTGTTCTCGATAAATTGTTCCGACGAAGAAAGCACTTCGTTCACTTTATCGAGTTCGTCCTGAGTGTTTTGTTTATTTGCCATATCTTGTGTTGTTTTTTATTAACGGAATGTTTTTGCGACGCAAAAGTACGCTTTTATATTTATAAATGAAAAAATCGGTCTGTTTTTTTGAAGGTTGTCCCGTTAAAAATGAGGTTTTTTCCTTTTTTTCTTTCCGTCGGACGCGGTAAACCGAAAAAGTTTGTGTAGGTTTGCAATATAAAACAACGAGCATGATACTTTCCCGATTATCAATCGTCAATTTCAAAAACATCGCGCAAGCCGACTTGACTTTTTCCGCCGGACTCAACTGTTTCTTAGGCAATAACGGCATGGGGAAAACCAATCTGCTCGACGCGCTCTATTATCTGTCGTTCTGCAAAAGTTCGACGAATGTCATCGACTCGCAGAACATACGGCACGGGGAAGAGTTTTTCATGCTGCAAGGCAATTACGACTACGGCGACGGTCGGGAAGAAGAGATATATTGTGGTCTGAAACACCGGCAGAAAAAAATTTTCCGTCGGAATAAAAAGGAATACGACCGGTTGTCCGACCATATCGGACTGATTCCGCTGGTGATGATTTCGCCTGCCGACGCCGTGCTCATACAGGGCGGCAGCGACGAACGCCGCCGCTTTCTCGACATGGTGGTCTCGCAATTCGACAAAAGCTATTTAGACCGGTTGATACGCTACAACCGCGCTTTGATGCAGCGCAACGCGCTGTTGAAAGAGGAGGTTTCCGACGCGTCGATGTACGAAATTTGGGAGGAGCAGATGGCGCAGGCGGCTGTCGGCATATACGAATCCCGCTGCCGTTTTTTGGAAAAATTCATACCGGTTTTTCAAGAGTTCTATTCCGCCATATCGGGCGGCGACGAAACGGTGGGGCTTTCTTATACCTCGCATCTGAGTCGGGGCGACCTGCGCCCGTTGTTGGAAGAGGTGCGCTCGCGCGACCTGATTTTGGGCTACACATCGCGAGGCATTCACAAAGACGAACTGGAAATGACGCTCGGAGAATATCCGATGAAACGCATCGGTTCGCAAGGGCAGAACAAGACGTTCTTGGTCGCCCTGAAACTCGCGCAATTCGATTACCTGAAACAGAACGGGCACACGGCTCCGCTGCTGCTGCTCGACGACGTTTTCGACAAACTCGACGCCCTGCGCATGGGGAGAATCATCTCCTTAGTTTCGCAAGAGCGTTTCGGACAAATATTCGTTACGGACACCAACCGCGAATATCTCGACGCCATCGTGCGTCGTGCTGCCGGCGATTATCGCCTTTTCGGCGTGGAAAAGGGTTGTTTCACCGTCATTTCGGAATAGTATGCAGCGAAAAGAGGCTCAACGGTTAAGTGATTTGCTTCCGAAGGTTCTGTCCGAACAAAACCTGACACAGAAGCTCGACGAAACGCAAATCGGCGTCTTGTGGAGAAATCTGTTCGGCGAAACGGTTGCCGGCTACACCACCCGCGCACAAATGCGCAACGGCAGATTATACGTATCGCTTTCGTCAGCAATACTACGCAACGAATTGATGTGCAATAAAATATCCTTGATAGAGCGATTGAATGAAGAACTCGGGAAACCGTTGGTAAAAGATATTATTTTCAGATGAATACGACAGACGAAAACGTATTCCGGCATACGCTGCCGGTGCAATTGCGATTCAACGACATAGACGGATTGGGGCACCTCAACAATTCGGTTTACTTCTCTTTTTACGACTTGGGAAAACTGCACTATTTCGAGAGCATTCGTCCGGATATGCGGGAAATAAAGGAGATAGACCTTGTGGTGGCGAATGTAAACGCCAACTTCCTCGCCCCGATTTTCTTGCACGACGACGTCGTCGTACAGACCCGAACAGCAGCGATAGGCAACAAAAGCATCAAACTGTTTCAGCAAATCATGACGAATCGGCGCATCGTAAATGCGACGTGCGAAACGATATTGGTGGGATTCGACTTCAAGACGGGAACGACGAAACCGATTTCAGCAGAGTGGCGGCAGGCTATCGAGGCATACGAATCCCGCACGTTTGAGAAAGAAAAATAATCGTCAGATTTTTGAATCGCGCTCGTAGGTGTCGATGTGCCGCTTTTTCTTCTCGTCGAGAATTTCATCGATGGCAATGAGAATGCCCGACTCCTCGACGTTGCCGAATTCATCGTTGATTGCCGTACCGAATATGCGCATCGTGGGCGAGAGATTCATATAGCTGTTCACCAACGGGGGAATATTGACACCCAACGCCCGCACCTCCTGATTGAGAATTTTGTAATCTTCCTTGAATGAATTATTTTTAGGGAAAAGTTTGTTCAACGACTCGTAATCGCTGTGCGTATCGAGAGGCGTGCGCGGCCATACCAGATTGTCGGTATCGCGAAAATGTTTGTTCAGAAAGAAAAGAATCATGTTGCGACCCGCTTTGGAAAAAGTCGGATACATGGTAAATTTCCCGAAGAAATATTTTATTTGCGGATAATTCACCGTAAGCGCCCCCAACCCGTCCCACAAGTTGTCGAGCGCAAAAAGGGCTTTGGCTCCGGCGTGCGACGACTGGTATTCGGGAACGACGAACGAACGTCCCAACTCGATGGTATAAGGCATATATTCGGCGATGAATTTCGGAGAAAAATCGAACATATGCGACGTGGCGATAACGGGACGCCCCGCATTATCGTAGCGCATATCCTCGCCCAAAATAAAACGATAGCCGCCGATTATTTCCTGCGCATCGGGATTCCAGACGAGAAGCTGCCGACACGGGGTCTCCATCGTGTCATACATATCTATATCGACATCTTTTCCCGTACCGCCGCCCGCCAAGCGAAATGAAATTTCACGTAACCGTCCGATTTCGCGCATAGTATAAGGGGCATTCGCATAATCGACTATATAAATCATATTCCCTCCCTTATTCGTATTCCGCAAAAAGCGCTCCGGCGTAAGTTCGGCGATTATTTTCTCTCTTTCAACGGGGTCGATGATTTTTTTCATATCCGCGTAGGTTTGTTTAGACTATCTCTGATACCGTAAACCTGATCCTTTACATATTGCGCCCACTCTTTCCGGCTCCGATTTTTGTCGAAAGTCTGCCACGGAATCGGTTTTCCGAAATGTATGGTAAACGTTTTGTGTTCGCTTTTGAACATTTCATCGGGCAAGTAGATGAGTTCGATGTTGAATTTCAATCCCAGCCGCTTGCGCCACTGTGCAAACCGGTAAAAAAATCGGGAATTGTATCCTTCAAACCAGACCGGAATGACATCGCGCCGGTATCGGACGCTTTTCGTGATGAAGGCTTTATTCCATTCCAAGTCTTTGATTTCCCTGCCTTGCCGACGGGAAACGAGACCGGCAGGAAAGACAGCCATCTGTCCGTCGCCGTCGTAGGCTTGCGCCAACGCATCGGCGCTGTCCTTGTCCTGTTTGCCATAGCTGTTGATAGGGAGGAAATTTTCCGTCAACGGGGTCATTGCCATGAGCAAATCATTGACAAGAATCTTGAAATCACGGTTGTATTTTTTACCCAAAACCGAAATGAGAGCTACCCCGTCGAGTCCGCCGAGCGGGTGATTCGAGGCGAAAATGAATCGTCCCGATTCCGGAATGTTTTCTTCTCCGTCGCACTTTACACCGATGTGGAGATACTCCAACAACGAATCGGCAAAATCGACCCCTCTTTCGGGGTGAATCTCCAAAAAGCGATTTATCCGGTCTTGCTGAATGATGTGTTTGAGATAATTGTAAAAGAAATTCGGAATGCGGTTTCCCCATTTCGCTGATTTTTTCTTCACAACAGACTCTACATCAATGCGTAAAGAGTTATCGTTTTCCATTGTTTCCATGTAAAAACGGACAAAGATAGTGAATCTTTACGGAATAGCGCTTTTTATTCGTGAAAAAAGACTGTTTGTAGTTGCTGTAAACTGATTTTCCGGCACTTTTGAATGGCGGAAAAGAGCGTTTAATTATAAATTGTTAAAAAATGCAAGCAATGTATTATCGTCCGTGTTTTATTACTACCTTTACCACATGAAGTATCCGCTTGAATAAAACCATGCAATCGACTGTATATCACATACCTGCATTGCTTGATGCTTGCATCAAAAATTTAGCGATACGCCCCGACGGGACGTATGTCGATGCCACATACGGCGGTGGCGGGCATTCTCGGGCGATATTGGAACGGTTGGGAGCGAAAGGGCGGCTCTTTTCTTTCGACCAAGATGAAGACGTGTGCGCTCATACCATCGACGACCGGCGGTTTACTTTCATTCACGGCAACTTCCGGTTTCTGAAAAATTTTATGCGCTACCACGAAGTCGAAGCCATAGACGGTCTGCTGGCCGATTTGGGCGTTTCGTTCCATCACTTCGACACGTCGGAACGGGGCTTTTCGTTCCGGCTCGACGGGCATCTCGATATGCGCATGAACCGACGGGCGCATCTTTCCGCCACCGATGTCGTAGCCGATTACCCGCAAGAAAAGCTGTCCGATATTTTCTATCTGTACGGCGAATTGCGCTCGGCTCGGAAAATCGCGGAGACCATTGTTGCCGCACGGCGAAAAAACAGAATCGAAACGACCGGACAATTGGCGGAAATCGTATCGCCCTGCATCGACCGTCGGCAGGAGAAAAAAGAGTTAGCTTGCGTATTTCAGGCGTTGCGCATCGAAGTAAACCACGAAACGGAAGCTCTGCAAAAGATGCTTTCTTCGGCAGTAACGCTACTGCGGCAAGGCGGACGCATAGCCATACTCACCTATCATTCGCTCGAAGACCGCATCGTCAAGAATTTTTTCAAGACGGGAAATTTCGAGGGTCGCGTCGAAAAAGATTTTTTCGGCAGGGAGTCGGCGCCGCTACGCCCCCTGAACAACAAAGTAATCGTGCCCGATGAGGAAGAAATAAATCGGAATCCGCGCGCCCGCAGCGCCAAATTGCGCGTGGCAGAAAAATTGTAACAAGAAATATATGGCAACCGAAGACGAGAAAGAGATAAAAAACGACACCCCGCAAAACCACAAGAACTTTTTTAAGAAATATTTGGATTTGCTTTCTACCGACGGCGAGCTGGTGTCGGTCGATTTTCTTTTGCGACACTGGAAAACCTTTCTTTTCATCGTCATTATGTTGTTTCTCTATATCGGGAATCGCTACAATTGCACCCGAAAAATGCTGGAAATAAAACGGCTGCACGCCCAGATAGAGGATTTGCGAAACGAGTCGATAACGCTGTCGTCGGAACTCACCGGCATAGGGCAGCCTTCCCAGATACAGCAGCTGCTCGAAAGCAAAGGCATAGAAATAGCTCCTGCCGTTACACCGTCGTACAAACTAATCCGTAAAAAATATGGCGACAAATAAGAGCAGCATTTATTTCCGATACATGATAATCGTTGGATTTATCGCGCTTGTCTGTTTCGCCATACTTTTCTGTATGGGTCGCACGATATTCACCGAAGGAGAGGCTTGGAGACACAAAGCCGATTCGATAGGATTCCGTACGGAAACGGTACCCGCCAAAAGAGGAGACATTTTGGCAGCGGACGGGCGCCTGCTGGCTACGACCGTTCCCATCTACACGATGTATATGGATATGGAGGTGGCAGAAGCTCGCAAAGATACCTTCAACCGCTACCTCGATTCGCTATGCAAAGCCTTGTCTCAAATGCCGGGCGAACACAGCGCCGACGGCTACCGCCGCCTGCTCACAGCGGGATTTCAGGCAAAAAACAAACGCTACTACCGGATTTCGACACGGACGCTCTCCTATATGGAGAAACAACAGATTCTCTCCTATCCGTTCTTCAACAAAAAAAATTCCAACCAGACCGGCATCATATTCGAGGAACAGTCGCGACGAAAAAGACCGTTCGGACTGGAAGCGGTAGCCACCATCGGCAATGCTCGGACAGCCGGGACAAGCGGCATAGAACTCGCCTGCGACTCGCTGCTGCGGGGGGTACCCGGCTTGCAGGAGAAACAGCGCAACCGCATACCGTCGCAATACATCAATAAAATTCTCCGCGCGCCCATTGCCGGAAAAGACATCGTTACCACCATCGACGCCGACATACAGGACATGGCGGAGTCGGCACTGATGAACAAACTGATACAGACCAATGCCGACTACGGCACGGCGGTCGTCATGGAAGTCGAAACGGGTGCTATACGGGCAATTGCCAATCTCGACAAACAGCGGGACGGCAGTTACGAAGAAATGGACAATCACGCCATAAGCGACTTCGTGGAACCCGGCTCCACCTTCAAAACCGCCGCCATGATGGTGGCGCTGGACGCCGGCGTGGTGCGTCCCGACGATAAATTCGACACGGGAAACGGGCTTTTCCACTATGCCGGCAGGGATATGAAAGACCATAACTATTCGCACGGCGGTTATCACGAAATCACGGCAGCACAGGCAATATGGTATTCATCGAATATCGGCGTATCGAAAGTCGTCCTTCGCGGATTCGAACACGAACCGAAAAAATTCGTGGACGGGCTGTACGCCATCGGACTGAACAAAGCCATCGACCTGCATCTGCCCGATGCCAGCGCCCCGCGCATCAAATATCCGACCCTGTCCGACGGAAAGCCCAATCCCGAATGGTGGAAAACCTCTCTCCCGTGGATGAGTTTCGGATATGAAGTGTCGATACCGCCCATTTACACCCTGATGTTCTACAACGCCATCGCCAACGACGGCAAAATGATAACCCCCTACGTCATTGCCGGCGTAAGTGAAGACGGAGAAATGGTACAGAAATTCAAATCCGAAGTCGTCAATAACCGGATATGCAAATCGCAAACCTTGAAAGAGATACGGCAGATGTTGAAAGATGTCGTGCTCTACGGCACGGCTCGCGGGAAAAATGCCGTCGGCTCCGACTATGTGCAAATCGCCGGCAAGACCGGAACGGCACAGATACACCAACGCGATGCCGGCTACAAGGGCAACGGCGTGCGGCACCGCGTATCGTTCTGCGGCTACTTCCCTGCCGACAATCCCAAATATTCCTGCATCGTGGTGATTTCCAATCCGAGAATCGGCTACCCTTCGGGAGGTACCATGTCGGGAGCCGTGCTGCGCGAAATAGCCGAACAGCTCTATGCGCGCGGTTTCCTTTCGACTGATGAAACACTGCCAACTGATACGCTCTTACCGCAAATGCCTTACATAAAGAACGGCAATTCAGCCGCGACTTCGCGCGTCTGCCGCACGCTCTCTTTGCCCTGCACGCCGCCCGAAATCGGTGCGGAATGGGTGCGGACAACGACAAAAGACAACTCAATTGCCTTGAACAAAATACCGGTCATCGACAACCTCGTACCATCGGTGATAGGTATGGGGGCAAGCGATGCTCTTTATCTGTTGGAAAAAGCCGGCTTGTACGTGGAAATAGAGGGCAGCGGCAAAGTAACCAAACAATCCATTCCCGCCGGAAGACGGGCGCACAAAGGGGATTATATACGAATCGTATTGAGGTAAAACCTATTGTATATGCAACTGAAAAATCTTCTCCAAGCTCTGAAAACGACCGCCGTCATCGGAAACGACAACATCGACATCGCTGCCGTCGAAGCCGACTCCCGACGCGTGGCAAAAGGCTCTCTGTTCGTTGCCGTGCGCGGTACGGCAGTCGACGGGCATACCTTTATCGACAAAGCCGTAGCGCAAGGAGCTGCGGCAATCGTTTGCGAAGAACTGCCGGAAACCATTTCTCCGAATGTAACTTATATAACGACACACGATACACGGGAAAGTCTGGGACTTTTGGCATCGGCATGGTACGGCAACCCGTCGCAGGAGCTGACGCTCGTAGGCGTTACGGGAACGAACGGGAAAACCACGACCGCCACGCTGCTGTATGAAATGTTCCGGCTTTTCGGCGAAAAAGCGGGACTGCTCTCGACCGTATGCAACTACATCGACGACAAAGCCGTGCCCACCGACCATACGACACCCGACCCGCTGACGCTTCACCAGCTGCTGCGGGAAATGGTCGATGCCGGTTGCCGCTACGCCTTCATGGAGGTGAGTTCGCACTCGGTCGATCAGAAGCGCATCGCCGGCTTGGATTTCGACGGCGCCATCTTCACCAACCTGACGCGCGACCACCTCGACTACCATAAAACCGTACAGGCTTACCTCAAAGCAAAAAAACAATTCTTCGACAACCTGCCAGAAACGGCTTTCGCCCTGACGAACGACGACGACAAAAACGGAGCCGTCATGCTGCAAAACACGCGGGCTTCGCGCCACAGCTACGCCCTCAACAGCCTCGCCGATTTCAAAGGACGCATCATCGAAAGCCGCCTCGACGGCACGACACTCGAAATAAACGGATGGGAAGTCGAAGTGCAGTTCGTCGGCAAATTCAATGCCTACAACCTGCTGGCGGTCTACGGCGCAGCCTGTCTGTTGGGCGAGAATCCCGAAAAAGTGTTGGTGAATCTGAGTTTGCTGGTACCCGTTTCGGGACGGTTCCAAACGCTGCACGCCCCGCAAAAATATACGGTCATCGTCGATTACGCCCACACGCCCGATGCACTTACCAACGTGCTGACCTCGATAAGAGGCGTCGTCGGCCGTTCGGGGCAGGTGATAACGGTGGTCGGCGCAGGCGGCAACCGCGACAAGGGGAAACGCCCGCTGATGGCGCAAGAAGCAGTGAAGTGGAGCGACCGCGTGATACTCACATCGGACAATCCGCGTTTCGAGAAGCCGCAAGATATTCTCGACGATATGCTTGCCGGACTCGACGCGGCACAACGCCGAAAAACCCTGACCATCGTCGATAGAAGGGAAGCCATACGCGCCGCCACACAATTCGCGCAGGCAGGCGACGTGGTGCTCATCGCCGGAAAAGGGCACGAAGATTATCAGGAAATCGAAGGCATAAAACATCATTTCAACGACAAAGAAGAAGTAGAGCGTATATTCAACGAATAAAAAATCATGCTGTATCCTTTATTTCAATATCTCGACAGTCTGGATATTCCCGGAATGGGAGTATTCCGGTACATTTCGTTCCGTTCGGGAATGGCGCTTATCCTGTCGCTGTTCATTGCGACAATCATCGGCAAGCGCCTCATCGCCCGCCTGCAAAAAATGCAGATAGGAGAAACCGTGCGCAATCTCGGCATAGAAGGGCAACTGAGCAAAAAAGGCACCCCGACGATGGGCGGCATCATCATCATCATATCCATTCTGGTGCCCTGCCTGCTGGTAGGCCGCCTCGACAACATCTACATGATATTGATGCTGGTAACTACCGTATGGTTAGGTACAATCGGTTTTATCGACGACTACAAAAAACTGAAATTCCATAACAAGGACGGACTTTCGGGAAAATACAAAATCATCGGACAAGTAGGTTTGGGGCTGATAGTAGGGCTTACGCTCTACATGAGTCCGAATGTGGTGATTCGCGAAAACGTTACAGTGCGGCACGACAACACGGCGGAAATACTCTATTCGCCGGAAAACATCAAATCCACCCAGACGACGATTCCTTTTATGAAAAACAACAATTTCGACTATGCCGAACTCGTACCTTTTCTCGGAGAACACGCGCAGACGGCAGGGTGGATTATCTTCATCTTCGTAACGATTCTCGTGGTAACAGCTGTTTCCAACGGAGCCAACCTCACCGACGGGCTCGACGGGCTGGCAACAGGCAGCTCGGCAATCATCGGCATCGCACTGGCGATTCTGGCGTATCTGTCGGGGCACATCGCGTATGCCTCCTATCTGAATATCATGTACATTCCGGGCACGGAAGAGTTGGTGGTATTCTCCTGCGCATTCATCGGTGCGACCATCGGATTCCTCTGGTACAACGCCTTTCCCGCGCAAGTGTTCATGGGCGACACCGGCAGTCTGACGCTCGGCGGCATCATTGCCGTATTCGCCATGATTATCCATAAAGAACTGCTGCTGCCGCTATTGTGCGGAATCTTTTTGGTAGAAAGCCTTTCGGTAATCCTGCAAACCGGTTATTTCAAATATACGAAACACCGCTACGGGGCGGGACGGCGCATCTTCAAAATGACGCCGCTGCACCACCACTTCCAAAAAGCCGCCGGCGACGTGGAAGCGCTGATAAAAAAACCGTTGGCGGCAATTCCCGAATCGAAAATCGTTATCCGTTTTTGGATTGTGGGAGTTATTTTGGCAGTATTGACGTTGGTTACATTGAAAATGCGATAAATGGAAAAGAAAAAACGTATCGTAGTGCTCGGCGCCGGCGAAAGCGGTGCAGGAGCTGCCGTTTTGGCAAAAGTCAAAGGTTTCGACGTATTCGTCTCGGATATGTCGTCGATAAAAGAACAGTATAAAAAACAGCTCGACGACTACCATATCGAATGGGAAGAGGGCAGACACACCGAAACAAAAATTCTGAATGCCGACGAAGTGGTGAAAAGTCCTGGCATACCGGAGACAGCCCCGATGATACAGGCGTTGGAAGAGAAAAACATTCCCATCGTCTCGGAAATAGAATTTGCCGGACGCTACACCCGCGCCCGCATGATATGTATCACCGGCAGCAACGGCAAAACGACGACGACCCTGCTTACCTACCATATATTAAAGAAAGCCGGATTGAACGTAGGACTTGCCGGAAACGTGGGAAAAAGCCTCGCTTTCCAAGTCGCCACCGAAGAGCACGACTATTATGTCATCGAATTGAGCAGTTTTCAGCTCGACAATATGTACCGCTTCAAAGCCGATATTGCCGTGCTGCTCAATATCACTCCCGACCACCTCGACCGCTACGGGTACGAAATGCAAAACTATGTCGACGCCAAATTCCGCATCACGCAGAACCAGACCGAAAAAGATGCGTTCGTCTTCTGGAACGACGACCCTATCATCACGCGAGAGTTGTCGAAACATCATTTGAAAGCGCGGCTCTATCCGTTTGCCGAAACAAAAGAAAACGGGGTGAAAGCCTACACCGAAAACGAACATCTGTATATCGAAACGCCCGACGATGTATTCGATATGGACGAAGAGCAGCTTTCGCTGCCCGGACGGCACAACCTGTACAACTCCATGGCTGCCGGCATCTCCGCCCGCATTCTGGAAATACGCAAAGACACCTTGCGTGAGGCGCTTTCCGATTTCGCCGGCGTAGAACATCGGTTGGAAAAAGTGGCTTGCGTGCGGGGCGTCGCTTTCGTAAACGACTCCAAAGCGACCAATGTCAATTCGTGCTGGTATGCCATGGAGAGCATGACCACGCCTGTCGTGCTGATTCTCGGAGGAAAAGACAAGGGCAACGACTACACCGAAATAGAACAGGTGGTGCGGAAAAAAGCGAAAGCCATCATCTGTCTGGGAGTGGATAACAGCAAACTGCACCGCTTCTTCGACGACAAAGTGCCTTATATCTGCGACGCTACGTCGATGCGCGAGGCAGTCGATAAAGCCTTCGCGGCAGCAACTCCGGGCGACACGGTGCTGCTCTCACCCTGCTGCGCAAGTTTCGACCTTTTCAAGAGCTACGAAGATCGCGGCACACAATTCAAAGAGTGCGTACGTAACTTATAATCGAAAATCCGATGAGCAAAGAAAATTCCATATTCAAAGGCGACCGGTATCTGTGGGGTATATACTTCATGCTGTGCATCATATCCATCATAGAGATATACAGTTCGTCGAGCTACCTGACGCGCTACGGCGGGAATTTTCTGAGACCTGCCATGCGCCAAATCGGACTTGTCATCTTCGGTACGGCATTGGTAGTGGGTATGCACAACGTACATTATAAATGGAGCAAAGTGCTCATGTTGCTGCTCACACTGGGCACGCCGCCGCTGCTCATTGGAGCATTCTTTCTCGGGCGGTGGCTGGACTTCGGCTTTTCGGTGCAGCCGTCGGAACTGGCAAAACTATGGGTGATTCTCCTACTCGCATTCATTTTAGCAAAATACCAAGACCCCGAACGACACGGTGCAGGGACAAAAGCCTTCAAATACTGTCTGATCATTACCGGCGTAACCTGTCTGTTGATAGTAAAAGACAACCTCTCCACGGCATTGTTGGTCGGCGTCGTCAGTTTCTCCATGATGATAATAGCCAAGGTGGAGGGGAAAAAACTGCTCTTGCTGGCAGCCATCGTCATGGCAGCCGTCGTTGTTCTGTTGTCGTTGTCAGTAGTGGTGTACAAATACGAAGAAGCCGAGAAAAAAAAGTCTGAAAAAACCGAGAAAAAAACGTTTCAGGCATTGAGCAAAACCCGTATGACGACATGGGGCGGACGCTGCGCCCGATTCTTTGAAAACAGCGATAAAAAAGCGTACGAAGAAGCGATTGTCGATGACAATTACCAAGAGCAGCACGCCTATATGGCAGTGGCAAACAGCAAAGGCATCGGGGTATGGCCCGGCAACAGCCGCGCACGGGATTTCCTGCCCGAAGCCTATTCCGATTTCATCTACGCCATCATCATCGAAGAAACGGGCATTCTCGGCGGAATTTTCGTCATGGCGCTTTACATCTCCCTGTTGCTGCGCGCCGGCGCCATTGCGCGACGATGCGATAAAGCCTATCCGGCATTCCTGATAACCGGACTGGCTACCATGATTGCCTTTCAGGCATTGATAAACATGGGCGTGTCGGTGGGGCTTTTCCCCGTAACGGGACAGCCGTTGCCGTTGGTCAGTCGGGGCGGTTCATCGTTTATGGTAATAAGCGCTTACTTCGGAATCATGTTGAGTATAAGTCGGTTTGCCAAACAGACGGGCTCGGAAGAAGATGCCGGCACACCGATGGAAGAAGATAACGATATATCAGCTCCCAACCCTATACAAAAAATAGATGAATATGACGAAAGTACTGATTAGCGGAGGCGGTACGGGCGGACACATATTTCCCGCCATATCCATTGCCAACGCAGTGAAAGAAAAATGTCCCGATGTCGAAATTCTTTTTGTCGGCGCAGAAAACCGCATGGAAATGGAGAAAGTGCCGGCTGCCGGATATAAAATCGAAGGACTGCCGATAAGCGGTTTTTCCCGCCGCCAGATATGGAAAAACGTGCGGGTGCTTTGCCGTCTGTTCAAAAGCATTCGCATGGCGCGGAAAATCATCGACCGCTTTCAGCCCGATATTGCCGTAGGCGTAGGTGGCTATGCCAGCGGTCCCACCCTGTGGGCTGCCGCAAAAAAAGGCGTGCCGACACTCATACAGGAACAAAACTCCTATGCCGGCGTAACGAACAAGCTGCTGGCACCGAAAGCAGAGAAAATATGCGTCGCCTACGAAAACATGGAACGCTTCTTCCCGAAAGAAAAAATCGTGCTTACGGGCAATCCGGTGCGGCAGGATTTGTTGGAAAGCTGCGCTACGCGCGAGGAGGCGATACGCTTTTTCGACCTCGACCCGCAGAAGAAAACGATTCTCATCATAGGCGGCAGCTTGGGCGCCCGTACGCTGAACCAAAGCGTCATCGATTATCTTATCCGCATACCGGAAGATGTGCAAATCATCTGGCAAAGCGGCAAATATTACGATGAAACCGCCCGTGCGGCACTGAAAGGGAAAAAACGTTTCCACATCATACAAATGCCGTTCATCACCCGCATGGACATGGCTTATCGTGCTGCCGACCTCGTGATTTCACGGGCAGGCGCCGGCACCATCTCCGAATTGTGCCTGTTGGGCAAGGCGGCAATACTCGTGCCTTCGCCCAACGTTGCCGAAGACCATCAGACAAAAAATGCACAAGCCCTTTCGAGTAGGGGAGCCGCCCTGTTCATTTCCGACAGCGATGCTGCCGAGCTGCTTATGAACAAAGCCATTAATACGGTGCGGCAAGACGCCATGCTGACGAATATGCAGAAACAAATTTCCCTGCTGGCGCAACGCGATTCGGCAGCCCGCATCGCCGACATCGTGCTCCATATCATAAACGAAAAACAATCTAAATGAAACCCATAACCGAATACAACGCCATCTATTTCGTCGGTGCCGGCGGCATCGGCATGAGCGCGCTTGTCCGTTATTTTTTAGCCAAAGGTTATTCCGTCGGAGGCTACGACAAAACCGCTTCGGCATTGACCGACGCTCTTTCCCAAGAAGGAGCACAGCTGTTTTATGATGAAAATCCCGAATTGATACCGACCGACTTCCGCGACGCCGAAAAAACGCTGGTGGTTTACACGACTGCCGTTCCGCAGACGCATCTGGGTCTTGTCTATTTCCGCACACACGGTTTCGACATAGCCAAACGGGCGGAGGTGCTCGGACTGATAACCCGCGCCGGTCGCGGACTGTGTTTCGCCGGCACGCACGGAAAGACGACGACATCGAGCATGGCGGCGCACATACTGGCGCAATCGTCGATAGGGTGCAGCGCATTTCTCGGCGGCATACTGAAAAACTACGACAGCAACCTGATACTCTCCGACAAAAGCGATTTGGTGGTTATCGAAGCCGATGAATACGACCGTTCGTTCCACCAGCTGTGTCCCTATATGGCTGTCATCACCGCCGTAGATGCCGACCACCTCGACATCTACGGAACACATGAAGCCTACCTCGAAAGTTTCCGCCACTTCACCTCCCTGATTCGCCCCGACGGCGTGCTGCTGATGAAAAAGGGTCTGCCCCTGCAACCCGACTTGGCGGAAGGCGTACGGCTGTACAGCTATTCGCTCGACGAAGGCGGCGACTTCCATGCCGACCATATCCGGACGGGCGACGGTCGTATCTGTTTCGACTTCGTAACCCCGAACGGTGTCATTCCCGATATAGAACTCGGCGTACCGGTGCGCATCAACATCGAAAACGGTGTGGCGGCTATGGCTATCGCCCTGCTCAACGGCGCACAGTCCGATGAAATACGGCGCGCCATGAAGAGTTTTGCGGGCGCACAACGACGCTTCGACTACTGGCTGCGCGGCGAAAAAATACTCATCGACGACTATGCTCACCACCCCAACGAGATAAAGGCGAGCCTGTCGTCGGTACGGGCACTGTATCCCGACAAAAAAATATCGGTGATATTCCAGCCGCACCTCTACTCCCGCACCCGCGATTTCTGCGACGAATTCGCCGCCGCCCTTTCGCTGGCAGACGAACTGATACTGCTCGACATATATCCGGCACGGGAACTTCCCATACCCGGCGTAACTTCGCAAATCATCTTCGACAAAGTAAAATGCAAAAAGAAAGAACTTTGCCCGAAAGAAAAATTGCTGGAACAAATAAAAGGACGTACCTTTGAAGTCCTGATAACCTTGGGAGCAGGCGATGTAAATTTGCTGCTGCCGGAGATACGCGACATCATAACCCGTCCATGAAAAAACTGTTCATCTACATATCGGCTGCCGTTTTCTCGCTCTACCTGATAGGTGCGGGCATTTGGAGTGCGACCCAAGCGCACCGGCGCGAGTATGCCGGTCTGCGAGTAGAGGTTACCGACAGTGCGCGGGTGCAGTACCTCACCTCGTCGGAGATAACCAAGTCCATTCAGAAACACATTCCGCTGAAATACGGAATGCCGCTGTCGCAAGCCGATGCCGATACGATAGAATCGTTTTTGTGCAGAAACCGGCTCATCGCCGAAGTCGAATGCTACAAAACGCCTTCGGGGCTTTTGCGCGTCGATGTAGAGCAGTGCGTGCCCATACTGCGGGTATTCGGAACCGACGGCACCTATTTTGTCGACGAACATGGAAAGACGATTCCGGATATGCTCCCCGTAGCGGTATATGTGCCGGTGGCAACAGGAAATATTACGACATCGTTCGCGTGTGAAGAGCTTTACCCGTTCGCCCTTTTTCTGCAAAAGAACGACTTTTGGCGGGCACAGATAGAACAAATCTGTGTGAATGCCAAAGGAGAAGTGGAATTGATACCCCGCGTGGGAGAACATCGAATTTTGTTGGGAAAAATATCCGATTATAAAGAAAAACTCGATAACTTGCGCTGTTTTTACGAACAAGCATTATCGGTATGCGGTTGGAACAAATATAAAACCATCAATCTGAAATATAAAAATCAGGTGGTGGCTACACGGCGATAAAAAGAGAGCTATGCAGGAAGAAAAGAATTACATTGTGGCTTTTGACTTGGGGTCGTCCCACATCGTAGGGGCGGCAGGGCATCGCGAAGACGGCGAAAAATTCGTTGTCGATGCCATAGAAATGGAAAAGAGTGCCGGGTGCATCAAACGCGGACGGGTAATCAACGTGTCCGACACGGTACACAAAGTGGTGCTACTCAAACGCCGGCTCGAAAACCGCATTTCTCCGAGCAAAATCTCCCAAGTGTATGTAGGGGTGGGCGGACAGTCGATACGTTCCGTCGAATTTCCGCTGTCCCGCACCATTTCACCGGAAATTCCGATTACCGAAAACCTGCTGGCAGAGATGGAAACTGAAGCTCGCCACAACACGGTGAGCAACAATTTGGCGGTATTCGATGCCATTGCGGGCGAATGCCGTGTCGATGACCACATTTCCACCTCTCCATGCGGTGAGTACGGCTCAGAAATCCGTATCTCCTACCGCCTTATCGTCGGCAACGAACAACACAAACGCAATCTTGAAAAAGTATTCGAACTGGCGAAAATAGAGGTGGCAGGGTACATCACGACCGCAAACGCCACAGCAGCAGCCGTGCTGTCGGGCAAAGAACGACAAGGGAGCGCCCTGCTCGACTGCGGCGCCGAAACCACTACACTCGCTTTGTTCAAGGACGGATATTTGGTCTATTTGGTAACGATACCGCTGGGCGGCAACAACATCACCCGCGACATCGGCGACCTGCACATTGCCGAAGACGATGCCGAAAGGCTGAAATGCGCCTTCGCTCCGGAAAAGGAACACGAACTCTCCCTGCCGGAAGAATGGGTGCGGCAAGGCTACATCATCGACATCAAGCCGGAAGACTTGAAAAACGTCATCACTTCCCGCCTTGAAGAAATCGTGAGTAATGTAAACCACCAGCTCGACGAATCGCGGTACAAGAATTTTATGGAAAACATCACGCTGGTTGGCGGAACATCACAGCTCAAAGGGCTGAAAGAGTGTCTGCAAAGAGAAACGAAACTCGACGTTTGGCGGGGAACGCTGATAGGAGCTTCACTCGGCAAGGCTCAAAATATCAACGGCATCGCCTGCGCCGCCGTCATCGGACTGCTTTTGTCTGGAAAAGAGGTTTGCGCCGCGTCCGAAAATCCGATCGCAGCGGAAGCACCGGCAGCGGAAACGCCGGAAGTGTCGAACAAAAAAGAACCGACCCTTTCCCAATCTGCCAAACCCAAAGAGGAATCGCGAAGCAAAGGGCGTTTGGGCAGGTTATTCGATATTGCTAAGGATTTTGCCGATAGAGAAGAATAATTTAGAGCATTTATACTATGGAAACAGATAAACCCCAATTCGTCGTAGATAACCACGAAGAACTGCCCGCCATCATCAAGGTGGTAGGCGTGGGCGGCGGCGGCGGAAATGCCGTCAAAAATATGTATCGCACCGGTATCAAAGATGTTTTCTATCTCCTTTGCAATACCGACAAAATGGCGATGAAGAAATCGGAAATTCCCTCGCTGCTGCTCGGAAAAGACGGTTACGGAGCAGGCGGAAAACCCGAAGTAGCCCGCGAACTGGCAGAGGAAAGCGTCGATGCCATACGGGCGCAATTCGAGGACACCGACATGGTGTTCATCACCGCCGGCATGGGTGGTGGCACCGGTACGGGCGCCTCGCCTATCGTGGCGAGAGAAGCCAAAAGCATGGGCGTACTGACAATAGGGGTCGTTACCATACCCTTCGCCTTTGAAGGCGAATACAAAATAAAACAGGCATTGGCGGGTGTGGAAGAACTCCGGGAAAATGTCGATGCCCTGCTGGTCATCAACAATGAAAATCTGCGAAAAGTATTTCCCGACCTGACGTTGTGGAACGGTTTCCAAAAAGCCGATGAAACATTGACGGTCGCCGCCAAGAGCATCGCCGAACTGATAACGATCGAAGGATATATAAACCTCGACTTCCGCGATGTGCGAACGACTCTCAAAGACGGGGGCGTCGCCGTAATGAGTAGCGGATACGGAGAGGGCGAACACCGTATCACCAAAGCCATAGAAGACGCCATACACTCACCTCTGCTGGCAGCGGACAATCTCTATAACGCCAAACGGATACTGCTGAATCTTTATCTGAGTTCCAAATCCGACAATCAGGTGATTATGGAGGAGTTCCAGGAATTGAATGAATTTATGGCGAAATTCGACGGCGTAGAGACCATTTCGGGCATTACCATCGACGACACGCTCGACGACAAAGTGAAGGTTACGATTTTGGCTGCGGGCTTCGGCACAGGCAGCATCGACATGACCGCAGCCTATCCGCCGGACAAAAAGTATGCTATTCTTTCCACCGCCCAGATGGACAACAACGCGATACTCGACAAATTAGACCGCACGCCGGCTTACAAACGTCCGTCGGATTTCTTGAAACAGCTGGCGAACATGACCGCCGCCGAAGCCGAATCCGAAAAAGAAGAAACCTATAACAACAACGGCACTATCCGATTTACCGAATAGTCCGACAAACGCGAAAGAAATAGAAACAAAATAAAAAGGTAAAAAGATGAATTTATTCGATCAAATCAGCAACGACATCAAAGCCGCCATGCTGGCTCGCGACAAACAGCGTCTCGAAGCCTTGCGCGGCATCAAAAAAGAGTTTATCGAAGCAAAAACCGCCAAAGGCGCCGACGGCGAACTGTCTGACGACACCGCCATGAAAATCTTGGTGAAAATGGCGAAACAGCGTCGGGAAAGCGCACAAATCTATTCCGAGCAAAACCGTCCCGACCTTGCCGAACCGGAGTTGGCAGAAGCCGCCGTCATCGAATCGTACCTGCCGAAACCCCTGAGCGACGCCGAACTGGAAGCCGCCATCAAGGCTATCATCGCCGAAACGGGTGCCGCTTCGATAAAAGAGATGGGCAAAGTAATGGGCATCGCCTCGAAAAAATTAGCCGGTAAAGCCGACGGAAAAGCCATTTCGGAAAAAGTAAAAGCCCTGCTGGCTTGAAAAAGAAACGAAAAAGATTGTTCATTTAAGACAAATAAATTATGTTGACACTTGCCGCCATTAAAGAAAACCCCGAAGAGATTATTCGGAAGTTGGCAAAAAAACATTTCGACGCACGGGAAGCAATTACCAAAGTTTTAGACTTCGACAAGGTGCGCCGCTCGTCGCAAGCCGAACTCGACGCAAACCTGTCGGAACTGAAAGGTTTGGCTGCCCAGATAGGAAAACTGATGAAAGAGGGCAAACCCTCCGAAGCCGAAGCGGTGAAACAGAAAGTCGCCGACATGAAAGAGGCGAACAAAAAGCTCGAAGACGCTATGACCTCCGCCGAATCGGAGATTACCGAAATACTGCTCTCCGTGCCGAACACGCCGTGCGATATGGTGCCCGAAGGCCGTACCGCCGAAGACAATCTGGTGGAACGCACGGGCGGAAAAGTACCCGACCTGCCTGCCGACGCCCTGCCGCACTGGGAGTTGGCGCGGAAATACGACATCATCGACTTCGAGCTGGGTGTGAAAATCACCGGCGCGGGATTTCCCGTCTATAAAGGCAAAGGCGCCCGCCTGCAACGCGCCCTCATCGGGTTCTTCCTCGACAACGCCCGCGAAGCCGGCTACCTCGAAGTGGAGCCGCCGTATGTGGTAAACGCCGCATCGGGTTACGGCACGGGACAACTCCCCGACAAAGAGGGGCAGATGTACCACTGCAACGAAGACGACCTCTACCTGATACCCACCGCCGAAGTGCCGGTTACCAACCTTTACCGCGACGTGATACTCGACGAGTCGCAGCTGCCTATCCGCAACACGGCATACTCGGCTTGCTTCCGCCGCGAGGCAGGCTCTTACGGCAAAGACGTGCGCGGACTCAACCGCCTGCACCAGTTCGACAAAGTGGAAATCGTGCAAATACAACACCCCGACCGCTCTTACGAGTCACTCACCGAAATGGTGAACTACGTGCAGACGTTGGTCGAAAAGCTCGAACTGCCGTGGCGCATCTTGCGACTGTGCGGCGGCGACATGAGTTTCACCTCCGCCATAACGTTCGACTTCGAGGTGTTCTCCGCCGCTCAAAAACGGTGGCTCGAAGTAAGCTCCGTTTCCAATTTCGAGAGCTATCAGGCAAACCGGTTGAAATGCCGTTTTCGCGGCGCCGACAAAAAAATACGTCTGGCACACACACTCAACGGCAGCGCACTGGCATTGCCCCGCATCGTGGCAGCTCTGCTCGAAAACAACCAGACCCCCGAAGGCATACGCATACCGAAAGCGCTTGTACCTTACACGGGCTTCGATATGATCGACTGATAATTACCGAAATATGCACGAAACGGGTGCGACGCCAAAACAGCGTCGCACCCGTTTTTTATAAAAAGCGCGTGTGTTTTTCACGAAAAAATCTTATTTTTGTTTGACAGAATAACCGACCGATTATGAATCGCATCGTCATTATGGGAGCCACTTCGGGCATCGGCATGGAAGTGGCAAAATTGTGCATCGCCGCCGGCTGGCATGTGGGCGTGGCAGGTCGCCACACCGAGCTGCTGGAGCCGCTGCGTGCCGCAGCACCCGACCGTGTAGTTACTGCCGGCATCGATGTTACCGCCGAAAATGCGCCGGAAAAACTGTCGCAACTTGTCGAGGCGTTGGGCGGTATGGATATTTACTTTCATGTGTCGGGCATCGGAAAGCAGAATTTAGAGCTCGACCCCGCACCCGAAATACGCACGGTCGAGACCAACGCCACCGGCTTCACCCGTATGGTAACGGCGGCATTCGGCTACTTCGCCCGACAAGGGCGCGGACACATCGCTGCCGTAACGTCGATTGCCGGCACGAAAGGATTGGGCGCGGCAGCGGCATACTCGGCTACGAAAGGGTTTCAAAACATCTACCTCGACGCGCTGGCTCAACTCGCCCGTATGAGAAAACTGAAAATCGCTTTTACCGACATTCGTCCGGGATTCGTGGCGACCGACCTGCTCGACCAAAAGCACCGCTACCCGATGTTGATGCCCGTAGAACCGATTGCCCGTAAAATATTTTCGGCGATAAAACATCGGAAGCGGCGCATCGTCATCGACCGGCGCTACGCCGTGCTTACTTTTTTCTGGCGGCTTCTCCCCGCCTGCCTGTGGGAACGCCTACCGGTAAAAAGCAAAGTCCTAAAAAAGAAATAGCCATTCCGAGAGAATGGCTATTTGTCGTAAATCGTTCGGGGAGAAAAGGGCTGCCACGTAGAGTCGATGAGGCAAAGCAGCGCATTGTCGCCCTCCCGCAAGAATCGGAAAGAATAGCGGTCGGCAGGCTCGGGACAAAACATTTCACAAATGATGCGGTCGTCGAGAAAGGCCTCATTGCGGTAACGTATATCGAGCTGCCTGACGGTATGCGCCACCCGATAGGCTGCGGGAATGAGCCTCTCGGCAATGGCGGGATAGCACCGGTTGCTGACGTGGCTGTTGAAGTCGAGTTCGGCGTAACTGATACGCTGCGTGGTGACAGCCGCCGGCTCTCCGACAAACGCCGGAAAAGCCTCGTGTTTGTGCGCCCCCGCCGCATATTCTTCGTGCCGCTCTATGCAATCGGTGCGCGAGCCGAAAGGGGTAAGCCTGCGCGTATCCTTATGCAGCAGACTGAAAACGTAATGCCCGCCGGCAAAAACACGGCGCTGGTCGTCGTACATTCTGAACTCCACGAAAAAACGCAGCGCCGAAATTTCGCTGACCCAGACTTCCACTTCGACCTCTTCCGACCAAAAGGGCAATTCGTCCGACAGCTCCATATTGACTTCGGAAATAACCCATATCAGGTTATCGGCGATGATGTCATAAGCCGCCATGCGGTGCTGCGCCATATAACGGGCGGCGCAGTCCTGCGAGTAGCCCATGATGGCGTTGGGCGTAAGGCGATACTGCGTGTCGATGTCGTTTCCCGAAACCGGATATTTCAGGCGGAAAAATTTCATTCGATACGGAGCTTATATTTTGTTGCACACATACAAGTGCGTCGATGCCCGGAACTCCTTGCCCGGAGCGACGGATTGAAATCCGTAGGCTTTCGGGTCGGAGAGGTTCGGGGCATTGGTAGCCCATGTCTGCGGCTCGGGGCAAGCATACGGCACGTTGCCGCCGTTGTTCCACAACGTCCAGAATTTGAATTGCGAATCCACTTCATAGCAAGCCGACCAACCGGTGGCGGTGTCGGTGAGTATCGCGCCGTTGTAGGTGCGACCGCCGATGTTCAACGGTTCGTTCACCAACGCCCATTCCATCGCCTCGCCGCAGGGGCGTATTCCCTCTTTGCGCAAGGGAGCTTCGGCAGTGCCCAAGTCGAACAGTTTTTCGGTGGGAAGCGTGCGCTCGTTCATTTCCATGCGTTTCCCCGCCGACAGGCGCAAGCGGTAGTTTTCGGGTTTTCCGTCAGGCGTGAACGGCACGCGCAGCGGGGTATGGAATCCCATGCCTACGGGCATCGCTTTGTCGCTGCGATTCTCGAACACGGTGGTCTGGGACAAACCTTTCTCATCGAGCCGGAATATCATGCGGCAGACAAATTCGTGCGGGAAATCGGCATATATGGCATCGTTGAATGCGTTGCAATAATAGACTGCCTCCACTTCGGCGTATCCGTCGCCATTGCAGGTGCGGCACACGCTGAACGGCTGGCTTTTGATAATGCCGTGATGATAGTTGTTCTGCGCCGGAATGGTAATGGGGTATTGGTATTTGCGTCCGTCGAACGTATATGTTCCGTCGGCAATGCGGTTGGGCGGGAAAAGCAAGGGCAGACCGTAAATCTGCGGACGCTCTTTGAAATTCTCTATTTCGTCGGCTGCGGGTGTGCGCAGTATTTCGATGCCGGAGGCAAGATGTTTCAACCGCACTACATTGGCGCCTACCGAAGGTATCATCAGAGCCTCGTAGCCGCCGGCGGCAAATGCTACGGCAGGAATGCCGTAGAAATCGACTTTTTTTATCATGGTATTATCGGGTTTTGATTTTACATTTTCGAGGCTATCGCGTCGGCGATGGCTTGCATCTTCTCGGGCGAAAGTTTCAGACGCGGGTTGGAGATGATCATGTCGCTCTCGCTGTTGATGGGAATCAAATGGATATGCGTATGCGGCACTTCAAGCCCCATGACGGCGACGCCTATTCGTTGGCATGGCACGGCTTTTTCGAGGGCGGCAGCCACTTTTTTGGCAAAGAGCAACAGCCCCGTGTAGGCTTTGTCGTCCATAGCAAAGAGGTAATCGCCTTCGGCTTTGGGTATGACCAGCGTGTGTCCCGCTGCCAATGGATTTATATCCAAAAAAGCGAAATACTTTTCGTCTTCGGCAACTTTGTAGCAGGGAATTTCGCCTGCTGCGATGCGACTGAACAAAGTAGGCATGATAGTATTTTATTAAATGGAAATTTCCAGAATTTCAAATTTCATCGTACCCGACGGCACTTTTATTTCGCAAATGTCGCCGACTTTTTTACCGAGCAATCCTTGTGCAATGGGGGTGCTCGATGCGATTTTCCCCTCTTTCAGGTTGGCTTCGCTTTCGGCGACGATGGTGTATTCCATCGTCATCTTGTTTTGCACGTTGCGTATTTTCACCCGATTGAGTATCTGCACCGTATCGGTGTTGAGTTTCGAGTCGTCGATAATCCGTGCATTTGCCACTTTGTCTTTGAGTTGGGAAATTTTCATTTCCAACATGCCTTGAGCCTCTTTCGCGGCATCGTACTCGGCATTCTCCGACAAATCGCCTTTGTCGCGGGCTTCGGCTATCTGCCGCGAAATTTCCGGACGCTTCACTGTTTCGAGATAGAGTATCTCGTCCATCATTTTTTTATAACCCTCTTCGGTCATGTAAACGACTGCCATAATTTTTTCTCCTTTATTTGGGCATTAAAAACATTTTCATGGAAAATAACAAAAAAGAATCCCGGCTGTTTAGCAACCGGAACTCCTTTTTACCATTCGTTGATGCGAAGATAGACTTTTTTTTTCAATCTTCCAAACAAATCGCCCGATTTTTTTCATTTCGATTTTTGCCGAAGCATTTTTTCTATGGCTTCGGGAAGGGCTTGGAGCGACTCCACCCGCTGCTGCAAAACGCCGTTCCGGTCGATAAGGAAGGCGGTAGGCAGCGACTGCACATTATATGAACGGGCTGCGCGCGAGCGCGACGTTTCGGCATCGCGCACACAAATCCACGGCAGGTTGTCGGCAGAGACCTGCCAAAGATTTTCATCGGTGTCGAGCGACACTTGGTATATCTCAAATCCCTGCTCGTGATAGCGGTCGTGCAACTGCACCAGCGCGCGGTTGTATTCGGGGGCATATTCGCCTTCGTATGCCGCGAAGTCGAGCAAAACCACATTGCCTTTGAGGTCGCTCAACCGATGTTTTTTGCCGTAACAGTCGGGCAGTTCTATGTCGATAAGCGACACTTCGACGGCTGCCGGAACAGCAGATTCTCGCGGTTGGTTGCGCTGCCGTTCGTTTTGAAGAATGGCGAGCGCCAACTCATACAGATGTTTGGCGCGGGGCGATTCCGGAGAAAGGGAATAATAGGCATTGGCTACTGCCATAATAAAACGATTGTCTTCCCGCTTGTTCCGGTCGAAAATATCGAGACCGTTCACCTGCTGGAATATGGCAAAATATGCCGCAAGCGATGCCGGCGCTTCCATAATATAGGGAGTTACCGATTCTTTGTATCGGGCTATTTCGTCCTGCAATTTTTCGACAAGCGCCTTTTGTTCCGCCGCAGAAAGATTTTTTTGCTTTCCGGTATTTTCGAGAGCGCCTTTCAAGCGAGCACCCGCCTGAGCAATATGGCGTATTTTCTCACTCTCCGGCGAGCCGTCCACCCGATAATCGGCGGCAATGGGCAGGCGGGCTATATCAACGGTTATCGTCTCGGTCGAATCGACAGCAAGATATACCGACGACGAGTCGAGGCGCAGCCGGTAAAATTCGGGGTATTCCGGACGGGCTGCATAAAAAGAGAACGACCCGTCTGCCGAGAGGCGCGCCGAATCGAGTACGGTCGTGCGGCTCAGCTGCACGGCATCGAAATAGAGCATCTTTCCCGCACCCTCTTTTATTTGTCCCTGTATGTGAAATTCATTTCTATGGCAGCTGCACGCAAACAGGAGCGATAACGAAAGGAGAACGATTTTTTTCATGTCGCAGATTCAAAAAATTTCACTTCCACAAAAGTAATACAACATTTCCGTTT
>CANQDQ010000018.1 GCA_947593515.1 uncultured Bacteroidales bacterium | reverse complement strand
TCTATCGGCGACGATGCTTTTTACTGGTGTAGGAACTTGACATCGATAACGATACCCGATGGCGTTACCGTTATCGGTAACAGGGCTTTTTACTATTGCACTTTGCGAGAGATAACGCTACCGGCAAGCGTTGGCACTATTGGAGGAGAAGCTTTTTGCGGATGCATGAACTTGGGATCGGTAGTAGTCTATAACCCCGAACCGATTGGAATAGGGACAGGCGAGGGCGAGGAGTCAGACTTTGCATTCAACTACGTGGATTGTGGAGAAGTCTTGCTTTACGTACCGGGCGAATCGGTAGAGAAGTATAAAAAAGCCGAAGGGTGGAAAAAGTTCAAAATACTATCAATAGAAGAGCTTGATATACCGAACGAACCCAATGGACCTGATGATTCCGATGACCCGTCGGCAGTAACGGAAACGCAGGCAGAAGCCGGACACATAGCGGTGTATAACCTGCAAGGCGTGCCGGTGCTCGAAACCGATGATGCCGCCGCCCTCAAAACGTTACAAAACGGCGCCTACATCGTGAACGGTAAGACGATGATTATCGCCCGATAGAACGAATATTACAGCAAAAGAGCATAGAACGAAAAGAGAATTTCCTGAATAAATGATCTTTGACCCGCCGCCCTGCCATGCGAATGGCAGGGCGGCTTTTTTGTTTTCGAATTTGTTGCTATTCGCCGCGCGGAGCGGCAATATTGGAAATCAATGATTTTGATAGAGGTAGCGTTTGATGCTTCGTTTCGGTGTTTTCTCGAACTCCTCGTAATAGATTTTCACTTTGGCTATCTGGCTGTAAGCGGGGAGCGTCTTGTTCACGGCGATGCGGTTTTCTTCCATCAACTCCTCGATTTGACCCGAAAGTCCCTCTTTCTCGGCGTTCTCGAAGTCGGGATAGATGAGCGCGATGAGTTTGCCCTCTTTTTCGACGACAATCGACTCGGTAACGTAGGGCAGGTTGTTGATGCGCGCCTCTATTTCTTCGGGGTAGATGTTTTGCCCCGACGGACCGAGAATCAGGCTCTTGCTGCGTCCTTTGATGTAGAGAAAGTTATCGGCATCGAGCAGGGCGAGGTCGCCGGTGTTGAGCCACCCGTCTTTGAGTACGGCGTCGGTGGCTTCCTGATTCTTATAATAGCCCAGCATCACGCTGTCGCCTTTCACATAGAGTTCGCCCACGATGTTGGCGGGGTCGGGCGATTCGATGCGCGCCTCCGTGCGGTCTATCAGTTTGCCGCAGCCAGTGAGCCGCGCCTCCTGCCACGACGAGTAGGAGATGAGCGGAGCGCACTCGGTCATGCCGTAGCCTACGGTGTAGGGAAATCCGATTTTGTGGAGGAACGCCTCTACTTCGCCGTTGAGCGCGGCGCCGCCGATAATGATTTCGTACATGTTTCCGCCGAATGCCTCTTCGAGTTTGGCGCGTATCTGCTGTTGCAACTGCGTGTTGATGACGGGAATTTTCATCAGCACCTGCATAAGCGGTTTTTCGAGCAACGGGAACACCTTGCTGCGGATTACCTTTTCGATAATCAGCGGCACGGCGATGACCACGCGCGGCTTCACTTCGGCAAAAGCGTCCATGATGACTTTCGGCGACGGCACCCGCGTGAGGAAATGTATGTGGCACCCGCGCGCGAAACAGGTGCATATCTCCACCATCAACCCGTACATGTGCGCCATGGGCAGCATCGATACCACCGGATCGCCGGCGTGCAGGAAGTCCAGATTTTCGTAACAGAATTTCAGGTTGTTCCACAGGCTGCGGTAGGGGAGCATGACCCCTTTCGAGAAACCCGTCGAGCCGGAAGTATAGTTGATTAGCGCCAGTTCTTCGGGGCTGTCTTTGTGGTACGAAACATCTTCTTTGCGGAAGCGTTCGGGATACTTGTCGCCGAAATATTGGTTCAGGTGGTGGCGGGCGTCCGACAGTTTGTCGCTTACGCTGTGCAGCAACGAAAAGTCGTTGATGAGAATGATGCCCGTAAGATTCGGCATCTTGCTCTTGTCGAGATTTTCATACACGACGTCGCCCACGAAAAGCAGCTTCGCTTCGGAGTGATTGACGATGTGGTGTACATTGTCCGGCTTGAACTCGTGCAGTATGGGCACCGCCACGGCGCCGTAGGTGAGCGTCGCAAAAAAAGCCACCGCCCAGTGCGCCGAGTTGCGCCCGCAGATGGCTATTTTGTCGCCCTTCTCTATGCCGGCGGCTTCCATCAGTATGTGCATCTTTTCGATTTTGCGGGCGATGTCCTTGTAGCTGTACGACACCCCCTTGAAGTCGCTTAGGGCGGTCAGTTCCCAGTTTTCCCGAATGGAGTTCTCTATATAAATATTGAAACTTTTGTCCGAAATTTCTGTCGTTTGCATTTTGCTTGTGAGTTGTCGTGGATAAATTTTTGCACAAATATAACCCCTTTTGTGCAAAAAACAGCACAATTCTCCACCTCTTTTTGTGAAAAAAAATCGTTAATGCTGCCGTTCTGTCGCATTCGTTTCTTATTATCAACAGGTTATAAAAACGAAAAAATTTCTCTGCCGGCAGTGATATCGCTCTGTTTTTGTCTTGTGTAAAAAAATCGTTATCTTAGCCGTCGAAAAACAAAATTTTATGAAACGACCGACACATCTTGTCATCATGGCGGGGGGCGTGGGCAGCCGATTTTGGCCTATGAGTACCCCCGATACGCCGAAACAGTTTATCGATATTACCGGTTGCGGAAAAACGCTGATACAACTTACCGCCGACCGCTTTTCCTCCGTCGTCGCCCCCGAAAATGTGTGGGTGGTAACGTCGGCGCGCTATCGCGATTTGGTGCGCGAACAGTTGCCCGCCGTGCCCGAGTCGCACATCTTGCAGGAACCTTGTATGCGCAACACGGCGCCCTGCATCGCCTATGCCGGCTGGAAAATCAAGGCTGCCGACCCCGATGCCTCCGTCGTCGTTACTCCTGCCGACCATGTGGTAACCGATGTTGCCGAGTTTCGGCGCGTCATCGCCAAATCGCTCGATTTCGTGCAGGATTCGTCGTCAATACTCACGTTGGGTATGCGACCCACCCGCCCCGAAACGGGATACGGCTACATTGCCGCCGACCGCTCCCGCACGGTTGCCGGTGAAATAAATCCGGTGGAGTCGTTCCGCGAAAAACCCTCGCTCGACAAAGCCGTAGAGTATCTGGCTGCCGGAAATTACTTTTGGAACTCCGGTCTGTTCATCTGGAACGTGGCGACGCTCGAACGCTCGTTCCGCACCTACTGTCCGAGCATCGCCGCCATATTCGACGAGTTGTCTCCTCTCTTCTATACGGAGGGCGAACAAGAAGCGGTGAATCGCCTTTTCCCCACCTGCGAAAACATTTCCATCGACTACGCCGTCATGGAGAAAGCCGACGATATCTATGTGTTTCCCGCCGACTTCGGTTGGTCGGACTTGGGCACGTGGGGCTCGCTGCACACGCTGCTGCCCAAAGACGAAAACGGCAATGCCTGCGTGGGCGACGGCGTGAAGATGATAGAGTCGTCGCACTGCATCGTGAATATGCCGGCGGGCAAACGGGTCGTCGTGCAGGGGCTCGACGGCTGCATCGTGGCGGAGAAAAACGGCACGCTGCTCATTTGCCGCCTCGCCGACGAACAGCGCATCAAAGAATTTTCCAAATAAATAATGGCATAATAGAATGAAGAAAAAAGTTTTTGTATCGGGCTGTTACGATATGCTCCATAGCGGGCACGTGGCGTTTTTCGAGGAGGCTGCCACGTATGGCGACCTTTACGTGGGTATCGGCTCCGATAAAACCATTTATGAACTGAAAGCGCGCAAGACCATCAATACCGAAGCCGAACGCCTCTATATGGTGAAAGCCCTCAAAGTCGTGAAAGATGCGTGGGTGAACAGCGGCAGCGGCGTACTCGATTTCGTGGAGGAATTGAAAGCGCTCAAACCCGATATTTTCTTTGTGAACAGCGACGGAAGCACGCCGTTGAAAGAACAGCTTTGCAAAGAGCTGGGCATCGAATACGTGGTGAGCAAGCGGCTCCCGCACAGTGGTTTGCCGGTACGCTCCACGACGATGCTGCGCAAAGAGTGCCGCATACCGTACCGCATCGACTTGGCGGGCGGCTGGCTCGACCAGTCATTTGTCTCCGCTTGTTGTGCGGGACCCGTGCTGACGATTTCCATAGAGCCGGAATACGAGTTCAACGACCGCAGCGGCATGGCGACCTCCTCTCGCAAAAAGGCGGTGGAATTGTGGCAGACCGATATTCCCGAAGGCGATAAGGAGAAATTGGCGAAGACCCTTTTCTGTTTCGAGAATCCTCCCGGAACGAAATACATCAGCGGCTCGCAGGATTCGTTGGGAATCGTCTTGCCCGGACTGAACAAATTGGAATACAACGGCGATTATTGGCCTGAAAGCATTGAAAGCAATACCGACCCCGAACTGTTGAAATGGATAGAAGAACGCATCTGGCTCTATCCGCTTTATCCGCGTCGTGCTTCTTACGATGTATTGGCGAATACACACGTTACGCCCGAAAACGTAAAAGCGTTGAGCGATGCGGCACGGGCTTGCTGGAACGCTATCATCGCCCGCGATACGGAGGCTTTCGGCGAGCAGGTGCGCAAGTCGTTCGAGGCGCAGATAGCCATATTCCCCAATATGGTGTACGACGATATTCGGGAGCAGATAGACCGGCATCGCGATTCCGTTCTCGGCTGGAAATTGTCCGGCGCCGGCGGTGGCGGGTATTTGATATTCGTCAGCGAAAAGCCCGTGAAAAACGCCATACAGATACATATCCGTCGGGATTGACCGAATACGGGAAAAGCCGCTTAGTAAAGCGGCTTTTTCTTTTACGGATAAGGCGAAACGGACGGTCGGTTTTACAATCCGTTTCGCAAAAAAATGGTTCACTCTTTTGCTGCTGTCAGCCGGTAAGTCTCGCCCGCAACGGTTTCTATGTCATACAGGTAGATGCCGGTCGTGGTGGTTTCGCTGTTAATGGGAGCTTCGGGGGCTATCAGGGGGCGACGGACGGGCTGCGTTTTCAGCAGCGGGTTGGACACTTCCGTTTCGGTCGCCGGCGAAAGTTTCTGTCCGTTCATTGCCAACGGTACAGCCGAACGGAGGCGCAGGGTGCCGCCGACGGTTGATAAAACGGCGACCTCTTTTACTTCGCCCTCTTTCCACGTCAATTCTTCGAGCCGGAAACCTCCCCGACAGCGCAGCCCTTTCACCGTACCCTCTTTCCATACGTCGGGCAGGGCAGGCAGCAGGTGTATCGCGCCGGCATGGCTCTGCACCAGCATCTCGGCGATGCCTGCCGTGCAACCGAAGTTGCCGTCGATTTGGAACGGCGGGTGAGCATCGAACAGGTTGGGATAAGTGCCGCTGTTGTGTTCTTTTTCGGCGCTTATGGGAGTCAGTTGTTCGCAGATGATTTTGTAGGCGTGGTTGCCGTCGAGCAGCCGTGCCCAGAAGCACACTTTCCACCCCATAGACCAACCAGTGGAGTGGTCGCCGCGCCCGAACAGCGTTTTCTTGGCAGCCGCCATCAGTACCGGCGTGCCGGCGGTGATTTGGCGTCCCGGATAGAGCCCCCACAGGTGCGAGGTGTGGCGGTGGTTGTCTTTCGGGTCGTCCCAATCTTCGAGCCACTCTTGCAGTTGTCCCCATCGGCCCACTTGCATCGGCGGCAGGTTATCGACCACCTGTTGCAGGCTGTCGATGAACGTCGTTTCCTCGTCGAGCAGGCGGGCGGCTTCTATCGTATTATGGAAGAGGTCAGCCACCATTTGATTATCCATCGTCGTGCCGGCGACGATGACGAATGAGCGTTTGCCGCCGACCGACGGTGCATTTTCGGGCGAGTAGGAAGGGGCGACCACCCACCACCCGTTTTTCGGTTCGCGCACCAGAAAGTCGAGATAGAATCGGCACGCCTCTTTCAGCAGCGGATAGGCATCGCGCAGGTATTCCTTGTCGCCGGAAAAGAGGTAGCGGTCCCATACGTGTTGGCAAAACCATGCGTTGCAGGTAGGCCATACGCCGTACCTTGCCCCATCGACGGCCCCCGTCGAGCGCCAGATGTCGGTGTTGTGGTGCAGCGTCCACCCACGGCAGCCGTACATGGCAGCCGCATCTTTTCCCTGTTCGGCGCACTCTTTTACTAAGGTGAGGAATGGTTCGTGCATTTCGGCGAGATTCGTTACCTCTGCCGGCCAATAATTCATTTCCACATTGATGTCGGTCGTGTATTTGCCGTCCCACGGCGCCCGCAACTGATAGTTCCAGATACCTTGCAGGTTTGCCGCTTGTCCGCCCGGTTGCGAGCTGCATATCAACAGATAGCGTCCGTATTGGAAATAGAGCGCTGCTAGCTGCGGGTCGAATGTCGTGGCAAACTCCTGCAACCGCACGTCGGTGGGTTTGTCGGTCTGTTCGTTTTCGCCCAAGTCGAGCGACACCCGACGAAAGTAGCTGCCGTATGCCGCTTCGTGTGCCTGCCGGGCTTTCCGATAATCTTTGCCGGCATTTTTCAGATACGATTCGGCTCGGCGGAGGGCATCGCCCGATACATCTTTGTAATTGACGAAGTTCGTCCCTATCGACACGTACAGCGTTACTTCATCGGCATTCGATACCCGCAGCAGCGTGTCGCCCACCGATACGGTTTTTCCGCCTTTCCGGTCGATGCGGGTCAGGGCGGTGAAATGTATTTTCCCTTCGATGCCTTCATGGTCGTCGGCTTTCCCGTCGAGACGCAGCAGGTTCCGCGCCGGCGTACCGATGTGAGCGGTGGAGTAGGGCGTGCCGTAGCGGGCTGTAAACGATATTTTCCCCCGTTCCGATGCCGTCAGCCGTATGATTAAGAGTTGGTCGGGAAACGAGGTGAATGCTTCGCGGGTATAGGTTACGCCGCCGCTGCGGAATCGGGTGGTCGATACGGCGCCGGCGATGTCGAGTTCCCGATGATAATCGGTGTAGTCGGCTATGCCGTCGAAGTCGAGCAAGAGCGAGCCGACGGTTTGATAAGGCATTCCGTTTGCGCCGTTCGGCGTGCAGATGGTTGGTCCGCACAACTCTTGCGCCTCACGGTTTTTCCCCTCGAAAATCAAGCGGCGTATTTCCGCCAGAGCCTCTTTGGCTTTCGGATTGGTATTGTTGTAGGGCGACCCGCCCCACACCGTTTCTTCATTGAGTTGGAATTGTTCGTGTACGGGGTCGCCATACACCATGGCGCCTAATCTGCCGTTTCCTAACGGGAGGGCTTCCACCCAGCGCGCGGCGGGGCGGTCGTATTGCAGTTTCATCGTGTTGTCGGCATGAAGCGGTGCGACAACAGCCGCCCCCAGCAATACCGTCCATAGGAATCGTGTTATCCTCATCTCGTTTTCAGTTTATGTGTTATTTTTTCAAAGCCGCAGCGATGGCGCGTGCCAGTGCGCGGCACTGCTCTGCTGTCGTTTCGGTGAAACCCTGTTTCATCTCTACGGCTTCGGAGGGCATTTCCCATTGCATCTGTTCGCCGAAAGCGGTCAACTCTTTTACCGCGCGGCTTGTCCACGTATAGGAGCCGAAGCAGCCGTATATTCTCGACTTGATTTCGCGGTTGCGCAGCGCCGACAACACTGCCTCCACGTCGGGAAAGAGTTGCAGGTTGTAGGTCGAACTGCCGATGACGACTCCTTTGTAGCGGAAAATATCGCGCAGGATATACGACTTTTCCGACGCCGAAACATTGTGTACCGCAATGCGGCGTATGCCCTGTGCCGACAGCTCGGCGGCGATTTCTTCCGCCATGCGGGCGGTGTTGCCGTACATACTGCCATACACCACCGTAACGCCCTCTTCGGCTTCGTAGCGGCTCAGGCTGTTATAGATGCCGCCGACTTTTCCTACCTGTTCCTTCCATACGGGACCGTGTGTCGAACAAATCATGTCGATAGGCACGTTTTTCAGTTTTTCCAATGCCCGCTGCACGGGAACGCCGTATTTCCCCACGATGTTGGCATAGTAGCGGTACATTTCGTCCCAATAGATTTCGCAGTCGAGCTGCGTATCGACCACGCCGCCGTCGAGTGCGCCGAAGCAGCCGAAGGCGTCGCCCGAGAACAGCAGTTTTTCCTGCGGGCAGTAGCTCATCATCGTTTCCGGCCAGTGCACCATGGGCGTGATGTAGAACACGAGTTCATGCGCGCCCAGCGGCAGAACGTCGCCGTCTTTGATGCTCATCGTCTTTTCGTCGATGCCGTAAAAACCTTTTATCATTTCCACCGTCTTGGCATTGCCCACGATTTGCACGTCGGGGTATGCCCGTCTGACGGCGGCTATCGATGCCGAATGATCCGGCTCCATGTGGTTGATTACCAAATAGTCGAGCGGTTTTTCTCCTAAAATTTCATGGATATTCGCCAAAAAAATTTCGGTGAATCCGGCTTCGACGGTATCGATGAGTGCCGTTTTTTCATCGGCAATCAGATAACTGTTATACGAAACGCCGTAAGGGAGCGGCCACAAAGCCTCGAATTTTCGGGTTACACGGTCGTTTACGCCGACGTAAAAAATATGGTTTTTGATTTCCTGATACATGATATATAAAAATTTAGTCGATAAAACGTTCGGTTATTTCTTGGTAAGCATCGATGCGGCGGTCGCGCAGGAAGGGCCACCAGCGGCGCACCTGCTCCGAGCGGGCGAGGTCTATGTCCGCCACGTGCACGCACTCCTCGCGGTCGGAAGCCTGCCACACCATTTCGCCCTGCGCTCCGGCAACGAAAGAGCTGCCCCAGAACTGTATGCCGTTTGTCTGTCCCGACGGGTCGCTTTCGTGTCCCACCCGATTGACGGCAACTACGGGCAGCCCGTTGGCTATGGCGTGTCCCCGCTGCACGGTAATCCACGCCTCGCGCTGCCGCGCCTGTTCTTCGGGCGTGTCGCTGCTTTCCCAACCTATGGCGGTCGGGTAGATGAGCAGGTCGGCGCCTTGCAGCGCCATCATGCGGGCAGCTTCGGGGTACCATTGGTCCCAGCACACCAATACGCCGAGTTTGCCGACGGAAGTCGCTATCGGTCGGAATCCCGTATCGCCCGGCGTGAAGTAGAATTTTTCGTAATAGGCGGGGTCGTCGGGAATGTGCATCTTACGGTATTTTCCGGCAATGGAGCCGTCGCGCTCGAATACTACGGCGGTATTGTGATACACCCCTGCCGTCCGCCGCTCGAAAAGCGACGTTACCAGCACGACGCCTGCCGTACGGGCTATATCGCCGTAGAAGTCGGTCGATGCGCCCGGAATGCTCTCCGCCAAGTCGAAGCACGCCGTGTTTTCCGTCTGGCAGAAGTAGAGCGTGTTGTGCAGCTCTTGCAGCACGACGAGTTGTGCGCCCTGTCGGGCGCAGGCTTCGATGCCGGCTTTGAGCCGCTGCATATTCTCTTTTATGTTGTCGGTATTGGCTTGCTGCACAATGCCGACGCGGATTTTCTTTTCCATATTCCTATTATATAAGTACCCCTTCGGGATATTGCATCGTAACGCAGTGCAGCGAACCGTGCTGCCTGATTAACGCCTGACAGTCGATGCCTACGATTTCGCGGTGCGGAAAGGCTTGTTGCAGCACCTCCGCCGCCTGTCGGTCGTTTCGGCTCTGTCCGTAGGTAGGATAAAGCACAGCCCCGTTCACGACGAGAAAGTTGGCATACGTCGCGGGCAGCCGCTCCCCCTCGTGGTATATGGCGTCTGCCATAGGCAGGGGGAGGAGGCGAAACGGTCGTCCGTCGGTCGTGCGGAACGTGCGCAGTTGTTTTTCCATTTGCTGCAATGCCGCAAAGTGCCGGTCGGCGGGGTCGGAACATTGCACATAGGCAATGGTGTCGTCGGGGCAAAAACGCGCCAGCGTGTCGATGTGGCTGTCGGTGTCGTCGCCCTCCAAAGAGCCGTAATCCACCCACAGCACCTGCCGCACGCCGAGCGTCTCTTTGAGATACGCCTCTATGCGGGGCTTGTCCCATTCGCCGTTGCGGTTGGACGAGAGCAGGCATTCCGACGAGGTGAGCAGCGAGCCTTTCCCGTCGGAGTCGATGGAGCCGCCTTCCAATACGAAATTCAGGCGATTCTCATATTCCGCATGGAAAATGCCGTTGTCGCAGCAGCGGCGGGTGATGCGGTTGTCGCGGTCGGCGGCGAATTTCAGTCCCCAGCCGTTGAAGCAGAAATCGAGCAGCCGGCATTTCCCGCCGCCCGTGTTCACGAGCGTGATGCCCGCATGGTCGCGCGCCCATGTGTCGTTGGTGGGGCAGGCGGCGAAGCGCACGTTTTCGAGATTCACTTCACCCGCGATGCGCCGGCGCACCTGTTCGGGTTTCGGCGCGACAATCAGCAGCCGTTCCCGTGCCGCGATTTCACGCGCAATGGCAGTGAAGCACGCCTCCACTTCATCGAGCATATCGCGCCAGTCGGTATCTTCGTGCGGCCACGTAAGCTGCACGCCCGACTGCGGTGCCCATTCCGCCGGCAGCAGATAGTCGTTCATTTTTTCTCCTCTTTGGGCTTGCGGTCGAAGAACGGATTTTTCGACGAAGCGCTGATAGGTATGGCGATACACTGGCGGCACCCTTTGAGAATACCCACCTTTTCTGCCGCCCAGCCTGCCGAGAACATCACGCGGCTATCGACCCGCAGGTCGGCAGCTTTGGCGCAAGCCGAGCCTACGGCTATGCCCACGTCGATGGCGTTGATGGCGCACGGTACGGCTTGCGGTTTCGCCTCGCAACTGGCATATCCGCAGTAGGCGCAGTTGAGCCCCTGCACGGCTTGGCGCGTGCCGATGACTATCATGGCGTCGGCTTGCTGTATGTTTTCGCTGTCCCTGATGAGGAATTTCATACCCGTCTCTTCCGCCATTTGCAACATCTGTCGCGACACGGCGGCGATGTCGTCGTCGGTGAGCGTTACGATTTCGATGATGTCGATGCCCTTGCCTTTGGGGGCGGTGCGGGCGGCTGTCATCATCTGTTTGGCAACTTCCGTCATAAACTCTTTGCGAGCTTTTCGTTCGTCGATAATCATGGTTTTATTTATTTTATGTTACAAAGATAATGTAAAATCGCCGCCCGTACAAAATTTATTTCGTGCCGATTGACGGAAAATTTTTTGTCAGGCCTTTCCCGTCCGATTGTAACAGCATTGTTACACTTTGCTTTTCTATTGACCGCAAACTTGCCGGACGATACCCCCCCGTATTCTCTCCACTTTTTTCGGCGACGATGAATCTTCGAAATAAACAAAAATTTGTTCTCCCTTGAAATGCCGATGAATAAAGCGGCGGCGAGCCTGTCGGCTGTTTTGCGTTTACATCTGTTGATAACTTTTTGCCAATAATTTGCGCTTGATAAATGAAATCTTATATATTTGAACATCGAAACGATGTTTTTCCGAACAAAAACGCAGGCAAAACGTTTATTCGGAAAAATTGGAAATTGAGCTTTGAAAAACAGGAAACCTTAAAATTTTTTATGTATGGATTACATGGATATAGAGGAACTGCTGGAAGATTTGATACAGAAATATCCCGACGTGGAGGTTGCCGAAGAGCAGTGGAATGCGCTTTTGAATGCCGATGAGGAATTGAAAAGCAATTACAGCGAGTGGTGCATTGCCAAGGGATACAACGAGAAAAGAGCTTTTTCACTCTTTTATCAGGATTATGTTTCGCGCGAAGACAATATTTGGGACAGCATTTTTCCCAATCAGGAAGAATACGACGGATATAAATAGCAGATAGTGTGCGCGTTATGGTGAGGGGCGTTTTTTGCTGTTTTTACCGAATAGTTAAATAATCTAAATGCGCGTAATTTTTCTGTTGGAAAATTATGTTTTATAACATAAAACGTTTTATCTTTGCATCGTGTTTTTCATGGTATTAGATTTAAGGTTTATAAAGATTGGTTGCCGGGAGGCAATCAATTTTTTTTTGTCTTTTTTCAGATAAATAACCCGAATGCTTCTGCTCGGCGGAATGCTGAAAATTTCCGAAGAATAACACTTCGGAACGATAGCCCTGCTTCTTTATTCTGAATTGTATATCTGCCGATTATGAATCGTGCAGCGGAGTTTTTACAATCGGAAAGCCGATAAAGAAAAAATGAAAAATATGAATAAAAAATTTGGAATGCGATGTGAAATATATAACTTTACCCGCGAATTAAAATCTGCATTAATTCACTTGTACGGCAGTGTTAGAAAAACGTATTGCAACGCCTCTTTATATAACCTCCGTAAAGCGACCCTTATTCTGAAATATCTGAATATGAGGTGTCCCGATACGGGAGGTAAACGCAAACATTTCCTTTTTGATTAGCGTGTCCCTGCATGAGAATGTCGGGGCACGCGCCTTTTTGGGGAAATGTTCCGTCGCGTGAAAAAATCACGGAGAAGCGTTTCAATGCACAAATATATGATTATTTTCATATATTGTCAATAAAATAGTATGAAAATTTTAGTTTTATAGCATTTTTTTATTTCGAGAAAAAAGTTTGAAAACAAATGTCGTTTCCGCCGGAAAAAATGTTGCGAAAAAAGCGTATCGAAAAATTTTCCGACGGAGAGCCGCAGATTCAAAGAAAAGATTTACCTTTACGGATAATATTACTAACAATGATAATATGAAAAAAACACTGTTTACCACGCTGTTTTTCTTTGCCGCCGCATCGGCATTCGCCTGCACCAGCCTGCTGGCGGGTCGCAAAGCCACGACCGACGGCTCTACGCTTATCACTTATGCTGCCGATTCGCACACCCATTACGGCACGCTGGCGTTTTTCCCCGCCGCCGACTATCCGAGAGGCACGATGGTGGAGATACGCGATTGCGACACGAACAAGCCGTTGGGCAGAATCCCACAGGCTGCCCACACCTACAAAGTGGTCGGACAGATGAACGAATATCAGGTAACGATTACCGAGACGACTTTCGGCGGACGCCATGAATTGGTCGATACGACGGGAATTATCGACTACGGCTCGTTGATGACGCTGGCATTGCAGCGCGCCCAGACGGCGCGCGAAGCGATAAACGTGATGACTTCGCTGGTAAAAAAATACGGCTATTACAGTGAAGGCGAGAGCTTTTCAATAGCCGACCCCGATGAAGTCTGGATATTGGAAATGATAGGGAAGGGGCGCTACTCCAAAGGCGCCGTGTGGGTTGCCGTGCGCATTCCCGACGACTGCATCGCCGCTCATGCCAACCATTCCCGCATACACACTTTCCCGCTCGACGACCCCGAAAACTGCCTCTATTCGCCCGATGTCATATCCTTTGCTCGGGAACGGAAATATTTCGACGGGTTGAACAGCGAATTCAGTTTTTCAAAAGCCTATGCGCCGGCAGGATTTGAAGAACTGCGGGCGTGCGAGGCGCGTGTGTGGAGCTTCTACAACAAATACAGCAACACGATGGACGAGTATCTTCCTTATATATATGGTAAATCCGACAAGCCGCTGCCGCTTTACATCAAGCCCTCCCGCCGTCTTTCGGTGCAGGATATGAAAGATGCCATGCGCGACCATTTCGAAAACACGCCTTTCGATATGACAAAAGATGCCGGTGCAGGCGCATTCAAGGTGCCGTATCGTTTTCGTCCCATGGCCTTCGAGGTCGATGGCGAGGAGTATATCAACGAGCGGGCTATCGCCACGCAGCAGACCGGATTTTCGTTGGTCGCCCAGCAGCGTTCGTGGCTGCCCGATGCTATCGGGGGTGTGCTGTGGTTCGGGGTCGATGATGCCAACACGTCGGTCTATGTACCCCTCTACGTCGGTGCGCTCACCGAAGCGCCCCTCTGTTTTCGTGAAGGAAACGGCTCGCTGTATAAGGTGTCGTGGACGTCGGCGTTTTGGGTTTATAACTGGGTCGCCAATATGGCATACGGGCGTTACAGCCTGATGATTGAAGACATACGCCCCTTGCAGCAGCAGTTGGAAACCGCATTCAACGAACGCCAGCCGCAGCTCGAAAAAGAGGCGCTCGCCATATTCTACGACCGACAGGAAGAAGCCCTTGCCGCGCTCGACCGTTACAGCCGCACGCAAGCCGATTCCACCACCGCACGCTGGCGTGAATTGGGAGAATACCTCTTGGTGAAATACCTCGACGGCAACCGCAAGCGCGAGAAAGACGGGAAATTTCTTTACAATCCCTACGGAGCGCCTGCCGAGCCGGAATTTCCCGGATATTCCGAAGAGTATTACCGTGCTGTTGCGAAAGATGCCGGCGAACGCTTGAAAGTAACATTTTGATGCCCGCTGCTTTTTTTCGACCGCACATTTGATAATATCGAAAAAATGTTATATATTTGTAACATAAGTTTGCAAAAACATTAAACCTCAATAACATGGAAAACGAAGCATTATTGAAAGAAGTAACCGCCCGGGCGCAGGTATGGCTCGGCGAAGGTTACGACGCCGAAACGCGCGCCGAAGTGCGCCGTCTGCTCGACAACGAAGACAAAACAGACCTTATCGAAGCCTTCTACAAAGACCTTGAATTTGGTACCGGCGGCTTGCGCGGCATCATGGGCGTGGGCACCAACCGCATGAATATCTACACGGTGGGCGCCGCTACGCAGGGATTGGCAAACTATCTGAAAAAAGAGTTTGCATCGCTGCCGCAGATAAAAGTCGTCATCGGGCACGACTGCCGCAACAACAGCCGCAAGTTCGCAGAAATATCGGCAGATATTTTCTCGGCAAACGGCATCAAAGTATATCTGTTCGACGCACTGCGGCCCACACCCGAAATGTCGTTCGCCATTCGCGAACTGGGCTGCCAGAGCGGTATCATTCTCACCGCATCGCACAACCCCAAAGAATACAACGGCTATAAAGCCTATTGGGACGACGGTGCGCAAATGGTGTCGCCGCACGACAAAAACACCATTTCCGAAGTGAATAAAATCCGTTCCGTTTCCGATATCAACTTCAAAGGCAACAAGGCGTTGATCGAAATCATCGGCGACGAAATCGACCGCAAATTCATTTCCCGCATCAAAGGGCTTTCGCTCAATCCCGAGATCATCGCCCGCCACAAAGACCTCAAAATCGTCTATACTCCCATACACGGCACCGGCGTGAAACTCGTGCCGATGGCATTGGCGGCATACGGATTCACCAACATTATCCACGTGCCCGAACAAGACGTTATCAGCGGCGATTTCCCCACCGTGAAGTCGCCCAACCCCGAAGAGCCTGCCGCTCTTGACCTTGCTATACGCAAAGCCAAAGAGGTCGATGCCGACATCGTCATGGCGTCCGACCCCGATGCCGACCGCATGGGCATCGCTCTGAAAAACGACAAAGGTGAGTGGATTCTCGTAAACGGCAACCAGAACGCCATGCTCTTTACCAACTACCTCATTTCGCAATACAAAGCCACCGGTCGGCTCAAAGGCGGCGAGTATATGGTGAAAACCATCGTTACCACCGAGCTTATCAAGAAGATAGCCGACCGCAACGGTATTGAGTGCTTCGACGTATATACCGGCTTCAAATGGATTGCCGCCGTGATACGCGAACTCGAAGGCAAACGCCAGTATATAGGTGGCGGTGAGGAGAGCTACGGCTTCCTGGCAGAAGATTTCGTGCGCGACAAAGACGCCGTGTCGTCGTGCGCCCTCATGGCGGAAATAGCCGCTTGGGCTAAGGACAACGGCAAGACCATGTACGAAATGTTGCAGGACATCTACGTGGAATACGGATTCTCCAAAGAAAAAGGCATCTCGGTGGTGCGCAAGGGAAAATCGGGCGCCGAAGAAATCGAAGCCATGATGAAAAATTACCGCGCGAATCCCATTACCGAAATTGCCGGTTCCAAAGTCGTATTGGCGAAAGACTATGCCACCCTCGTGGCTCAGGATTTCACGGCTGGCGAGAAATACACCCTCAATATGCCGACGACCTCGAACGTGTTGCAATACTTCACCGAAGACGGCACGAAAGTGTCGATACGTCCTTCGGGCACCGAGCCGAAAATCAAATTCTATGTCGAAGTGAGCGGCGAACTCAAATCGCGCGCCGACTACGACAAGACAGTGGCTGCCGCCGAAGAAAAAATCAAAGCGGTTGCCGCTTCTCTCGGCGTATAACCTGCTTCGGGTAAACAAGGGCAGGTCGGGAAATACCGGCCTGCCCTTATTATGATAAGCCGGCATGGACGCGGTTTCCGTTCCGGCAAAAGAATACGGCAGGGCTGCCACCCGTTTTTATCGGTTTGCAGAAACAAACGGCGGCGGCATCTGTTGAAAAAATACAATGTCGAAATAGTGGGGGCTTTCCGGCATCTCCGAGCCGGAGCATCGAACGACGAATGAAACTTGTTTTGAAATATGGCGCGATAATACTTGCCGTGCCGGTGGGCATTCTCCTGCTGGTTGCGGCATTGCTCTATATTCCGCCCGTGCAGCGCTTTGCTGTGCGGCAGGTTTGCAGCGCCGTTTCCGACGATACGCTGCAAGTGTCGGTCGATGATTTCCGCTTGCGTTTCCCGTTTACCCTCGATCTCGGCGGGGTCCTCGTTTTGTCGGAGGGCGATACGATGTGCGCACTCGGCAGGGGGCACGTCGAAATCGAAGCCCTGCCGCTGCTGCGCTTGGCTGCCGTCATACCGGAATTGTCGCTGCACGACGTTTGTTTCAACTATGCCGACACGTCCGGATTTTCGCTGCGGGTAAAGCTCGGCGAAGCCGCTTTGCTGCATACGGAGGCGCGCCTCCGCACCGAAACGGTAGATGCCGCTCTTTTGCGGCTTGCCGACGGGTCGGTGTCGATGCGTTTGGGGCGACCCGCATCGGAGCCGGCGCCTGCCGATACGGCTGCTTCGGAGCCGTTGGCGTGGCGTCTTGCCGTGCAGCAGGCTGAAATCTCCCATATCGCTTACGACATGGAGGGGGCATACGACGAGTCGTTTTTGTCGGCGGCTGCCGGAAAAATCGGAATCGACGGCGTGGCTGTCGATTTGGGGCGGCAGTCGGTCGATGTGGCGCTGTTGCAACTCCACACCGGAGAGGTGGAATACCTGACCGACCCCGATGCGGCGGTGCCTGCGGTGGTCGAACCGGCACCCGCTGCCGAACCCGATACGGCGTCTTTGCCTTGGACGATACGCGCGCTTGCTTTGCGGCTCGACGATACGCAGGTGAAATATGCCCGAAAAAATTACTCCCCGCACGACGGTTTCGATGCCGACTGCATACAGCTTTCCGATGTAACTCTCTCGCTCGATTCCGTTTACAACTGCGGCAGTGCCGTGGCGGCGCAGCTGCGGACGCTTTCGTTGCAGGAGCGTTCGGGGTTGCGTGTTTGTCGCGGCGAAGCTGCTTTTTCGATGGACTCCGCTGCCGTGAAAGTGGCGGCGCTGCAACTGGCAACGGAGCATTCGATGGTGTCGGCTGAGGTCGATGCCGACGGTTCTGTGCTGTCGATGGACGGCTCGGCGAATCTTTCGGCGGAACTGGCAGCGGCGGTGGGCATTGCCGATGCCGTGCTGTTCGACCCCTCGTTGGCGGCGACTGCGGCGGAGCTGCCTTTTGAGTTGCTCTTGCTCGAACTCTCGCTCGACGGTGCGCTCGACGATTTGCGCCTGCACCGTCTTTCCGCCGAGCTGCCGCACTGCGCCGATATGCTGTTGAGCGGCGAAGTAAAGTCGCTTACCCTTTCCGACAGCTTGACGGCGCACGTCGATATGTCCGCCCGTTTGGATAAACTCTCTTTCGTCCCTGCGTTGCTCGATAGCTCGCTGCGTGCGCGCGTGGCGATTCCCGACTCGATGCGTCTGTCGGCGCAAGCCGATTTCAGTAACGGCAGGTCGGCGTCCGCTCATTTGGGGTGGACGGTCTCCGACGGAACGTTGTCGCTCGATGCCGGTTATTTGTTCCCCGATACGGCATATCGGGTGGCGGTGGAATTTTCTGCATTTCCGCTGTCCGAATTTCTGCCGCACGAGGGTTTGGGGCTGCTCTCGATGTCGCTCGCTGCCGAAGGCTGCCGCTTCGACCCCTTTTCACCCGATATGAAAGCCGTTCTTGATTTGCAGGTCGATACGCTCGATTACGGCGGTTACCGCTATGAAAATTTGTCTGTCGCGCTGGCGCTCGACACCCAAGCGCTTTCCGGACATTTGCAGAGCGAGGCTGAAGCGATACGTTTCGATATGGCTTTGCAGGGACGTCTTACTGCCGACGAGAGTTGTGCCCGCCTTTCGGGAGTAATCGACCGTATCGATTTGAAAACCTTGCGGTTCACCGACGACTCCATAACTTTCGCATCGTCGCTCGATGCGACGGCGGCGATGAATGCTTCCGACGAATATACGATGAAACTCCGGTTGGACAGTACGGCGTTTCATCTGCTCGATACCGATTTTACGCTCGATTCGCTGGCGGTCGCCGCTGGTATGTGGCGCGACTCGCTCGATGCCCGTCTTGTTCTGCCGGGCGTGAATTTTGCCTTTGCCGCACCCGCAGGCATCGATACGTTTCTCGCTTCCGTGATGACGTTCGTCGATACGCTGTCGTATGCCGTCGGTGCGAAAAAAATCGCACCGGCGGTTTTGTGCGATGCCCTGCCGCCGTTTGCCTTGCAGGTGCGCATCGTGCCCGAACAGGCGGTGGAGGCGTTGCTCCGCATGAACGATGTACAGCTCTCGACATTCGATCTTGCTGCCGGACACGGCGATGCGACCCCGCTCTTTTTCGATGCCGAAGCCGTAGGTTCTTCCTTTTCGTCGCTGAAAGCCGATACTCTGAAAATCGCGCTGCAACAAAATTCCGATACGCTGCATTACGCTCTGCACATGGGTAATACGCCGGAAACGTCGGAAATGCTGGCGTCGGCGGGCATTGGGGGCTATCTTGCCCCGCAGGAGCTTTTTGCGGCGCTGCGGCAGCGGAATCAGGAGGGTGTGCAGAGTTTGCTCCTCGATATGGACGCTTCCCTGTCCGATACGACGGCGCGCGTTTCGCTGGCGCCCGAACACCCCGTTTTGGGCGTGGCGGGTTGGACACTGAACACCGGCAATTACATCGAGTGGTTTTTCGACGGACATCTGGCTGCCGATCTCTTGTTGGAGCGTGAGTCGCAGCGGTTTGCCTTGCGTTCCGACGAAGCGCTCGGCGGAAAAGGCATATCGCTCGACATTCGCAATTTCGATGTGGCGCCCGTCTTGGCGCTCGTCCCCTCAGCACCCCCTGTCGATACGCGCCTTTCGGCAGATATTTCCGCCGGATTCGCCGGCGAATATCCCCTTCTCGATGCCGCTCTCCGTTTCGATTCCACGCAGTACGACGGCAATTATCTCGGCAATCTGGGACTGACGGCGGCATACCGGCAGCCGTCGGCATCGGTGATGGAGGCGTCGGCAGGGCTTTCGGTCGATAGTGTCGAGACATTGACGGCAGCCCTCCGCTACGACACCGATACGCTTTCGCCGACACCCGTTGCCGCCGAAGTGCACATTGCCGATTTTCCCGTGCGTTTGGCAAATGCCTTTGTTTCAGATGATATGCTCCAAGTCGAAGGGTTGCTGCACGGCGACATTTTCATGAAGGGGGCTTTCGACGCGCCGCATTTGACGGGGGCACTCTCTTTGACCGGCGGCAGGGTAAAAGTTCCGATGACGGGCAGCCGCTTCCGGTTGGAGCTGGTCGAACTCTCTTTCCGCGACGACAAGGCTTTCATCGATTCGCTTTTAATATACGGTACCAACAACAGCCCCCTTTCGATAAAAGGCTCGGCGGATATTTCCGACTTCTCCCGTCCGTACCTCGATGCGTCGGTTGTCGGAAAAAATTTCCGCCTCTTTGAAACGCCGAAAAACAAAACTTCCATGCTCTACGGCGTCGCCGATGCCGACATCGATATTTCGGCGCACGGTTATACCGATGCGCTGGTGCTGCGCGGCGACGTCGAGCTGCTCAACGGCACTGAAGCCACCTACGTCTTGCGCGACAACAATTCCCTGCCCGGCGTGAGCGATTACGGCGACATGGTAACCTTCACCGCTTTTGCCGACACCCTCGAAGTCGATTCGCTGCTGCCTCTCCGAAAAGTTTCGGGCATGGATATGCAGGTGAATATCGACATAGGCAATGCCGTAGCCCTCTCGGTGGAGCTTACCCCCGACGGAAACAGCTACGTCGATTTGCAGGGCGGCGGCAGCCTCACTTACACCATGAACGCGTTGGGCGACAGCCGCTTCACCGGTCGCTATGAATTGTCGGGCGGTACGGTGTGCTACTCCATTCCGCTGATAGGCGATAAGCTCTTTACGATTAAAGACGGCAGCTCGGTGGCATGGGCGGGCGACATCGCCGCGCCCGTACTCGACATTACGGCGACCGACAAAATACAGGTGTCGGTGTCGTCGGGAAACACCTCGCGCACGGTGCAGTTTGACGTTTCCATTACGTTGGCAAACAGCCTCGAAGACCTCTCTATCATTTTCGATGTGGCTGCCCCGAACGACTTGACGATACAGAACGAACTTTCGTCCATGACCGCCGAGCAGCGCGCTACGCAGGCAATGGGGCTGCTGGTTTACAATATGTACACCGGTCCGTCGTCTTCGCAGGGAAGCCTCTTTTCCGGAAATCCGCTGAACCGGTTTTTGCAGAACGAACTGAACAAATGGTCGCGCAACAATCTGAAAAACGTCGAACTCAGTTTCGGTATCGACAGTCAGGAAGAAGCCGACGGCACTACCCGCACCGACTATTCCTACCAGCTCTCCAAAAAATTGTTCAACGACCGCGTGCGCATCGTCATCGGCGGCAGTTACAGCCCCGACGACGATTCGTCCGACAATTTGAAGCAAAACCTTATCGAAGACATTGCGCTGGAATATTACCTCGACAAGCGCGACAACATGTTGGTGAAACTGTTCCGCCATACGGGGCAGGAGAGCATACTCGAAGGCGAAGTAACGAAAACGGGCGTCGGTTTTGCCGTAAAGAAAAAACTGGCGCATTTGAAGGCGTTGTTCCGTCGTTCGGCACGTAAAGAACAAGCCGCAGAAAAAGAAAAACAGAAGCCGTGAAAAAGATATACCTCTGCATATTACTCATATCGGTATGTTTCTCCGCCTGCGACACCACGAGTCGGATAGGAGAGGGCGAAGTCTTGTACACCGGCGTGAAAAAGATACGCATGGAGCCCGAGCAGAAAGGCGTGAAGATAGAAAGCGATGCCGAGAGTGCCGTGAAAGAAGCCCTTTCGGTGAAGCCCAACAATGCCTTGTTTTCGCCCTACGTGCGGTGGACCTTCCCCTTCGGGCTGTGGGTCTATAACCACGTTACCCCCACCCGCGACAAAGGGTTCAAACATTGGTTCTACGAACGCTTCGCCAAGATGCCCGTACTCATTTCCACCGCGCAGCCCGATTTGCGGGTCGCTGTCGTGCCGCAGATTTTGGACAATTACGGCTATTTCGGTTCGTTGGCGACTTACGAACTGCTCTACAACCGGCGCAACCCCAAGAAAGCCCGCATCGACTACCGCGTCGTGTACGGTACGCCCTACCGCTATTCGTCGATAGAGTTTCCGCGACCGGCCGACCCGATAACCGCCCTTGTCGATTCGTCGCGTGCCGCCACGCTCCTGCATGTGGGCAACATCTACAACGCCGCCACCCTTTCTGCCGAGCGCGACCGCATCACCCGCGACCTCCGCAACAGGGGTTATTACTATTTCCGTCCCGACTATCTGGCATATTTTGCCGATACGACGCTGCAGCCCTATTCGGTCGCCTTGCGTATGCAGGTGCGTCCCAACATACCGCCTGACGCCCGCCGCACCTATCGGGTAGGAAACGTCGCCTTTGATTTGAAAAGCCTTACGGGGCAGGGTGTCGTCGATACGATGCGCCTGTCGCACCTGACCCTCTTTTACCAGCGTCCGCACAAGGTGCGCCTTCGTTTTCTCAAACGCAACATCACCCTCTATCCGGGCGACCTCTACACCCTCGACCGGCAGGAGGAGTCGCTCAACAGCCTGATGCGCATGGGCGTGTTCCGTTACGTCAATCTCTCGGTCGCCCCGCACGACACGAGCGGCGTTTCCGACCTTCTCGACATCACCTTCGAGGCGTCGATGGACACCCCGATGGAGGCGTGGTTCGAAGCGAATGTTACCTCCTCGACCAGCAGTTTCATCGGTCCGGGTGTCATCTTCGGGCTGGCGCACAAAAATATTTTCGGGGGCGGGGAGCGCCTCTCTCTCGAATTGTCCGGCTCCTACGAATGGCAGACCGGAAAAAGACGCGCGGGCGAAAAACGCTCCCTGCTCAACTCCTACGAATTTGGCGTGAATGCCTCTTTGACATTTCCGCGCCTGCTCCCCTCGTCGCTGCTTTGGAATACCCGCATCGAGCGCCGCTACGGCGGAAAAACCACATTCTCGCTGGGTGCCGACCTGATGAATCGTCCGCGCTATTTCCGCATGCTCTCGCTCAACCTCGCCATCGCGCTCGACTTCCAATCGTCGCGGTACAGCTTCCATACCTTCCATTTGCCCAAGCTCAGCTACGATTATCTTTTCAACTCTACGGCGGAGTTCGACAGCACGCTTGCCGCCAATCCCGCCATAGCCCTCAGTTTCCGCAACCAGCTCATACCCGTTTTGGGCTACACCTACCGCTACGACCGCTCTTTCGGCTACAAAGAGTCCAACCGCATTTTCTGGCAGGCAACCCTCTCCACCGCCGGCAACCTGATGAATGCCGTCATGTCAGGCAGCGAGGGCAGCAAAAAATTTCTCGGAATACCCTTTTCGCAATTTGTCAAGCCGACGCTCGATTTCCGTTACTACCGCCGCCTGTGGGGCGACTCGTGGCTGGCGACCCGCTTTATGGTGGGAGCGGGGTGGGCTTACGGCAACTCGTCGGTACTCCCGTACAGCGAGCAGTTCTACATCGGCGGCGCCAACAGCATCAGGGCTTTCACCATACGCTCGGTAGGTCCCGGTAGCTACGCCCCGCCTGCCGACAAGGTCGATTCATACCTCGACCAGACCGGCGATTTCAAAATGGAAATGAATGCCGAATGGCGCTTCCCCATTATCGGCGACCTGCACGGCGCCATGTTCCTCGATGCCGGAAACATCTGGCTGCTGCGCGCCGACGAGAATCGTCCGGGCGGCACCCTCGACATGAAAACTTTCGGAAAAGACATAGCACTCGGCACGGGTGTCGGATTGCGCTACGACCTCTCATTCCTCGTTATCCGCCTCGACATGGGCATCGGGCTGCACGACCCCTCTCGCAACGACCGCCCGCACTACTACAATATGGAGAGCTTCGGGCGCAGCCTCTCTTTCCACTTGGCTATCGGCTATCCCTTCTGATGCTGTTTCGCTTCGCGAATAAAAAACTTGACGATAAAATAAGAATTTAGATTTTCGGTAAAAAATATCCGATGATGCACTGCGGATTTCTTACACAGATTTGAATATGATTCTTTTCTCTGAATCCGGCTGTTTTGTAAAGTTCTTCCCCTTCCCAAAAAGCCGCTTTTACGGAGTCATATTCTTGAATCCCGTGTCCGGCATTAAATTCATGTATGGCATTGATAACCGCGCAGTCCAGTTTTCTGTTAAGCAGGTCGCCTGTTATGCCGCCGTATTTTCCGGGTGTGTTTTTCACGCCTTTCTTTACACTCTCTGCAATTAAGTTAGTATAAGCCGCTTTTACTATACGAATGTTTTTTTGTTGCGTTAAATCCAGACAATGTCCGAGATATATGACCGCACCTACAACAAAGGGCTCGTTTTTTTCCGTTTCTTTGGCAAACTCCCATGCTCTGTCGTAGTCGTTTTCCCAAAAATATATACCTTCTCCTAACCAGTCGTATGGGTTATGGCTCGGGATAAGTTCTTCTTTTCCCGCTATGACTTTTTCGCCGATTTCTTTTGTGCAACCGTGAAAGCCGAGAATGATGTTGGGTTGGAAATCCCGCATATTATTTTGCTAAGATTTCTCCTTTTGTATTAATGTTCAGACCCATATTTCGCAGATAGTTGCGAGATGTCCTTACGTTTTTTGCTTTCAAAGCGCCATACGCTTTCATTTTTGAGATATAATCCTCCAATGAAATCGTTGTTTTCGTACTGTTTCCGTCCCATGTCAGGACTCGACGTATTGTCTGTTTAGGCATCTGCGTGTGTATTTATTAGACACCAAAATAACAAATAGTTTTTGATATACGCAAATATTTATATGTTTTTGAGGATATAATTAACCATTGTTTACTTATAATCAATTGAAATGCAAATCATTATTAGAGAGTAGCCGGATATGGCTATCGGCTATCCCTTCTGATGCCGTTTCGCTTCGAGAATAAAACCAAAAATTTTTAGCGGAAAGTTTTGTAAATTTGTTTTTTAAGATTATTTTTGCGAGAAATAGATTAACTACAAAATTATGACAAAAATGGGACGCACACTGTTTTTTTATTTATTTCTTACATTTTTATGTATTAATGTATTCAAATTATATTATCTTTGTTCCGTTAAATAAATATTTATGAAGCATAAACAAATGAAAAGGGTTTGGTTTCTTTTATCCGTATGTCTGCTGACAGTGGGCTCGCTGTCAGCCCGACAACTCTCACCGACAGAGGCTCTTGAAAAAGCAAAACAATATCTTTCGCAGCCGAATATCGGAAAAATAGGGACGGCGGTGCGTCTCGGAACGCTATCGTCGCGGCAATCGGCTGCCTCCCAAGCAAAGTCGCCGGAGGCAGCGCCGCAATTGGTCTATACGGGAGCACGCGGAAGCCTCAATACGGTTTATGTGTTCAATGACAACGGGGGCGGATTTCTGATCGTTTCTGCCGACGATGTCGCCACCCCGCTGTTGGGCTACTCCGATACGGGTAGTTTCGATGCCGGCGCCATTCCGCCCGCCATGCAATATTGGCTCGATTGCTACAGCGACGAAATAGAGCAGTCTGTTTCAGCCGGTGCCGTCGGCAGGGCAGGCGCGGCATACGCAGCCGCCGAAGCGCGGGCAGATATAGCTCCGCTTATTCATACCAAGTGGGACCAAGGGTCTCCCTACAACGATTTGTGTCCCACAATCGCCGGCAAACGTTGTTTTACCGGCTGCGTGGCTACCGCCATGGCGCAAATCATGAAATACTATAACTACCCGCAGCATGGGACGGGGTCGCATTCGTACACACAGGAAAACATCGAAGGTTCCATATCCGCCGACTTCGGCGCCACGACCTACGACTGGAACGCCATGCTTGACGAGTACGATGCCGACAGCCCCGCCGCATCGCGAAAAGCCGTAGCCACCTTGATGTATCATGCAGGGGTGTCGGTAAATATGCGATATAGCCCGAGAGGAAGCGGTGCACATACGTCCGTTGTTGCCGAATCGTTGGTTAAATATTTTAATTACGATAAAAAAATCAAGTGTTTGCTGCGAGATGATTATGATTTACCCGAATGGAAAAATATCGTTTATGAGGAATTATCCGCCTCACGACCTGTTTTATATTCAGGACACCCCGTTGGAGACGATGGTCATGCGTTCGTGTGCGACGGTTATCAATATCGCGACGGCGAAGACTATTTTCATATCAACTGGGGTTGGAGTGGTGCGTATGACGGCTATTTTCTGCTCACAGCGCTCGACCCGAACGGGCAAGGAGCCGGATATAATTCCGATCAAGAGATGATTGTGGGCATACAGCCGGCTTTTTTTCCGCCGACGGATATCACCCCTGCCGCGGGCAAGGTAGCGGCTCTGAAGACGATTACGCTTGCCTTTGAGCGGATGCCCTACTTGGTGGGAAAGGCGATAATGGTAACGAAAGGCGAGGAAAGCTATCCGGCAGCAATTGCCGCAGGCAGCAGCAATACGCTCGTGATAACGCTTGCCGAAGAACTGTCCGCTGCCGGCACTTACGTGCTGACGATACCTGCCGGTACTTTCGGCGATGCCAATTACGCTGCCGATCAGACAATGGGCTATTGTAATCGGGTATTGAGTTATACCTATACGATAAATGCGGACGAACCTGCAAGGAAAACGACTTTTAATCCGACGAATATCGCTTCTGTTACCAAGGTAAGCGCATTGAAATCGGTTATACTTCCCTTTACAGAAACACCGTATCCGGTCGGAACGACGGCGATGCTGACGAAAGGCGGAGAAAACTGTCCGGCGACGATTGCCGCGGGCAGCGGCAATACGCTGGTGGTTACGCCCGATATTGAAACGTTTGCTGCCGGAAGCTATACGCTGACGATACCCGAAGGCGCTTTCGGCGATGCCGCTTATGCCGCCGATCAGACTTCCGGTCGCTGCAATCCCGCACTGAGTTATACAATCGTCGTGGATCCCTCTTTTACACCGACGAGCATAAGCCCAGCCGAAGGACAGATTTTCTCGCTCCGTACGTTTACACTCGATTTCGATTACACGGAAGCGCCGCGACTTGTCAATTCGGTGGCAACGGTAACGAAAGGCGAAGAAAGCTATCCGGCAACGATTACCGCAGGTCGCGGCAATACGCTGGTGATAACGCTTGCCGAAGAACTGACCGCTGCAGGCGCTTACGCGCTGACGATACCTGCCGGTACTTTCGGTGATGCCGATTACGCTGCCGATCGGACTTCCGGTTGCTGTAATACCGAACTCGTTTATACCTATACGATAACCCCGGTTTATTATCGAATCACTTCAGACTCCGATTTGACGGCGGAAGTCATATCCGGAGAGAAAAAATATACCGGCGATATCGTTATTCCGGAAACCGTAGAACAAGACGGCAACGTTTATCGTATTACGGCTATCGGCAACTCGGCTTTTTCCTCTTGCTATTACTTGAAGTCGGTAACGATACCCCAAAGTGTTACCGCTATTGGTAAAGCCGCTTTTTCCAGTTGCACGGGTTTGGAAAAATTTGAGGGGAAATTTGCGACGGACGATCATTGTTGCCTTATTGTAAACGATACGTTATTAGCCTTTGCTCAAAAATGTGGTATAACCGAATATACCATACCCCAACAGGTTACCGTAATCGGCGAAAGTGCTTTTAAGTATTGCGACAAATTGACATCGGTAACGATACCCGAGAGCGTTACCACGATTGGTAAAGCCGCTTTTAATAATTGTCAGAATTTGACTGAGATAACGATATCTAACAGCGTTACCACTATCGGCGATTATGCTTTTTCCGCTTGTACGGGCTTGAAGTCGATAACCATACCGGAGAGTGTTATCACTATCGGCGATTATGCTTTTTCCGCTTGTACGGGCTTGAAGTCGATAACCATACACGAGGGTGTTACCACTATCGGCAAGTATGCTTTTTACGGTTGTACGGGCTTGACTTCGATAACCATACCGGAGGGTGTTACCACTATCGGCGATTATGCTTTTTATGGTTGTACGGGCTTAAAGTCGATAACCATACCGGAGAGTGTTATCACTATCGGCAATGTTTTTAAGAGTAATTGTACGGGTTTAATTAGCGGCAGTGCTTTTTACGATTGTACGGGTTTGAAGGAAGTTTGGTTCAATGCCGATTCCTGCACAAGCGTAAGCTTCAATGGTTGTACTTCCTTGACGACGGTACATATCGGAGAGAATGTCAAACGGATTCCCAAGTATGCTTTTTCCGGATGCACGGGTTTGACGTCGATAACGATACCCGAAAGTATTACCACTATCGGCGACGGTGCTTTTGAGAATTGTACGGGTTTGACGTCGATAACCATACCAAAGGGTGTTACCACTATCGACGGTGCTTTTGAGAATTGTAGAGGCTTGGAAGAAGTTTGGTTCAATGCCGATTCCTGCACAAGCGTAAGATTCAATGGTTGTACTTCCTTGACGACGATACACATCGGGGAAAATGTCAAATGGATTCCTGTGGGAGCTTTTTCCGGTTGCACGGGATTGATGGAGTTTGAAGGGAAATGGACTTCGTCGGATCATCGTTGTCTTGTTATAAACGATACGTTGACGGCTTTTGCTCCATGCGGATTGTCCTCCTATACCATACCCGCCGATATTAAAGTTATCGGCGACAGGGTTTTTTCCAATTGCAGCGGTTTGACGTCGGTAACGATACCGGAGAATGTTGCCACGATAGACTACTATGCTTTTTCCGGTTGCACGGGTTTGACGGATGTTTATTTCAATGCCGATTCCTGTGCCAAAATGAATTCTGTTTTTTCGCGTTGTCCCTCCTTGACGACGATACATATCGGGGAAAATGTCAAACGGATTCCTGAGAGAGCTTTTTACGGTTGCAGTGGCTTGACCTCGGTAACGATACCCGAGAATGTTGCTACGATCGACAGGTCTGCTTTTTACGGTTGTACGGGATTGACAGAGGTCTATTTCAATGCCGATTCTTGTATTGAGATGAGATCATCTGTTTTTGAGGGATGTACCTCTTTGATAACAATACATATCGGGGAGAATGTCAAACACATTCCCCATTATGCTTTTTCCGGTTGCACGAGCTTGATATCGGTAACGATACCCAAGAATGTTACATCAATCGGCGGGTCTGCTTTTTACGGTTGCAACAGTTTGAAGTCGGTAACGATACCTAAGAGCGTTACTTCTATTGGTAACTCGGCTTTTGAGTATTGCAAAAGCTTGAAGTCGGTAACGATACCGGAGAATGTTGCCACGATAGACTACAATGCTTTTTACGGTTGTACGGGTTTGACGGATGTTTATTTCAATGCCGATTCCTGCACCTATATGTATTCTGTTTTTGGGGAATGTACCTCTTTGACAACAATACATATCGGAGAAAATGTAAAATTTATTCCGGGCGGGGCTTTTGAAGATTGCGTTGGTTTAGAAGAGATTACGATACCTAATAGTGTTACCTCTATCGGCTACAGTGCTTTTTCAGGTTGCAGTGGCTTGACGTCTGTAATGATAGGGAGGAGTGTTACCACTATTGGCTATGGAGCATTTGACGATTGTACGGGCTTAACGGATGTTTATATCAATGCCGATTCCTGCACCTATGAGTATTTTGGGGAATGTACCTCTTTGACAACGGTGCATATCGGGAAGAATGTCAAATATATCTATATCGACTACAACGCTTTTTCCGGTTGCACGGGTTTAACAGAGGTTTATTTCAATGCCGATTCCTGCGGATATATGAATCATTTTGTTTTTAAGGGATGTACCTCTTTGACGACGATACATATCGGGGAAAATGTCAAACGGATTCCCAACTATGCTTTTTCTTATTGCGATGGCTTGACGGCGGTAACGATACCTAATAGTGTTACCTCTATCGGCTACAATGCTTTTTACGGTTGTACGGGATTGACAGAGGTTTATTTCAATGCCGATTCTTGTATTGAGATGGGATCATCTGTTTTTGAGGGATGTACCTCTTTGACAACAATACACATCGGAGAAAATGTCAAACGGATACCCGACTATGTTTTTTCTTATTGCGATGGTTTGACGTCGGTAACGATACCTAAGAGCGTTACTTCTATTGGTAACTCGGCTTTTGAGTATTGCAAGAGCTTGACGTCGGTAACGATACCGGAGAATGTTGCCACGATAGACTACAATGCTTTTTACGGTTGTACGGGTTTGACGGATGTTTATTTCAATGCCGATTCCTGCACCTATATGAGTTCTGTTTTTTCGGGTTGTACTTCCTTGACGACGATACATATCGGGGAAAATGTCAAATGGATTCCCGACGATGCTTTTTACGGTTGTAAGGGTTTGACGTCAATAACGATACCCGAGAGTGTTGCTACTATCGGTGAGGATGCTTTTTTCGGTTGCAGTAATTTGCAGTCGGTAACTGCCTATAATCCGACACCGGTGAATATAGTTTATGATTGGATTTCCGTTTTCGATGGGGTGGATTATGAAACCTGTAAACTATATGTACCTGCGGGTTCGGTAGATGCCTATAAAGCTGCCGACGGGTGGAAAAAGTTTTTTGTATTGTCGATGGGTGGTGCTGAGCCCGATGTGCCCGACGTACCCGATGATCCTAACGAATCGGAAAATCCGGATACTCCCGACACCCCTGACGTACCTGACGTTCCCGAAAATCCGGACGAGCCCGATGAACCAATCGAGCCCGACAAACCCGATGTACCCGACACCCCGTCGTCGGTAACGGAGGCGCAGGCAGATGCCGAACACTTGACCGTGTATACCCTGCAAGGTGTGCCGGTGCTCGAAACCGATGATGCCGCCGACCTCAAAACGTTACAAAACGGTGCCTACATCGTGAACGGCAAAAAAATGATTATCGTCCGATAACAAAACGATGTTGCTGCAAAAGAGCATAGAATGAAAAGAGAATTTCTTGAATAGATAATCTTTGACCGCCGCCCTGCAATCGAAAAGTTGCAGGGCTGCTTTTTTCTATTCCGAAAAAAATACCGAATAAAGCCAAAAATTTTTAGCGGAAAGTTTTTGGAAATTTTATTTTCTGAATTATCTTTGCAGCAAAATAAGAAAGACCATGAAAATGTACTGGCATGATGCGCCGACTGCTTTTTACGGGCGATTGGTGCAGGCAATTCGCCTTTTCTGCGCAGAGCGGGGAGGCGTTTGTTCGGTGCTGAGAAAAACCGTTTTTTATCTTTTTCGATAAAAAAACGGCGATACAAGAGCGTACTTTCAAGAAAATGACTACCTTTGCTCCGTACACCCGACCGGTGTGCAGACATATTGAAGAAAGCGTTTTCGCATCATTCCATTGGGGAAACTTCGACAACTTCTCAACGATATAAGGAACGGTGATGAAAGCACGCTCTTTCTTTGGTTTGTTATATCTATCTCGGATATACGACCAAAGTGGGGTTGCTATCACATATTCTTATATCAGGGAGTCGAAGCCCGCCTCAATGAATAAGTGAAACAGTGGCTCCGCTTCTTTTTTATGCCTGAATCGAAAAACCGTTATCGGCACTCTTCGAGCCGCAAGTGCCTTTTAATTTTTTTGCAATGAAACGGCACAGACAAATGTTTCAAAAAATTTGGGGAGTCATCTTTTTCCTCGCCTTCTCCCCTGCCGCGTGGGCGTATGACTTTAAGGTAGACGGTATCTATTACAACATTACTTCACGGGTCGACAAGAAGACGGTCAAGGTTACGTCTAAAACTGGTTATTCGAGCGATTATTCGGGCAAAGTAACCATTCCCGCAATGGTATCCTATAATGGTAGGGTATATAGCGTTACCGCTATCGGCGAGGATGCTTTTTATAATTGCACGGGCTTGACGTCGGTAACGATACCCAATAGCGTTACCACTATCAGTGATGCGTTTTCCGGTTGCACGGGCTTGGAAAAATTCGATGGAAAATTTGCCTCATCGGATCATCGGTGTCTTATCGTAAACGATGTGCTCCGATTCTTTGCCCCGAGCGGATTGACCGAATATTCCATACCAAACGAAGTTAAAGTTATCGGCGAGGATGCTT
>CANQDQ010000017.1 GCA_947593515.1 uncultured Bacteroidales bacterium | reverse complement strand
TACGCCAAAAAATCGGGAAATACGGTAGTTATATAAAATCGCGGTCAGGATACGGTTATGGCTTCATGGGGTAAAATTACATATTCCAGACGGTTATTCCTTTGGTTGGTCGGATACTCTATATTATTGGTAGTCTGTGTCCTGTTTTTCCAGTATAAGCGAGAAAAAGATTTCAAGGCTGAGGAACTGAACGCACAGTTGCAGGTTTTGAATGAACGTATCATACACCGGCTTGAGAATGAGAACTTCGACATAAACACTGTAAATGTCGATGACTTTAAGGATTTACGTGTTAGCATAGTCGATTCTTCCGGTCAGATTATTTATGACAATTCGTTAGATGCGCTGCCTAACGCAAATCATCTCCGACGGGAGGAAATTTCAGAGGCAATTCGTTCCGGTGCGGGTTATACCTTACGCCGACATAGCGAAAGCACCGGAGAAACCTATTTCTATTCTGCACGAAAGGGGAGTAACGGAATTATTGTACGCACTGCCGTTCCTTATTCTGTTTCTTTGAACGGACTTCTGCAAGCGGACAAGGGTTTCTTATGGTTCCTTGCCGGGCTTACAATCATCATGTGTACGTTAGGATATTTTGCGACCCGCCGAGTCGGTCTGCATATCCGGCGGCTTAAACTCTTTGCCGAAAGTGCGGAGAAAGGAAACAAGATATATGACGATGAACCTTTTCCCCATGATGAATTAGGAGATATATCAAACCATATAGTCCGTTTGTACGCTTCCCTTCAACAAGTTATCTCGGAGCGAGACAGGGAGCATAGCGCTGCGCTCCATGAACAACAGGAAAAAGAACGCATCAAAAAGCAGCTCACCAATAATATCAATCATGAACTCAAAACGCCGGTGGCTTCTATTCAGGTGTGTATAGAAACATTATTGAACCACCCGGATATGAGCGAGGAGAAGCGTACGGAGTTTTTAACGCGCTGTCTTGCAAACAATCAGCGACTACAACAACTGCTGTCCGATGTATCTCTGATAACACGTATGGAGGACGGGGCAAAATCCATTGTCAGAGAGCAAATCGACCTGATGGAAATTATCCGTAACGTTGTGGAAGAAAGAACGGAAGCCGCAGAAAGGCACGGCTTTACCATTCAAAATGATGTTGTAAAACCAATGGAGATAAAAGGTAACCGCTCACTATGGGAATCCGTTTTCTTTAATCTGATTGATAATGCCATTTCTTACAGTGGCGGCAATAAGATAACCATTGCTCAAATACCAAGCAGCAATCAAAAAATCATTCTTACGTTATGCGACAATGGGTGTGGCGTGGCAGAAGAGCATTTGCCCCGACTTTTCGAGCGGTTTTATCGAGTGGACAAGGGGCGTTCACGCGCAGCGGGAGGAACCGGTCTCGGACTTTCCATCGTTAAAAACGCCGTACAATTGCATGGCGGTTCAATTACAGTGTCTAATAATCCGCATGGCGGTCTTTGTTTTAAGATTATATTAAATAGGGATTTATGAAACTATTGCCGGAGCCGTTCTTATTACATTAGAAAGCATACTGATGATTCTCAAATAAACTTCATAAAAACTCAATCTTTTTGAAATCTTTTTGAAATGTTTTTGGCGCTTGTTTGCACTGAAAAATAATGCAAAATTAAACGACAAAAACATGGACATTCTTTTTTTATGCGTCATCATTTTCCTTTTCCTCTTGGCGGTGTTTGATTTGTCGGTAGGAGTAAGCAATGATGCAGTGAATTTCCTGAACTCTGCTTTGGGAGCGAAAGCGGCTTCGTTCAAACGAATCCTGATTGTTGCATCGATAGGTGTTTTCATCGGGGCGGCAATGAGTAACGGAATGATGGATATTGCCCGACACGGCATTTTCCGACCGGAACATTTCTCGTTCTATGACCTTATCTGTATCTTCATGGCGGTTATGGTTACCGACATTATCCTTCTTGACATCTTCAACTCATTGGGTATGCCGACATCGACCACCGTCTCAATGGTTTTCGAGCTGCTTGGCGCTACATTCGTGGTCGCCCTTATCAAAATGGCAGGTGGAATCGAACTCGGTTTTGCCGAACTGCTCAATACAGAGAAAGCATTATCGGTAATCTTAGGAATATTCCTTTCTGTGGCAATCGCCTTCTTTTTCGGAACAGTAGTGCAATTCTTGTCCCGAATGGTTTTCACATTCGAGTATAAAAGCCGTTTGAAGTGGAAAATAGGAATTTTTGGCGGTATCTGCGCTACGGCAATCGTATATTTCCTTCTGCTCAAAGGGGCGAAAGATCTTACTTTTATGACTCTGGAGGTTAAGGCATGGATTAAAGAGAACACACAGATCATTCTTGGCGGATGCTTCGTATTCTTCACCGTCGTCATGCAGTTGCTTTATTGGTTGAAGGTCAATGTGCTGAAAGTAATCGTCCTTATGGGCACTTTTGCCCTTGCCATGGCTTTTGCCGGAAACGACCTTGTAAACTTCATCGGGGTACCTCTCACCGGACTTGCCTCCTATCAGGATTATATTGCTAATGGTGGAGGCGATGCTCACGGCTTTTTAATGGGGGCTCTCAACGGACCGTCGAACACACCGCTTTATTTTCTCATCGGTGCCGGAGTAATAATGGTTACGGCACTTGCTACATCGAAGAAAGCCCGTAATGTCTCTAAGACAGAAATCGGTCTTGGTTCGCAGTACGGTGGCGATGAGATGTTCGGTTCATCAAGAATTGCCCGCAGGCTCGTGCGTTGGATTCTTTCCATATTGGCACAGGTAAGACGCATAATGCCATTTCGTGTACGACGTTGGTTCAATCGACGTTTCAATGTCGATGAAACGATAATGGAGCAGGGGGCAGCCTTCGATCTCATTCGTGGTTCTATCAATCTTGTACTCGCCGGAACACTCATAGCACTCGGCACATCGTTGAAGCTGCCCCTTTCCACCACATTCGTAACATTCATGGTGGCTATGGGCACATCGCTTGCCGACAAGGCATGGGGACGGGAGAGCGCAGTTTTTAGAGTTACCGGTGTCATCTCTGTTATCGGGGGTTGGTTTATCACCGCCGGTGCCGCGTTCATCGGCGCAGGAATAATTGTCCTCGCAATGTACTACGGCGGTCATTGGGCTATGGTAGCACTGGCAGCTCTTACGCTTTGGCTCATCGTTCGGAGCAACCGGCGTTTTAAGGAAAAGCAGGAGGAAGAAGAAGGAGATACCTTGTTTCAGACAGTCCTCACCACTGATGGCAAGCAGGAGACTTGGAATCTCACGTTGCTGTATATTATTGAGCAACAGCGGAAGTTTATGGAATATGCCCGAGAACTTTACAGCGGCATAACCGAATCTTTCATAAAAGAAAATGCCGGCGGATTGTCAAAAGCCGACAAAAGTCTGGAAATGGAAAAACGGATACTGAAAAATGCCAGACGAAAAGAAACCCTTTGTATCCGTCGTGTCAATCACGAAACCGCGATAGAGAAAAACGCTTGGTTTCATTTGAGCAACGACTGTTGTATGAGCATTCTCTATAATCTCCGACGCATAAATGAAGTGTGCAAGGAGCATGTGGAAAATAATTTTCTCCCTCTGCCGCCCCGATATGTGAAGGAGTTGGAGATAATCCGTACACAGGTCGATACTCTTCTCAACGACACCATTATCCTTATGGACACCGGAAGTATGGAGGCAATCCCGACACTTCGCCGTCGCGGAGATGAAATTAAGGAGATGGTTTCAGACACCTATCATCGTCTGTTCGACCGGCTCCATGACGGTAATCCCACTACAATGACCGTGCTATACGTCTATATCAACATTCTTCAGGAAACACGGGAGATGACATCTTCATTACGAAAATATCTTCGGGCATTTGCCAAACTCCATGATTCCGAATTTCGTTCACGAATAACTCCTGCTGTCAATCCGGCATAATTATCTTCGGCAAAAAAGATTGTATTTGGAATGATGCAGACCATATCGGCTGCATCATTCTTGTGTTTAATATTTTCGTAATGATTCCTATATATTTTTGAAATGATGTAAGGGTTACTTTGTGGAGTAATAATTAAAAAAATGATACTCCTTTTACCGATAAAACTCCACAGCAGGATACCCATATTATTGGGCAATCCGGCAAATACGCTTGCAAAGTTCATCTTCTTTCTTTTGTTTGCACTCACATCTCCGATGTATGCTCAAATCGATATCAATAAGGAATATCTTCCGGAGATACACGGTACTATACGCGCCAAGTATGAGTATGAACCGCCTATTGATAAAGGACGCTTCGAGATACGGAATGCCCGTCTGAGTGTTGAAGGTAAGGTAAGACCCATAGTCCTGTATAAAGCCGAAATAGACCTTTCGGACGAAGGTAAAATCAAGATGCTTGATGCCTATGTATGTATCCGGCTGAAAGATTGGAAATTCACGGTGGGTCAGATGCGGGTGCCATTTACAATAGATGCTCACCGTTCTCCTCATTTTCAATTCTTTGCCAACCGGTCTTTCATAGCCAAACAGGTAGGAAATGTACGAGATGTGGGAGCTTCGGTGTCATGGACTTCCCGATGGACAATACCGGTAACTCTTGAAGGTGGCATATTCAATGGTTCCGGTTTGACAGACCAGAAAGATTTTTGGACAAATAACTATAATTTCTCATTCAAAGCCGAGACATTCATTGCCAAACATCTTAATATAACATTTAGTTGCCAGAAGGCTGATGCCGGAGATGTAAATGTGATGATGTGGGATGCGGGAACATACTGGCAAACATCGCGCTGGCATATCGAGGGCGAATATATGCGTAAAAACTATGCCCACAATTCATTTACTCCCGTAAACGCCGTTGATGCCTTTGCCGCCTACTGTCTTCCGTTGAAAAAACTGTCTTCTATATCTTTTCTCGGACGATACGACTATATGAGTAATCATAGCCAAGGCAATAAAGATGCGGAAGGTAAATTGAAAATTGATGATCCGGAACGGCACAGGCTTACAGGAGGGATAACATTGAGACTCGGAACAGCCAAGCTGCAATCCGATATAAGGTTGAATTACGAACAATACTTTTATAAAAAGGGTGTCGTAGCCTCTATATCTGAACAGAATAAAATTGTGTTAGAACTCGTCGCACATTTCTGATATTTTATCTTGGAGGGAATCGTTATTCCGATTCCCTCTTTTCCGATGCTCCGTTTCTGTCATTCAGTTCTTTCTGTATCACGGAAGCCTGTTCGTAAGCTTCCTTGTCGATAGCCTCTTGCAGGCGTTGTTTCAATTCATCTACGGAGCAGTCGCGCAGTGTTTTTCGTTTTATCTGTATGATGGTGGTCAATTCCGGTCGGACGGAAATTTTTATCGTATCGGGAATATAGGCAAAATCATCTAAAAGGCTCTTTTTCGCAAAGATAGGCGCATTCAGACGCACCGCCAAGGCTATGGCATCGGACGCGCGGGCATCGATGCGCATCTCGGTGCCGTTTCCCGAAAACACCATTTCGGTTTCGTAAATGCCGTTGTGGTATTCGTTGAGGCACACCTCTTTCAATTCGATGCCGAATGCCCTCGATACCGACGAAAACAGGTCATGCGTCAGCGGACGTTTCGGAATGATGCGGCGGGCAAACGCGAGGAGCGACAACGCCTCTGCCTCGCCCGTCTCGATAGTCAGTTCCCGCTTCCCGTTCTCTTCGATGAGGAAAATCACGAAATTTTCTTTCTGCAACTGATTGCGCGATACGCCTAAAAAATTCATGCCTATTTTTTCTTCCATGCTTTCAATCCTCGTTTTAGCACTTCTTCGTTCCTCTTTTCCGAAGCAAATATATCGTTTTTTCCGAAAAATTCAAATCTTTCTTTGTTTTCATAACGCCGCCGCGTGTCGTTTTATTCTACTTGCTTAGCAGCCTTTCACCGTTTTTACTATTTATTTTCTATCTTTGCCGCTACAAATATTTCGGAATGAAATTTTCAGAACTCTTGCAAAAACGTGTTTTGGTGCTCGACGGAGCGATGGGTACCATGATACAGCAGTATGCACCGACGGAAAAAGATTTTCGGGGCGACCGCTTTGCCGATGCCGAAATCTTGCAGAAGGGCAACAACGACCTGCTCTGTCTCACGCAGCCGCATATCATTTCGTCGATACACGAAGCCTACCTCGATGCGGGAGCCGACATCATAGAAACCGATTCGTTCAATGCCACGACCGTTTCGCTGGGCGACTACGGCATGCAGGCGTATGCCGCCGAGATAAACCGTGCGGCGGCGCAGCTTGCCCGTGCCGCTGCCGACAAATATACGGCGCTTACGCCCGACAAACCCCGTTTCGTGGCAGGTTCCATAGGACCCACGAACAAGACCTGTTCCATGTCGCCCGACGTGAGCGACCCCGCTTACCGCGCCGTTACTTTCGATACGCTTGCCGATGCCTATCGCGAGCAGATAACGGCGTTGATAGAAGGAGGAGTCGATGTGCTGCTCATCGAAACCGTTTTCGATACGCTCAATGCCAAAGCCGCGCTTTTTGCTGCCGACGATGCCATGCAGGCGTGCGGCAGGCAGCTGCCCGTCATACTGTCGCTGACGCTTTCCGACGCGGGCGGACGCACCTTGTCGGGGCAGACGTTGGAGGCGTTTCTCGCTTCGGTGAGCCATGCTCCGATTTTCTCGGTGGGACTGAACTGCTCGTTCGGCGCGCACGACATGAAACCTTTTTTGCAACAGCTGGCGCAGACGGCTCCTTACTATATTTCGGCTTATCCCAATGCCGGACTGCCCAACCGCTTCGGACAATACGACGAAACGCCGGAGACGATGGCGGCGCAGGTGCAGGAGTTTCTCGACGGAGGGTGGGTCAATATCATAGGCGGCTGCTGCGGCACCACACCCGCCCATATCGCCGCCCTTGTCCGTATAGCGGAAAATGCCGCTCCGCACCGTCCGGTCGCGAAGAAGTACGAACTTTGTCTCTCGGGCTTGGAACCGCTGCGGGTCGTGCCCGAAAACAATTTCATCGATATCGGCGAACGCTGCAACGTTGCCGGCTCGCGCAAATTTCTGCGCCTTATTTCGGAAAAGAAATACGACGAAGCGCTCGACATCGCCCGCAAACAGGTCGAAGCTGGCGCGCAAGTCATCGACATAAACATGGACGACGCCATGCTCGACGCACGCAGCGAAATGGTAACATTTCTCAATCTCGTGGCATCAGACCCCGAAATATGCCGCGTGCCGGTGATGATAGACTCTTCGAAATGGGAGGTCATCGAAGCCGGATTGAAATGCGTGCAGGGAAAAGGCATCGTCAATTCCATCAGCCTCAAAGAGGGCGAAGCTGCGTTTCTTGCCCATGCCCGACTGCTGCACCGGTTGGGGGCGGCGATGGTGGTCATGGCGTTCGACGAGAACGGGCAAGCCGATACGTTTGAGCGCAGAATCGCCGTTTGCCGGCGGGCGTACGAACTGCTGCTCCGCGAGGGCATACCCGCCGAAGACATCATTTTCGACCCCAACGTGCTGGCGCTTGCCACCGGCATCGAGGCGCATCTCGATTACGGGGTCGATTTCATTCGCGCTGTGGCGTGGATAAAGGAGAATCTGGCGGGAGCCAAAGTGAGCGGCGGCATCAGCAACCTGTCGTTTTCGTTTCGCGGCAACAACTACATACGCGAAGCCATGCACGCCGTATTCCTCTATCACGCCATACAGGCGGGCATGGATATGGCGATTGTCAATCCCGCTTCCTCCGTAACCTATGCCGATATTCCGCCGGAGCTGACGACGTGCATCGAAGATGTCATCTTCAACCGCCGTCCCGATGCCACCGAACGGTTGATTGCCGCCGCCGAAAAATTGAAAGAGGAGCAGTCGCCCGCTGCCGGGCAACCGTCTGCCGCCGACCCGCGCGATGCCATGACGGTCGATGAACGCCTCGAATACGCCCTTGTCAAAGGCGTGGGCGACCATTTGGAAAGCGACCTGCTCGAAGCGCTGAAACTTTACGGCGACCCTGTAAAAATCATCGAAAAGCCGCTTATGGCAGGCATGAACAAGGTGGGTGTGCTGTTCGGCGAGGGCAAAATGTTTCTGCCGCAGGTTGTCAAGACGGCACGCACCATGAAACAGGCGGTCGCCATATTGCAGCCCTATATACAAAAACAAAAGCGCGACGCCGCAAGTGCAGGAAAAATATTGCTGGCTACCGTCAAGGGCGACGTGCACGACATCGGAAAAAACATCGTTTCCGTCGTGTTGGCTTGCAACAATTACGAAATCATCGACCTCGGCGTCATGGTGCCGGTCGAAACGATTATCGAAACGGCGATACGCGAAAAGGTCGATATTATCGGCGTAAGCGGATTGATAACTCCCTCGCTCGAAGAGATGTGCCGCGTGGCGGAGGCTATGGAAAAAGCCGGCTTGGACATTCCGCTGATGGTGGGAGGGGCGACCACCTCGAAACTCCATACGGCGGTGAAGATAGCTCCCTGTTATCACGGCGCCGTCATTCATACGCGCGATGCGGCGCAGATGCCCGTCGCGGTCGCCCGCTGGCTTCGTGCCGACACGCGGGAGGCGTTTTTACAGGAGCTGCGACAGGAGCAGGAAGCCCTGCGCCGTTCCGTCGAAAAGAGAGGGGAGGAGTTGTGTTCTATCGACGAGGCCGATGCCCGTGCCCCGAAAACCGATTGGTCGCAATACGCGCTGGTGGAGCCGCAGGAGGCGGGCATCGTCCGTGAAGATACGATTTCGCTGCAAGAGGCGCGAAAGTGCATCAATTGGAAATATTTTCTCCATACGTGGAAGTTGAGCGGAAAAGAACAGCCGCAGGAGCATACGTGCGAGCATTGCAAAAGCCGGCTTCCCGTGCAGCCCGCTACGGCGGAGCAGCAGAGCAAGACGCTCGAATCGCATCGGCTGATTGCCGATGCGCAAAGCCTTCTCGACCGTTTGGAAAGTTCGGACGGCGATATGCGGCTGCGCGCCCGTTTCGGCATATTCCCAGCCAACAGCGACGGCAACGCCATTGTGCTGCACACTCCGCAGGGAGCGGTCGCGATACCTTGTTTGCGCCAGCAGCGGCGCAACGACGAAGGGTGCTATGTCGCGCTTTCCGATTACGTGATGCCCACTGCCGAGAAACGTACCGATTACGTCGGAGCTTTCGTCGTAACCGTCGCTCCCGCATTCGTGCAGGAGGTGGAGCGCTGCCGGCTCGCCGGCGATACTTACAATGCCCTGCTCTTGCAGTCGCTCGGCGACCGGCTGGTCGAGGCGGCGACCGAATGGCTGCACTACCGCATACGCACGCACTACTGGGGATATGCACCTATGGAGAAACCCCATATTCCGTCGTTGCTTGCCCAGCACTATCAAGGCATACGACCGGCGGCAGGTTATCCCTCGCTGCCCGATCAGTCGCTCTGTTTCGAGTTGGATAAGATTCTCGATTTCAGCCGCATCGGTGTCTACGTTACCGAAAACGGCGCCATGGCGCCCGCCTCCACCATATCGGGACTGGTCATTGCCCACCCGCAGGCAGCCTATTTTTATATAGGCGAAATCGACGACGAACAGCGCGAACGGTACTGCCGTGCACGGGGCTACTCCGCAGCCGACTCCTGCAAATGGCTCTCGGTGTGACGACAAATGAACCAATGAAAAAATAACGTGTTGTATTATCGTTAAAAATCAGTTACTATGGCAACAATCACTTTCTTGGGCAATCCCCTGCATACCTGCAGTGAACTGCCGGCAGTCGGCTCGCAAGCTCCGTCGTTCGAGTTGGTACGGGGCGACCTTTCCGTGTTGAAGTCCGGCGACCTTGCGGGGAAACGCCTCGTGTTGAATATCTTTCCGAGTCTCGACACCGGTGTGTGCGCCACTTCGGTGCGCAAGTTCAATCAATTGGCGGCAGCGATGGAAAACACCGTCGTCCTCGCCATATCCAAAGACCTGCCGTTTGCGCAGAGCCGTTTTTGCACCGTTGAAAATATTGCCGGTGTCGTACCCTTGTCGGCATTCCGTTCCGACAAGTTTGCCGAGCAATACGGCGTCGGGATAATCGACGGAGCCATGCAGGGCTTGCTGGCGCGTGCCGTCGTGGTCATCGACACGACGGGCAAAGTCGTTTACACCGAGTTGGTGCCGGAAATAGCGCAAGAACCCGATTACGATGCCGTCCTTGCCGCTTTGAAAAAATAAGACGATATTGGCATTTAAGCAAAAGCCCCGTCCGACATCTGGTCGGACGGGGCTTTCGGCTATTGAGATAAATACGTTTGTCAGCGGACGATAGTCATTTCGTCGATAAGATTTTTGGCACCGGCATATTTGTCGATGATAAAAAGTATGTAGCGTATATCGACGTTGATGCAGCGCTGCAATTCTTTTTCGAATACGATGTCGCCGCTCATGGCTTCCCAGTTGCCGTCGAAAGCCGCGCCTATCAGTTCGCCGTTGGCGTTGATGACGGGGCTGCCCGAATTGCCGCCGGTGATATCGTTGTTGCTCAGGAAGCAGATAGGCAGTTCGCCGTTAGGCATGGCATATTCGCCGAAATCTTTTTGGTATATCAACTCCTTCAACCGAGCCGGCACGACAAATTCCCAATTGTCGGGATCTTCTTTTTCGAGTATGCCCCGCTGTGTCGTGTAGAAGTCGTATTGCACGCCGTCGGCGGGAGAGTAGGGCAGCACGTTGCCGTATGTGAGGCGTATCGTGAAATTGGCGTCGGGATAGGTCGGTGCATCGCCAGCCATTTCGAGCAGCCCTTGAATATATGTTTTTTTCGCCTTTGTCAGCCGCTGGCTCAACGGACGGAGTTGTGCGTTGAGTTCGTTCCATTTGTTTACGAACGAGTTGCGCTGCATCACGAGCAGGTCGTTTTTCAACACTTTTGCCGACGGCTTCTTGCAGAATTTTTCGAAGTTGGCATCGCTGGCGAAGACGGAAGTTTTGAACGCATCATCGACGAAACGGTCGATGTCGCCTTTGTACTTCTTGTCGATGAAGTTGAAAATTTCGATTCTATCTTTCTCCGGCACGGCATCGCGATAGGCTTTGAGCATGGCTTTGGTTACGCGGCGATCGACCTGCCGGTTGTAGTCTTTGTCGGCGAATCGGGCATATCCTTCTTTTACGGCTTGCAGCAGCGTATCGGCTTTGGCTTTGTCTTTTTCTTCGAGCGCTTTTATCAACATTCCCGTAGGCGGTATGCCCATACACTCTATGGCGATGTTGATGCCTTCGAGCAGCTGGTTGTAGAGATAATCGACAGCCGACAGTTCGCCCATGATGGTTTCGATGCTGTCGAGTGCGGCGATGTATTCGGGACGGTTGTTGGCGGCAGCCCACAGGCGCAACGCCTCTTCCTGTTTTTGTTTGTCGCCGATGACGTCGAGTTTGTCGATGCCGCGATTCATGCCGATAGCATTCTTATGGTAGTTGCTCGACCGGGCGTATTTGCTGGCGTACTGTATGCGCACGGCGGGGTCGGCAAGCATTTCGTCGAGCATCTCTTTCTGGCGCACGCCGCGCATATTGATGCGGGTGGCGTTTTCGACGTCGCGCATCTCCTTTACCTCCCACGATGTGAAGTAGCGGTTGGTCGTACCCGGAAATCCCATAATCATGGTGTAGTCGTTTTCCTGCACCCCTTTAAGCGAAATGTTGAAGTAACGTTTGGGTTTCATCGGCACGTTGTCGGCGCTGTACATGGCGGGCTTGCCGTCGGGGGAGGTATAGACGCGGAATAGCGAGAAGTCGCCCGTATGGCGCGGCCACATCCAGTTGTCGGTGTCGGCGCCGAATTTTCCGATGGACGAGGGCGGTGCGCCTACCATACGCACGTCGTTATATACCGTCTGCACGAACAGGAAAAAGCGGTTGCCGCCGTAGAAGGGTTTGATGACCACTTCGGCAAACGGGTTTTCGGCGAGAAATTCCTCGCCGATGTATTCGCGGGCTTTTCCGTTGAGAAATGCGGCGTTGTAGGCATTCATTTCGTCGCCCGATTCGGCTACGGCTTTATCGATGTAATCGGTTACTTCTTCTATTTTATCGATGAAACGCACTTGCAATCCGGGAGTGGGCAGTTCTTGGCTTTTGTTCATTGCCCAGAAGCCGTCGGTCAGATAGTCGTGTTCTATGCTGCTGTGCTGCTGTATGGCATCGTAGCCACAGTGGTGGTTGGTGAGTATCAGTCCTTCGGACGAGATGATTTCGCCCGTGCAGCCTCCGCCGAAAATCACGACGGCATCTTTCATCGACGTGGAGTCGGGGTTGTAGATGTCGCCTACGTCCATGAGCAGACCGGCTTTTTTCAGTTGTTCGCTGTTCTGTTGTTTCAGAAAGGGCAGGAGCCACATTCCTTCGTCGGCAGCGACGGGCATTGCCGAAGCGGCGGCGAGCAGGAGCGATACGAGAATGTTTTTTTGTTTCATAATCTGTTTGGTTATGGTTGGTTTTTACAGATAATTGCGGACTATTTTTTCGGTCTCGTCCCATAGCGTTCGGCGCATGGGGTGGTGCAGAAATTTGTCTGACAGGTGTTTCACTTTGCAGCTGGCGTTGAGCGTGCCCGTGCGTCCCTCCGCCTCTTTGTCGAGCAGCAGCCCGATGGCGGTGGCGGCGCCTTTGCGCGGCGTGCGTATGAACGGACGGAAGAAGAGGTCGCATAGCGGGTCGACAATCCACGAGTGCATTCTGATGATGTCCGTCGATACGATGCCCGGGTCGGCGGCGTTCACCGTGATGCCCTGCTCTTTCACGCGGTCGGCGAGTTCGAGGGTGAACAGCGTCAGCGCCAGTTTCGTGTTGCTGTATATGGGAATGCGCCAGAAGCCGCCTTTGCGCCCGTGCGTAAAAAAGTCGGGCAGGTCTATCCGACCGATAGCGTAGGTGCACGACACCATGTTTACGATGCGGCTGCCCTTGCCCATGAGCGGGAGCAGTTTGCGGGTAAGCAGGTAGGGGGCTACGTAGTTTACGCTGGTGATGTTCGACAGGTGGTCTTCGGTTTCGATGTGGCGAGGGTCGAGTGTGCCGGCGTTGTTCATCAGCAGGCTTATCGGTTTACCCCGTTCCAGCAGCCGGTCGGCAAATGCCTTGACCGATGCCAGCGAACTGAGGTTTATTTCCTGAATTTCTATTTTGTCGTTTCCGGTTTCGGCAATGATTCGTTGGCGTTTCGTTTCTGCCTTTTTCTTGTCGAAGCACGCCATGACGATGCGGAATCCTTTCCGTGCCACGGCAAGGGTTATTTCCGTACCCATGCCTCCGTCGGCGCCGGTGATGACGGCTAACTTCTCTTTCATCTTTTTCGATATATCGCGACCGCCCGCCGCGACGGCAGGGGCGGCGGTTATTTGTATTCGAGTTTTTCGATTTCTTTTTTCAGACAGGCAGGCAGACCGTCTACTTTGTGGTGGCAAGCCATTTCTATGGTGTACATACGTCCGATGCAGTAGTTGCTGTGTCCGCAGCTGTTGCGGGCGTTTTCTTCGCGCGCCATACGGTTCACGAAGTCGGGTTCGTTCAGCAGGGCGCGAGCCATTTGCACACACTCGAAACCGTCGTTCAGTACCTCGTCTATCTTTTCGCGGGAAATCAGTCCGCCCACATATACCAGCGGAATTTTTATCTCTTTGCGGAACAGCAGCGCGTCGTCGAGGAAATAAGCCTCTTTGAATGGCACGGTCGGCACCATCATGTGTCCGAACATACGCACACCGTATTTCAGCCACCAGCAGTCCATGTAGTGGGTCATCGTCTTGATAGGCATGGCGCCGCGCATCACGTACATGGGCGCTTTGCTCACGAAGCCGCCGCTCAGTACGATAGCATGAATGCCCGACTGTTCGAGCCGTTTGGCGACTTGCAGCGTTTCGTCTATCTCCATGCCGCCTTTGAAACCGTCGCGCATATTCATCTTCACGAACACGGCGAGGTCGCTGCCGGCAGCTTTCATCACCTCCTCGATGCACATATCCATGAATCGCATACGGTTTTCGAGCGAGCCGCCGTATTTATCTTTGCGGTGGTTGGTGTAGGGTGAGAGAAACTGGCTGATGAGGTAGCCGTGTCCGGCGTGTATTTCTACCGCGTCGAAACCCGCTTCGCGTGCCAGCCGCACGGCATTGCCGAAGTTTTTCGCCATTTCGGGCAGTTCTTCTTTGCGCATGCCCCGCACGAGGGTGGGCGAGTAGATGTTGAATCCGCTCGACGCCGAGATAGGCGTTTCGCCACAGATTTTTTTGTGCGACATATTGCCGCAGTGTCCCAACTGTATCGACACGGCTGCACCCGAGCGATGTATATCGTCGGTGATTTCGCGCAGACCCGGTACGATTTCTGGGCGCATCCAGAGCTGCCGGTCGAACGACAGCCCGCTCCGGCACACAGCCGCGTAAGCAATGGTGGTCATGCCCACGCCGCCGTCGGCTACCGATTTGTGGTAGTCGTGCAGCATCTGCGACGGCACGTTGCCCGGACACATACTTTCAAAAGCCGCCGAGCGTATGGTGCGGTTGCGCAGCGTCAGCGGACCTATGGTAATCGGGGTGAACAGTTTTGATTCCATGATAATGACAGGTTAGTATATAAATGGAAATATGCGTTTCCGGCGACCCACTTCGTCGCCGAACTCAGCTTTGTAACGTTTGTAAATGGCATCGGCGCGCGGCACGAGGTTGGCGAATGTCCACCATACGAACACTGCTCCCGCTGCCGACCCTGTGAGCAGCGCAAAGCCCGTCCACTCCACGATTTCGCCGAAATAGTTTGCCGATGTTACGTAGCGGTACAGCCCTTTGGCGGGCAGGTAGTGGCGTGTGTCGTCCGTGCGGCGCAGGTGGCGTATCACGTTGTCGGAGTGCAGGTTGATGCCCATGCCTATGAAAAACAGCACCGTCCCCGCGATGAATTGCGGCGTCCGCAGCCAAGCCTCCGTGTAGCGGTCGGCAGGTGCCAGATAGAAAAGCCATTCGCCCTGCATCACGCCGTTGAGCACGTTGAACACGATGCCCATTGCCATGATGGCTATCGGCATACGGCTCTTGCCTTTCATCAGCAGGGGAAATATGAACGAGCGCTGGAAATAGTGCAGCTGGAACAGCAGAAAGCAAATCAGCGGCACCGTGTCGGTGCGCCGGTCGGAGTTCCACCACAGCAGGCACATCACCACGAACACAGGCGCTTCCATCAGCACCCATGCCGTTTTGTTATCGATGCTTATGCCCCAACGGCTGTCGTGGAACATACCGTATCCCGCTTTCACGAAATAGAGAGCGATGAATACCACGAGAGCCGTCCCGCTCATCGCCCACAGAAAAATATCGAATTGCGCTGCATTCATGGCGAAAAAATTTTTTGTCCGGACTGTTCCGGAATACGAAAACTGCTTGCAAAGATAATGAAAATTTCTTTCGTTCATCGTTTTAACCCCATTTGCTTGCCGGAAGAAAATAAATGCCGTTTTCGTTGCCGTATCGGCGAATGTCGGCAGAAAAACTCAAAAGTGCGATTCCTGCCATGCTGCGGGTCGGAGCAAAAAAATACCGCCCCGCCATTCACATGGCAGGGCGGCGTGTCAAAGATCATCTATTCAGGAAATTCTCTTTTCATTCTATGCTCTTTTGCAGCAACATCGTTTTGTTATCGGACGATAATCATTTTTTTGCCGTTCACGATATACGCACCGTTCTGTAACGTTTTAAGGGCAGCGGCATCGTTCGTTTCGAGTATCAACACGCCTTGCAGGTTATACACCGTTATATGTTCGGCATCTTGCTGCGTCTCCGTTACTGCCGACGGGTCGTCCGGATTCTCCGGCTCATCGGGCTCTGCGGGTTCCGGCTCTTTTATCGTGTAGGTATAAACGAGTTCGGGGTTGCAGTGTCCCGTAGTCGGGTCGTCGGCAAAGTCGGCATCGCCGAAGGTGCCTTCGGGTATCGTCAACGTGTATTCACCGGCGACTTTCAGTGTGTCGGCAAGGGTTACCACGAGCGTATTGCCGTCGCCTGCGGAGAGGGTGGCGGTAAGCAGCGTATCATTACCGGCGAGCGTTATCGGTTGCGCTTCGGCGGCAAGGCTCGGCATTTCGATAAATTCGAGCGTAAAGGTTTTCAGCTCCGTTACTTCCGAGCGGTCTTCAGGGGTGATACCTGTCGGTTTGAAGTCTTGCACTACCGGCGCTTCTCCGGTGGTGAAACTCTCGGTATTGCCGTAGGTCGTCTTTTTGGCGGTGGTGGCGTAAGCGCGATAGTAGTAGGTCGTGTTATAATCCAGTCCCGTAAGGGTTACGCTCATCAACGAGCCGGAGCCTTCGATGCGTTCGGGGTTGCTTGCCGTCGAGCGGGCAGCAATACTCTCCGTCGAACGAGCAGCGGGACTCTCCGCCCAGTACTCGAAGCCCTGCGAGAGCAGCTCGTCGGAGCCTTCTACCACGTATGCCGAAATCGTGCTGTTGTTGCCCTCCACTTCGCCTGCGCGGGTGCTTACCGTCGGATCCCATTCGACACCGTAATCGAACGTGCCGAATGCCACCCATTCGTCATAGTAATATTTCCCGCTTACGGTGCGGTAGTAGGGACGGAATTCATAATAGGCTTCCGGCGTAAGGTTGCGCAGCGTGCCGGCTATTTTGCCGTCGATATTGTAGGCTTCCACGCGGGTGGGCGGCAGATTGTCGGGCGCTCCATAACGGCGCCATTCGAAGCCGTAGCCGGTTTCGGCATCGCACGTGATGTCCGCCGTAAGGGTGGCGGAGGTGTTGGATATGTTGATAGCAGGTTGGGTAATGAATTTGACGGTATCGGTAATGAAGGAGGTTTCGCAGGTAAGCAGGTCGCCGTATTTTGTTTCCACGAAGAATTTAACCTCATACTCGGTTTGAGGTTCGAGGTCGGTAATGGTAATAGGTATGGAAGTTTGGGCGGTGTCGAGCGTGAATTGTTCTTCGCCCATACGAAATGTGAGCCTCCATACGGGATAATCTATATTCCGCATATAGCTTACGGTGATGCGACACGTCGTTTCGCTGGCATCGCTGCTGATTTGCGGATTCAAAAGCGCTTGGGCAGTGGGATAATTGAATTTACCCCAATAGTAGTAATCGCTTTTATAGGTATGCAATGAGCCTTCCGGGGGAAATACGGTTGCTTTTTTGTAGGTGTCATTGTCGAATGTGTTGCTATAAATACGTGGCGGGATTGAGTCCAATGAAGTAATCGTCCGCAAGTTCGTACAGCCGGAAAAGGCATACTCTCCGATAGTCTTAACATTGTCGGGTATAGTGATAGAATATAAAGTACTACCGCCAAAAGCATACTCGCCGATATGGGTAATGCTGTCGGGTATGGTATAGGAGGATAATCCGCCCGAAGCAAAAGAGTGAAGAACTTTGATCGTATCGCTTCCTGATTTCTCTTCCATGATTAAGTATCGCTGATCCGATGATGCCCATTTCCCCTCGAATCTTCTCAAATTTGTGCAACCGTAAAAAGCCCCGTCGCCGATAGCGGTAACACTCTCGGGTATCGTTACCGACGTTAAGCCACGGCACCTATAAAAAGCATGACCGCCGATAGCGGTAACCCGATATTCGGTTCCGTTATGCGTTACCGTTTCGGGAATGGTTACATTGCCCGAATAATCACTCTGATAATCAAAGGAATAAGATTTATACGTAACCGCGACCGTTTTATCGCTCGACGAAAGAATTTTGTAATAGATACCGCCGGTATAAAACGCCCACGCAGCGGGGGAGAAGGCGAGGAAGAAGATGACTCCCCAAAATTTTTGAAACATTTGTCTGTGCCGTTTCATTGCAAAAAATTAAAAGGCACTTGCGGCTCGGAGGTGCCGATAACGTTTTTCGATTCAGGCATAAAAAAGAAGCGGAGCCACTGTTTCACTTATTCATTGAGGCGGGCTTCGACTCCCTGATATAAGAATATGTGATAGCAACCCCACTTTGGTCGTATATCCGAGATAGATATAACAAACCAAAGAAAGAGCGTGCTTTCATCACCGTTCCTTATATCGTTGAGAAGTTGTCGAAGTTTCCCCAATGGAATGATGCGAAAACGCTTTCTTCAATATGTCTGCACACCGGTCGGGTGTACGGAGCAAAGGTAGTCATTTTCTTGAAAGTACGCTCTTGTATCGCCGTTTTTTTATCGAAAAAGATAAAAAACGATATTTTTCGGCACCGAACGAATGCCGCCAAATGCCTCTCCGTCTGCCCGGAAAAGGCGAATTGACTGCACCAATCGCCCGTAAAAAGCAGTCGGCACATCATGCCGGCGCATTTTCATGGCTTTTCTTATTTTGCCGCAAAAATAATTCAAAAATAAAATTTCCAAAAACTTTCCGCTAAAAATTTTTGCTTTCATTCGGTATTCAGAATAGAAAAAAAACCGCCCCGCCTCAATGCAGAGCGGCTGTATTTGAGTTCTCGTAACTAAGAGTGAAATGCAAAAGCGCGGGCGCACCTTGTAAAAGGTGCGCCCGCGTATGTCGATAATGCGGTGAGGCGGTTCAGCGCTCCGTTTTTCCGACCTGCTGTTCGAAGTATTGCCACAGCGCGTCGGCAGGGACGGGAGCCACGACCTCGATAGGTTGCCGCGACACGGGGTGTATGAACGATACCTGCCGTGCGTGCAGCGATATGCCGCCGTCGGGGTTGGAGCGGCGAGCCCCGTATTTGAGGTCGCCTTTGATAGGCGCGCCGATGTGCGCCAGTTGGCAGCGTATCTGGTGGTGCCTACCGGTTTTCAGCTCCACCTCCAAGAGGGTGTAGTTGTCGCTGCGGCAGAGGGTGCGGTAAGCGAGCACCGCCTCTTTGGCGCCGGTGCGGGGCGAGTCGTAAGCCACCGATTTGTTGAGTTTCTCGTTCCGCACGAGGTAGTGGGTTATCTCGGCGGCTTCGCGCTCGGGCGGTTGCTGCACGACCGCCCAATAGGTTTTGTGCACTTCGCCGTTGCGGAACATCTCGTTGAGCCGCGCCAGCGCCTTGCTCGTTTTGGCAAAGACCACCGCGCCGCTCACGGGACGGTCGAGCCGGTGCGGCACGCCCACGAACACGTTTCCGGGTTTGGCATACTTCTCTTTCAGCCACGCCTTCAACGTGTCGCACAGCGGGGTGTCGCCCGTCTTGTCGCCCTGTACGATTTCGGAAACGCTCTTATTGACGATAATCAGATGATTGTCTTCGTAGAGTACGGTCATCGGTTACATATTCATGCCGCCGTCGACCTGTATCACCTGACCCGATACATACGAGGAGAGGTCGGAAGCGAGGAAAAGGGCGATGTTTGCCACATCTTCGGGCGTACCGCCGCGGCGCAGGGGAATTTTCTTGCACCATTCGGCTTTCACTTCATCGGGCAGTTTGGCGGTCATGTCGGTGATGATGAAGCCCGGGGCGATGGCGTTGGCGCGAATGCCGCGCGAGCCCAGTTCTTGTGCAATGGATTTTGCCAAGCCTATCATGCCGGCTTTGGAGGCGGAGTAGTTGGCTTGACCGGCATTGCCGTGTACGCCCACCACCGATGCCATATTGATGATGCTGCCGTTGCGCTGGCGCATCATGATGGGAGTGCAGGCATGAATGAAGTTGAATGCCGATTTCAGATTGACAGCGATGACGGCGTCCCATTGCGACTCGCTCATGCGCATCATCAGACCGTCTTTGGTGATGCCGGCGTTGTTCACCAGAATGTCGATAGAGCCGAAATCGTCTTTTATCTGATTGACCACTTTTTCGGTCTCCTCGAAGTTGGCGGCGTTGGAGGCATAGCCTTTGGCTTTCACGCCGAGAGCGGCTATTTCGGCTTCGGTGGCTTTGCCGTTTTCGTCGATGACCAAGTCGGTGAAAGCGATGTTTGCCCCTTCGCTCGCTAATTTGAGAGCGACTGCTTTGCCTATACCGCGTGCTGCGCCGGTAATCAAAGCTGTTTTTCCTTCAAGTAATTTCATGATTTTCTATTTTTAGTGTAATTCGTTATCGTTCGTTGCGATTCCCAGACAGGAAAGCGTCATGTCGGAAATAAATCCTTTCAACTTCGCCGAGTCGAGTCCCATATCGAAGAACGCCCCCCGCAGGTAAGGCAGTTCCACGCCCCGCAGGCAGCAGTGTATGACCAGCGCCGTAGCGGCTACGGGACGGGCGCGGAAGATGCCGCGCCGCACGCCGTCGTCGATGATGCGCTGCAAAAATTCCACCTCCTGCCGGTCGATGTTTTTGCGGGCGATTTCCACTTTGCGGGCGTCGCGGAAAAATTCGGCTTTGAGCGTTCCGTTGCGCTGTACGATTTCGCGCAGCGCGTCGAAGCGTGCCTGTATGTACGTGGCGAGTTTTTCATCGGGCATCAGATTGCGCGCAACGATATTTTCGAGTCGTGTCACCAGTGTCGAGAGTTCCGACTCGATGACCGCCTGATATATTTCCGATTTGCTGCGGAAGTAGGTGTAGAGCGTGCGCCGCCCTTTCCCCGACGAAAGCGCGATATTGTTCATCGTCGTGTTGTCGATGCCCTTTTGCGCAAAGAGCTGCCGTGCCGCATCGACAATGAGTTTTCGGGTTTTGGAAACGACATTTTTCATACTGCACACTTACATTCCTTTGTGCAAAAGTATAAAATATCCTTCGATTTATCCAATATTCGGAGAAAAAACGCATCGGGCGCAAACGCCGAATCTCCCTATCGGATAAAGTTGGTGGCTGTGCGGTCTTCGATTTCGGGGAGCTGCTGCCTGCCTGCGGCAATGCTTTTCAGCAGCCACGCCATGTTGTTGCCCAGCGTGCGCATGGTCTGCAACCCCTCTTTGTCTTTCAACACATCGGCGGGCGTAAGACCGTGTACGGCGTTCCAGTATTGCGACGACACCACCGGCATACGGTTTATCGTGAAATATTTGTTCAGCCGGTCGAATGTCGCCGTCGTGCCGCTGCGTCGGGCGCTCGCTACGGCAGCGGCAGGCTTGAATTGCAGCACGTCGCCGCCCGCGTAGAATATGCGGTCTAAGAGGGCGCACAGCGCGCCGTTCGGTCCGCCGTAATATACGGGCGAGCCTACCACCATGCCGTCGGCTTGCCGCAGGCGTTTCAATATCTCGTTGGCGGGGTCGTCGTCGAATGCGCAACGACCCAGTTCGCCGCACCTGCCGCACGCGATGCAGCCCCGCACGGGCTTGGTGCCGATAGAGCAGATTTCGGTGTCGATGCCGTTCTTGTTCAGCGCGGCGGCGACTTCTGCCAGCGCCGTGTAGGTGCACCCCTTTTCGTGCGGACTTCCGTTTATCAAAACTACTTTCATGTCGATATGTTTTTATTGGGTTATTCCTCGATTCAGTCGTGCAGCTTGCGGCGCAGGAAGAAGCTGCGCGTGAACAGCAGCAACAGCAGCGTCCCTGCCACTTGCGTGGCGGCGGTGAACCAGAACGCCACCGTGTAGTCGAAATATTCCGCCAAGACGCCGCCGAGCAGTATGCCTATGCCCATGCCCAAGTCCCACGACGTGAGTATGGTGGAGTTTGCCGTGCCCCGCTGGTCGTTGCGCGCCATGTTGATAAACATATTCAGAAAAGCCGGATACATGCGTCCGTTGCCCAGCCCCAGCAGCAGCGGCGATACATAGTAAGCCCACATGCCGGGCGACCATGCGAACAGCGTCAGCCCCACCGACGAAAGTATCGTCCCTTGCAGGGCGTTTTCCGTGAGCCGTCCTTTCCGCAGCGAGCGGGCGCCCGTCAGGCGTGAGACGAAAAGCCCCGTCGCGATGATGGCGAAAAACAGTCCCGTGCCGTCGGTAATGCCTAACTTCTCTTTGCTGTATATCGCCACGTAGTTGCTCAGCACGCCCCAGCACAAGCCGAACAGCATGATGTTCACCGCCGGCAGCCACCCCCGTGCGAGGAAGAAGTGGTCGAGGCTCAGTTTCGGTTTCTCTGCCACGCGTTCGCGGGGGCGGGTTTTTATGGTCGATACGGTAACGAAGCCGAAGAAAGCCACGACGAGCGACAGCCAGAAAAGCAGCCGGAAGTTGTCGGTTACGGAGTAGAGGTAGATGCCCACCGTCGGGGCGATAGCCATGGCGAGGTTGTTGCTCAGTCCGTAATAGCCCACCCCTTCGTTGCGGCGCGACGACGGCAGCACGTCTATCGCCACCGTGCTGTTTGCCACCGTAGTGGCGCCGAACGGCAGCCCGTGAAGGGTGCGCACGATGGCGAACATCAGTATCGACGCTGCCCCGAGATACCCCGCAAAGCAGATGAAGAAACAGAAAAAGCAAAGCATCAACACCTTCCGCCGGTCGAACGTATCGACGATGAATCCGCTGAACGGGCGCACCACGAGCGCAGCCACCACGTAGCCCGACAGCACGAAGCCGATCATGTCTTTGTTTGCCGTAAATTGGGAGTTGAGGTAGAGCGGCAGGAGCGGAGTGAGGATATAGAACGAGAAAAACAGCAGGAAATTTCCCGTCATCACCTTGATGTATTCCTTGTTCCAAAGGCGCTCGGAAGAGCGGGCGGCGAGGGATTCTTTCGTTTCGGAAGCTGCATTTTTTTCGGACATGGTGTCATACAAATTTTCCGCTGCAAAATTAATTCATATTCGGTTCCGCCGCAAGCAAATTCGCAAATTCTCCATACGCTTTTTCCTTACGTCTATAAGTTTCGCACGAGATAAAAAAGGGATAATAGGCATTTTTAAGGAGAAAAATTTGTTGGAAAATTGTTTAATTATCTTTTGTCCGCAAACACGCCTCTTTTGAGTATATTACATTACCGCGTGCTAAACCTTAAAAATACTGGAAATTCTCTTTATAAAACTTTGATTATGAAAATGAAAAAATTGACTATCGGACTTTTGTCATTAGTCTTGTCCGTAGGCTTGTTTGTAACAGCTTGTCAGGACGAGGAAGCGGGATTCGGCGGCAGTTCTTCGACCGAAGTAGCCGACCGCATCGCTTCGTTGGAAGATCAGGTATCTTCGTTGCAGCGCAGCATTACCTCCTTGACCGCAGCTTCCGAAGCTGCCGATTCGTTGCTTCGCAAAGATTTGGAAGCGCAGAAAGCCGCTCTCGAAGCTGCGAAAGCGGAACTTCAAAAAGAAATCGATGCCATGACGGGCGTTAATGATTTTTCCGGTTTGATAGAACGGTTGGTAGCTCTCGAAAGCGAGGTGCCTGCCAATTACGACGATCTTTCCGGAAAGATATCTTCTCTTGCCGAGAAGCTCGACGGCAAATCCGATACCGTGCAAGTACAGGCGATGCTGGACGAGTTGAAAGCCGAAATCGAAAAGCTGATAGCCGAAGACGGAACGATTGCCGAACAGATGACTGCCATGTCCGCTCAAATCGCTCAACTTATCGAGACGCTTAATGGCAAACTCGATGAATCGCAGGTACAGGAATTGCTCGCAACACTGAAAACCGAGCTTGAACAAATGGTGAATGACAACCGGGCTGCTCTCACCGCTGAAATAACGGAACTTTCCGAGAAGATAACCCAACTTACCGGCGCGCTCGGTGGTAAACTCGATGCGGCGCAGGCGCAAGCGATATTTGACGAGATGAAAGCCGAAATCGAAAAGCTGGCAGCCGAAGACGGGAAGATTGCCGAACAGATGACTGCCATGTCCGCTCAAATCGCTCAACTTATCGAGACGCTTAATGGCAAACTCGATGAATCGCAGGTACAGGAATTGCTCGCAACGCTGAAAACCGAGCTTGAACAAATGGTAAATGAGCACAGTAAGACTCTCACCGGCGAAATAACGGAACTTTCCGAGAAGATAGACCGGCTTTCCGCCAAGCTCGACGACAAACTCGATGCCACGCAAGTGTAAGTGATGCTCGACGAATTGAAAGCCGGATTTGAGGGAGCCATTGCTGCAGCCAACGGCAAAATAGCAGCTTGTGAAACAGCTGTCGCCGGACTCGATTCGACGTGTGCTGCCATGCAGAAACAACTAACCGATATGCAGGCTGTTCTCGGCGGCAAAGTCGATACGGCTGCATACAACGCGTTTGTAAGAGAGACCAATAAAAAAATACAAGACAATGCCGAAACGCTTTCGACATTGCAGGCTCTCTGTGCCGGATTCGGGGACGCTACGATAAAGGAATACATCGATTCCGCCATCGAGGAAGCTGTCGAAGACGTAACCACCCAGCTCGGCAGTTATGTGCTTCAAGAAACTTACGAAACTTTCGTGGACGAATACGGAGTGTTCCGGTTCCGTATCGACTCTGCCATACAAGTCAATACGGCGAAAATGCAATCTTTGGAAGAAACACTCGAAGCTCTGAAACAGTCCGATGCATCGGGTGAAATAGCCGAATTGAATCTTCGCATCGATTCCTTGAAACTGCGTGTCGATTCTTTGAAAGAAAACAGCCTTACTTTGCAAGCCGTAGAGACGGCGTTTACCAAAAGCAATACCGCATTTAAGAATGGCGTGAACAGTATCGTCGACGACGCGCTCGGCGATGCACTCGGCGAAGGCGGTGTCATTACCGTTGCCATTACTGCCGCCATTGCCGATAAAGCCGAAGAATTGCAGGCTGATTATCAAAGGCAAATCAACTCTCTTTCCGAGCGTATCGCTGCACTCGAAAGTCGGGTCGATAATCTCGATGACCAGATGAACGACCTCGATGACAAGGTAAACGATCTCAACGACAAGACGAATGCTCTCGAAAGCAAGTTCGATGCGCTGTTGAATAGCATTCAGTCGCTGGTATATGTGCCCAAGACCGCCGACGGCAAGATACATATCGGTACGTCATACATCGCCACAACCAAAGAAGATGGCACCGACGACAAAGAAAACGGTATAGAAGTCGCCTCTACGAAGAAACTCGAATACTGCATATCTCCCGCCAATTTGCGCGATGCCATGATTTTATTGTATGAAGCAAAACCGGACGCATTCTCATTCTGGCAGGAACACGTGTCGCGTGTGGAAACAAAGAGTATCGGACTGCGCACCCTTGACGCCAATGCCGTTACGCGGGCAGGCGAACCAAGAGAAGGGCATGACGGTCTGCACGAGTTCAATATCGTGAAAATCGAACGGGGCAATAGCGAAGGTACGCTGTTGATTACCGTCGATAACGAACACGATTTCACCCACGAAGACCTTGCGGTTTCTCTCTGTATCCGCTACCAAGATACGACCGGTGTGCTGACCGAATACTCGTCGGCTTATACGCCGGTGGTGGGCGAAGGCAGCAACCTTATCGGTCGCTTCTATTTAGCGAAAAAAGATGAAAACGGCAACTATACGAAAGTAAGCCGCACCGACCGCATCGATTATACGCTGGTTTATACCGATCGTACGCCTATAACGCTTATGGAGGGTTACGAGGTCGTTTACGACAACGGCGAAACCGTGATGTCGCTGGAAGATGCCAAAGCGAAATACGAATGGGATGCCGAATTGACCGGCTCGGTATTCCGTACGAACGGCATTACGGGGACAGAGGGGACATTCAGGTCGGATTGTTATACCATTACTACCATAAACGACCGCCAGACATTTGCTTTGACAGATAAATGCTCGGAAGACAATCTTGGCGCGTCGTGGTATTCAAAATCTTATGGAGCAAAGATTTCCAACAACGAGGGAAGATCGGTTACGATTGTCTCCGAAGTTCAAGTGTATGTTACAGTGGTTCCTGAAACGTATAAGGTCAGCGCTGCCGTAACATGGAATCTCGGTAATTTTTATTACGGGCTGACCAACAACTGGCAAGCGGAAACTTCGATTTATACGACACCTGCGGCACAATTGACCTATTCTAAGAATGGCGAAGATACGCCTGCCGGCAATCTTCCGAGCAGCGTCTATAAGAGCCTTTTTGCCGACGGGCATACATGGACATTGACCGACCCCTGCGACAGTCTAAAAACAAATGGCAGCCTGACGGTTACTTCCAAAGTTGTGGGTGCGGATTTGGCATTTAGTGTCAAAGGTTTCGTCTGGTGTGAAGACACGCACCATATCACGATGTCGCGTATCGGTAACAATACGATCCCCACTTCCGGTGCAAAAAGCATCACGGTAACCGGAACGCTCGATTTCGTCGGTCCTTCCGCCGATGATTTGAAAGTTTCGATAGGCTCGGACGAAAATCCGATACTCATGCCCACCAAGGCCGACAGCAGCATATATAAAAGTAAGGGTAATGGTACTTCTTTCGCATTGCTCTATCTGGCGGCGGAAACGAGTTACTCTTTTATCCCGGCAGAAAAGGTTTTGCCATTGGATAAAAAATTCTTTTCTTCGGATATAATATTCTACACGGATTATACGAAAATCGATTTGTCAAGTATCGTGTGTCAGAAACAGGGGGACGGCGAAAGCGATTCTCCTGAAACGCTGAAATTGGAATACTATACAAAGACGGGTTCGCGCCCCATGCCCGTTCTTCGCTCCATCAACGTGAAAAATAATGAGGCGGGTTCTAAAATCAGCGAGATTACGCAGGAAACCACTTATAAGACCGATAAACCGTTTAATATCGTACTCGGTAAGGACGCCGAAATCGCTCCTACCATTACGGTCGAGAGCATAACGTTCAAGGTTGTGCCCGCTACTACGGAATGATAAAAGGGGAGGGAGGTGAAGAGCTCCGTTCTTCACCTCCTTTCTGTAACACATCGGGCAGTACGGCAATCGCCGTACTGCCCGATGTGTGCCGTCGATGCGGACGCAGCCACGATGTTTTTTGTCCGATAAAAAAGTTTTCCTGCTTTCCGATTCCAAGCGCTTTCCGCGAATAAAACCAAAAATTTTTAGCGGAAAGTTTTGTAAATTTAATTTGTAAAACTATTTTTGTAGCGTATTTATTAACCCATTAAATTCCTACAAAATGAAACACACACTGTTTTTTATGCTTTTGTCCGCGCTCTTGTGGGGCGGAGGGGCGACAACGCTCGCGGCAGCACGTCTGCCTTATGACTTCGAACACGGCGGTATGTACTATTACATTTCCAATGTCGACGAAGTAACACTGGTAAGCGGAGATGTAAAATACTCCGGAAACGTATCGATTCCGGATACAATCGTACAAGACGGAAAAACCTATCGCATCACCGCCATCGGCGATTATGCTTTTGACGGTTGCTCGAACCTGACGGAGATAACGATACCCGAAACGGTAAAGGAAATCGGCGAGTATGCTTTTCATGACTGCGAGCTGTTGATTACGGTAACGATACCCGGAAGTGTTACGACCATCGGCAATTACGCCTTTTGGTCATGCGATAAATTGACGCAGGTGATTCTGAACACGGGACTGCAAACCATTGGAATTGATGCCTTTACTACTTGTCCGAGATTACGCTCTGTAACGATACCCAACAGCGTTACGACTATTGGAAGTTCGGCATTTTCCTTTTGTAGCAGTTTACAGGAGGTAACTGTCGGTACAGGAGTTAAAACGATTGGCAATAGTGCCTTTAGTAGTTGTTCGAGTTTGAAAACTGTTCGCATCACCGATATCGCTGCGTGGTGTCAAATCGCTTTTGACGGAAGTGCCTCCAATCCGTTGAGTTATTCTCACAATTTTTATGTAGACGGCGATGTTCCGGTAACCAAGTTGGATATTCCGGCGGAAGTTACCTCTATCGGAAGCATTGCTTTTATAAACTGCACGGGCTTGACTTCGGTAAAGATACCCGCAACGGTAACGAAAATCGGTAGCTCTGCTTTTGCGAATTGTACCGGTCTGAGAACGGCGGATATAGCAGCAGAAACCATTGGTGAGTATGCTTTCCATGAATGCACGGGATTGGAAACCGTAACATTGGACGAAACAGTGAAAAACATCGAATATGGAGCGTTTTACTGGTGCCACGCCTTGTCGGGAATAACGATACCCGCAAATGCGACACTGGGAGAAGTTGCTTTCGAGGACTGTAATAACATGAAAACATTGACGTTGAACGAAGGAATAAAAACAATTCCCTACAGCGCGTTTAGTCGTTGCAGCAGCTTGACGTCGGTGTCGATACCCAACAGCGTTACGTCTATCGGGAACTCGGCATTCAGTCAGTGTACCGCTTTGCGTTCGGTAACATTGGGAGATCATGTTGAAACAATCGGAGCCGGTGCATTTATCGGGCTTCTTTATGGAGTTCCTTTGAAATCGATAACGATACCCGAAAGCGTAAAAAAAATAGGTTCCGGAGCTTTTCCCGTTGTGGATTCTATCTGTATTACAAATTTGAAAGCATGGTGCGAAATCGAGTTTGAAGATACTAATCCGTTGGCAAATGGACACCTTTATTGGAATGGACAACTTGTAACAAGCCTCACGATACCCGCCGGCATTACGGAGATTAAAAATTATGCCTTTTCGGGGTGGAAAGATTTGAAATCGTTAGTCATACCTGCCGGCGTTACCCGCATCGGAAAGGAAGCGTTTGCCGACTGTTCTTCCTTGAAGTCGCTGCAAATGGGTGAAGATGTCGAATTTATAGGCGAGAAAGCCTTCTATAATTGTGCAAACCTCCAATCGCTGACGATGCCGGATGCCGTTACCGAAGTTGGGAGGTATGCGTTTAGCGGGTGTACCGAATTGAAAACGGTAAAAATAAGCGAAAACCTCGAAACCATAAATGATCAGACGTTTTATGGTTGCGCAAGTATCGATTCCATAAAAATACCGGATAATACCAGAAGCATAGGAGGCAGTGCTTTTTCCAAGTGTTCGAGTTTGAAATCGGTGAAGCTGGGCAAAGGACTTCGTACTATCGGTGGAGAATGGGCATTCAATGAGTGTACGAGTCTCGCCTCGATAACGATACCCGATAATGTTACGACAATTGGCAATTTTACTTTTAGTGAGTGTACCAACCTGAAATCGGTGAAAATCGGGAATGGTATTGAGGTTACGAACCGAGGGCTGTTTAGGGAGTGCAAAAAATTGAAATCGGTGGAGATGGGCAGTAATCTTACAGAGATAAGCGGGGACGCTTTTTCTCACTGCATAAGTCTCGATTCGATAACGCTGCCCGCAAGTGTTACTAAAATAGGTAGTAGCGCTTTTGCAAATTGCGATAGTTTGACCACGATAACGGGTCCGCGGGTTATTTCTATCGAAAGTAGCGCTTTTTCCGAGTGCAAAAGTTTGACTTCGGTAAAAATGGATCGGATTGAAGATATTGGATATAAAGCTTTTGAGGGGTGTACGAGTCTTGCCTCGATAACGCTGCCCAAAAGCATTACAAAAATCGACGGGCGGGTTTTTCAGAACTGCACGGGATTGACCTCGGTAAAGGTGTATAACCCGAAACCGGTAACGTTGTCATACGACCCGTTCTCCGGAGTGGATTGCGCCAATGATACGCTCTATGTACCCGCAGGATCGATAGCGGCATATCAGGCGGCTGAGGTATGGAACACATTCGGAACCATACTGTCGATAAGCGATCCGGTATCGAAAAACTTTACCCCGACGACGGTGTCGCCTGCCGACAGCACGAAAGTAACGGAACTTGCAAAATTTACACTGGTGTTCGATGAAAAACCATTCCTTGTCGACACAACGGCAATCTTGCGGAATGAAGCCGACAGCTCGGCTTGTTTCCCCGCCGGCATCGTCGCTTCGTCGGACAGCACCCTCACGATAACGCTGACCGATACCGTCGTAACCGAACTCGGCGACTACCTGCTGACAATACCTGCCGGCACTTACGGCGACGAAATCTATGCCAACGACCAAACGACGGGACACTGCAACCCCGAACTCACGTATGCTTATACGGTGGTTGCCGTGCCGGTACCCGACTACGATTACTTCCCGACCGGCGTAACGCCTGAAGACAAAGCGGAAGTGGAGGCGTTGAAAACCATCACCCTCGAATTTGCCGAAACGCCGAACCTTGCGATAGAAGCGCAACCGATAACGCTTGCCGGCAATGACACGCTGCTCACCGCCACCCTCTCCGCCGGCGAAGACAACACGCTCGCGATAACCCTTGCCGACACGCTGAAAGCCGCCGGTACCTACAAGCTGACGATACCCGAAGGCACGTTCGGCGATGCCGCCTTCGCCGCCGACCCGACCACCGGACACTGCAATCCTGCCCTTACCTATACTTATTATATAGTGGAAGATACGGTACCCGATGAGCCTGTGAAACCGGAATTGGTGAAAGACTTTATGCCGACGGGCATAACCCCTGCCGACAGCAGCGAAGTAGAGGCGTTGAAAACCTTTACGCTTGCCTTTACGGAAACGCCGAGCCTTGTAGACACAACGGCAGCCCTGCTGAATGAAACCGGCACTATTTCGTATCTTGCCGACCTTGCCGCCGGCGAAGGCAATACGCTCGTGGTTACGTTGAAGTGCGACACCCTGAAAGCCGCCGGTACCTACACGCTGACGATACCCGAAGGCACCTTCGGCGACGCCGCCTTTGCCGCCGACCCGACCACCGGACACTGCAATCCTGCCCTTACCTATACTTATACGATAAAGGTGCCGCAGCCTGTGAAACCGGAATTGGTGAAAGACTTTATGCCGACGGGCATAACCCCTGCCGACAGCAGCGAAGTAGAGGCGCTGAAAACCTTTACTCTCGAATTTGAGGAAACGCCGAGCCTTGCAGTCAAAGCGCAAACGATAACGCTTGCCGGAAAAGATACGCTGCTTACCGCCACCCTCTCCGTAGGCAGCGGCAACACGCTCGAAATAACCCTTGCCGACACGTTGAAAGTCGCCGGTGAATACACGCTGACAATACCCGAAGGCGCCTTCGGCGATGCCGCCTTTGCCGACGACCCGACTGTCGGACACTGCAACCCCGAACTCGTTTATATCTACACGATAAAAGAGCCGGAGCCCGTAGAACCCGATGAGCCCGATGAGCCGGAACAGGACTTCGAGCCGGTAACGGTAACGCCGGAGGCAGGCAGCGAGGAAATAAGTTTCACCCGCGTAACCCTGACCTTTACGGAAGCACCCGTACTACTCGACAATCGGGTCATGCTGGCGAAATCGGACAGCACCGTACTCTATCCGGCACTTCTCACGCTCGGCGAAAGCAACACGCTCGAAATCACGCTGCGCTACGGCGAGTTGAAAACGGAAGGCACCTACCTGCTGAACATACCTGCCGGCACGGTGAGCGATGCATCGGGCAAGCACGTCAATCCCGAATATACCTACGTCTATACGCTGACACCGGAAGCCGGCTCGGTGCCGACACCGGAAGCCGAAGCCGCCGGCATAACCGTCTATAACCTGCAAGGGATTCTGATGCTGCAAACCGACGAAGCCGCCGAGCTTCGCACATTGCCTGCGGGCGACTACATCGTGAACGGCAAAAAGACCGTCATTGCCGAACAATAGAATGAAAAAGAGAATTTCCTGAATAGATAATCTTTGACACGCCGCCCTGCCATTCACATGGCAGGGCGGCTTTTTTTTTGATCCGACCCGCAGCTTTGCGGGATTTTCCGCACGCCGCTGCCCCTGTCTACGGGCGCGGGGCGGTAAGCGTGGGCTGGTTGGAGTAAATAGGCGTTTCTTCCTCCTCTTCGTCGGTATCTTTCGATTTCTCCTCTTTGGGTTTGTTCTTCACGATTTCGCGCGGCTTCTGTTCGGTGAGCGGCGTGGCATATACGTCCCAAGTCTGCTCCACGTCCCAGTTCGCCCGCAGGGCGATGTTGCCCGGATAGTAAAGCACCGTTTCGGGCTGCCGCTTCTCCTTGTAATTGCCGGTGTCCCATACGCCGTTTTCGTTGGCGTCGATGCAGAGGCGCATATAATAGGTGCCCGGCATGAGGTAGCGGAAAATCGCCCTGCCGTTTTTGACGCGGCTTGTATAGCTCGGCATATCGGAGCTGCTCAACAGTTCGGCGAAAGCGCCCTCCTCTACGCCGACGGTTTTGACGATGAGGTTGGAATACTCCTCGACGGCGCGCACCTTGAAGCGGTGCTCCAGCGTGTTGGTCGGCGAGTCGTAGATGCTTTCGGCAGCCAACGAGTCGAGCGTGAGGCGGTATTCGCTGCCGGGCTTCCATTTATGATGCAGGCGGTAGGTGCGCGTCGAACCCGAATCGGGGACAAACGTATAATCCGTTACGGGTGTCCACAGGGTATCGACTTTCAGGTCGAGATGCACGGCATCGGGTGCGAGCCGCCTCACCGGTTGGTCGAAGGTATAGACGGGTACGGCGGGAATGTCGAGGGTCGAGCCGTTGCGGTTGGCGATGCCCATGAATTCGACGGGCGGCGGCAGGGTGTCGTTGTCTTTGGACTTGCGCTCTTTCCGCACCGTCTTGTCGCGGAATATCCATGTCATCGTGTCGTTGTAGAGCGACAGCTGCTGCGCCGAGTCGGTACGGTAGTAGGCAGCGGCTATCTGCAAGGAGTCTTTCCCGTACACCAACGAGTCGCGCAGCCAATAGGTAATGGTGTCGCAGGTGGCGTTGCTCTCGACGACAGCCCAGTCGCCGTCGGCGAAATTGAGCGGCGTGATGCGCGGCAGCGAATCTTGCGGCGCCGAGAAATAAACGGTTACTTTCCGGCGGTCGGTGCGTTCGTATTTCTCGAAATAGTGCGATTTGAAATTTTCGTTGAAAGCGAGCAGCACGAGGTCGTCGGGGTAATAGTGTGGACGCAGCGCCGTAATCATCGTATCGATGGTTACGCTGTCAGCCCATATCGTGTCGGTGCGCCACTCCATTTGCACGGTCGGGAAGATGAGCGAGTCGCCGAAAGCGATGTCTTCGGCTGGATTGTCGAAAAAGTAGTTCCGGTTACCGTCTTTCAGGGCGAAAATCCGGTAAGAGCCTTCGGCAATGTTGTGTACGGTAAAGCGCCCGTAGGCGTCGGTGCGCGCGATGCGCAGGAACGGCAGCGACGTAAATGCCGTATCGTCAAGGTTGGCGTAGATGCCCACCGTCATGTCGCTTACCGGTTCGAGGTTGGAGGCGTTGAGCAGCGTCCCCGCGATTTCGAGCGTGTCGATGTGGTCGCCCGTCGAGAAATAGAGGCTGAAAGCGCCCAGCTTGTTTTTTTCATTGTTGTCGGCAATGGCGTCGCCGAAGTCGATGGTATAGGTCGTGTTCGGCAGCAGCGAGTCGTTGAGCGTTACGCTCACCCGCCGTCCGCTCGTCAAGATGCGCGGCATTTGGCTTTGCGGGGGCGAGATGATTACTTTCTCGTTGGGGTTGTCTATTTGGATAATTTCATCGAAATCGACATTGATTTTGTTGCTGTTGTAGTTGAGCGTTCCCGGCTCCGGGTCGCATTTTTTTACGACGGGAGGCGTTTCGTCTTTCGGACCTCCGCCCGGACGTCCGATGTTCGCACACGAAAAGAGAACGCCCGCAAAGAATATGCCGGCGCCTGCCGCCATGCAGGCACGCAGAAACGAGTGTCGTCCGGTGTATTTCATCATACAGGAAGATTGGATTTTCCGTACATAACAACACGCAAAGATAGAAAAAAGCTCCCGTATCGCGGCAGAAAAAAGATTCTTTTGTACTCGCGCATGACAAAATTATTGTAATTTTGCAGACGTTACCGAAAAAAGCCATATATTTGCACCTTAATTGAAAACCGATAAAATAATTATCAAAAACATAAAGTACAAATTACAATGCAAAACAAAGGATTTATAAGAGTTTTAGCGGTTCTGCTAGCATTGGTATGTCTCTTTTATATCTCGTTTTCGTTTGTAACCCGCCATTACAATCAGAAAGCCGAAGAGATTTCTAACGGAGACCCCGAAGCCTACAAGAACTATTTGGATTCGATGGCGACCGAAAAGGTCTATCTCGGATATTACACGCTGAAACAGTGTAATGAAATGGAAATCGGTCTGGGTCTCGACCTGAAAGGCGGTATGAACGTCATACTGCAAATTTCCGTCGCCGACGTGTTGAAATCGCTGTCGAACAACAACCCCGACCCGAAATTCAATGCGGCGCTGGCTGCCGCTACGGCAAACCAGACCGATAACGACGACTTCCTTTCGGTCTTCGTCAATGAATACAAAAAGCTCGACCCCAATATCCGGTTGGCTTCCATATTCAGTACATTCCAGCTGAAAGAGAAAATCGCCCCGTCGGCATCGAACGACGAAGTGCTTGCCGTGTTGCGCGAGGAGCTGAACAGCGCCATCGACAATTCCTATAATGTGTTGCGTACCCGTATCGACCGCTTCGGCGTGGTGGCTCCCAACATACAACGCCTCGAAAGAGACGGTCGCATCTTGGTAGAGCTTCCGGGTGTGAAAGAGCCGGAACGTGTGCGCAAACTTCTGCAAGGAAGCGCCAACCTCGAATTTTGGGAGACTTATAACCTGAGCGACCTCTACGCCCGTCTGGTATCGGCAAACGACCTGATAGCCCGCGCCGAAAACAACGGCAACCCCGTCGTGGAAGAAACAACCGACAACGGCGAACTCTCGGAACTGACCCAACAAAGCAAGGAAGAGGAATTGTGGAAACGTCAAAATCCGCTTTTCTCGCGCTTGCAGTTGAATGTGTCGCAAGGCGGACCGGCAGCATCGCCTGCCGTAGGTATCGCCCACCATCGCGATACGGCTGCGATCAATGCCTATCTGGCTTTGCCGCAGGTGCGCGAAACGCTGCCGGCAAACGTTGTATTCTACTGGACGGTGAAAGCCATCGACGAGAAAGAACAATACTACCAGTTAGTAGCTTTGAAATCGAGCACCGGCGGTCGTCCCGCTCTCTCGGGCGATGTCATCAACGACGCCCGTGAAGACTTCAACCGCGTAACCAATGCACCTGTCGTAAGTATGCGCATGAATGCCGAAGGCTCGAAAATATGGGCGCAGCTGACGCGTGAAAACATTGGCAAATGCGTGGCTGTCGTTCTCGATGAACACGTTTATTCTTTCCCCGTTGTCAGTAGCGAAATTCCCAACGGACAATCCGAAATATCCGGCGGCTTCACGCCCGAAGAAGCACAAGACTTGGCAAACGTGCTGAAAACCGGTAAAATGGCTGCCAGCGTGAAAATCGTACAAGAAGAAATCGTAGGTCCGTCGCTCGGTCAGGAAGCCATACGCAGCGGTGTCATCTCCTTCATCTTCGCGCTGGTATTGCTGATGATTTACATGATAAGCGTTTACGGCGTCGTTCCCGGACTGGTTGCCAACTGCGCCCTTATCGTCAATATGTTCTTCACGATGGGTATTCTGGCATCGTTCCAAGCCGTGCTTACCCTCTCGGGTATCGCCGGTCTGGTGCTCTCGCTCGGTATTGCCGTCGATGCCAATGTGCTGATTTACGAACGTACCAAAGAGGAGCTGCGTGCCGGCAAGAGCCTGAAAAACGCTATCAACGACGGTTACAAAAATGCCTTCTCCGCGATTTTCGACTCCAACCTCACTTCCGTGATTACGGGTATCATACTCTTCTATTTCGGTACCGGTCCTATCAAAGGATTTGCCACGACGCTGCTTATCGGTATCGTCTGCTCGTTCTTCACGGCCGTGTTCCTCACCCGTCTTTTCTACGAGAGAGGTCTCGACAAAAACTGGTTTAAGAAACTTTCGTTTACTACGCCGTTTACCCGCAACCTGCTGGTCGACAATCATTTCAATTTCCTCGGTGCCCGCAAGGTCGGCTATATCGTATGCGGCGCGCTGGTAATCATCGGCTGTGTATCGTTCGCTCTGCGCGGAATGAGTCTTGGTATCGACTTCTCCGGCGGTCGCAACTACATCGTGCGCTTCGACAAACCGGTGAACACCCAGTATATTGCCGACTTGCTCAAACCGCAGTTCGGCGATAACATTCCGACAGTAATCACCATCGGCGGCGACAATCAGGTGCGTATCTCCACCAACTACCGCATCGCCGAATCGGACGACACGATAGATGAGGAGATATTGACGATGATTTACACCGGTCTTAAAGACGAGGTCGGCGGTAAAGACCAAAAGGCATTCGAATCGGAAAATGTCATGAGCATACAGAAAGTGGGTCCGAGCATCGCCGAAGATATTACCATCGGCGCCATTTGGGCAGTGCTTTTCTCGCTGGTGGCTATCGCCCTCTACATTCTGTTGCGTTTCCGCGATTTCGCATTCAGTGTCGGCACGTTGGTATCGCTGGCTTTCGATACGGTCATCATCATGTCGTTCTACTCGCTGTTCTACGGCTTGCTGCCTTTCTCTATGGAAATCGACCAGTCGTTCATAGCCGCCATTCTGACGATTATCGGTTATTCGGTGAACGATAAAGTGGTGGTATTCGACCGCGTGCGCGAGGTGATAGGGCTCTATCCCAAACGCGACCGTCGCTTGGTCATCAACGACGCTCTCAACAGCACGTTGGCACGTACCATAAGCACCTCGTTGAGCACCGCACTCGTGTTGGTATGCATCTTCGTTTTGGGCGGCGACACCATTCGCAGCTTTACGTTCGCCATGTTGCTCGGTGTGATTACGGGTACGTTCTCGACCATGTTCGTCGCCGTGCCGGTGGCTTACGAAATGATGAGAAGAAAATTGCCGAAAGCCGAAGAAACTCCGGCTGCATAACGCAACCTCTCTATAAAAAAAGCAGCGACCTCATGCGGGAAAGCATCTTTGTTCTTAACTGATTGATTGACAATGTTGATTTGCGCTAAAAACCTTAATCTCTACATAGGAGACTACATGGAGGTTTGAGCCAGCCAACTAATTGCAATAGCAAAGGTATATAAAACTTTTGAAAGCAAGATACTGATATCAAAGATAATCTGATTAAGAGCAAATATACAAGGAAAAGCGGCATATGGGCGGTACACATATATCCGTACATGCGTCGCTTTCTTATCGTGCTGATTGATACTGATTTATATGGATATGCACTATTTACTAACCTTTGTGTTGGAGTGTATAATATTGTCCAAACAGGCAATCAGGAATATTTCCTTGACACCGGTTTTATCAGCAAGTCGATATGCCGGTGTTCGAGGATATATTCCATAGCCTTGTAAATTGGCATTTTCTCTATACCTGCGATTTTGAGTGCTTCCATTTTAATCGAGTTCTCAAGGAGAAGCAGATAGTCCTCTTCTTTCAGTTCAACGGTTCGTTGAGACTGGGATTTTAACTTTGCCATACCTTATAATACTGTTTAAGTTTCACATACTGTCGAATTCTTCCGTACATCTCCCGGTACCTCGCCATTTCGATATATTACCTCTATGTCTTGTATTTGGGAATGGAAAACTTTGAGAAACACTTCGGCTTTCTGTAAAGCCGGACGATTGTGCATCATCGCAGTTTTCCGATTCCTGTACCAAGATATGGCCACCATACTGTCGGAGTATATTCTGCGTGGCGCTTCCGGGTGTTCGAGTATATACCGTACAGCAGAAACGATATGCAGAAACTCTTCCAGGTCGGCCCTAAGGGAAAAGTATGTGCTTCCGAGTCTCTTATGATCTGCACTCTTCGGCATGTCGTTTTCCCGTGTAGGTATATCCGTCTTGCTCGAAACGACGAATCATCTCTTCTGCCCGTGCTATGAAGTCCGCGATGACGGATTCCGGATTTTTGATATCCCTGCGACCTTTCAATACGGACAGTACGCCTTCAAGCGTTCTGCTCATGGCGCTTTTCCCCTCCTTGGGGTCGAAGAAAATAGTCTTGTTTCCGAATGTTACCGTAACTTTGTAGCGGGACTTGGGAACGATGACGGTTTCCACCGTTGCAGAGAATTGAACCGGTGTGGCGGCTACGACCACATATCCTTTCGCCTTGTGCATGGGTTTCAATTCCACAGCGTAAAGCACATTAGGCTCGATGCTTCCTTTCAAATCCTCTGAAAGGACACAAATTTGCTTACCGAATCTTGAGTCTTCGCGGACTCCTTTCAATTGATGAGTTTTGGAATGTCGGGATACGAAGCCTATGAGTTCTCCCGATCGTTCCGATTTCGCAAACTTGATTTGCGATTTCTCCGGTGTCATGTCAGTTATCTACCATATTCAAACTGTTGCGTTCAATTTACAATCTCGTTCATTCTGTCAAGTGTTATTCTCCGACAAATATACATCGTATTTATGTTATATCAAAGCGTTTAATAATTAATTTTCAGCGCATTACGTTCGCAAATATACATACAAAATCTCTTTTCAGTACAGTCTTTCATCTTCCGAAAAATGACTGAAACGCTCGTCGGTATCAGAGGTTTGCAACAGGTAACGGCATTTCCAGTAACGGTAGATACGACCGCCGGAAGGTATACAGACATTTCGATGCTGGCAAATGTGATGGCCCAACTCGACTATATGGAGAAACGCGGTAGTGGTCTTACCCGCATTTGTAATGAG
>CANQDQ010000016.1 GCA_947593515.1 uncultured Bacteroidales bacterium | reverse complement strand
GTTTGTTTTTTCGGGGTAGATTGATTTTGCGGTTGGGACTTCGTGTTATAGCTGTTGTTACGAGGATAGGTATAATTGTTGTACCCCTTGTTTTGATACGGCTGTTGGTATTGTTTCTGTGTTTGTTTTTTCGGGGTAGATTGATTTTGCGGTTGGGACTTCGTGTTATAGCTGTTGTTACGAGGATAGGTATAATTATTGTACCCCTTGTTTTGTTGGGGTGCGGACGATTTTTTCTGCGATGATTTCGGTTTCTTTGTTGTATTATTCTGTTTATGGGTCGACTTTTGGGCACGTTTCAATTGTGCATTGCCTTGTTGCCATTGCTTCTGCCACTGCTTCTGTTGTTGTTCCCATTGTTTCTGCTGTTGCTGCCACTGTTTTTGCCATTGTTGCTGTTGTTGCTGCCGTTGTTTGTCGTAGAAGCCTTTGAAATAGGCGGAAGGATTGTTCGGGTCGTATCGCCGTACTTGCACCGGACTTTTCTGCCAGCTCGACGGCGTCTTCGGCTGCACCGGCTTCGGCGTTTTCTCCAAAGAGGTCGTGGTCGATGTTACCACCGAAGTATTGGGCGATGCCTGCCAGCGATATTGCGGACCCTCCGGCTTTTGCGCATACGAATGCCCCGCCACGCTTAGCGATAACAGACAGCCGAACAGAAACTCTTTTTTCATAAATTCCTATTTGGGGCTAAAATACAAAAAAAAATTAATATTCATCATCGTTAAAGCCGGAAAATCGGCAACAAAAAAGATAACATCGTTTTTACTCTTTGAAAATTCCTATATTTGCAGCCGAAAAAGAAAATGCACCGGAACGGAATGAAATCGTATTTGTATCATATTGCCGCGTTGCTTACGGTCGGAGTGTGGGGAACGACTTTTGTTTCCACGAAAGTCTTGCTCAATCACGGACTTTCACCTGTCGATATTATGTTTTATCGTTTCTTGGCGGCGTACATTTGTTTGTGGGCGGTTTCGTATAAGCGGTTGTGGGCGGAGAGCCTGACCGACGAATTGCTGTTGGTCGGCGCCGCCTTGACGGGAGGTTCGGTCTATTTTCTGGCGGAGAACACGGCATTGACGCTTTCGTATGCTTCGAATGTATCGCTTATCGTATGCACGGCGCCGTTGCTTACAGCGATAGTCGTGCGCCTTTTTTACCGCAGTTATCGCCTTTCCACGCAGTTTGTCATCGGTTCGCTGGTGGCTTTGGCGGGCGTAGCCCTTGTCGTGTTCAATGGTCATTTTGTGCTGCAACTCAATCCGTTGGGCGATATGCTTTCCTTTGCCGCCGCTCTTCTGTGGGCATTTTACAGTTTGATAATCAAACGTCTGAACGGGAAATATTCGACCGCATTCATTACCCGTAAAATTTTCTTTTACGGATTGATTTCGTTGTTGCCGATGTTTGCGGTGGAGCCGTTGCATTTTGAGCCGAAAGCGTTGGTTTCGCCGGCGGTGCTCGGTAATCTTTTGTTTTTGGGCGTCGTAGCTTCGATGCTTTGTTATATGGTGTGGAATGTCGTGCTGAAACACTTGGGTACGGTACGCGCCTCCAATTACATCTATTTCAATCCCGTAGTTACGATATTGGCATCTGCGGCGGTGTTGAGCGAACCTTTGACGCCGATTTTCCTGATAGGAGCCGCCTTGGTGTTGGGTGGTGTGTATGTGGCCGACCGTCGTGTCATGCGGGAATGAAAGCCGTATGAAAAGAAATAAAAAACGCTTCGATAATTGTTACCGAAGCGTTTTTTGTTGAGAATGGCGCGATTATCTCGACACGCGACCGGAAGCGTCGCCGCTCATGAGTTTTTCGACTTCTTCGACGGTTACGAGGTTGTAGTCGGCATAGATGGTGTGTTTCAGGCACGATGCCGCTACGGCGAAGTCGAGCGCTTTCTGGTCGTCGCCCGTGTAGGTGAGCAGTCCGTAGATGAGTCCGCCCATGAACGAGTCGCCGCCGCCTACGCGGTCGACGATGTGCGTGATGTCGTAACGGCGCGATTGGTAGAGTTTGCCGCCGGCATAGAGCACGCCGCCCCACGTGTTGTGGTTGGCATTGATGGAGCCGCGCAGGGTGATGATGACTTTCTTGGCTCTCGGGAATTTCTTCATCAGTTGCGTGCATACCGATTCGAATTCGGCGGCATTGACTTCGCCGTTGGTCTTGGCTACGTCGAAGCCTTCGGGTTTGATGCCGAATACTTTTTCGGCGTCTTCTTCATTGCCCAGTATCACGTCGCACCCTTCGACCAGTGCCGGCATGATTTCCGATGCCGTCTTGCCGTATTTCCACAGGTTTTTCCGGTAATTGAGGTCGCACGATACGGTAACGCCCAGCCGGTTGGCTGCCTTGATGGCTTCGAGGCAGGCGTCGGCTGCGCCCTGCGAGAGCGCCGGCGTGATGCCCGTCCAGTGGAACCAATCGACGCCTTTGAACACGGTGTCCCAGTCTATCATGCCCGGTTTGATTTCTGCGATGGCGGAGTTGGCGCGGTCGTAAACCACTTTGCTGGCGCGTGCCACAGCTCCCGTTTCGAGGAAGTAGATGCCCAGACGGTCGCCGCCGTAGATGCAGTGGTCGGTCTTGACGCCATATTTGTGCAAATCCATTTCGCACGCTTTGGCGATGTCGTTTTTGGGGAAGCGGGTTACGAACTCGGCATCGACGCCGTAATTGGCCAAAGATACTGCCACGTTGGCTTCACCGCCGCCGAAGGTTGCCGTGAACTCTTTTGCCTGACTGAACCGCAGATACCCGGGCGTGGCCAAGCGCAACATGATTTCTCCGAATGTTACTACTTTTTTGCTCATGATGATAATGTGTTAGGTATTAAAATTGAAAGAAATTCTTTGCATTGTTGTAGCTGATGTCTTCGATCATCTGACGCACGCGGTCGATTTCGGAATACGGTATTTCGCCGTTTTCGACGTCGCGACCCACCAAGTTGCAGAGCGTGCGGCGGAAGTATTCGTGGCGCGGGTAAGAGAGGAAGCTGCGCGAGTCGGTGAGCATACCGACGAAGCGGCTCAACAGACCGAGTACCGAAAGAGCGTTCATTTGTTTCTCCATACCGTCTTTCTGGTCGAGGAACCACCAGCCCGAACCGAACTGTATCTTGCCGGCAACCGTGCCGTCTTGGAAGTTGCCCAGCATGGTGGCGATTACTTCGTTGGCGCAGGGATTGAGGTTGTAGAGAATCGTTTTCGTCAGTTTGCCGTTGCTGTTCAGGCGGTCGAGGTATTTCGCCATGGCTTTGGCGGTGGTAAATTCGCCGATGGAGTCGAAACCGGTGTCGGGACCGAGCAGTTTGAACATCTTGGAGTTGTTGTTGCGGATAGCGCCGTAGTGGAACTGCTGCGTCCAGCCCGTTTCCCAATCCATTTCACCGAAGATAATCAGCATCGCCGATTTGAATTTCAATATTTCTTCCTGCGTCAGTTGCTTGCCTCCATATACTTTATTAAATATAGCTTTGATTTCGGCATCGGTGTAGTCTTCGGCATAAAATTCTTCGATACCGTGGTCGGAGAGTTTGCAGCCTTGTTCGGCGAAAAATTCGTGGCGTTTGCGCAGGGCGGCAATCATGTCGTCGAATGTCGAAATGGCGATGCCGCTCACGGCAGCCAGTTTTTCGATGTAAGCGCGGTATTCGGAGGGCACTTCCACTGCCATGGCTTTGTCGGGACGCCATGTCGGGAGCATTTTTATCTCGAATCCGCTTTCACGGGTTTTGATGTGGTATTCGAGGGTATCGACGGGGTCGTCGGTCGTACATACCGTTTCCACGTGGTAACGGCGCATCATGCCGCGTGCCGAGTATTCCGGACGGGCGAGCTTTTCGTTACATTCGTCGTAGATTTCACGGGCGGTTTTCGGGTTCAATATTTTATCGATGCCGAAAGCCGTTTTCAGTTCGAGGTGTGTCCAGTGGTACAGCGGGTTGCGCATGGTGTAGGGCACGGTCTCCGCCCATTTCTCGAATTTTTCCCAGTCGGTCGTGTCTTTGCCCGTGCAATAGCGTTCATCGACGCCGTTGGTACGCATGGCGCGCCATTTGTAGTGGTCGCCGCCGAGCCATATTTCGGTCAGCGATTTGAATTTGTGGTCGTCAGCCACCATTTGGGGAATCAGGTGGCAGTGGTAATCGATAATCGGCATTTTAGCCGCGTGGTTGTGATAAAGCTCTTGCGCCGTTTCGGTTTGCAGCAAGAAATTTTCGTCCATAAATTTTTTCATAACGAAGCGATTTTTTGATAATATTATTTGATGTATTTTTTCGTAAGAAAAGAGTTACTGTTCGTTTTTCATGTATCGACCGAATCGTGTTTTTTAGTTGAACGACCTGATATGCAGACCGTGCGTTCCGGCAGCTTTATTTTATCGCTCGGGCAAAATTACGGAATACCGATAAAATAAAGACCGTGTTCGGGCACGAAATTACGATTTTTTTTTGAAGTACAAAATAAAAATTCTATATTTGCAAATAGAAACGGAAAACTTTTCCGTTAGATGAAACCTCGAACTGAACATGGAAAACCGCTTGGATAAAATCCGCATCAAAGACATTGCCCGTATGGCGGGCGTATCGGCAGGCACTGTCGATAGGGTTTTGCATAATCGGGGAGAGGTATCTGCCGAGACGCGGACGAAAATAGAAACCGTATTGAACCGGCTCGATTATCGTCCCAATCCCTATGCTTCGGCGCTGGCGTCGAAGCGGCGCTATACTTTTGCCGCCCTGCTGCCGAAAGCCGGCGGATACGACTATTGGATAGAGGTGCTGCGCGGCGTGAATCTGGCAGCGACGGAATTTGCCAATCTGAATATTTCGGTGGAGCAGGTGCTGTTCGACCAGTACGACAGCCGCGCTTTTGAAGATGCCGTAGCACAGCTGCTTACGCTCAAAGTCGATGGCGTGCTCCTGTCGCCGGTCTTCACCGATGCCTCCATCGCTTTGGCGGCACGGCTCGACAAGGAAAAAATCCCGTATGTGTTTATCGACTCCGATATTGCCGAAGCCAATGCCCTCTCTTATTTCGGTATGGATTCGTTGCAGAGTGGTTTTCTGGCTGCCAAACTTTTGCTGGCGGACATAGAGCCGGGCAGCGATATCGCGATTTTCAAAATAAACCGGCTCGGCAATCTCGGCTCCAACCAGTCCGATTTGCGCTATCAGGGCTTCATTAAATATGTGCGCCGGTATTTGCCGCAAGTCGGCTTGCAGGTCATCAAACTGCACCCGTCGGACGACCGCCTCAACCTGCAATACATACGCGATTTTTTCATACAATATCCGAACATAAAAGAAGGCGTTACGTTCAATTCGCGCGTGTGGCGCATCGCCCGCTATCTCGACGAGACGCAGCACACCCCGTTCCGCCTCTTGGGCTACGAGCTGCTCTCGCCGAATGTTAAGGCGCTGAAAGACGGCAAGATAAAATACCTTCTTTCGCAGCGTCCGGAGTTGCAGGGATACAGGGGTATGAAAGCCCTTTGCGAGTACAAGATATTCCGCAAGCAGGCGCCCCGCCGCAACTTCATGCCCATCGACATTCTTACGGCGGAGAATATCGACTATTATATTGATTTTCAATTATTTTAATATTAACACTAACGTACAAATCCTATGAAACAACTTAACAGAACTACCGCTCAGGCAAACAAATACCCCGAACGGATTATTCAATTCGGCGAAGGAAACTTCTTGCGCGCGTTTGTAGATTGGATTATCTACAATATGAATGAAAAAGCCGATTTCAACAGCAGTGTAGTTGTCGTCCAACCCATCGAAAAAGGTATGGTCGATATGTTGAACGCTCAGGATTGCCTCTATCACGTCAATCTGCAAGGTCTCGACAAAGGCAACGTCGTAAACAGCCTTACCCGTATCGACGTCATCAGCCGCGCCTTGAATCCCTATTCGCAGAACGACGAATTTATGAAACTTGCCGACCAGCCCGAAATACGTTTCGTCATTTCCAACACGACCGAAGCCGGCATCGCTTTCGACCCCGCCTGCAAGCTCGACGACGCTCCCGCTTCGTCCTACCCGGGCAAACTCACGCAGCTGCTCTATCGCCGTTACAAAACCTTCAAAGGCGACAAGACGAAAGGTCTTATCATTTTCCCCTGCGAGTTGATTTTCCTCAACGGACACAAACTCAAAGAAACGATTTACCAATATATCGAATTGTGGAAACTCGGCGAAGATTTCAAAAAATGGTTCGAAGAGGCTTGCGGCGTTTACGCCACGTTGGTCGATCGCATCGTTCCGGGATTTCCCCGCAAGGACATCGCCGCTATCAAAGAAAAATTGCAGTACGACGACAATCTGGTGGTACAAGCCGAAATTTTCCACCTCTGGGTTATCGAGGCTCCGCAATCGGTCGCTAAGGAATTTCCTGCCGACAAGGCGGGCTTGAACGTGCTTTTCGTTCCCTCCGAAGCTCCGTACCACGAAAGAAAAGTTACCTTGCTCAACGGTCCGCACACCGTACTCTCGCCCGTAGCCTATCTCTCCGGCGTGAATATCGTGCGCGATGCCTGCCAGCACCCCGTCATCGGCAAATATATCCATAAAGTCATGTTCGACGAGTTGATGGAAACCCTCAACCTCCCGAAAGACGAATTGAAGAAATTTGCCGAAGATGTTCTCGAACGTTTCAACAACCCGTTCGTCGATCATCAGGTAACTTCGATTATGCTCAACTCGTTCCCGAAATACCAGACCCGCGACCTGCCCGGTCTGAAAGTATATCTCCAACGCAAAGGCACCCTGCCGAAAGGTCTTGTGCTGGGCTTGGCTGCCATCATCACCTATTACAAGGGCGGTGTGCGTGCCGACGGTGCCGAAATCGTGCCCAACGATGCTCCCGAAATCATGGCGCTGCTCAAAGACCTTTGGGCAAAAGGCTGCACGAAGTGCGTCGCCGAAGGCGTATTGGCTGCCGAATCGATTTGGGGCGAAAACCTCAACAACATACCCGGCTTGACCGACGCTGTAAAAGGTTACCTCGATTCGATACAGGAAAAAGGTATGCTCGAAACGGTTAAATCCATTCTCTGAATATGAGTACGAACTATATCAAAATCAATCCCGCCGACAACGTTGCCGTAGCCATCGACCCTTTGAAAAAGGGCGACCGGCTTACGGTGGACGGCGTCGAGATAGTGGTAGCCGAAGATATTCCTGCCGGTCATAAAGTCGCTTTGCGCGATTTCGCTGCCGACGAGCATATCGTCAAATACGGCTATCCTATCGGTCATGCCCGTGCGGCTATCGCCAAAGGGGCGTGGGTGAACGAGAAAAATATTAAGACCAACCTCGAAGGTCTGCTCGAATACACCTACACGCCGAAACTGGTAAGCGTCGAACAGCCCGACAGAAAACTGACTTTCAAAGGCTATCGCCGCAAAAGCGGCGAAGTGGGCGTGCGCAACGAAATATGGATTATCCCGACGGTCGGCTGCGTAAACGGCGTCGTCAATCAACTGGCGGAGGCGCTGCGCCGCGAAACCGCTGGAAAAGGCGTCGATGCCATTGTTTCGTTCCCGCACAACTACGGCTGTTCACAGCTCGGCAACGACCACGAAAACACCCGCAAAGTGTTGCGCGACATGGTGAAACACCCCAACGCCGGCGGCGTGCTGGTCGTATCGCTCGGTTGCGAAAACAACCAGCTGGACGCTTTCCGCGAACTGCTCGGCGAGGTCGATGAACAACGGGTGAAATTCATGATTTGCCAGAAAGTGGAGGACGAGTTTGAAACCGGTATGTCCCTGCTGCGCGAAATATACGCTGTCGCTTCGAAAGATGTGCGCACCGATATTCCGTTGAGCGAGCTGCGCGTCGGCCTCAAATGCGGCGGCTCCGACGGATTCTCCGGCATCACTGCCAATCCGCTGCTGGGCGTCTTTTCCGACTTCCTCGTTTCGCAGGGCGGTACCACCGTACTCACCGAAGTGCCCGAAATGTTCGGCGCCGAAACGATTCTGATGAACCGCTGCGGTACGCCCGAGCTCTTCGACAAAACCGTGCACCTCATCAACGACTTCAAAGCCTATTTCATGGCGAACAACCAACCGGTATATGAAAATCCCTCGCCCGGCAACAAAGCCGGCGGTATATCCACGCTTGAAGAAAAATCGCTGGGCTGCACGCAGAAGTGCGGCAAGTCGATTGTGCGCGACGTGCTGATGTACGGCGAGCGCATCAAGACCAAAGGGCTCAACCTGCTTAGCGCTCCGGGCAACGACTTGGTGGCTGCTACGGCTCTGGCTTCGAGCGGCTGTCAAATGGTGCTTTTCACCACCGGTCGCGGTACGCCGTTCGGAACATACGTGCCTACGATGAAGATTTCCACCAACAGCAATTTGGCGAAACTCAAACCCGGTTGGATAGATTTCAACGCCGGAACGTTGGTCGAAAACGAACCGATGGAGAAAGTGGTGGAACGATTCATTCAATTCGTCATCGAAGTGGCGAGCGGCAAGTGCGTCAATAACGAACGCAAAGGCTATCGCGAAATCGCTATCTTCAAGACCGGCGTAACCCTTTGATTTCGCTCGCTCCGGAAGCGGAGCTGTTATTATACATCGAGGGAGGAGGCAATTGCTTCCTCCCTCGATTCTATATATAGATGTTGTGTGCTATGGACGGGCGGGAATTTCGTAAAATTCTATCTCGACGATGCGCAGACTCCCTTTGGCTTCGGTATCGGACGTCCGAGAGTCCGGTTCCGTTTTCCCCGTTATCTCCACGATGCCGCCGAACGCATCGGCTTCCTTGTTTATGCCGATAAGTTCTATCTTCACTTCGCTGCCTTTTGTGGGCGGTATGTTCAACGTTACGTAGCCTAAACTGCGGGCAGTTTCGCCCGACCACACTTCCTACCCCGTGCGATACATGATGCCTTACTTGCCGGCGGGCGTACCCTCTATCTCTTTGAGTGCCTCTTCGGTGCGGTTGCCCGTCTGCGCGCCGACGCGCGTTTTCAGCACGGAAGCGATTTCGTGCAGCTGTTCGCTCGTCAAGCCCGTGTTTCGGGCGATGTGCAGGTGCGCACGCAGCTGGCTCTCGGCGCCCGTCAATGCCGACAGCGCGCCGACCGTCGCGATTTCGCGCGAAACATGGTCGAGGTTGTCGCGGGCGAAAATGTCGCCGAAAAGATGCGCTTTGAGGTACAGGTCTATGTCCGGCGCGAAGTCCATGATGCCGCCCTTCACCGGAGCGCCCACCAGCTCGGTCTGCACTTCGGTGCCCCGTTGCAGCATATCGGTGCCGGCAGGCAGGGGTGTAGCCTCTTTGCCCGGCGGGCAGGGAAGACCCGCTTTTTCTCTTTCGCTGATGACTTCCATAAAAGCACCGAGCGCGTTGAGGCTGCGCGGAAAGCCGCAATAGGCATACATCTGTACCAATACCTGTTTTATTTCATTGACGGTGAGCGAGTCGTCGAGACTGCGGTGCAGCGCCGGTTTCAGCCCTGCCATATCGCCCTGTGCGGCAAATGCCGCCACGACGGCAATGTCCTGCTGGCGGGGAGTAAGATAATTCGTTTGCATATTCGTTTGAGCTTTCGTATGAAGCGCTGCCGCACCGAACAGGAGAAGCAGCACTGCGATTCGTTTGTACATACGGATTTGATTTTGTGAAGATTATTTGCCTGCTGTTGCCGCGAGATACTCCTCATCGTTCACGGGGTCGAGCCAAGTATTGACGTTGGTCGTCGCGTTGCACTCCACTGCCAGATGCGAAAACCAGCTGTCGGGCGCAGCGCCGTGCCAATGTTCCACGTTGGCGGGAATCTCCACGACGTCGCCCGCGTGCAGTTCGCGCGCCGCTTTGCCCCGTTCCTGATAGAAGCCCCGACCGGCAGTAACGATTAGCAGCTGCCCGCCCGTGTGGCTGTGCCAGTTGTTGCGGCAGCCCGGCTCGAACGTTACGTTCGAGATGTGCGTGCCCAGCGAATCATTGTTGCTTATCGGAGCCAGATAGGCTTGTCCGATGAAGTAAGACGAAAATTGAGCCGGCAATTTTTCGCCTTGCGGAAAAATCTGTGTAAATGTGTTTTCGGTTTTCATATTTTTGTTTTCTGAGTTGCAACCAGCCAGCAAGCCGAGAAGACATACGGCATAAATAAAATGTTTCATAAATGCGTTTTTAAGAGTAAATAAAAGTTTGCGTTCTCGTATGCAAAAATAAAAAAACTATCCCGATTTTTTTCAATCCCGATTCCTGAATTTCTAACCAAAATCACGTTTTTCCGATTTTATCCGATAATTGTTGTTTTGTCCTATAATTGAGAGTTGAAAAAAATTTTTAGAAAGAATGTTCTATGTTATTAATTTAATTATTAATTTTGCAACGTGTTTATGGAAAATTTTGGATTTATATGCTTTTTAATTCCTTTGAGTTTTTGATTTTTCTGCCGATTGTATTCCTGCTTTACTGGTTTGTTTTCAAGCCGTTGCGGGCGCAGAATCTGTTTGTCGTGGCGGCGAGCTATGTTTTTTACGGGTGGTGGGATTGGCGTTTTCTGCTGTTGATAGCCCTCACGACCGTATGCAGTTTTGCGAGCGGCATTTTGTTGGAGCGCAGCGAGGGAAAGCGGGGCAGACAAAAACTCATCAGCGCCTCGAATATCATTCTGAATCTCGGCATACTCGGCGTATTCAAGTATTACAATTTCTTCGGAGAAAATCTGGCAGCCCTGTTCCGCCTCTTCGGCATGGAACTCGATTGGGTAACGGTGGACATACTCCTGCCGGTCGGTATCAGCTTTTACACCTTTCAGGCGTTGAGTTATACGATCGACGTCTATCGTCACAAACTGCAAGCCACGCACGATGCGGCCGCCTTTTTCGCGTTCATCAGCTTCTTCCCGCAATTGGTCGCCGAACCTATCGAACGGGCAACCAACCTGCTGCCGCAATTCTCCCGACCCCGCACGTTCGATTACGATAAAGCGGTAGACGGCTGCCGGCAGATACTTTGGGGCTTGTTCAAGAAAATGGTGATTGCCGACAATTGTGCGGTGGCAGTTAATATAATTTTCGATTCGTATCAAGATTTTGGGGGCGTAACGCTGTTTGTCGGAGCGCTGTTGTTCACCTTTCAGATATACGGCGATTTTTCCGGCTATTCCGACATAGCGATAGGCACGGCGCGCTTGTTCGGCATCGACTTGATGCGCAACTTCAACTATCCCTACTTTTCGCGCGACATCGCCGAATTTTGGCGGCGGTGGCACATCTCGCTTACGACATGGTTTCGCGACTACATCTACATACCGTTGGGCGGCAGCCGGTGCGGGAAATGGAAAGTGGTGTGTAATACCTTCGTGATATTTCTTGTCAGCGGCTTTTGGCACGGGGCAAATTGGACATTCATCACATGGGGCGCCTATCATGCTCTGCTTTTCCTGCCGTTGATACTGCTCGGGCGCAACCGTAAATACACCGATACGGTGGCGCAGGGACGGCTGCTGCCGAACGCAAAAGAATTTGCACAGATGCTCATAACTTTTTTGCTCGCCGTAGTGGGCTGGATTATCTTTCGTGCCGAAACCATCGGTCAGGCGGGCGATTACATCTATCGAATGATTGCGGTGCCAGCAATAGCTCCTGTTTTTGGGAAGAAAACGCTTCTTTATATTTTTATCATGCTTCTTATCGAGTGGAGCCGTCGCAACAGGCAGCACGCCATGCAGCTATCCGGTACGGGGCTGCTCCGTTACCGGGCGGTTCGGTGGGGAGTATATATCGTCGTTATATTGTTTATACTGATGTTTTCCGGCGAGCAGTCCGATTTTATTTATTTTCAATTTTAACCTATGAAGACTTTTCTTGTAAGAATTTTTATATTCACAATGGCTGCGCTGTCGATTTTGACAATTTTGAATGTAGCGTTGCCTTATCCGTCAAACGACTATTTGCAAGCCTATAACATGAAATGTGATTTATTGGAAGATACGCCATCGCCTCGTATCATTTTTGTCGGAGGCAGTAATTTGGCTTTCGGTTTGGATAGCCGTCGCATAGCAGATTCGTTGCATATCCATGTTGTCAATACAGGACTTCACGCAGGTATAGGGTTGCAATTTATGATCGACGATATTGTTAAGTATGTCAAAAAAGGAGATATACTTGTTTTTGCTCCGGAATATCAACATTTTTATGGGCGGGCTTATGGGCGTGAGCTGATCTGTGTATTGTCTTTAAGTAGGGAAAATAAATATTCATTATTACATAAAGAACAAATTTATAGAATAGTAAAGAACTTTTTTTATCCGTTAAAATATAAATTATTATCATGGATAAATTTGCATATATCAAAAAAGGCGTATCAGGCATCAGGATTTAATAATTATGGCGATGAAGAAAGACATTGGAATTTTCCCAGTATTTCGTTCCATTTTTCTCCGATAAAATCATCTTTTGATGAAAAATTCGGAAGATATTTTGTCGGACGTATAAAAGAATTGCAGAAGATAGTACAGGTAATTATTATTCCTCCGGCTTACGTAAAGACAGCTTATACAGCAGATGAACAAAAAATAAGAGTAATTGATAATTTTCTGAGGAAAAATGAAATACCGTTTTTGGTTTCTCCCGAAACACATACTTTTCCGCTTGAAGATATGTATGATTCTTATTATCATCTCAATCGCGAAGGCGTTGAAAAATACACCGGTTTTATTATTGAAGAATTGAGACCGTTCGTCGGACAGACCCAAGATTGAAGCGTTCTTGTCGAAGTAAACCGCTTTTTTGTAGAAAATCGGGAAAAACGCTTATCTTTGCCGTATGATGAAGATAGCGATTTTACAACGGAATACCGTGTGGTGCGATGCAGCTGAGAACCGGCGGCGCATAGAGGCGGCGCTCGCCGAGTGCGAGCCGTGCGACCTTTGCGTGCTACCCGAAATGTTTTCGACGGGTTTCTGTCCCGACCCGGCGGTTGTCGCCGAACCAGCCGACGGCGCTACTGCCGCGTGGCTGAAAGTCATGGCACAGCAGCATCGTTGCGCCATGGCGGGGAGCATTGCCGTGTCGGAGGGCGGCAAGTACTACAACCGTTTTTATTTTGTGCCGCCGGAGGGCGATACCGTTTGTTACGACAAGCGGCACCTGTTTACGTACAGCGGTGAGAACGACCGCTACACCGCCGGACAGCGGCGCGTCGTCGTCGAATATGCCGGCGCGCGCATCTTGCTGCAAGTGTGTTACGACCTGCGCTTTCCCGTCTTTTCCCGCAACCGCCGCGACTACGATGTGGCGCTGTATGTGGCTTGCTGGCCTGCCTCGCGCGGCGAGGTGTGGCGCACGCTGCTGCGCGCCCGCGCCCTCGAAAACCAGTGCTTCGTCGTAGGGGTGAACTGCGTGGGGCAGGACGGGCAGGGCATTGCCTATGTCGGCGACAGCGTGGTACTCGACGCCTACGGTCGCACGCTGGCAGCCTGCGAGTCGGGCAGGGAGGCGGTGGCGTATGCCGCAATCGACCTCTCGGCGTTGGAACGTTTTCGTTGCAAATTTCCCGTACTCGGCGATGCCGACGATTTTTTTCTCGAATAACCGGCTCCTGAACCATGAAAATAAAAACCTTGTCGGATTCGGAATTTCTCCAAGCCTGCGCTGCGCTGGCGGCTCTGGTGGGTGCGGATTATGCTCCCGACGTGGTGGTGGGCATACTTACAGGCGGCGGGTATGTCGGCAGGGAAGTCTGCCGTTCGCTGCCGCCCGATGCCCGACGGCGCTATTGGGAGTTGAAAGTGCAGCGCACGGGTACGCCGCTGAAAGAGCGGGCAGGGGTGAGATGGATTTTGCGATATACGCCGCTTGGCATTTTGAACGGCTTGCGCCGGCTGGAATCGTGCCTTCTCGAACGACGTTCGAAGCGGACGACACCGATGCGGCAGGGTGAATTTGCCGTGCCGCCCGAACTCGATGTTTTCTTGAAAAGCGGCGGACGAAAAATTTTGTTGACGGACGACGCCATCGATTCGGGCGCGACGATGATGTGGGTGAAAAATCAGTTTATCGAACAGTATAAAGATTTGGAAATCAAAGTTGCCGTTATTACCGTAACGACGCCGCACCCGTTGGTCGATGCCGATTATGCGCTTTATCGCGACCGTGTATTAGTGCGTTTCCCGTGGTCTAACGATATGAAAAGAGAATGAAAAAAGCGGTGGTGGTCGATTTGGACGAATGTCTCGTGCGCACGAATACTTTTCGGGCGTATGGGCAGTTTGCCGTGCGGGAGGCGCTTTCCTGTTTCCGCTTTGATGTGCTGTTTGCGCTGCTCTTTTGGGCGGCGGCGCGCAAGTGCCGCTGCGTGTCGCACGAACGCATGAAATACCGTATGTTGCGCAAGACGCGCCTGTTCATGACCGATGCCCGCCTTCACGCGTTGGCAGACAGCTTGTGTGCCCGAGCCGATACGCGGATTGTCGCATTCCTTGCACGTAGGCGCGGCGAGGGGTACCTCCTTTTTCTGGCGACGGCGGCACCCGAAAGCTATGCTGCGATTGTCGCTGCCCGTATGGGCTTCGACGGATATTGCGCCACCCCCGTTCCCCGCGAGAAAAACGAAGTGTGGAAAGAAAATGCGCGGGAGGAAAAATGCAAAAACACTTTGTCGGCACTGCGGGCGGCAGATGCCGAACCGGCTATTTTACTCACCGACCATTACGACGACCTGCCGCTGCTGCGGATAGAAAAAGAGCGAAACTACCTGATAGCCCCTTCGCCGGAAACCGTGCGGCGCTGCCGCGCGGAGGGCATACGCTTTTACACCGAAAAAGAGTTGTAGCATCGCATTCCCGCAAGAAAAAACGGTATGGCAGAAGCCATACCGTTTTGCTTTATATATATCATACCGCTTATTTCTCGGCGGACGTTTGCGGTTCCGTCGGGGTGGGGCGGTTGTCTGTTTCCCAGTGGAACGGCTCGAACTGCGCGTTCTTGTCCTCCCACGACGGTTTGCGCATGGCGTAGATGATAAACGGCGCCACGACCACGATGATGCAGCCCGCAAACAGCACCCCGTACCATACGGCATTGCTGCCCACCGAAATCTGGGCGGGCGGGATAAAACTCAATACGAAAGCGAGCAGCGAACCGCAGAATCCCAATCCGCCGATAAACCACATCATGCCGTTGCCGCTCTTGCCGATACGGAACGGGCGTGCGGCATTTTTCATGTTGTAACGCAGGTAAATGGCGCCGCTGAACATCAACAGATACATGATGAGGTAGAGCAGTACGGTGAGTTGCGAGAGTATCTGGTAAAAACTCTGCACCGAAGGCATGACCACGAACAGCAGACTCAATACCGTTACCAGTCCGCCCTGTATGTAGAGAATGTTTTTCTGCACCCCTTTTTCGTTGGTCTTTTGGAAGAACGGCGGCAGGTAGCCCGCTTTCCCTACGGCGTGAATACCTTTCGACGGACCGGCTACCCACGTCAGCACGCCGGCAAGCACGCCGAATGCCAGTGCGACGGCGATGACCGGACCGAGCCACGATGCGTGGATATAGCGGAAATAGTTGTCGAATCCCACCAAAAGGCTTTGCGTGAGGTTGATGTCCTTTTCCGGAATGATGATGCCGAGCGAAAAAGTGCCCAGCACGAAAATGATGACCGTGATGAGCGAGCCGATGAACACGGCTTTCGGATAATTTTTCGAGGGATTCTCGACGTCTTTCACATGAATGCCGCCCATCTCCATACCGGCGTAGAACAGGAAGATGCTGGCAGCCAGCACCAGATTGTCGAAGTTGGAGAGGTCGGGCAGAAAGTCGCCGTGAAAATTCATCTGCGACGTCCCGCCGCTTGCCAGATAAATAATTGCCAACAGCACCAAAAGTCCGGCGGGAATAATCGTTCCTATCAATCCTCCCGCTTTCGACACCTTGCCTACCCAGCCCATGCCTTTGAGCGATATGAAAGTCGCCGCCCAATAGATGACGAGCACGACCGCCAGCGTGTAAAAACGGTTCGACGCCAGAGCCATATCGTGTACGTCGTTCATGCCGATGAATGCCAGCGACACCGCACCGAATGTCAGCACGGTCGGGTACCATATCGTGCTTTCTATCCATTGCAGCCATATCGCCAGAAAGCCTGCCCGTTTTCCGTAGGCTTCGCCTACCCAGCGAAACACACCGCCCTGCTTGTCCTGAAACATGGCAGCCAGCTCGGCGGCGACCAATGCCGTAGGAATGAGAAACACGATTGCCGCGAAAAGATAATAGAATGCCGAACTCAGTCCGTAAACGGCTTCGGCTGCCAACCCGCGCAGCGACACCACTGCCGTAACATTCATGATTGCAAGGGTGAATACCCCTAATTTTACGGTTTTTCCAATATTTGCCATAATATAAAAATTAAGAAAGAATTTAGCTCAAAAAATGAAATTCGGAATCATTCCTATAACACGCGATTGCCCGATATGTTTAGCCGTCCGCCCGTTTTTTATTGTTGCCTGCGGGTTAAACAAAGCGCACGGCGAAATGTTGTTTTCATATCATTCACTTAAAATATCTTGTCATGAAAAAATTTCCATCGAAATTCGACCGGCTCGACCGCACCCTGCACCTCGGCGTGCTGGCGGCATCGCTGCTGCTGATAACCGTTATTACGGTCGATGCCTTTGTCGATAAGTCGTTTGTTACGCAACCCTTTTACCGCATCGTGCAATTATGCGTCTGCCTGTTCTTTTTGGTCGTCTTTTTTACGGAACTTTATTTCGCGCCCGACCGGCGGCGCTATTGGCTGACACACTGGGCGCTGCTGGCGGTGTCGATACCCTATTTCTACATCGCCGACCTTTTCGGCATGCGGTTGCGGGGCGACACGGAATTTCTGCTGCGTTTTCTCCCGCTGGTGCGCAGCGGCTACGCACTCACCGTCGTCATCGGCGGCATTTGCCGCACGCGCACTTCCAAGATTTTCGTTTCCTATCTGTCGGTGTTGGTCGCCGTCGTCTATTTTTCGAGCCTGATATTTTTCGTTTTGGAAAGCGGTGTCAATACCTATGTAACCTCTTACGGAACGGCGCTGTGGTGGGCGTTCATGAACGTAACGACGGTAGGCTGCGAAATTTATGCCGTTACCGTTACCGGCAAATTCCTGTCGGTGCTTTTGGCGGCAGCCGGCATGTTGATGTTTCCGATATTCACTGTGTATATAACGCACGTCATCGATGAGCTGCGCAAGAAAGAGCAGTCCTGAAAAAGCGACACCCCGCCTCCGAAACGGAGGCGGGGTGTCGTTTGAAAGATTTATTCGATGCTGATGAAGTATCGGTTAAAGACGTTCAGACTCAATTCGTTGGCAATGTACTGTATGGCAAGCTGCGCTTTTACCGAATTGCCCGACCCGTCGATAGGCGGAGCGAAAGCCGCGATGCCCATGACGCCCGGCACGATGCCCATGATGCCGCCGCCCACGCCGGTTTTTGCCGGTATGCCGGAGGTGTAGAGCCAGTCGCCCGTATGTTCGTAGAACCCGACTGTCGCCACCAATGAAGTGATTTTGGGCGACAGGCTTTCGTCGAACACCTGTTTGCCCGTAACCGGATTTTTGCCGCCGTTGGCAATCGTGGCGCCGCATATCGCGAGTTGCTCGGCGGTGATGCCGAGCGAGCACTGCCGCGTGTAGAGGTCGAGCGACAGGTCGGGGTCGTCGTATATGCGGTTGAAATTTTTCAGCAGCCATGCAATCGAGCGGTTGTTGAAATTCGTTTCCGACTCCGACTTGTAAAGCTCCTCGATAAGCTGCGGTGCGCTGCCGCAGAGTTCGGTAACGTTGTCTACGATAGCCTTCCATTTTTCGTCGGACTTTCCTACGGGCTTCACCATACTGTCTGCCGCAATCGCGCCCGCATTGACCAGCGGGGTCGAGGGGTGGTCGTTTTCGAGCAGAATCGCCATGATGGAGTTGAACGGCAGTCCGGTGGCATCGGCGCCTATCTTGTCGAGCAGTTGCTCGGCGCCGTATTGGCGCAGCACGAGTATGGCGGTGAGTATTTTCGATACCGATTCGATGCCGAAGCGGTAGCCGGAATCGCCTGCCTGTATGGTTTTCCCATTGACGAGGCAGAGGCTGATGCCGAAAAGATTTTTGTCGATGTTCGCCAGATAAGGAATGTAGTCGGCATTTTTGCCTTCGTGGTTGTCCTTGAATTTCCGGTAAGCCACCTCGACCGTCTTTTCGACTTGTGCGTGAGAAATCGTTTTTTTCATAGCCGTGTCCTGTTATTTGGTTTTACGATGCCGTCTGCCGCTGCCGGTGTGGGTGAATACCGACCCTTGCACTTCGCCGTTCTTTTCGAGCGTGCTGCGGCTGGGCGTGGGATATTCCAGCTTTTCCAAGTCGGCGACGGCTTCGGTGATGTCGTGGAGCAGCATATCCGCCATATCGCGGCTGAATCCCTGCCGCACGACGATGCGCATCACCACGTTGTCTTCGAGGTTGTCGGGCAGCGTGTAGGCAGGCACCATCCAGCCGCTTTGCCGCAATTTGTCTTGCAGGTCGTAGAGCGTCCATTTGGCTGTTTTGTTGTAATCGACGTTCATGTACCAGATAAATAGCGGATTGACTACTTTGTCGCTGTAATTGGTGAACGGTGCCATTTTCCCGATTTCGTCGTGCAGATACTGCGCCACCTGCATACTGTTGCTCTGTATGGCTTTGTATCCCTCGAAGCCGAGCCGTATGAACTGGTAATACTGCCCCAAAATCTGCGCAGCGGGGCGGGAGAAGTTCAGACCCACCTGCGTGATGTTGGCTCCGAGATAGTTTACGCTGAATGCCATCGGACCCGGCAGGTATTTTTTATCTTTCCATACCACCCAGCCGAGACCCGGATATACGAGTCCGAATTTGTGTCCCGACGTGCTGATAGAGAGTACCCATTTGAGCCGGAAATCCCATTTGTGTTCGGGGTGCAGGAAGGGCAGAATGAATCCGCCCGACGCGGCATCGACGTGTATGGGAATGTCGTAGCCCGTCTTTTTGTTGTAGCGGTCGAGCGCGTCGTCGAGTGCCTCCACATCGTCGTTCAGTCCCGTCCACGTAACGCCGGCGGTAGGTACGACGCATATCGTGTTTTCGTCGCACATCGCGAGTGCATCGTCGGGGTCGAGCGTTATTTTCTCTGCGGAAAGAGGCACGGTGCGCATTTCGATTTGCCAGAGTTGTGCGAATTTTTCCCATACCACCTGAAAGGCGGACGAGATGACGAAATTCGGTTTGTCGGTCGGACGCCCCTGCGATTTGCGCCGCTCTTTCCAACGCAGCCATGCCGCGATGCCGCCCAGCATACAGGCTTCCGACGAGCCGATAGCTACCGCGCCGGCTTTCCATTGGGCTTCTTCGGGCGAGTTCCAGAGGTTCGCCATGATGTTGATGCACTTGGCGTTCATCAGGGCGATGCGGGGGTATTCCGTTTCGTCGATGTAATTGATGTCGATAGCTTCGTTCATCAGTTTCGTGGCGTAGTCGTCCATGTACGTGGTTACGAAAGTCGCCATGTTGAGGCGCGGTTGCGTCTGGGCGAAAGTTTCGTCTTTCACCATTTGATACGCGATTTCCGGAGTGGTGGGGTGTTCGGGAATGCGATCGACCGGAGCCGGCTGCAACATCTTGTCGGAGCCGAAAGTCGGGGTCTTGGCATCGCCTTTTCTTAAAAGAATGTCGTTCATTGTAAATGTTTTTTAGTTGCTGAAAACGGAATATCCGTCCCGACAAACAAACGCTTCAACGCCTAAATGGTTTATTTTTTCCGATTTATTGTGCCGGCGGGCGGGTTGCGTGAACCTATGGCGGGTCTTATCTGTTTTGCAGAGAAACATTCGTCATGAAAATAAAAACCGGACAAAAGGCGTTGCCGCTGGTTACGCTTGTCGCCATTTGGTCTGTCTCGGCGCTGAATGCGCTGCCGGGCTTGGCTGTATCGCCTATTTTGGGAAAAATGTCTGTGCTCTTTCCGCATTCGTCGGAGTTGAGTATCGAAATGTTATCGACCCTGCCGTCGCTGCTTATCATACCTTTCATACTGCTTTCGGGCAAATTGACGGTGAAAATCGGCATTCTTCCCATGCTGCGCATCGGGTTGATAATTTTTGCTTTGAGCGGCGTGCTCTATCTGCTCTCGCAGAAGATGTGGCAGCTCTTGGCGGTCAGTGTGCTGCTGGGTGCGGGTTCGGGACTTATCGTGCCGCTTTCGACCGGTTTGATTTCCCGATTCTTCATCGGCAAATACCGCACGAAACAATTCGGTTTGAGTTCGGCGATAACCAATCTTACGTTGGTCATCGTTACGGCGGTGGCGGGCTTTCTGGCAGACATAAACTGGCATCTGCCTTTCGTCGTCTATCTGCTGCCCCTTGTTTCGCTGTTCTTGACGATGCCGCTGCGCAAGGCGCTGACAGCCGGCGATAACGAGCCTATTCCCGCCCTTCCGCAGCAGACGCGCCACCGCATCGAGTACGGTCGCAGCGGCATCGACGTGCGCCGGCTCGTTCCGTTGATGCTGTTTTACGGAGCGGTTACCTATATCGCTATGGTCGTCATACTCAATATTCCTTTTCTGGCGGAGGCGCGGGGAGTGGACAGCGCTGATTCGGGGCTGATGATTTCCCTGTTGTTTCTGGCGATTATGGCGCCCGGATTTTTCCTGCCTGCTCTGGTGCGCATATTCGGAAATTACACGAAGTTGGCTTGCCTGTTGTTGATGACTGCCGGCATCATAGCGATTACGCTCTCTTCGTCGCTCGCGCTTTCGTATGTGGCTGCCGTGTGCGTGGGATTCGGTTACGGCGTGATACAACCGATGATTTACGACCAGACCACGACGGTGGCGCGCCCCGACAAAACCACGCTGGCGCTGGCATGGGTCATGGCGATGAATTACGTGGCGATAGTTCTCTGCCCTTTCATCATCGACGGGTTGCAGGCGATATTCCGCACGCATACCGTACTTTCGCCGTTCTATTTCAATATCGTGGCGATTGCCCTCTGCATCGTGTGGGCGTGGGTGAAGCGCGATACGCATCTGTTTGAAAAATAAAGAAGTATGCAAAATAAAAAATGGGAAGCCAACTTGGCGATGATTGTTTCCCGCGTGTTTGCGGGCGTGAATGTCAATGCGTTGAAATTTCTGCTGCCCCTTTGGCTCGTGCCGGCTGTCGGCGTTGCCATACGCCTCGTGTTCGGAGCGGCGGCGTTCTGGATAATTTCGCTTTTTGTCCGAGAGCCTTCCGTAACGGTGCGCCGGCGGGTGCAGATGCTTCTGCTCGGAGCGGTGGGTATGTTCGGCTATATGTACCTCTATTTGACAGGCGTAAGCAAGACGACGCCCGTGTCGAGCGCCATATTCAACAGCCTGCAACCGATATGGGTATTCCTCTTCTCGGCGATTTTTCTTTCCGAAAAAATATCTGCCAAAAAAGTCGTCGGACTGTTGGGCGGGCTTATCGGCGCACTGCTTTGCATCTTTACGCAGAAAGGCGCCGATGTGGCGAGCGACCCGCTTGCCGGCGACCTCTACAACTTTGCCTGTTCGCTGCTTTTTGCCGGCTACCTGTTGGTGAGCAACAAACTATTGAAAAGCGTCGGCACGATTACGCTCATGAAATACGTCTTTACCGGAGCTGCCGTGCCGGGAGTCATCTTGGCGTGGTGCACGCCCGGACACTCCGCCCTGTTCACCCATGCGGCGACGTGGCAGCCCATAGCCGCGCTGGCTTTCATTTTGATATTCCCGACGGTGTTCAGTTACCTGTTGATTCCCATCGGATTGAAATACCTCAGTACCACCGTCGTGTCGATTTACAATTATTTGATGCTGGTCGTAACCACCGTGATTGCGTTGGCAGTGGGGCAAGACCATTTTTCGTGGACGCAGTTATGCGCCATTTTGCTGATATTCGGAAGTGTGTATTTGGTGGAGGCGGCAGAGAACGACGCGCACCGGTTGCCCCGGCAGGCGCACGGTATGAATTAGGTTAGGAGCGGCGTGATTTTGCCGTGCGGCTCACGATGCCGATGCTCGCCTCGTAGAGCAGATATATGGGCAGCGACACGAGCAGGAGCGTGAACACGTCGGCAGTGGGGGTGATGATTGCCGCCACGACGAGTATCGCTACGATAGCGTGCCGCCGGTAGCGGCGCATGAATGCGGGCGTGAGTATGCCTAATCGGGCGAACAGCCAGCACAGTATGGGCACCTCGAAGACGATGCCCATCGTGAGCGACAGCATCAGCAGCGTACTCATATACGATTGCAGCGTTATGAGATTGACCACTTCATTGCTTACCTGATAGGTGCCTAAGAAGCGGAACGTCAACGGAAAGATAAGAAAGTAGCAGAGCAGCACGCCTGCCATAAACAGCAGGTAGCTGTATGTCGCGGCTTTGACGACGTATCGCCTTTCATCTACATACAGCGCGGGCGATACAAATCGGAACAGTTGGTACAGGGCATACGGCGAAACGCACACGACGGCGGCATACAAGGCTGCCGTCATGTGTGCCGTAAACTGGCGTGCCAGTCCCGTGTTGATGAGTTCGACGGAAAACGGCTCTATCGAAATGCCCCACCATTCCCCCACTCGGGCAAACAGTTTATAGGTAATGAAGTCGCTGTTTTTCGGCGCAAGTATGACGGCAAACAATTCTTCCTTGAACAGGAATGCCGCCACAAACAGTATGGCAACGGCAGCGATGATTTTTATCAGACAGGAACGCAACTCGTCGAGATGCTCCCAAAAACTCTGCTTGTCGCCTGTTTCGGTCGCCATTATTCCGGCTTGTTTTCGTCTTGTTTTTCAGCGGGTTTGTCGTTGTCGGCAGGCTTTTCCGTTTCGTTCATGCCCTCTTTGAAGCTGCGCACGCCCTTGCCGATGCCTTTCATCAGCTCGGGAATTTTTTTGCCGCCGAAGAGCAGCAGCACGATAAGGGCGACGACGAGAATTTCCTGTATGCCGATACCGCCTATCAATAACAAGGTATTCATCATTTGCGAATGATATGGTTAATACACAGGTAGCCGCCGAAAATCTGGACGAGCATTCCGGGTACGCCTAAGCGGAAATCGGCAGCGGCATCGTAAAGATTGCCGACCATGAGCCATTCGCCTGCCGTGCCGAGAAGCTGGTAGAACAGAACGACGGCGGCGAGCAACAGGAGCGAGGCTTTGTGATAACGCGCGGCGGCGAATCCCGCAGCGACGGCAAGCAGTACCGATTTCAGCAGTATCGCGGGCAGAGCGGCGACAGCCGGCATTCCGAAAAGCAACGCGTTGGCTATGGGCGATGCAACTGCCGTAAGCAATCCCGCTTTCCAGCCGTATTTGTATGCTCCCACCAGCGTGAAGAAGTAGATGGGCAGCCATATGTTGCCCCCTCGCGGCACGAGGTGGAACAGCTGCGGCAGCAGCAGGTTGCCGATGACGAACAGGGCGGCGATGCCGTATGTTTTTGCTTGATTGAAATCGAGCGAATAGAATTTGACAGATGAGGTCTGCATAAGATTCGGAATTTAGAATGTTTTTTTCAATCGAGTTTTACCAATTCGTATTGCTGGCTTCCCAGTCCGATGGCTTCGGCGTGTACGAGCGTGTGCATACCGTGCCGCGAGTCGATGCGCTCTATCAGGTCGGCTTTGCCCGGGTCGTCCGACGAGCGCACCAAGTCGGTGCAGGCTTTGTCCAGCGCTACGGGATCGAGCGAGGCGAGAATGCCTATATCGCCCATTTTCGGTTCTTCGGGGTCGTTGTCGCAGTCGCAATCGACCGACAGTCTGTTGGCGACGCTGATGTAGAGGATTTTGTCGCCGCAGTGGTCGGCAACCGATTTGGCGGCTTCTGCCATCGATTCGAGGAAGTCGTCTTGTTCGGCGAGGTTGTTCCAAATATCGGTTTTCGTTTTTCCGGCGGTGTGTATCCAGCATTTGCCTGCGGAAGAGGCGATGCCGATAGACATATTTTTTATTGCGCCGCCGAATCCGCCCATCGCGTGCCCTTTGAAGTGCGAGAGTATGATGGTGAAATCGTAGTCGAGGTAGTGTTTGCCCACGAAATCTTGTTTGAGGTGTTTCCCGCCCGTTACGGTGAGAGGGGTATCGCCGTCGGCGTCCATGATATCCACCGGAGCGATAGCCGTGAAGCCGTGGTCGGCTGCGGCTTTGAGGTGGTTTTTCGTGTCGTTCCGACCGCCTTCGTATGCGGTGTTGCACTCGACGATGGTGCCGTTTACCGACTGTACCAACTCTTTGATGAGGGTAGGTTGCAGGTAGTTGTGCCCGCCCGGTTCTCCCGTCGAAATTTTTACGGCGACTTTGCCGGTGGCTTTACGTCCCAGCGCGTTGTAGATTTTCATCAGATTTTCCGAAGAAATCTCTTTGAACATGTACACTTTGGGTACGTCGGCGTTGCCTTTTGCCGACTGTTTTTGTGCAAAAGCGGAGTTCGTTCCCGTTACAGATAGTGTCATAATCGTCAATATACTGATAATAAATTTTTTCATGATTTTCATATAAGTCGTTATTGCAAAAATAGAAATAAATTCGATAACATGGAGGTCGGTTCGGATATTTTTTGAAAGCGGGTCATCGGTTTGTTGCCGCTGCGCGCGCATTTTCCAAAAACTCCTTTATCAACGGCAGGCACTCTTCGGCGGTGGTGGCGGTGCGACAGCGTTTTTCCAACGGGCACAGGTCGTCGCCGCTGCGGTTTTTGATGAAGTCGGTTTCCTCGCCGAAAGTTACGGATATGCCGGCGGCTTGCAGCAATTCGCGTGCCGGGCGGCTGATGAGGTCGGTGCTTACCGCTTTTACCTTACCCGCAGTCATCAGGGCGGCAGCGGCTTTTCCCACCACCTTGTCGGCAACTTCGGAATGATACAGAAACGCCGGCTCCTCCTGCAACAGCGTGTAGAGGTCGCTGACGCCGCGACCGGTAAAAACGCGGATTACCCCTTCGTGGCGTATCACGCAGGAAAAATTCCCGTCGTGGAGCAGTTGTACAAGTCGTTCCATTCGTCTTAAAATTCTTTGTTCTGTTTGAGCGTTTCGACGAAAGCGTCGATGCGCTGCATCTCTTTGGGTATGTTGATGTTCTGCGGGCAGTGTACGACGCATTGGTTGCACCCGATGCAGTGGTCGGCTTGCCGCAGGCGGGGCACCGAGCGGTCGTAGCCCACGAGGAATGCCCGTCGCGCCGTGCGGTAATTCGCCGCTTGCGACGATGCGGGCATATTGCCTTCGTTGATGCACTTGTTGTAGTGGAGCAAGATACCCGGTATGTCCAGCCCGTAGGGGCAGGGCATACAGTATTTGCAGTCGTTGCAGGGTATGGTCGGGTATCGCAGCATTGCCTGCGCCGTTTCTTCGAGAAACGCCTTGTCGCTGTCGGTAAGCGGCACGAGCGGCGAAAAGGTGCGCACGTTGTCTTGCAGGTGCTCCATATAGGTCATGCCGCTCAATACGGTCAATACCCCTTCCGGCGAGCCGGCGAAGCGGAATGCCCACGAAGCGACGCTTGCGTCGGGGTCCCGTTGTTTCAGTTTGGCCACGATGTGGTCGTGTACTTTCGAGAGCCGACCGCCTAACAGCGGTTCCATGATGACGGCAGGAATGCCCCGCTTTTCGAGTTCACCGTACAGATACTCCGCATCGGTGTTGCGGGTGTTAACCTCTTTGGCGTGTTTCCAATCGACGTAATTGAGCTGTATCTGCACGAAATCCCACTTTATTTCATCGTGGCGCGAAAGCAGGTAGTCGAACACTTCGACGTCGCCGTGGTAGGAAAATCCGAGATTGCGAATACGACCGGCTTCACGCTCGGCAAGCAGGAAATTGAGCATGCCGTTTTTCGTGTAGCGGTTGTCGAACGCCTCCATGCCGCCCATGCCTACGCCGTGCAGCAGCAGGTAGTCGATATAGTCGGTCTGCAACTCCTCGAACGATTTGCGGTACATGGCTATCGATGCCTCGCGGCTCCATGTGGAAGGGGCGAAGTTCGACAGTTTGGTGGCGATGTAATAGCTGTTGCGCGGGTAGCGGCTCAGGGCGATGCCCGTTGCCCGCTCCGAAAATCCGCGACAGTAGGCGGGCGACGTATCGAAGTAATTGACGCCGTGCGCTATGGCATAGTCGACTAAGCGGTTCACCGCCTCTTGGTCTATTTCGTGTTTGTGTTCTCCCGAAGAAATTTCCGGCCAGCGCATACAGCCGTAACCCAGCAGCGACACCTTGTCGCCCGTGTGCGGATTGATGCGGTAGGTCATGCTGCCCTCCGGTACGGAACCGTCGACTTTACCCGACGGATTGCCGGCATGGCAGCCGTAGAGTGCCGCCGTCGCTGCACCTGCTCCCAGTACTTTCAAAAAGTCCCGACGATTCAGGTCTGTTTTCGTATGTTTATCCATAAGAGCGCGATTTTCTTAAATGATACGATGCTGCTCGTGTCCCTCCACATAAATGGCGCTGAACGGACGGGCGGGGCAGAGATTTTCGCACGCGCCGCAGCCGATGCAGCGTTCCTCGTTGACGACCGGTATTTTGAGGTCGCCGCCCTTGCCGGAGTCCACCATTTGTATGGCGCCGGCGGGGCAGTGGCGGGCGCAGTTTCCGCACATTACGCCGTCGGTGAGCGGTATGCAGTTTTCTTTTATCCACACGGCATGACCTATCTGCACCGCCGATTTTTCGGCGACGGTGAGCGGTTTTATGGCGCCGGCGGGGCACACGTCCGAACATTTCGTGCATTCGGGACGGCAATACCCGCGTTCGTATGAAGACTCGGGCTGCATGAACGTAGCCAACTCATGCGACGGACGCAACACTTGCGTGGGGCACACCGATACGCACAACTGGCACGCCGTGCAGTGCTGCGCCATTTGGCGCAGGCTTCCGGCTCCGGGCGGTACGATGGGCGTATGGCGTTTTGGCGATTTCTTGTCGGCAATGGCGGCAAGTCCGCCATCGACCGTTTTTTCCTGCGCTTCGACGACACCCGCTGCCAGCAAACCGGCTGCCACCAAGAAGTGGCGGCGCCCCGTTTCCGGATTTTCCGTCGCGGCGTCATTCGCCCTTTTCCGATAGGGGGCATACGAAATGGCGTGCTGCTTGCAATTCGCCAAGCAGTCCATGCATGCGACGCAGCGGCTGTAATCGATTTCATGCGCTTTGCTGTCGATGCACGATGCCTTGCAGTTACGGGCGCATTTGCCGCAGCCGTTGCATTTCGTCGTGTCGATGACGGGGCGCAGCCACGCATAGCGCGATACGAATCCCAGCACCGTGCCTACCGGACAGATGGTGTTGCAATAGGTGCGCCCGTTGCGCCACGCCAGCACGGCAAGTATGACGAAAGTTGCGGTGGCGACGGCGAACGTAGAAATGCTTTTCACCCACACGTCGGTCGAGTAGAACAGATAGCTGTCGAAGCGTTCGGCGGCATAGGCGAGCAGGTTGTTTCCCCATTGGTAAATCGGCGCGAAAAGGTTGGAGGCGATGCGTCCGTAAGCGCTGTACGGTGCCAGCAGTGCCACTATCGACGATATGCCGCCGATGAGGGCGGCAATGAATACCGCCAGCACGCCGTAGCGCAGCCACGACAGGGCGCGGGAGTAGCGGAAGCGGTTTTTCTTCCGTTTGCCGGCAATCCACGAAATGCCGTCTTGCAGCACGCCCAACGGACATATCACCGAGCAATACACCCGTCCGAGCAGCAGCGTCAGCACGAGAAGCACCGCCACGACGGCGACATTCAGAGAGAGCAGCGCCGGCAGGAATTGGATTTTCGCCAGCCAGCCGAACCACGCGTGCAGCGTTCCCGTGAAGTCGAGAAACAGCAGCGTGATAAGTCCGAAACAGAGTACGGCGGCGACGATTCGTATTTTTCGCAACATATTTTTGTATCTTATTCTCTTGCAAAAGTATCGCTTTCCGCAAGAGCGATTGTAATATAAATTACGGTTGTTTATACCAATATTACGGAATTTTTATGATTCCGGATTATTGCAGATATTCCGTGATTTTCCCGCTGATTTGCAGCAGCGAGATTTCGCAAAGTTTCGTGTCGTATTCGGCGGAGAGTATGCGCTCTTCGGCGTCTAACAGGCTTTTTTGCGCCTCTCGCAGTTCGATACCCGAAAGGTTGCCGAGAATGTAGCGTTCGCGGGCGATTGTGTAGTTCTGTTTGGCGGCGGTAAGATTTTCCCGTTCGAGATTCAGAATTTCGATGTTGTTCCGGTACGACTGCCACAGGTTGTTGATGTCGGCACTGAGCGATTGCGTCAATTCCATTTGTGCCAGTTTGGCGTTTTCGATGGCGATGCGGGCGTTCCGACGTTCACTTCGGCGGCTGCCGTCGAAGAGGTTGAAACCCACCGTCGCGCCGAAATTCAATCCCAAATTGTTACGCCGGCTGTACGTCGGGTTGGAAGTGGTATTGTAGGTATTCAGTGTGTAGCCGTATCCCGCATTCAGCCGTATGTAGGGATAGTTGCGCGACAGAATTTTTTTCTTGTCCAATTCCGCCAGCGTTTTGTCCTGCTCCGATTTCAGCAAAGAGGCGTTGGTTTGGAGGGTCGATGCCCACAATTCGTCGAATACCAGCAGCGTATTGACGTCGATGACCGAGTCCGAAACAGAAATGGGGCTGTTCATATCGTCGAGCGACATCAGTTCGTTGAGGCGTATGCGCGATGAGTGCAGCGTTTCTATCTGCTTCATGTATTGCGTGCTGTCGGCATTGAAATCGACTCGCGCCTGCAACAGGTCGAGCCGCGAGAAGTTGCCGATTTGGTAGCGTTCCTCCACGATGCGCAGACGCTCTTTCGAGAGCGATACGGCATACCGGAAGTTTTCCAACCGCAGCTTTTGCTGTATGAAATTGTAATATTCGGAAGTCAGTTCGGCGATGAAATCTTCGATGGCGATGCGGGTCTGCGTTTCGCCCTGCTTCTCCAACTCCTTCAGGCGTTGATAGTCGGCGATGATGTTGAATCCGTCGAAAATCGTCCAGTTCATATTGATGCCGACATTCACGTTTTGGTCGAAGATACCGTTTTTCCGCTCATTGCTGTTTCCGTCGCGTCCGATGGAGTTGCGGTGGTCGAGCGAGCCTCCGTAACCTGCGCTCAGGTCGAGCGTAGGCCACATCTCCGCATTACTGCGGGTCGCATTGTTTTTGCTCATCGCTTCTTCGTTGCGCACGATGCGCAGGGAGTAGTTGTTTTCAAGTCCTGTTTCAAGACAGGAGCGCAGGGTGTAGGTCTGCCCTTGTACGGCAAGCGGCAGACAGCAAAACAGGAATGATGCTATTTTTTTCATGCTTTTCGGGAATGAATGCGGTCGGTGGAAATGTAAGTGTAGATAGCCGGCACGATGAACATGGTGAACACGGTGGAGATGAGCATTCCGCCTACGACTGCCACGCCCATGGCGATGCGTCCGTTTGCACCTTCGCCCGAAGCGAATGCCAACGGCAGCAAGCCCAAAATCGTCGATACGCTGGTCATCAGAATGGGGCGGAGCCGCTGCACGGCGGCTTCGCGTATGGCGGTGAGTTTGTCCATGCCCGCCTCTTGTTTCTGGTTGGCGAACTCGACGATAAGGATTCCGTTCTTGGCGACCAAACCGATAAGCATGATGATGCCTATCTGACTGAAAATATTCATCGTCTGCCCGCTGCATTGCATGAATATCAACGCGCCGCATACTGCCAGCGGCACGGTGAGCATAATGATGAACGGGTCTTTGAAGCTCTCGAACTGCGCCGCCAGAATCAGGTAGATGAGCACGAGGGCGAGTATAAAAGCGAACATCAGGCTCGACGAACTTTCGCGATACTCTTTCGAGTCGCCCGACAACGCTGTGCGGAATGTTTCGTCCAGCGTTTCGGCAGCGATTTTATCCATTTCGTCCAGTCCCTGTCCGATGGTTTTTCCTTCGGCAAGTCCCGCCGAAACGGTCGCCGACACGAAGCGGTTGTAACGGTAAAGCTGCGGCGGCGCAATGCTCTCGATTAGTTCCACGAGGTTGTCCATCTGTATCATTTCGCCGTTGCTGTTGCGGATATAAATCGAACGCAGATCGATGGGTTTATTGCGTTGCTGCCGGTTTATTTCGCCCACGATTTCATACTGTTTGCCGTTCATGTAGAAGTAACCCATGCGCTGTCCGCTCAATCCGTATTGCAGCGTTTGGGCGATGCTTTGCGTCGTAACGCCCATGACGTTGGCTTTTTCCCGATTGATGGCGATGCGCGTTTCGGGTTTGCTGAATTTCAGATTGACGTCCGCCATTTGGAATACGGGATTTTCATAGACTTTCGCCATGAACACGGGAAGTATCTTTTCCAGCTTTTCGATGTTGGTGGCTTGTATCACATATTGTATGGGCATACCGCCGCGTCGTGCGCCGAACGTCGTCTGCTGCTGCACGAAAGCGCGCGCTTTCGTTTCTTTTTGCACGGCGCGCGACAACTTCTCCGCCACCTCCATTTGCGAATAGTCGCGGTCTTTGATGTCTTTGAGCATGATTTGTATATTGCCGCTTCCGCTCGATACGCGGGCGGTTATCGCCTCGGCGTCGGGCATGATGGAGTCGGCAAGCAGATTTATTTTCTCGGTATAGTCGCGCATATATTCATACGTTACCCCTTCGGCACCGCGCGTGTTTATGGAGATGCTCGAACGGTCTTCCAGCGGCGCCATTTCGGCAGGAATGTTCGTCCAGAGGAATACGATGGCGACCACTGTAATCAAGATGAACGGTATTGCTAAGTAGCGTACGTGCAAAAATGCCTCCAATCCTTTTTTATAATAACGGTTCATGCCGTCGAAGAAAGGCTCCGTCTTGCGGTAGAACCAGTTTTTCTTTTCCCGTTTCACCAACAGTTTGGTCGCCAGCATGGGCGTGAACGTGAGGGCGGCGAACGAGGATATGATGACCGCACCCGACACGACGATACTGAACTCGCGGAACAGCCGTCCCGTCATGCCCTCCATGAACACGATAGGGAAGAATACGGCGACGAGCGTGATAGTCGTCGATATGACGGCGAAAAATATCTCTTTGGAGCCTTCGATGCCCGCCTCTTTGGGATTCATGCCGCGCTCGATGCGTATGTAGATGTTTTCCGTCATCACGATAGCGTCGTCCACCACCAAACCCACCGCCAGCACCACCGCCAGCATCGAGAGTACGTTGATAGAGAATCCGGCTAAATACATGACAAAGAACGAGCCGATAAGCGACACCGGTATCACGATGCAGGGAATCAGGGTTACGCGCCAGTCGCGCAGGAAAAGGAAGATGATGATGATAACGAGAATGAAGGCTTCATACACCGTATTTTCCACCTCCGCTATCGACGCCCGAATGAATTTCGTGTTATCGAAACCGTAGCTGTATTTCACATCGTCGGGCAGGTCTTTTTTCATCATCTCCATGCGCTCGTACACGGCGTCGGCTATTTCTATGTGGTTGGCGCCCGGCTGCGGTATCACCACGACGCCTATCATGGGCACGCCGTTCATTTTCATGTAACTTTTCAGGTCGCGGGCTTCGAGTTCGGCGTGTCCTATATCGCTGAATCGCACGATGCGGTTGTTGTCCGATTTGATAATCAGGTTATTAAATTCTTCCGTCGTGTGCATCAGCCCCAACGTGCGAATGGAGAGTTCCGTCGTGTTACCCTCGATGCTTCCCGACGGCAGTTCCACATTCTCTTTGTCGATAGCGTTTTTCACGTCCATTGGCGTGATGCCGTAGCCCGACATTTTCACGGGGTCGAGCCACAGGCGCATGGCATATTTTTTCTCGCCCCAAATGGAAACGCCGCTCACGTCGGAAATCGTTTGCAGCTGCTCTTTCACCGTGAGGTCGGCTATTTCGCTCAATTCCAGCAGCGAACGTTTATCGCTCTGTATGGCGACCATAAGTATGGGCATGGCATCGGCATCGGCTTTCGACACCGTAGGCGGGTCGCAGTCGCGCGGCAGGTAGCGTTGTGCCCGCGATACTTTGTCGCGCACGTCGTTGGCTGCCGTTTCGAGATCGACCGACAATTCAAACTCCACCGTGATGCGGCTTTGCCCCTGACTGCTGACACTCGACAGCGAGCGGATTCCCGGAATACCATTGATGTTTTGTTCGAGCGGCTCGGTAATTTGGTTTTCGATGACGTCGGCATTGGCGCCCGGATAGGAGCAGGTTACCGAAATAATGGGGTTGTCGACCGACGGATATTCCCGCACGCCGAGACTCGTGTAGCCGATAAAACCGAATAGCAGAATGATTAAGGTAAGTACCGTTGCGAGTACGGGACGCTTGATGCTTAACTCCGAAATATTCATATCCGTCCCGCTTTTAGTCCTCGAAATATTGTATGGTAACGGGCAGTCCCGTGCGCAGTTGCAGCGTGCCCGAAGTGATAATCGTATCGCCCGCGTTCAAGCCTTTCACCACCTGCACTTTCGATTCGGTGCGCAGCCCCTTGCTGATGGTTACCGGCTCGGCTTTTCCCGACTTGTACAGAAATACTTTGTCGATGCCCATTTCTGCCACGATAGCTTCCGACGGTACGGCAATGGCTTTCTTTATTTCCCTCGTTTTCAGGTGTATGTTGGCAAATCTGCCGGGCAGCAGTTCGCCGTAGGTGTTCGGGTAAATGGCGCGCATGGAGAAGGTGTGCGTTTCGAGATCGACCCGCGACTCGGTGGCATACACTTTGGCTTTGAACGGTTGCAGGTGCCCGTCTATCATAAATTCGAGATTCGTTCCGTATTTGATTTCTTTGGCGTACCGTTCGGGCACGGAAAATTCTATTTTCAACGGAGCTATTTTGGTCAGGGTGGCGACGGGGGTCGAAGGGGTGGCGTATGCGCCTTCGCTCACTTGCCGCAGTCCGATTACGCCGTCGAAAGGTGCACGCAGCTCGGTCAGGGCGATGTTGGCTTTCACGGCGTCGATTTCGGCTTGCAGGGTAGCGAGGTCGGTCTGCACCTGTTCATAAGCCTCTTTGCTGACTGCCTCTTTTTCGAGCAGGGCGTTCTGTCTGTACACGCGGTCTTCGGCGAGTTGCAACTGCACTTCCAGTTTGCGCAATTGGGCTTGCAGGGTGGCGTCGTTTACTTTGGCGAGTATATCGCCTTTACTCACCGGTGCGCCTTCTTCAAAATTAATTTCCGTTATTTTTCCGGAAGTTTCGAACGAGAGTTCCACTTCTTCGTCGGGCAGCAGATACCCGCTCGTAACGATTTCTTCGGTAAGCGGTTCTTCTTTGAGAATCAATGCGGTAACGCTCAATATGCGTTTCGAGTTGTTCGGTTGTGGAGCCGGCTGTTCTTGTGCCGTTTCATTTTCTCCGGAAAAAAAGAGGTTGTAAATTTTGACGGCGCCGAAAATAATACCCGCAGCTACGACCACGAAGATACAGCGTTTTAAGACAATTCTTTTCATGTTTGTTTACATTCAGGCGTCCGGACGATACGGCGATTTTTCGATTTGCCGATAACTTCCGAATCATGTTTCTATTTCTTTTTCAAAGGTAAAAATATTTCTGCTTTTTTAGGAAAAATACGCTATTGTTTTAGAATAATATAGATTCTTTTTAAGGATATTAAAGAACGGTACGATAGAATTTTGCAAAATGTTAAACGACAGAGCGGGAGCGGTTTCGTTTTTCCGTATTTTCGAAAGCCGGTTGTATCGTAGGCGATAAATCCGTATATTTGCAAAAGTGTTTTTCCCGAATGCCATCTTTTGAAATGAAAAAATATTTGCTTGCATTCTTCCTTTGTTGCACTTCGGCTGCGGTATTTGCTTACGGTTTCGAGGTGGAGAATCTCCGTTATACGGTGATTTCGCGCACGCCGCTTGCCGTAGAGCTGACGACGGTTGCGGGCGATGTTCCGCAGGGCGAACTCGTGTTGCCCGAGCGGGTGCAGCACGAGGGTAAGACCTATAAAGTGCAGGCTATCGCTTCGCGCGCTTTCGCCCGAAATCTTTCGTTGGTGTCGCTCACCGTTCCGGCGACGGTAACGGAAATCGGCGATTCGGCGTTTTACGGTTGTACGGGATTGAAATATTTGGTTGTGGGCGACAGCGATACCCCCTTGTCGTTGGGTTACAACCGATATACGGGCGTGTCTGAAGGCGAGGCGTTGTTTCACGACTGCCCGCTCGAAACGCTCTATCTCGGACGGGAACTGCGGTACAAGGAGGGATTTTTTTACGGCTATTCGCCCTTTTACAAGAAAGCCCGCCTTTCGTTGGTGATAGTCGGCGACAAGGTGAAAAAAGTCGAGAGCCGCGCTTTTTACGGGTGCGAGGATTTGACGTCGGTAACTATCGGCGGCGGGGTGGAAGCGATTGAAAATTATGCTTTTTCCGATTGTTCCGCATTGAAAGAACTTATTATAAAGGAGGGGGAGAAGCCCCTGCTTGTCGGTCGGAACAAGTTGATGCAAAATATTTTTTACGACTGCCCGCTCGAAACGCTCTATCTCGGGCGCGACTTGGCGTATGAAGAGAATATCGCGCACGCCTATAATCCTTTTTATAAAAAAGAGACGTTGCGCAATGTAACGATAGGCGAAGCCGCGACCGAACTTCCTCCGCGCGCTTTTTACGGCTGTCGTTCACTGGTTTCGCTGAAAGTGGGCGGCAATATGCGGAAAATTGGGAACGGGGCTTTTGCCGCTTGCGCCGTGTTGCGGGAATTGTATCTTGCCGACGGCGACAGCGTGCTGTATCTCGGCGCGAATACCCGTGCAGCAAAAACGATGGGCGAAGGGCTTTTTGCCGACTGTCCGCTCGAAACGCTTTATCTCGGTCGCTCGCTCGATTATTCGACGAGCTATTTCGACGGCTATTCTCCTTTTTACGGACAGTCGAAACTACATGACGTGGTAATCGGCGAGCGGGTTTCATTTGTAGGCGACCGGCTGTTTGCCAAGTGCGAAAATCTCGTGTCGGTAACTGTGGGCGGCAGTGTGGAGATTATCGGGAATTATGTTTTCAAGGAGTGCGCCCGATTGAACCGTGTCGTCCTGCGCGACGGCGTAGAGCCTCTCTACATGGGATATAACCGCGTGCAGAAAAGCGGAATAGGCGAATCGCTCTTTTCCGATTGCCGCTTGAAAACGCTCTATCTCGGTCGTGATTTGGATTTCAATGCAAGCCGCTTTTACGGTTATTCCCCATTTTATAAACAGACGTCGCTGTCGTCGCTGACCATAGGCAGCAGGGTGTCGCGTCTGGCGCAAAATCTCTTTTCCCACTGTTCGGGGCTTACCTCGATAACGATTCCGGCGAGCGTCGCCTTCATCGGCGATGCGGCATTTTCGGAGTGTACGTCGGTGGTGAAATTGACGTTTGAAGACGGCACGCAGCCTTTGACCGTCGGCTCGTCGTATTACCGGACGACAGACGAAACGCTCTTTCAGAACGTGCCGGTACGGACACTCTATCTCGGGCGCGACCTGCAATATCCTGCCGGTGCCGACGCTCCTTTTGCGGGAAATGTTTTCCTGCAATCGGTCGAAGCGGGCGCGACGGTAACGGCGCTGCCCGACGGGCTTTTCAAAAACTGCGCGTCGCTCGAATCGCTGACGGTGGGCGGCAGGGTGGAGCGGATAGGCGACCGCTGCGTGCAGGGCTGCATGCGGCTGCGCACGCTGGTGTTCCGCGACGGCGATGCGCCGCTGACGCTGGGTTGCAACGACTGCTTTCCGTCGGGCGGACATTCGCTCTTTTCCGACGCTCCGATACAGTCGCTTTATCTCGGCAGGGAGTTGCTCTATCCCGATGCCTTCCGATGCGGTTATTCGCCTTTTTACCGAAAAGAAACCCTTGCCGAAGTTACCATAGGCAAAGGAGTTACGGCTGTCGGCAACCGCCTTTTTTACGGCTGTGTCCGTCTTGCCTCGCTTACGGTCGAAGGGCGGCTCGATACGGTCGGGGCGTATGCTTTTTACGGCTGCCCTGCCCAACCGTAATTCTTCTTTTTCCGAGAACTTTTTTTCGTCCCTCGTTGTTTGGGTAGTAAAATTTCTAAATCGAAAAAGATGAAACGTATTTTTGTTTTTACCCTCTGCCTCTTGGGGTGGGCTGCCGTGTCGGCTCAGAATTACAATAAGAAAGAGGTGAAGAGTTTGCAGACCTTTTTGCAACAGACTTCTGCCGGCAAAGGGGCGAACTGGGAACAGCTCAAAAAAACGAACCTCAACGACCCCGCGACGTGGGAGGGGGTAACGTGGGAAAACGGTCATGTGAAGACCATCGACTGGCGTGGTCGTAATCTGGCTGGCGAACTCGTGCTCGACAATTTCGCGGCACTGCAGCACCTCGACGTTTCCCGCAACCGTCTTACGTCGCTTTCGGCAAAAAATTGCGCCGCTCTCGTTTCGGTGCAGACGGGGCGAAACGAACTTGCCTCGCTCGACCTCGACGGTTGCACGGCTTTGCGTTCGCTCGATTGTTCCCGAAATCGCCTTACCGCTATCGACCTGAGTGCCATACGCGGTCTTGTCGCTCTTGATTGTTCCGGTAACCTCTTTGTCGAATTAGCGGTTTCGCGAGCCGATTCCCTGCGCTCGCTCAACATACAGAACTGCAATTTGGAAGCGTTGCAAATCGACAGCTGCGCCAATCTGCGCAACCTCTATTGCGGCTACAACCGCATTTCGTCGCTGATGCTCATCGACCTGCCGGCGCTCGAAACGCTCAACATGGACAACAATCGCGTCAATCAGTTTTATGCGAGCGGGCAGAATAACCTTTACCAGTTTTCGTGCAGCGGCAACAACATGACTTCTTTGACGATGACCGATTGCCCCGCTCTGTCCGATGTCGATTGCTCGAACAACAACCTTTCCAAAGTCGATTTCTCCGGCTCGGAAAATCTCTCGACCGTGAATTGTTCCAACAACAGTTTGACGCGCATCGATTTGAGCAACCGCCAGATGTTGTATCGCGTCGATGCGAGTCAGAATCAGTTGAACTACATCGACGTATCGTTCTGTCCCAATCTCTCTTATTTGAATTTCCGGTACAATCCCTTGGTCAATCTCTATGCGATGGGTGATTACAGCCTCAACATGATTGCCGGCGTGTGGACATATTGAATTGGGTAGCGGAGGAAACAGGGGGAAGGAGTTAGTTTGTTCCGCTATTCAAAAAGAGCGGTCGCCGATATTTCGGCGACCGCTCACTTTTTATCGTGTTGGAAAAGTGATTATCCGCGAATGGCTTTGATGCCGGGCAGTTCGCGACCTTCGATACATTCGAGCAGGGCGCCGCCGCCGGTCGACACATAGCTTACTTTGTCGGCGAAGCCGAATTTGTTGATGCAGGCTACCGAGTCGCCGCCGCCGATGAGCGAAAAGGCTCCGGCTGCCGTAGCTTCCACGATGGCTTGGGCAATGGCGCGGCTGCCGGCTTCGAAGTTCGGGAACTCGAATACGCCCGCAGGACCGTTCCATAAAATCGTTTTCGACGATTTGATGACGTTTGCCAACGTCTTTGCCGATTCCGGACCGAGGTCGAGACCCATCCAGTCGTCGGGTATCTCGTTGTTTTTGCAGGTGCGGGTTTTGGCATCGTTCGAGAAGCTGTCGGCAATCACGCAGTCGGTGGGCAGTACGAGATTTACGTTCAATTCTTTGGCTTTGTTCATGATGTTGATGGCCGTTTCGAGCATATCGTCTTCGCAGAGCGAAGTACCCACTTTTCCGCCCATGGCTTTGGCAAACGTGTATGCCATACCGCCGCAGATGATGAGGTTATCGACTTTGCTCAACAGGTTTTCGATAATGGTGATTTTCGACGATACTTTCGAGCCGCCGATGATAGCCGTAACGGGGCGCACGGGATTTTTCATCACTTTCTCGACAGCTTCCACCTCTTTCTGCATCAGGTAGCCGAACATTTTGTTTTCGGGAGCGAAGCAGTCGGCGATGAGCGCCGTCGAAGCGTGTGCGCGGTGAGCCGTTCCGAATGCGTCGTTTACATAAGCGTCTGCCAGTTCGGCAAGATGTTTGGTAAACTCTTTCTGGCTGGCTTTCACGGCTTTCTTGGCAGCGGCTTTTTCTTCGTCGCCGGCATCTTCGGCAAGACCTCTCGGTTTGCCTTCCTCTTCGGCGTAGAAGCGGAGGTTTTCGAGTACGAGCACTTCGCCCGCTTTCAATTCGGCAGCCGCTTTTTTCACGGCATCGCCTTGACAGTCATCGACGAATTTCACCGGTTGTCCCAGCAGTTCCGACAGATGTTTTACGATGTGTTTCAAAGAAAACTTATCTTCCCGACCTTTCGGGCGTCCGAGATGCGAGCCGATGATGATGCTGCCGCCGTCTGCCAATATTTTTTTCAGTGTGGGCAGCGCTGCACGCATACGCGTGTCATCGGTGATATTCATGTTTTCGTCCAGAGGTACGTTGAAATCGACGCGGACGAATGCCTTTTTACCGGCGAAATTGAATTTGTCGAGTGTTTGCATTTTCGTTGTTTTTATAAGATTCTTTTGAAATTTGCTGCAAAAGTAGAAAATAATTTTCTTTTGTGTGTGAAAAAGAAATTAAATCAATCCTTTTTTATGCAATAAAGTTTCCATTTCCCGACGGATTTTTTCCGATTCGCGGCGGGCGGCTTCGGCGAAAGCCTCTGTCTTGTCGGCGTAGATGATGCCGCGCGACGAGTTTACCAACAGTCCGCACTGGTCGTTCATGCCGTATTCCGCCACTTCTTGCAGGCTGCCGCCCTGTGCGCCCACGCCCGGCACGAGTAGGAAGTGGTGCGGTGCCACGCGGCGCACGTCGGTGAAGAGTTTGCCTTGTGTCGCGCCCACGACGAACATCAGCCGGTCGTCGGTCGCCCACGTTTGCGCCACCCGTATCACCTTCTCGAAAAGCCGTTCGCCGGAGGCATCGGCGGTGAATTGGAAATCCTGTGCGCCTTTGTTCGAGTTCAGTCCGAGCACGATGCCCCAGTGTCCTTCATATACGAGGAACGGTTTTACGCTGTCCTCGCCCATATAGGGCGCCACCGTTACGGCGTCGATGTCGAGATGCTCGAAAAAGCTGCGGGCATACATTTCCGACGTGTTGCCTATGTCGCCGCGCTTGGCGTCGGCAATGATGAACAGGTCGGGGTAATTGGCTTTGATATAGCGTATTGTCTTTTCAAAGGTTTCCCAGCCTTTCAGCCCGAGACTTTCGTAAAAAGCCAGATTCGGCTTGTATGCCACGCACAAGTCGGCGGTGGCGTCGATGATGGCTTTGTTGAAAGCGAAAACGGGGTCTTCGTCTGCCAGCAGATGCGGCGGTATTTTTTTGATGTCGGAGTCGAGCCCCACGCAGAGGAACGATTTTTTCCGGCAGATATTTTCAAAAAGCTGTTGTTTGTTCATAGGGTTTGGATATGATAAAGGTCGTATTATAATTCGCTTGCTTTCAGCCGTTCGGCATTTTCGGCGACAGTCAGACGGTCGATGCACTCCTGTATGTCGCCGTCCATGAATGCCGCAAGGTTGTAAATCGTGTAGTTGATGCGATGGTCGGTGATGCGCCCCTGCGGGTAGTTGTAGGTGCGTATCTTGGCGGAGCGGTCGCCCGTCGAAACCATCGTCTTGCGTTTGCCGGCGATGTCGTCGAGGTATTTTTGGTGTTCTTTGTCGTAGATGAATGTGCGCAGACGGGAGAGGGCGCGCTCTTTGTTTTTGGGCTGGTCGCGGGTTTCGGTACATTCGATGAGTATCTCCTCCGTTTCCCCCGTGTTGGGATTTTTCCAATTGTAGCGCAGCCGCACGCCCGATTCCACTTTGTTCACGTTCTGTCCGCCGGCGCCGCCACTGCGGAAGGTGTCCCATTTTATTTCGCCTTCGTTGATGACCACGTCGAACTCTTCGGCTTCGGGCAGTACCGCCACCGATGCCGCCGACGTGTGCACACGCCCCTGCGTTTCCGTCGCGGGCACCCGCTGCACGCGGTGCACGCCCGATTCGTATTTCAACGTCCCGTACACTTTGTTGCCCGATACCGAGCAGATGACCTCTTTGAATCCGCCTGCGGCGCCTTCGCTGGCGCTTGAAATTTCGAGCTTCCACCCTTTCATTTCGCAGTATTTGGCATACATGCGGAACAGGTCGCCGGCAAACAGCGCCGCCTCGTCGCCGCCCGTGCCGCCCCGTATTTCGAGTATGGCGTTGCGGTCGTCCTGCGGGTCGGCAGGTATGAGCAGCAGTTTTATTTCTTCTTCGACGGCGGGTATGCGAGCCTGACAAGCGTCCAGCTCCTCCCGCGCCATTTCCCGCATCTCGACATCGCTTTCCGTTTCGAGTATCTCTTTGGCGCCGTCGATGTCGGCGAGCAGCTGCACGTACCGTTTGCGGGCGTTGTCTATTTTTTCGAGGTCGCTGTACTCTTTGGTGAGTTTGGCAAACCGTTTGCGGTCGCCGATGACCGACGGGTCGGTAATCAGCGTACTCACTTCACGGAAGCGCAGCGACAGCCCCTCCAATTTCTCTACCAGTTTGTTGTCGCTCATAAAGTCGGATTTTCTGCCTGCAAAGGTACAAAAACATCGTTTATCCGGCAAGAGTCCGTTTCAAAATGCGGAAACCTTTGGCGCGCTTAGGGAGCGACCAACTCGAATCGCGCGGACATGGTAGCGCTCAATTCGATAAGCCGGAATGCCTCCAACGCGCTTTCTTCTGAAATTCCGTCGGCGAGAGCAGAGGCGTACAGCATTTTGTTGGCGGTAACGACATAGCTCCTGCCCGTGTCGCTGCCCGGTTCCACAACCCATATCACATCGCCCAATTTCATACCTACGGCTTCGGCAAAGAGAGCGGCTTTCGCTTTTGCCGCTTTCAGCGCTTCGACTTTGCACTCCTCGCGGTAGCGCGGCAGATCTTTGTTTTTCAGTTCGCCGATGCGCATCGAGTTGATGCCTTTCGTATCGAGATTTTTGATAATGACGTTTATCGGCTCGAAACTTTGCAGCGTGATGTCCAACCGTTTGGAGATAAGAAAATCTTTTCCGCGTTCACGCCAGTAGTCGCCCACTTCTTGGGTGCGCACCGATTCGGCAGGTACGCCGGCTTTCTGCAAGGCTGTGCGCACGCCGGCTTCTATTTGCGAAAGAGGTATTTTCGTTTTGTAATTTTCGGGTTTGGATTTCCCGTCGAACTCTTCCTTGAAATACTCCTTTATCTCGATGAGGAAATGTATTTCGTCGGGTATGACCTCCATTTCGGCAGAGCCTGTTACGTCGATGTATCGGGTGATTTCGTTTTGTGCCTGCATGGGCATGAAGCTCCATGCGATGCCAGATAAGAGCAAAAGAATTTTTTTCATGTTCGTTTTATTTGGAATGTCGTTTTTCGTTGTAAGGGTTGAACGCATTTTTCCACATACGGTATTGTTCGAGCAGGGCGTTTCCGGCGTCGGTGTACCAGCTGTACCCCGTGCGGCGGCCGTGTCCTATTTCCGAAACGTCGTATTTCCGTATGCCGTCGCGGTCGGAGAACATCGGGCGGTTCGTTCCCAATTCGTAGAAGCGCGCCCACAGCGGACGGGAGTGCTGCGCTTTCACCATGCGGTAGTCGCGCCGCCCTTCGCTGTCGGTATAATACTCGAAGCGCAAGCCCTCTATCTTTGAATCCTTAAACCATGCTATGGCGTTATCCACTGCGGCGACGACTTCGGGCGACGGATTGGGCACCGACATCAGCAGCTGCACGATGCCCACCGATTCGCTTCCGCTCAGCGACGGCAGTTCGTAGGAGCGGGCTTTCACCGGTTCCAGCGTTTCATAGTGGTGTTGGGCGCACCACACGGTGGGGCGGCCGTTCTGCACCACTTGGGTGTGCAAAATACATTCGATGCCTTTGTCGAATGCCTTGCGGGCTTCGTCACGCAGCGATTGGGGCACGTACCAGTAAAGCGGGTCGCATTGGTAAATGTTTTGCAAAAGCCGCATGACATTCACCATGGCGTCGTCGTTGTACGTAATGTGGTGGGAGTAACCCTCTTTTGCCTGCGGGTAGAATTGCGGCCAGCCGCCGTTTTCGTATTGAGCATCGAGCAGGTAGCGAATGCCTTTCAGGGCGGCGTTTTTGTATTTCTTGTCGCGGGTTGCGTTATAGACTTTCGAGAGATAGATGATTTCGGTCGTCGTGCTGCCGTTGTCAATGGTGCTGCTGTTTACCTTGTTTTTCTTTTCGGCAAGAATTTGTTTCTTTTTATCTGCCGTGATTTCTGCGGCGTAATAGACATTTTTCTCCCACGCCCCCGTGTTGAGTTGGTAAAGTACGAGATTGTCGGCGATGCGCACGGCTTCGTCGCGGCATTCGGTGAAAAACGCATCGGGAATGCGCGAGGCGGTACGCACCCAGCTCATGAGGTTTTGACGATAGTCGCTGCGGAGGGGCTGCGCCGTCGAAGTGCCGATTGTTAAAATGCCTACTAAGGCGATGAACATTGATTTTTTCATGGTAATCCGTTTTTCTGAAAATAAAGATAAATTTCCTTTTAGACGGAATATCTCTCCCGAAGTTACATACGACAACGTTAAAAAAAGAAAATGATGTTCTTTTTTAGCTGTGCCATAACGGCGAGTGTTGCAACACGACCTGCCGCATTCCGATGAATGCGGCAGACAGAATGGCGATTCGGTATGAAACGCTTATGCAGGCAGTTTTTCGGCTTTGAAACCGGCGGCGTTTACCAACCCGACGATTTCGTCGTCGCTGAGATCGCAGTCGATAGTCAACGTGCGTTCGGGCACGGAGAGGTCGATGTTCCACTTGTCGCGGCTCACGGCGGTGGAGAGGATCGCTTCTATCTTGGCGACGCAGCCGCCGCATTTGGCGTTGGTTTTGAATTTGCGTGTGTTCATAATCGTATGTTTTTTGGAATTGTATTATTTTCGGGTAAGCCGCAGGCTGTTCAATACGACGGAAATGGAGCTGAACGCCATGGCGGCGCTTGCCCACATGGGGGTGAGCAGCATTCCTTTGTCGGAGAACAACAGCAGTATGCCGGCGGCGATGGGTATGCAGATGATGTTGTAAATGAATGCCCAGAACAGATTTTCGTGTACGATGCGCATGGTGCGGCGCGAGAGCCGTATCGTGCGGGCGAGGAGCGACAAGTCCGACGTCATGAGCGTAATCATCGCCACTTCCATGGCAATGTCGGAGCCGTGCCCCATGGCGACGCTCACGTCGGCGCGCGCCAGCGCCTGCGAGTCGTTGATGCCGTCGCCCACCATTGCCACCGTGCGCCCTTGCTCTTGCAGGGAGCGTACGAAATCTTCCTTGTCCTGCGGCAGGGCTTCGGCGCGCAGGCGGGCGATGCCGGCGTGTGCGGCGGTGGCTTGTGCCGTAAGGGTGTCGTCGCCCGTGAGCATACACACTTCGATGCCCTGTTTCTGCAACTCCCGTATGGCTGCGGCGGAATTTTCTTTTATCGGGTCGGCAATGGATATTATGGCAAAGAGCGTGTGCGTGTCGCCGTAATAGACGACGCTGCGACCTTCGCTGCGCCAGCGGGTTATCTCTTTTTCCGTATCTTCGGGCAGCTCCGATATGCCGGCAAAAGAGCGATTCCCGATGCGATAGCGTTCATCTTTATACGCCACTTCGATGCCTTTTCCGGTTACGTTGGTGAAAGTGTCGAGCGGCGTTTCCGGAATGTTCCGTCCGGCAAAATGGCGGACGACCGCCTGCGCCAGCGGGTGCGCCGATTTCGCTTCGGCGGAAACGAGCAGGCTCACGAGCCTTTCCGATTCGGGGCAGAGCCAAATCATATCCGTTACGGCGGGGCTGCCTTGCGTTATCGTACCCGTTTTGTCGAGCACCACGCAATCGACTTTTCCCATTTTCTCCAACGCTACGGCATCTTTTATCAGGATATGTTCCCGTGCGGCGCGACCTATCCCTGCCGTCAGGGCGATAGGGGTGGCGAGACCCAATGCGCAGGGACATGCCACGACCAGCACCGATAGCGCTGTCAGCGCGGCGTATGCCAGACCGTCGACGCCGTTTCCGTGCGCCGACGAAGGGTCGTACAGCAGATACCAGCATAGGAACGTCAGTACGGCGATGCCTATCACCGTCGGTACGAAGTAGGCGCTTACGCGGTCGACGACGTGCTGCACGGGAGCTTTGCTGCCCTGTGCCTCCTGCACGCGGCGTATGATTTGCGCCAGCAGCGTGCCCGAGCCTACGGCTTGCGCTTCGAGGGTGAGGGCTCCGTTTTGGTTGATGGTGCCTGCCAGCACCTTGTCGCCCGTTGTTTTTACCGCCGGTATCGGTTCGCCGTTTATCATGCTTTCATCGACATACGACGTGCCGTCGGCGACGATGCCGTCGACAGGCACTTTTTCGCCCGGACGCACGTAAAGTTTGTCGCCCGCTTTCAGCGTGGCTATATCCACTTCCTGCACTCCGTTTTCGCCTATCTTCATGGCAGTCTGCGGTTGCAGCCCTATCAGGCTCTTCAATGCCGAAGAGGCGCGGCGACGGGTGCGCTCTTCCAAAAATTTTCCCGTAAGCACGAAGGCGACAATCATGCCCGCCGCTTCGTAATACACGTGCGCTTCGATGCCGTACTGTTCCCAATATTGCGGAAAGAGGGTGGTGAAAAGGCTCAACAGAAACGACATGGCAGTGCTCATCGCCACCAGCGTGTCCATCGTGGCGGCTTTGCCCTGTCGCAAGGTTTTGTAGGCGCGGACGTAGAACGGCGCGCCCGAATAGAGCAGAATGGGCAGTGTCAGTGCGAGCAGAACCCATTTGATGCCGGGCAGCGAAATAAAAAACATCGAAAGCACGATGAGCGGCAGGGCGCACGCCCATGCCACAGTGATGCGCCGGCGCAGCTTTTGGTAGCGGCGTTTGTCGGCGGCTTCGCGTTGGGCTTCGATGTGGCTGTCGGAAATCACGAGGTCATAACCCGCAGCCTGTACTGCTGCCCGTATGTTTTCGAGAGTTATCGTGTCGGGGTCGTATTCGACGACGAGCGATTCGGCGGCAAAATTCACGGCGGCGCTCTTTACGCCTTGCAGATTTTTGACAACCGATTCCACCGTTCCCGCACATACCGTGCAGCTCATCTCCAATACCGGCAATACGCATTTCATCTTGGTTCCGTTTTTTACGACAACAAAGATAAAACAAACAAAAATGATAAAAAAGTTTGCCGGAGCAAAAATAAAAAATGCCCCCTTTTCACAAAGGGGGGGACATTTTTCTCACAGGGGATATATTCCTGCAAAAGATGCTCTAATAGAATGAAAAAATCGCCCTGTTGGGCAGGAAAGAATATTCAGAGTACTCTGATTGCAAAGGTATAAATTTTAGGCAAAACAAAAAACCATTTTGCTAAAAAAACAAAGGGCATTAACATCTTTTAATCCTTCGATATGATAGAAAAGAATATTTATTCGATTTTTTCGATAAAGAGATCGGGGAGGGTTTGCATATATTGGTAAATCGCTGCTTCTTCTTTCGGTGAATTGCATCGCAAAATGAGGTTCACCGAATATCGGGTAGTGTCGCCGATGGTTTGTTTTTCGGCTTCGTAAGAGGTGATACGGCTTTCCTGTTGCCGTACCGTTTCGATGATTTTTTGCAGATTCTCTTTTTCTCCGGTCGAGAATTTGATGCTGCAACTGTGTATGCCGGTTTTTTTGAAAAGAATGGTGAGCAGTTCCAGACCCAGCAGGGTGAATGCGGTTGCCGCCAGCCCTACCCAATAAAGTCCGCCGCCCACTGCCAAACCTATGCCGGCGGTTGCCCACAAGCCGGCAGCGGTGGTCAATCCGCGCACGAATTGTCGGTGTATGATGATGGTTCCCGCTCCGATGAAGCCGATGCCGCTGACCACCTGTGCCGCGACGCGGCTCGGGTCGAAGCGCGATTCCACGCCGGCGGTTACCGCCTCGAATCCGTATTGCGATACAATCATGAACAACGCACTGCCCAGCGACACCAGAAAGTGCGTGCGAAATCCCGCCTCTTTCGCGCGATAGGCGCGGTCGAGTCCGATGATGGCTCCCAATACGCCCGCTATCAGCAGGCGAAGTACCAATTCCCAAGTCATGTCATTATACATAATAAAATACGATTCGCGTTTAGTTCCCGTAAAAATACGAATTTTTTTGGAAGAACGGTTTTCGATAGAGAAAAAAACGTTTTTGTTGTTCAGTCAAGATAGAAGTGCAACAAAAGGGGAGAGAAAATATCTGTTCCACATCTTGAAGCAAAGCAGAAAGATT
>CANQDQ010000015.1 GCA_947593515.1 uncultured Bacteroidales bacterium | reverse complement strand
CCGAGCGGATTGACCGAATATTCCATACCAAACGAAGTTAAAGTTATCGGCGAGGATGCTTTTTATAATTGCACGGGCTTGACGTCGGTAACAATTCCAGAGAGTGTTACCGCTATCGGCAGCGATGCTTTTTCCGGCTGCACGGGCTTGGAAAAATTCGATGGAAAATTTGCCTCATCGGATCATCGGTGTCTTATCGTAAACGATGAGCTCCGATTCTTTGCCCCGAGCGGATTGACCGAATATTCCATACCAAACGAAGTTAAAGTTATCGGCGAGGATGCTTTTTATAATTGCACGGGTTTGACGTCGATAACGATACCCGACGGCGTTACCTCTATCGCCAACCGCGCTTTTTACGGTTGCACGGGCTTAAAGAATTTACGGATAGAGGACGGTACGAAAACGTTGGTGTTAAGTACAACATCTACCTTGTCTCCATTCAGTGACTGTCCGTTAGAGACGGTGTATTTAGGTCGGAATATTTCTTATGATGGCGATTATTCACCGTTCAGAGATAAAACGACACTTGTTTCATTGACCATCGGCAACCAAGTTACCGCTATTGGCGATGGGGCTTTTTCCGGCTGTACAGGATTGAAAGAGTTTAAAGGGAAATTTACATCATCGGATCATCGTTGTCTGGTCATAAATGGTTATTTGAAAGCTTTTGCTCCAAGTGGATTGTCTTCTTATACTATACCCAACGAAGTTATTACTATCGACAACACCGCCGGTTTTCCAGATTATTTGACATCGGTAACAATATCCGATAATACCTATCTCGATGATGGCGCTTTTAATGGTTGTACGAAATTGAAGTCGGTAACGATAAGCAATCCCACCATCCACTACGCCGCCTTTTTCGGCTCGGGATTGGAAAAGTTTGAAGGGAAGTTTGCATCGAAAGACAATCGCTGTCTTGTCGTAAACGATACGCTCCGACTCGTTGCTCCGAGCGGATTGACCCAATATACCATACCCGACGGTGTTACCGTTATCGACGAAAATGCTTTTTACTGCTGTAGGGATTTATGGTCGATAACGATACCCGAAAACGTTACTTCTATCAGGAGTAATGCTTTTTACGCTTGCGTGAAATTGCGAACGGTTACTCCATTAAGTACGACTCCACCAATCATTTACAACGATGCATTTAATTCCACCACCTATAGAAACGCAACGGTGAACTATCCGAAAGGCACTTTGCGTATCTATAAAAATGCCGACGGGTGGAAAGACTTTACTTATCCCACCGCCGAAAAAGTCCTGAATCCGAAATTTATTAACGGCACAGCCGGCCAAACGACCTATAGCTTTACTTTTAGCTACACGCGCGATATAGATTATCCCGTATCGAAATTCTACATTTTGACAGAGGGAAAAGAATATCTTATCGATATGGATACAACTAAAAGCTCCATTCCCGTAACCTTGACCGACCTCGAACCCCAAACGGAATACAAGAATATAGAATTTGTCATAGAAACCGTGTACGGGGAGACAGTCTCTACATCGCTAACTTTCACCACCGACACCGTACACCTGACCACCCAACCCGCAAAAACCACCAATGCCAAAGCAACCCTTGAAGCAGCGGTCGAGTGCGATGCCGAAACCGGCTACGGCTTCGAGTGGCGCCGTTACGGAGCGCCCGACAATCTGCCGCCCACCCGCGTGGAAGCCTACAACATCGACGGCAAAATATCGGGCACACTACGCAAACTAACACCGGATACCTATTATGAATACCGTCCCTACTACTGCACCGCAAAAGGGAAATACTACTATGGAGCATGGCTGTCATTCGGTACGTTCGATTACGGAGTCGAATGGGATCCGACAGTAAGCACGCGCACGGGCGAAGTGCGTGGAAACACCACCACCCTCTCCGGCTACATTGTGGAAGGCTCCGACGAAATTATCTCGCAAGGCTTCGAGTACTGGGCCGAGAGCCCGGCCGGAAGCACCACAGCCGGTGAACACAAACGCGTCGAAGGCTCCGGTTCGCTGATGAACGTAACCCTTACGGGACTCGACTACAATACGACCTACTACTATCGCGCTTACGCCACCACCGCCAAAAAGACGACCTACGGCACCATCGAGAGCTTCACCACCGGAGAAAATCCCAATCCGTCGGGAATAGAAGAGACCGCAGCGGAAGAGGGATTTGCAGTCCGCCTGTCCGGCAATCCGGTGCACAACGGTGAGATAGGCGTGCAGGTAGTCGGTGCCGACGGAGCGACATGGTATCGGGTGATAAGCCTGCATGGCGCACAGATAGCACAAGGCGCACTTTCCGATACGGACGACTGGCAGTCGGTGAAAATTCCCGCTGCCTCGACCGGTCATTATCTGTTGCAGATTATCGGCAGCAAAGGAACGAAAACCCTGCGCATCGTCGTAGAATAAAAGATGACGATAGAACGAAAAGAGAATTTCCTGAATAAATGATCTTTGACACGCCGCCCTGCCATGCGAATGGCAGGGCGGCTTTTTTATGAATATGCCCCTGCGGCGACGGCGCGGTTTTTTTTCGGGAGGAATCCGCTCGGAAACGTCAAAAAGAAAAACAATATTTTTTGTGGCGGAAAACTTTTGAAAATTATCGGCAAATAACTACTTTTGTAACTTCCAAAAATTTCAAAAGCAAATACCTGATTTTTATGGCTGAAAATAAAAAAATCAAAACAGCGCTGGTCTCTGTCTATCACAAAGACGGCTTAGATGAGATACTGAAAAAACTGCACGCCGAGGGCGTGGAATTTATCTCCACCGGCGGCACGCAGACTTTCATCGAGTCGCTGGGCATACCCTGCCGCACCGTAGAGAGCCTCACCGGCTATCCCTCGATACTGGGCGGTCGGGTGAAAACCCTGCACCCCAAAGTATTCGGCGGCATTCTCAACCGCCGCGACAACGACGGCGACCGCCGGCAGATTGCCGAATACGAAATTCCCGAAATCGACCTCGTCATCGTCGATCTCTATCCCTTTGAAGAAACCGTCGCTTCGGGAGCCGACCAAAGCGCCATCATCGAGAAAATAGACATAGGCGGCATATCGCTGATACGCGCCGCCGCCAAAAATTTCAAGGACGTCATCATCGTTGCCTCCAAAGCGCAATACGCTCCGCTGTTGCAGCTCCTCAACGAGAAAGGCGCGGCATCGTCGCTCGACGACCGTTACTGGTTCGCCAAAGAGGCGTTTGCCGTATCGTCGGGCTACGACACGGCGATTTTCAACTATTTCGACGGCGGCAGTTTCAGCGCGTTCCGCGCCGCCGGCAACCACGCCAAAGCGCTGCGCTACGGCGAGAATCCCCACCAGAAAGGATTTTTCTTCGGCGATTTCGACGAAATGTTCGAACAGCTGCACGGCAAGGAAATTTCGTACAACAACCTGCTCGACATCGATGCTGCCGTTTCGCTCATTTCCGAATTCTCCGAATTGACCTTCGCCATACTCAAACACAACAACGCCTGCGGTCTGGCGTCGCGTCCCACCCTGCTCGAAGCGTGGAACGCCGCGCTGGCGGGCGACCCCGTATCGGCTTTCGGCGGCGTGCTGATTACCAACGCCGTAGTCGATGCCGCCACGGCGGAGGAGATAAATAAACTCTTCTTCGAGGTAATCATCGCTCCGGGTTACGAGCCGGCGGCGCTCGATATTTTCTACCAAAAGAAAAACCGCATCGTATTGGTGCAGAAAAAAGCGCCGGCTGCCACCCTGCAATTCCGTTCCCTGCTCAACGGCGTGCTGATGCAGGAAAAAGACCTGCATCGCGAAACGCCCGCCGAGCTGCGGCAGATTACCGACAAAGCCGTAACCCCCGCCGAAGTCGAAGACCTGCTTTTCGCCAACAAAATCGTGAAGCACAGCAAGTCGAACGCTATCGTCCTCGCCAAAGGCAAACAGCTCTACGCCAGCGGCGTGGGACAGACCTCGCGCGTCGATTCCCTGCGCCAAGCCATCGAAAAAGCCAAATCGTTCGGCTTCGACCTGCACGGCGCCGTCATGGCTTCGGACGCTTTCTTCCCCTTCCCCGACTGCGTGGAGATAGCCCACAACGAAGGCATCGATACCGTGATACAACCCGGCGGCTCCGTGCGCGACGACCTCACCATCGACTATTGCAATAAAAACGGTGTCGCCATGGTCGTTACCGGCATTCGCCACTTCAAACACTAAAAACGATTACACAATTACGAATATGGGATTCTTTTCTTTCAATCAGGAAATAGCCATCGACTTGGGAACGGCGAACACCATTATCATTTATAATGGCAAAATCGTCGTCGATGCCCCCTCGATGGTCGCCCTCGACAACCGCACGGGCAAACTCAAAGCCGTCGGACACGAGGCGCAAGCCATGTACGGACGCGCCCCCGAAAACATTCGGGTTATCCGCCCGCTGCAAAACGGTGTGATAGCCGACTTCAACGCCGCCGAACAGATGATGCGCGGCATGATGAAGATGGTTACCATGCGCAATACGCTGTTTGCCTCGTCGCTGCGTATGGTCGTATGCATTCCGTCGGGCAGCACCGAAGTGGAGATACGCGCCGTGCGCGACTCGTCCGAACACGTCGGCGGTCGCGACGTCTATATGATTTACGAGCCTATGGCTGCCGCCATAGGCGTGGGCATCGACGTCGAAGCCCCCGAAGGCAACATGGTGGTCGATATAGGCGGCGGCACGACCGAGATTGCCGTCATATCGCTCGGCGGCATCGTTACCAACAAGTCGATACGCGTTGCCGGCGACGAGTTCAACGAGGATATTCGCGAATATATGGGACGGCAGTACAACATCAAGTTGGGCGAACGCACGGCGGAGTTGATAAAAATCAACGTCGGCTCGGCGCTCAACGAACTGGAAGACGCCCCCGAAGATTACATCATACACGGTCCCAACCGCATGACTTCGCTGCCGATGGAGCTGCCCGTAACCTATCAGGACGTGGCGCACTGCATCGAAAAATCGGTGTCCAAAATAGAAGCCGCCGTATTGAGCGCGCTCGATACGACGCCGCCCGAACTGTATGCCGACATCGTGCGCAACGGAATCTATCTGACCGGCGGCGGCGCCCTGCTGCGCGGTCTCGACAAGCGTCTCACCGACAAAATCGGTATCATGTTTCATGTTGCCGATGACCCCTTGCACGCCGTTGCACGCGGTACGGGCGTAGCCTTGAAGAACGTCGATAAATTCTCGTTCCTGATGCGGTAAAATTTTTTAGAGACAATGCGTAAACTGATACGTTTCTTTCTCAACCACAGTTCGGCATTGGTCTATCTCTGTTACGTAACGCTCGGGCTTGTTTTGCTGTTTCGCTTCAACGCCTATCAGCAAAGCGTCGGGTTTACTTCCGCCGGTCGCATAGCCGGCTCGGTCTATTCTCTTTCGGGTGCTGTTACGGGATATTTCGGATTGCAGAGAACGAACAACGAACTTTTGGCTCAGAACGGTAAGCTCCAAGACGAGCTTGCCGTTTTGCGTGATGCCGTTGCTCGGGCGCAAGCCGTCGATACGCTTCGCGCTGTCGCAGCCGGAAGTCCGGAAAACAGTGTTATCGCAAAGGTTATCAACAACAGCGTATCGCGCAGAAACAATTACATCACCCTCGACAAGGGAAAAGCCGACGGCATCGCTCCCGAAATGGGGCTGGCAGACCAAAACGGCGTCGTCGGCGTCGTGGCGGCGGTATCGCCGCAGTATGCCGTCGCGCTGTCGCTCTTAAATTCCAATCTGCGGATAAGTTGCAAAATCAAACGGACAGGGCACATCGGCTCGCTGTCGTGGCGGGGCGAGGACGTGCGCTACGCCGGTCTCGACGACTTGGCGGAATATATCGAGGTAAATGCCGGCGACACGGTCGTTACGAGCGGCTATTCGGCAGCATTCCCCGAAGGTCTGATTGTCGGCTTCATCGAAGATGTGCAAAAAGTGCGGAAAGACCGCTTTTATTCGCTGACCGTGCGTTTGGCAGCCGACTTCTCGACGTTGAATTTCGTGCGTGTCATCGACAACCGCAAGCCGCAAGAGTTGGTCGAAATCGAAAAGGAGGTGTCGGGAAATGAATAAAATCGTCGTTTACCGCATAGCGGCAGTGCTGCTCGTATTCCTATTGCAGGTGCTGATGTGCAACCGCATCGCCCTGTGGGGGTATGCCACGCCGTTTCTCGTGGTCTATCTTTTCCTGAAAATCCCTTCCGGTGCGAGGTTGAACATCGCCATGACATTCGCTTTCTTCGTCGGATTGTGCATCGACATATTCACCGGTACGCTCGGAGTATATGCGTTGGCATCGGTAACCGCCGTGTTCCCGCACCATTACCTGATAAACCGCGTGCAATACCGGGAGCGGGAAGAAGAATCGTTTACGCCGTCGGCTGAAATTTTGGGCTGGGGCGGATATACGCTGTATGCCGCACTCATCACGGCGATTTTCTGCGTCGTGCTGTTCTGCATCGACTCCTTCTCGTTTTTCGCTCCCGCTGTGTTGTTGGGACGTATCGTGGGCAGTACGGCATTCACGCTGCTTATCGTGCTGTGCATCGAAATCGTTTCGAGGAGAAAGTAATGAGAAAAAATCACGATTACGAAAGACGGAAGTATATTATCGGAGGCTTTATGCTGTCGATAATCCTCTTTTATGTAATCAAACTTTTCGCCTTGCAGGTGGTCGACAACGAATACAACCGTCTGGCAGACAATAACGCTATTTTTACCCGCGTGCAATATCCGTCGCGCGGACTGATTTACGACCGCGAGGGTCGCTTGGTGGTCGACAATCAGCCGGTTTACGATTTGATGGTCGTTCCGCGCGAAGTCGAGCCGTTCGATACGCTCGACCTCTGCAACACGCTGGGTATAACCCTCGAACAGTATAAACAGCGGTGGAGCAATATGCGCAACCGCCGGCTCAATCCGGGATATTCCGCTTATTCCCCGCAGCGCTTCGTCGGGCGGCTGTCGGTCGAAGAATACGGCGTTTTGCAGGAAAAGCTGTATAAATTTCCGGGCTTTTACATACAGAACCAATCGATACGCCGGTATCTGTACGATACGGGTGCAAACGTACTCGGCAATATCCGCGAAGTTTCGCCGCAAGAGGTGCAAGCCGATGCCTATTATATGCAGGGCGACAATACCGGCGATCTCGGAATCGAAAAATATTACGAAACCTACCTGCGCGGCGAAAAGGGCAGGGAACTGTTTTTGCGCGATGCCTACGGACGCATCAAAAGCCGCTACGACGACGGCGAGCAAGACAGAGAGGCGGTCGCCGGAAAAAATCTGACCCTCGCTATCGACATCGAATTGCAGCGCTACGGTGAACAGCTGATGCAAAACAAAGTGGGTGCTATCGTGGCGATAGAGCCGGCGACCGGCGAAATACTGGCGTTAGTGTCGAGCCCCACTTATCCGCCTTCGCTGCTGACGGGGCGGGAGCGGGGCGCCAACTACAAACAGCTTTTCGACAATCCACACAAGCCGCTCTACGACCGTGCCATTATGGGCACCTATCCGCCCGGCTCCACGTTCAAGCCGACGCAGGGGTTGATATTTTTGCAGGAAAAGACGCTGACGCCGCAGAAGCTCTATCCGTGTTACGAAGGCTTTTCCGCCGCAGGCATCAAGGTGGGCTGCCACGTCCACGATTCGCCGCTCTCGCTGATACCGGCTATCGCCACATCGTGCAACGCCTATTTTTGTTATGCGTTCAGAGACATGATAGACAATCGAGAGAAATACGGCTCTCCGGCGGAAGCCTTTGAGCGCTGGAAAAAGTATATCGTCGATATGGGCTACGGGTATCATTTGGGCGTGGATTTGCCGGGTGAAAGTCGCGGCTTTATTCCGAACAGCGAGTTTTACGGGCGTTATTACGGCACGAAAGGCTGGCAGGCGGTAACAGTTATTTCGGTCGCTATCGGGCAGGGCGAAGTGCTCGCCACCCCGTTGCAGATAGCCAATCTGGCTGCCACGATAGCCAACAGGGGGCACTATTTCACCCCTCATGTGGTGAGAAACATAGAAGGCACGCCCCTGAAAGCTGCCTATTTCGAACCGCACTATACCGGCGTGGATTCGGAACATTATGAAACCATAATCAAAGGTATGCGCAAAGCGGTAATCGACGGTACGTGCCGCATCGGCGCGATACCTGGCGTGGAGATGTGCGGCAAGACAGGTACGGCGCAAAACCCGCACGGACAAGACCATTCGGTATTCATGGGATTCGCCCCGTGCGAGAATCCCCGCATCGCCATAGCCGTCTATGTCGAGAATGCCGGTTGGGGTGCCGCTTACGGAGTGCCTATCGGCAGTTTGATGATGGAAAAATACCTTACGGGTGAAATTGCTCCGTCGCGCAAGTGGCTCGAAGAAAGGATGTTGAACGCGAATACGATGGATATGGAGGTAGCCGATGGCACGCAGGAATGATGTATGGGCTTCGCTCGACTGGTACACGGTCGCTTTGTACGTGGTACTTGTCTTGTGCGGCTGGGTAAGCATTTACGCCGCCAGCTTCGATTTCGATGCGACGGGGTCGATATTCGATTTCGACGCCCGTTCGGGCAAGCAGCTGCTTTGGATAGGCTGTGCCGTCGTCATCGCCTTTTTCGTCTTGATGATAGAGCCGCGCACGTATGTCTCGCTGGCATATCCGCTGTACATCGTTTTTCTGCTGCTGTCGATTGTAACGATAGCGGTCGCTCCCGATATAAAAGGCTCGCATTCGTGGCTCGTGTTGGGTCCGGTGCATTTGCAGCCGGCGGAGTTTGTCAAATACGGTACGGCGCTGGCGCTGGCGAAAATGATGGACAATTACGAGTTCGACCTCGCCCGACCTGCTTGTTTCATTAAAGCCTGCGCCCTTGTGCTGCTGCCCGTCCTGTTGATACTGTTGCAAAATGAAACGGGGTCGGCGTTGGTATTCCTTGCGCTCGTCGGGGTGTTTTACCGCGAAGGCATGAGCAGTCTTTTCCTCTTTGCCGTGTTGTGCGCCATTGTCTATTTTGTCATCGCAGTGAAGTATGCGGCGGTGGAAATTCTATATACCCCTGTGGGCGAATGGATTGTACTGACGCTTATATTGATAGTCTTGGCTTACATGGTGTCGTCGTACCTGCGCAGCTCCGCATTTTTCAAAATCGCGCTTTCGGCAGCCGCAGTCATTGAAATTCTTGCCGCAGTCATATCCCGTTACCTGTGGGCATTCAATTTGTGCTATGTGGCGTGGACGTTGCTGTTCGTGGCAATTGCCGCTGCGGTGATACTCTATTTCAAAATGATGGAGCGGCGTTTGTGGATAGCCGTTGTGTTCGCGCTCTTTTCCTGTCTGTTCCTGAAATCGGTCGATTACGCTTTCACCCGCGTGCTCGAACCACACCAGCGCACCCGTATAGAAGTAACGCTGGGAATGAAAGAAGATTTGAAGGGTGTGGGCTATAATGTCAATCAGTCGAAAATCGCTATCGGCTCAGGTGGATTCTTAGGCAAAGGATTCCTTAACGGTACACAGACGAAACTCGAATACGTGCCCGAGCAGGATACCGATTTTATTTTCTGCACCGTCGGTGAGGAAGAGGGATTTTGGGGTACGACCGTCGTATTGACTCTGTTTGCCTTGCTGCTTGTGCGCATCATACAGTTGGCGGAGCGGCAGCGCTCGGTTTTCGGACGGGTGTACGGGTACAGCGTGGCGTCCATTCTCTTTTTCCACTTGGCGGTGAATGTGGGTATGGTGATGGGCTTGCTGCCGGTCATCGGCATTCCGCTGCCCTTTTTCAGTTATGGAGGCTCCTCGCTGTGGGGATTCACCATACTGCTTTTCACCCTGTTGTGCATAGATGCTTCGCGAAGCGATACCTTGTGATGCCGATAGCGGCATTTACAGGATTATCGCCGCTCGTTTCCTTTTTTGATAAGAATAATCGTCTGTACGGCGACGTCGAAAAACACGATTTTTCCGTTGGCGTTTTGGGCGATGTCGCGTTCGGCAAGACGGAAAAGTTCGGTCAGCGCTTCGATGTTCTGCTCGTTGATGAACGGGGCGAAGCGCGATAAAAACTGTTCTTCGTCGGGGCGGGTGTAGGTCAGCTCGGCACGGTGCAGGTTGTGAATAAAGCTCTCCCGCAGCATCTGCTGGCAGTAGCCGATAAACCGCTTTTCAGCTTCTCGTCCCAGAGCGGCGACTTCTTCGCTCCACCGTTTCAATTCTTTCACCTGTCGGGCGTATGCCTGCCGCATCAGCGTGATAAAAAGTTCCAGAAATTTCTCCTGCTCGCTGTTGAGGCGTATCGTCGAAAGGGCTTTCAGATAGTCGCCGCCCGACGTGTGGGCTATGGCGTTTGCCGTTTGCGGGTCGAGCCCCTCGCTTTCGTGCAGGCTGCGGGCGACGGCATCGGCAGCGATGGCGTGCAGCTGTATGCGCTGGGTGCGCGAGCGTATCGTTTCGAGCAGCCTTTCGGGCGTGTCGCTCACCAACAGAAACACCGTTTTGTCGAACGGTTCTTCCAACAGTTTCAGTATGGCGTTGGCGCAGGCGTCGTTCATCAGGTGCGCCTGCCAGATAATCATGATTTTATATTCCGACTCGAAACTTTTCAGATTGAGTTTGCGTATGATTTCGCGCGCTTCGTGCACGTAAATCTGCGGCTGGCTGTTGCCGGTGGCGAGAAACTGCTGCCAGCTTTCCGCCGACGGATAGGCGGTCTCTTTCAAGTAGTCGCGCCACTCGGCTATGTAGTCGTCGCACACCGGTTTGGAGCGCTCTTTTTTATTGACGATAGGAAAAACGAAATGCACGTCGGGGTGCATCAGCGACGTAAATTGCCGGCACGACGGGCAGACGCCGCAAGCGTCGTCGCCCTTCTCGCCGGTACACTGTATGTAGCGGGCGTATGCCAGTGCGAGCGGCAGAGCGCCGTATCCGTCGTTTCCCTCGAACAGCTGGGCATGGGCGATGCGCCCCTCCCGTACCGAATCGATGAGGCGTTTTTTTACGCTATCCTGTCCGATGACATCTTTGAAGTACATACGTCGCTGGTTGTTAATATACGGCGGCGGCTACGCGGCGCACGCTTTCGGTCGCCATGAGCGAATAGAAATGTATGCTGGGCACGCCCTTCGCTATCAGTTCGCGCGCCTGTGCCGTGCACCATTCCACGCCCACCTCTTTGGCGGCGAGGTCGTCGCAGTGCGCCAGCGCCTGTGCCAACGCTTCCGGCAAATCGACATGAAACACTTTCGGCAGTACGGTCAGCTGGTTGGCGGCATTGATAGGTTTCAATCCGGGCACGATAGGCACGGTGATGCCTATGGTGCGGCACCGCTCTACGAAATCGAAATATTTGCTGTTGTCGAAAAACATCTGCGTAACGATGTACGACGCTCCGGCATCGACTTTCTCTTTCAGGTGGCGAAGGTCGGTTTCGAGGTTAGGCGCTTCGTCGTGCTTTTCGGGATAACCGGCTACGCCGTATGAAAACGGACGGTCGAGCGTCATGTGCGACCCGTCGAGGAAGAATCCTTCGTTGAAACGGTTTACCTGCTGTTCAAGCTCTATGGCGTGGGAGTGCCCTTCGGGGTGCGGCGTGAAGCGCGCTTCGTGTTTTGCCTTGTCGCCCCGCAAAACCAGCAGGTCGGTGATGCCCAGAAAGTTGAGGTCGATGAGGGCATACTCCGTTTCCTGTTTGGAAAATCCGCTGCATATCAGATGCGGCACGGCGGGAATGTGGTATTTGTATTGTATGGCGGCGGCGACGGCTACCGAACCGGGGCGGCTCTTTTCCGATACTTGGCGGTAGAGTCCGTTTTCGGTCGATTTATACACCAATTCGCTGCGGTGCGATGTAATATTGATGTATTTCGGGTCGAACTCCCGCAGCGCGTCTATCGTGGCAAAGACTTTTTCGATGCCGTTCCCTTTCAACGGGGGCAAAACCTCGAAAGAAAAGGCGGTGCGCGGTGAATTTTGTATCAATGAAGCAATACTCATTCGGGTGGGATTTTTATTATCAATTATGCAAAAATACGACTTTTTGCTCTAATTTCCCTGTTCTTTTCCGAATATTGCTTCCTTTTCTTTATTTTTTAGGGAAAAGCAGAGATTTTATTAAATTTATGTAATTGTTAAACTATTAAAAATCTTAGGGTTATATCAATCGAAAGTATTGTCGGTTTGTTATAAAGGCGTATATTTGAGAACAGTGTTTTTCATGGTATTAAATTCAGGTTACAGGGATTGGTTATCGGGAGATAATCAATCTTTTTTTGTAGAAGATTGATTTACAAATAGAAAACTATCCTTTGGAGAACCGGTTGCGCCTGATGCGTTTTTTGCCGGAGCGCGAAATTTTTACTTGTCGGAACAATCGAAATAAAAAACCTTGTATCTTCGCGTCTGTTTTTGTACTCTATGAAAATTCCATTCCGCCCTATTAGGCTCGACGACAAAGAAACGATAACCCGATACACCTTGTCGGACGGCTACCGCAATTGCGATTTTGCTTTTGCCAATATGTGCAGTTGGCAATACCTGTATGGCAGCGAATATGCCGTAGTAGATGACACGCTGCTGATACGTTTTTACCTCGACGATGGCCGTCCTGCCTACATGATGCCGCAGGGGGCTTTGCCCTTGACCGAGAGCATCGCCCTGCTGATAGCCGATGCCGCCTCGCTGGGGCACACGCTCTGCCTGCTGGGCGTGTCGGAGAAAGCGCGTATGTGGCTGCAAGAGGCATTCCCCGAGCGTTTTCATTTCGTGGCGGAGCGTTCCTATTACGATTACATATACCTGCGTACCGAGTTGGCCGCTTTGACGGGAAAGCGTTTTCAACCCAAACGCAACCATATCAACCGTTTTATCAAGGAAAATCCCGACTACCGGTACGAACCGCTTACGGCGGAGCTTGTGCCGGTATGCCTGCGCTTCGAAGAACAGTGGTTTGCGGCAAACAGCGACGGCGATGCCGAAAGCCTCGATGAGGAACGGAAGGCGATGATTTTTGCCCTGCACCATTTCGAGGAGCTTGCCCTTGCGGGCGGAACCTTGTGGACGGGCGACCGGTTAGTGGCATTCACTTACGGCTCGCCGATTACGAACGATACGTTCGGCGTGCACGTAGAGAAAGCCGATGCGACGGTGGAGGGCGCTTATGCGATGATAAACCGCGAGTTTGCGGCACGTATTCCGGAGCAGTACCGCTATGTCAATCGGGAGGAGGACTTGGGGCTTGCCGGTCTGCGGCAGGCGAAGCTGTCGTATCAGCCGTTCCGGCTGTATAAAAAAATGGCGGCGTTTTATTCGCATCGGCAGGAATTGTCTGCCGCACCGCTTTCGCTGTCAGACAGCGGAGCGGAAATGTCTGCCGCCGGATATGTCGTCCGCTTCGCACAAGACGAAGACGACCGCCGTCGCGTGATGGACTTGTGGCAAACCTGTTTCCACGACCGACCCGATTTTCTCGAACTCTTTTTCTCTCGAAAATACACGCCGCACAATACCCGTGTGGCGATGCGGGGCGACACCCTTTGCTCGGCGTTGCAGCACCTGCCCTATATGATGTCGTTGTGGAACGGCGAACAGCCGCTTTCGTACTTCGCCGGACTTTCCACCGCTCCGCAGGAGCGGGGCAGGGGGCTTATGTCGCATCTTATCCGAGAATCTTTTTATACGCTGCACCGGCGCAACATTCCGCTTGCGGCGCTTATTCCCGCAGAGGAATCGCTGTACGGCTATTACCGGCGCTTCGGTTTCGAAACGGTTTTTTATCGGGAGGAGCGCGTGTATCGCTGTGAGGGCGATGCCGCTGTCGGTGGCGATGCCGGAACGGTTCCCGACGACGATACGCTGTATGAAACGTGGCAGCGGCTTACTGCCGCTCGCCGCTGTACGGTGCTGCACCTGCACGACGATTTCGCAGTCGTTCTCGCCGATGTGCGAAACGCCGGCGGCGATGCCGTGTGCGTGTGCGATGCCGACGGTCGTTCGTCGGCAATGGCTTGGGCTGTTCCTGCCGACAGTACGGTGCGGGTCTTGGACTTGGCTGCCGTCGATAGCGCGGCTTTCGCCGCCTTGTTGCAGACGCTTTGCCGGCGGTACGGCTGCTGTCGTCTTTCCGTTGCCTGTCCGCCGGAAACGCCCGATGTCGAGCCTGTACACTTTGCCGACGGCGGAACGCCGGTGCCCGAGAGCAAAACACTTGTGCCGACGGGTATGGCGCGTGTCGTCGATGCGGTGGCGCTGCTCGACGCCTATGCCGAATCCTATCCCAACCGTTCGTTGTCGATACGCCTCTCCGACGATATGATTCCCGAAAACACGGGCATATATATAATGAAAGAGGGCTGTTCGCAAAAACAACCCTCTTCCGGTATGGCGGTGGATTATGATTTCGATATGCCGGCTTTCACCCGTTGGATTTTCACCGAAGCCGCCGGTACGAAACCGTTTCTCTCGTTGATGTTCAACGAATAGCGTTACTGTTTTTTTGTTTTCGCCGTCGCTTTCGGGTCGATGGCGCCCGGCACTTCCGGCAGGCGCAGCGCCCGCACGATAAGCCATACGCCGGCAATGACGAAAGGTATGCTCAACCATTGTCCCATATTCAGCACCATGTCCGCCTCGAACGCCTCTTGGTCGTTCTTTACGAACTCGATGAAGAAACGGCTGAGGAAAATGCCGATGAAGAAAATGCCGAGTATCAGACCCGGACGGTCGCCCGCCCTGCGTTTCCAATACATATACATAAGTACCGCAAACACGAGGAGGTAACACAAGGCTTCATAAATCTGCGTCGGGTGCGACGGCGCCGAAAATACCGGCTCCATGCCGTATGTGTGCCATGCCCCTACGTTTTCGATGAACCGGAATCCCCACGGCAGCGTGGTTGCATGCCCGTAGATTTCGTGATTCATCAGGTTACCGAGCCGGATAAGCACCGCCACGAACGAGGTCGGTATCGCCAATCGGTCGAGCGCCCACAGCAAATTGCGGTGCGTAACCCGCCGCGAGAAAATGTAGAGGGCGATGATGATGCCTATCGTACCGCCGTGGCTGGCAAGTCCCCCTTCCCATATCTTGAAAATGTCGATAGGGTGGGCGGAGTAATACTCCCAACCGTAGAAAATGCAGTGTCCCAGTCGCGCCCCGATAATGGTGGCGACAATCGTGTAAATAAACACTTTGTCGCACCAACCTGCCGGAGCGTTGTCGTGTTTGTAGATGCGGTCTTCTATGGCGTAGCCTATCAGAAAACCGACCGCGAAAAACAGTCCGTACCACCGGATTTCCCGTCCGAAAATCGAGAATATCGCCGGGTCGGCAGTCCACGTAATGACGTCGGGCAGCATACGATTACACAAGGTGTTTTATCAGTTCTTCTTTGTCGCCGAAAAGCATATCGACCACCGGAATTTCTATCATCGTGTAGCAACCGGGCTGTCGGCGGAACGATGCGCGGGCTACGCCTACAAGTATTTGTGCCGTCAGGGCGGGGTTGTTGATTTTCATGTTGAATTCTAAAATCTGGTTTTGCGTCTTGCCTGACACGCCTTTGCGTATCATGTGCACGCCGTGTCCCATATCGAGCAGGTCGTTCACGCACTCCACCTGCATCACGTGCGTTTCGTCGCTGGCGAAGTAGGGGTCGGTCTTGATGTTGTGAGCCACTTCGTCGAATTTGTACCCCTCTTTCAGTTCGATATATACCATGCGGCGGTGAATGCCCGTGCCCAGTGGAATCGTCATCGACAAAGCCGCTTTCACGCCTTCGACCGCTTTTACGGCGACGGTGTGTCCCATGCTCATGCCCGGACCGAAGTTGGTGTAGGTAATGCCTTTCGGAGCGGCAGCCTGCATGAGGGTGCGCACGATGGAGTCGCTGCCCGGATCCCAGCCGGCAGCCGTGATAGCCACCGTGTTGTATTTTTTGCACAAGGCGTCGAGGCGGCTGCGCAGACCGGCTATCTGCGTGTGTATGTCGAAGCTGTCGACCGTGTGAATACCTTTTGCCAATATCTTTTCGGCGAAACTTTCCACTTTGCGGGTCGGGGTGCAGAGTATGGCTACATCGACATCGCTCAACTCGTCGATGCTGCCGACTACCCGGTAGGCTTTCAGTTCGTCGGGCACGTTTGTGGCGTCGCGGCGCACGATGCCCGCAATCTCGAAATCTTCGGCGGCTTGCAGCGCGTCGAGCACATAATGACCTATATTGCCATAACCTACGATGGCGGCTCTTGTCTTTTTCATTTTGTGGCGTTTATGATGTATTTATACTTGAATACAGTCTTTTCTGCCGCAAAGGTAGCGATTTTATTTGCAAAATGTTCTTTCCCAAAGAAAAGTTTGCACATATTTTTCTTTGGTCGCTAAGCGGAGGATAATCGATTATTTTTTACGGGGTAAGGATTCCCCCAAGAATGCCCACGATGTCCATTGGGAGAAATGAATGATTTTGATGCAGCCTAAGCACAACAGCAATACTCCAAAAGAGATAAACGGGGCGATAACGAAATTGAACGTGAAAAATCCCGCCGAATCGAAATTCAAAAGCTGTCTTAGGAAAATTTCCAAAATAAATGCCTGCAAACAATATATTCCCAATGTATATTTACCCCACCGGCAAAGGGTATTGCCGATGCGGCTTTCCGGAATGTATCGGGAGAGGTATTCAAACAGAGAAAAGAATGTCAAAGTTCCGGCAAATCCGATTGTCAGCCGATAAACGTATTTATAGCCATACAATGCCTTGCCGCCGAGACCGGATAAAAACCGGAAGTTGCACCCTTCCGTCCAAAAACTTGCGTCCCAAAACAGAAGTAGAGCGACAAACAGGGTGCTGCTTACGAGAAGCAGGGTTTTGATATGGCGTTTGACCCATTCGATATGATCGTGCAGCCATGCGCCCATTACGAAGCAGGGATACATATGACCAAATGAAAATGTATGGCGCAGCAAGAATGGACATATAAGTAAAGATCCGATTAACAAGAATATACGAACTGTTTTCTTCTTGGGCTTGGTAACTAAAAAATATACGAAGGAACAAAGAAATGCGCTTTTCAGAAACCAAAAGGACACAATAAATGAGTAGGTCGCAGCCTTGATGCTTTGGTTGATGGCAAAATCGTATATAAAACAAATTAACCCGAACGATATGGACGGGAGTAACAATTGGCGAAATTTTTTTGTGAAAGCATTGATGAAAGAATTTTCGGCGATTCTTGCCCCGAAAAATCCGGATATTGCCATGAACAGCGGCATATGGAAAGAGTAAATGATACGGTAAAGCGGTTCATCGTAATATTCGCTCGATAACAAATGTTGTACGCAATGTCCCCATAATACTAAAAAAATAGCAAACAGTTTCAGTGCGTCCATTGATTTGATTCTCGGTGTATTCGCCATGATTTTTGATATATTAAATGTAAACTGCGAAGATAATAAATATTTTTAATAAAAAAGCCTTGAATGGAAAATTTGCCGGAGTCCGGGAAAATGATGTATATTTGATTTCGGAATTTCAAAAAGACGAACGATGATACGACAGCAGGTTATCGTACTTCCGGCGATGCGTCGGGGGTATCATCTGATTACGGAGCGGGTGTTGCGGGAGTTGGGCGAATTGCCGCAGGCGGGGTTGCTGCATCTGTTTCTGCAACACACGTCAGCGGCGCTGACTATCAATGAAAACGCCGACCCGTCGGTGCGTGCCGATTTCTCTCCCTCGCTCGACAGACTGGCGCCCGAGCGGGCTGCTTATTACACCCATACGCTCGAAGGCGACGACGATATGCCCGCGCATATCAAATGTTCGCTCTTGGGGGCGTCGCTCACCATACCCGTGCGCGACGGTCGGTTGGCGCTCGGCACGTGGCAAGGAATTTACCTGTGCGAGTTCCGCTCCGGTGCCGGCGAGCGGCGCATCGTTGCTACGCTGTGGACATGATGCAACAGCGGCGCACCATCAGATGCGCCGCCGTGTAGGTTGGGAAAATGAGGATTTTATCGCGGCAGGGTGGCGAGTCGTTTTTCGACCCATGTGCGTATCAGGGCTGCCGTTTCGAGCGAGCCGAGTACCGATGAATTTACCGACAGGTCGTAGGTAGTCGTTACGCCCCATTCCTTGTCGGAGTAGAAATTGTAATATCCCGCACGTTTTTTGTCGGTCTTTACGGCTTTGTCGGCAGCCTCTTTTTCCGAGAGCTGCGGTTCGTGTTGCCGTATGCGGGCTATGCGGTCGCGCATATCGGCGTGTATGAATACGGTGAAGCAGCGCGGGTGTTCGCGCAGAATGTAGTCGGCGCAGCGCCCCACGATGACGCACGAACGGGTTTCGGCGATATGTCGTATTACGTCGGCTTGAAGTTTGAACATATTTTCGTTGCACAGTCCGCCGGCGTAGTTGAAAGCCGACCACCCCAGCAGGGCGTGGCGCAGATTGGTCGGAGCCGTTTCGTCGGCTTGTTCGAAAAACTGCGGGTCGATGCCGCTCTCTTTTGCCGCTTCCTGTATCAGCTCCCTGTCGTAGTAGGCGATGTCCATCAGGCGGGCGAGTTCTTTGCCTATTTCCCGTCCGCCGCTGCCGAATTGGCGACCGATGGAGATTACGAATTTCTGTTCCATACGCTTCACGTTCTTTGGTTACAAAGATACATCTTTGTCGGACACGTTGTTCTGTTTTCCGGCAATTTTATCGACTGCCACGGCGATAGCTCCGTCGCCGGTAACGTTGCACGCAGTGCCGAAACTGTCCATGGCGATGTAGAGGGCAATCATCAGCGCTTGAGCCGTTTCGTCGAATCCGAGCATACTTTCCAGCAGTCCGAGTGCCGCCATGATAGCGCCGCCCGGCACGCCCGGAGCAGCCACCATGGCGATGCCGAGCATCAGTATGAATCCCGCCATACTCTCCCCTGTTGCGGGCGCGCCGGTCATGTAGAGAATAGCCATGGCGCAGGCGGTGATTTTCATCGCGCTGCCCGACAGGTGTATGGTGGCGCAGAGGGGTACGGTGAAAGAGGCGATGGGCGTGCACACGCCGTTTTTCAACGTCTGTGCCAGCGTTACTGGAATGGTGGCTGCCGACGACTGCGTGCCCAGCGCGGTGGTGTAAGCCGGCAGCATATTTTTCAACAGCCGGAACGGATTTTTGCCGCTTATGCCGCCCGCTACCGCAAACTGAATGAGCAGCAACAGCACGTGGAGTACGAAGATGACGACGATTACTTTCACGAACATCGAAAGCACGTTTGCCACCTGTCCGCTCACCGTCATGTTCAGGAAGATGCCGAAGATGTGCAGGGGCAATAGCGGAATGATTGCCGCCCGGATAAGCAGCATGATGATTTTCTGGAAATCGTCGAAAGCCTTTCGCAGTGTGTCGCCCTCGATGCGCGAAAGTCCCAGCCCGATGGTGAACGAGAGGAGCAGCGCCGTCATAATGTCCATCAGCGGCGGCATCGCTACGGTGAAGTAGGGCGGCAGCATCAGGTTTTCGGGATTTTCTATGGCGGCAGGGTCGGCGTCGGCGAGGATATGGGGAAAAATAGCCGAGCAGCTGAAAAAAGTGAAAAATCCCGAAAAGAGGGTGGAGCCGTAGGCGATTAGCGCGGTGAGAAGCAAGAGTTTCCCTGCACCCTTTCCCAAGTCGCCGATAGCCGGTGTTACCAGTCCCAAGATGATGAGCGGAATGGCGAAGGAGAGAAAATTTCCGAACAGCGAATTGAACGTTACGAAAATGCGCACGATGCTGTCCGGCAGAAATTGTCCGAACGCGATGCCCGCCGCAATGGCGATGAACACTTTGACGAGAAGGGATATTTTCGGCTTTTTCATGGGCGTTTGTTCTTGTCGGTGGCGGCGACCGCAACGGTCGGTCGGTTTGCTTATGTCGCAAATGTAATAAAAATTTTTATGCAATACCCCGATTGGCTTTCTTTGTGCAGTTTGCCGATGCCGCTCTATCCGGCATCGGCTTAGGCAGTTTGTAATAAAAACTGTTATTCCGGTTCGGAGTTTGTGGAAAATCCGTACATTTGTACGACACATTTATCATATTTGAAAATTTTTGTTTGTGCAGAACGTGATGCGTCGGATATTTCTTTGGTGTTTCCTTTTGCTGCCCTGCTGTCTTTTCACGGCGAGGGGGCAGCTCAATACCGAGCGCATTACCCACATCGGTCGCAATGCCCTCTATTTCGAGGACTATGTGCTGGCGATACAATATTTCAATCAAGTCATACAGGTAAAGCCCTATTTGGCAGAACCCTATTTCTTGCGCTCGGTGGCGAAACTCAGTCTCGACGATTATCGGGGTGCCGAGAGCGATGCCACAGAGGCGATAAAGCGGAATCCCTTTATCGTCGATGCGTATCAGGTGCGCGGTATCGCCCGCCAGAATCTCGAAGATTATCAGGGGGCTATCGACGATTACGAAGCAGGGCTGCATTATATGCCGGAGAATCGTCAATTCCTTTCCAATAAGGCGATTGCCGAAGCGCAGTCGGAACAGTATGCGCAAGCCGACAGCACGTTTGCCCGCCTCATTGCGCTGTACCCTTCGAATTACGAAGCCTACCTCAATCGCGGGCGCTACCTCGTGCTGCGGGGCGATACGGCGGGGGCGATTGCCGACCTCGACAAAGCCATTGCCATCGATCACCGTCGTGCGCCGGCATACGCGCTGCGGGCGATTTTGCAGGCGATATACACCCACGATTACGATGCCGCGCAGACTGACATCGACCATGCCCTGCGCCTCGAACCCAATACGCCCGCCCTTCTCGTCAATCGCGCGATGATTCGGTATTACAAAGAGGATTTGCGCGGGGCGATGATTGACTATGACAAAGTGGTGGAGTTAGACCCCACTAACCTGATGGCGCGTTACAATCGCGGTTTGCTCTCTTTTGCCGTCGGCGCCAAAAACGATGCCCTCAACGATTTCGATTACTATATCCGCCACGAACCCGACAATTTGCTGGCGCGTTACAACCGTGCCGTATTGTTGAGCGAGCTGGGCAAATATCGGGAAGCGATACCCGACTTCGATAAGGTGTTGGAGGCTTATCCCGATTTCTATCAAGGCTATTACGCCCGCTCCGAAGCCAAGCGCAAGTCGGGCGACACGGCAGGCGGCAAGCAGGATTACGACAAGGCGATGGCGCTGTATGAAAAATCGAAAACGGCGTCGCCCGATGACGAAACGCTCGCCGAAGCCGACCGCGTGCGCAAAGAGTCGGACAAGAACATCAACAAATTCGACCGCCTGCTGGTGGCTGACAACACTGCCGGCGTCGATCAGAAATATTCCAGCGAGATACGCGGACGCATACAAGACCGTTCGCGCAAAGTGGAGATACTCCCGCCTTACTCGCTTACCTACTACGAGCGGGGCGACAACGTGCGCCGCACGATTGCGTTCGTGCCGGAGCTGGCAGCCCTCAACAATACCCGCCTGCTGCGCCGCCGCTTGCTGCTCACCAATTCCGTGCAGCCGCTCGATTCGGTGCAAGCCCGCACGCATTTCACGTCGGTGTCCGACTATTCCCGCCTTATCGACATTTCGCCCACCAATCCCGTGCCCTATTTCGGCAGGGCTATCGACTTCATGCTTTTGCAGGATTACGACAATGCGTTGAGCGACCTCGACCGTGTGGTCGAGTTGAGTCCTTCGTTCATGTTCGCTTACTTCGTGCGAGCTTTCGTTCGCCAGCGTCAAATCGAATATAACCGTTCGGCATGGAGCGCCGACGACCGTTTGAAGGGCGGAACGGAACGGACGGTGCAATCGCAAAAACTCGTCGAGCTCGGTTTGGTGCGCGACCCCTCGTCGGTCGATTACGAAATGGTGCTGCGCGACTATGAGCGCGCCATCGCCCTTGCTCCCGATTTTGCCTACAACTACTACAACCGTGCCAACGTGCGCTGCGGCAGGCAGGATTTCACCGCTGCCGTTGCCGATTACACCGCCGCCATAGAGCGCGACCCCGATTTTGCCGAAGCCTACTACAATCGCGGGTTGGTGTATATCTATCTGGGTCGGAACGATGCCGGCATTGCCGACCTGAGCAAGGCGGGCGAGTTGGGCATCGTGTCGGCGTACAATGTTCTCAAACGTCTTAACGATTGATTCCCTCCCCGTATGGCATTTACCGTAATCGAGCAGTATGCGGTCGGGAAATTCGACGACCCCGAACGATGCGAAGACGCCCTTGCCGTTACTCCGCATTTTGCCGCTGTCGTCGACGGCGCCACGTCGAAAACTTCCTTTCGCTTTTCCGGTCGCACGCCCGGGCGGGTGGCGGCGTCGCTGTTGGTGCGGCTCCTTGCCGACCTGCCTGCCGATGCCGATTGCTCCGCGTTTATCGCCCGCGCAAATGAAATGTTTGTCCGATTTTATCGGGAGCATCGCTTGCTCGACCGTGTCCGCGTCGATGCCTCCTGCCGCCTGACGGCGTCGGCGGTCGTATATAGCGATGCCCGTCGCGAAGTCTGGTCGGTGGGCGATTGCCGTCTGCGCATCGGCGGTGCCGAATACCGGCACGAAAAAGCGATAGACACGCTTTTGTCTTCCCGCCGCGCCGAGGCGATAGAAAGCTATTTGGCGCAGGGCGGTGCACCCGATGCTCTTTTTGTGCACGATGTGGGGCGCGAAGCCATACGGGAGGCGCTGTTGCGGCAGTACCGCGCGCAGAATCCTACGGCGCCCGATATGCCGTTTGCTTACGGCGTGCTCGACGGCTTCCCGCCCTATGCGCCCGATGTGCGCTGTTATGCCGTAGAGGCGGGGCAGGAGGTGGTGCTCGCCTCCGACGGTTATCCGGCGGTGCTGCCCACGCTCGAAGAGTCGGAGCGCCGCCTGCGGCAGATTCTGTACGACGACCCGCACTGCTTCCGTATTTTCAAATCGACCAAAGGCGTGATGCAGGGGCAGACGTCGTTCGACGACCGTGCCTACCTGCGCTTGCGGGCGGAGTGAGCCGCCGGTCTGCCGCGCCGTGCGAAAACGGCAGTTACAGATTCTTTTTCGTTTTGTGAATGCGGAACCGCTGCGACCGCAGCAACTTGCGCATCAACAGGAAATTGATAGGGAAGATGACGACCCACACGGGCACGAGGGCAACCTCCTCCGGCACCCCGAGCGCCACAAAAAGTTTCAGTGCCGCATACTGCATCAGAAAATTGAGCGCCTGACACAGGGTGAAGCGCAGGGCGTTCTCCGCGTCGATAGGGGTGCGGAACGTGTAGTAGTTGGTGAGCAGGAAGTTGCAGATGAAGCTGACCACAAATCCGGTCGTAAAAGAAATATCGACGCTGAACCCCACGTACAGCATGGCGTAGTAAATGCCGTACAGCACCGCCGTGATGGTGGCTCCCGTGATGCAGAAGCGCAAAATCTCTTTCTTCGTTTTCGGTTTTCCTTGCTCGTCCATGTTCGTAATCGACACGCAAAGGTAATATAAAATGATTATCCGGCGAGAGTTTGTCGGCAAAATCTCGTGCAAGGGGATAAGAAAAAGGCATACGGAAAACTCTGTATGCCTTTGTTTTTTGAGGAAATGACGGGTTATTCCAGCGCCTGCGAAACCAGTGTTTCGATAGCTTCGGTGCCCGACGGATTTCCGATGACTTTGCCGTCGGGAGAGACGAGCAGGTAGTAAGGAACGCCGATGAGCTGGTAGCATTCGAAAAAACGTTTGTACCCTTCGGGCGTGAGACAGTACTGTTTCCACGCCATTTGGTCTTTCTCCATGGCGGTGCGCCAAGCGTTGTCGTTCTCGTCGCAGGAGACGGAAATGACGTCGAAACGGCTGCGGTCGTACTTGTCGTACATGACTTTGATGTCCGGCGTCGAAGCCCGGCAGATGCCGCACCACGATGCCCAGAAGTCGATAAGCAGGTATTTCCCTGCGTGCTCCTTGACGATGTCGGCGAGCTGTCGGCGCGCATTTTCGGGGGTGATGAGGTCGAGATCCACGATAGGATTGCCTACGGCGGTCAGCTCGGCGATGTGTGCCCGGCGCACGAAAAGGTTGTAGCGCGCCGTGTCGGCGGGGCAGCCGGTGATGGTCGTTTGCAATTCGTGTATCTGTTCGGCGGTGAGGTTGTAGCCGTTGGTAAGCATAAGGTTGGCGGCGTAGACCGAAACCACCGACGTCGGGTGTTCCGCAATGAACCGTATGGCGTCGTCGAATTTCGGGTCGTGGCTGCCGCAGCGTGCCGTGTACTCGCAGTATTCACGGTGCGTGGCGCTGCCCGTGATGTGGAAGTGTTCCGACTCCGGAGCATCGGGCACGAGGTCGTAAGAGGGCACCTCGATGGTCATGTCGGAGTTGTCAACGAAGACGGGTGTGTAAGTCCATTTCACGTCTTTGTAGTTGTTTTGGGCGATTTTGTCGCCCAGCATATCGAGGTTGTTGGTGGTGAGGGTGCAGAGAGTCGGGTGGTCTACATGACCTTCGATGAAGAATTTTCCGTTTTTCTGCACGGTGGCGGTGGCGATGGTTTCGCCTGTGTTTTCGTGAGACAGTACCGCGATTTCCACGCCGGCTTTAAGCCCTTTCACCTTGCCGTGTATGCAGAAAGTCTGCTGTGCCGACACGGCACAGCAGACTGTCAAAAATAAAACTGAAAAAAGGTTTTTCATGATATATGCCAATTACTTGACAAATACTTTCTTTCCGTCGATGATATTGATAGCGCCTTTGATCGGTCGGGCAATCCGTTTGCCGTCGATGGTGTAGATGCCTTTCACAGCAGGAGCGGCAAGAGCGGCGGGAGCATCGACCGTCGGAGCATCGATGCCGGCTTCTTCTACTTTTTCTGCAAAAGGAATTTTGTCGGGCAACGGGTATTGTGATGCGTCGAGGGCGAGATAGCACTTACCTTGCGGCACGATGCCGGTGGTCGCTTTCACGAAATCTGTACCGTCGAACGTGTAATAGGTGATGGCGTTGCCTTCTTCATCGGCAGTGGGCAGATCGGCGATATTCACTTCGCCTTCAGCGGTGCCTACTATGAAACTGGGGTACGGATCGGGGTTTTCGTCTTCGTGGGAAACGATGTACTGTTCGCCTTCGCCGTAGAGTATGATGCCGGAGCCTGCATCATAATCAATGTAGGACGCCCACTCTATAAGTTCGTAGGTGGATTCTAATTGGGGAGTACCGGGGTATTCTATGAAATTATAATCATCATCATAATATCCCCACGTGTTTGTCGTTTCGTCGTACAAGTAGGTCTGTCCGTTTTCCGTAAAAGACGTCTTTTTAACATAGGAATATTGGGTTATGCCCGATGTAAAACTTGCCGAATAGATGCTGGAGAACGGAATGTATTTGCCTTCGCCGAAGTCTATGGTGATGATGGAGTCGCCCGAGAAGTGCGCTTTATAGGTTTCTACGTCGGATACCGTGAATGTATAGGGGTTGGTTTCTACCTTGTTCCCTTTGGAATCGAGCCAGTAATCGAACCTTACGGTTTCATTGGCGGGCGTGGCGGTGATCGTTATTTCGTCGCCCGTGTCATTGGCTACTTTGCTGATGGTTACCGACCCTACGCAATCGACATCGGGAGCTTGAACGACAACCTTGGTGAAGATGCCGTAAAGGGTATCATCGGGTGTGAATCCCCATGCATTAGCAGATTCGTCTTCGGAAACAGAAGCTGTGGTAACATCGAGTGTTGCAGCGAAATCGGCATCGGATAGCAGTTCTTCCAGCGTCGTTTCGTCGGTAGCCGAAGAAAACCAGCCGGCAAACTGATACCCCTCGGCAGGTTTTGCCCATGCGTATATATCGTCGTCGGGGTAACCTTGTGCGGAAAATTTCACATCAATGGACTCTTGGTAATCGTTTTCTGCCGGTTGGGGGTCGCTGCTTTCGGCAGCATAGACGACGCCTTTGCCCGTAGGGGCGGCTTCTACTCTGTCGTAGAACCAATAGTAATTACCGTCGCCCTCTGCAAAAGCGTTGGAGCAGAGAAGGACGAAAAAGAGAAATGAATAGATTTTTTTCATTTTACTTTTGATTTTAGAAGGTTAATATTAAATGTTTTGTAAATAGTTCGTATAAATACGCCCGCTACGATAAGCACCTGTTCGATGCAGAACATACGCCCGAGGCACGCAAGCATGAACACCAAAAAGGCAAACAGTATGCCGCAGTATGCCATGTGGGTGCGGCGACCTGCCCACGGCGAAATGAGGAACGGAACAGGATTGAAAATGAGGACAAGCCAATTCCATTCGGTGCCGGGGGTACGGGCGATGAACACCATATAGGCGATGAGTATGCCTGCGAGAAAGTGGGCGACCGAGAGCGTGCGGTTGACGATGCGGTTTTGCAGCGGCAGGAGGCACAACACGAAGAAAATGATTGCGCACAGAAGCGGTGTAACCGCCGGAGGCGTGTTTTCGGCAGCGGGTGTGCAGACGATTTCGGGCGTCTCTGCCAACCCTGCTTTTTCGAGTACGTTCGCTATGTCGAGGGGCATGATGAGCTTCTCGGCGCCTTGCACGGTTTCGTCGACAGAGCCGCCGTAAAGAGTGTAGGCGGCAAAGTCTTTCCACTTCCGTAGATTTCCGTAGCGAACCGAAATCAGGCGGCGGGTATCGTCGGCGATGGATTCGTCGGCAAGACGGTCGAAGTCGATGTTTCGACCGGCGACCGCTCTTTGTATCATGGCGAACGCCTCTTGGGCGCAGCCGCTGCGTATGTAGTCCATGTGCCGGTGCAATCCCCGAGCCACTTCGTCGTCGAGAAGTTTCCAGAGCCGGCGTACCTCCTCTACGGTAAGGCGCAGCCGGTAGCGGCTGATGCCGCGTCCTTCGCTCCGGTAGTCGTCGACGAACATGGCGGTAGGCTCCGGCACGAGACCGGAAAGGAGGGTGCGGAGAGTCATGGCGGTAAATTCATTCCCTATCTCGGGCGACTTGTGGGTGAAGCAGTAGTCGAGACCGACGGAAGGGCAGTACATGCGAATGGCGGCGTGTCCGAGCATGGAGGTAAAGCCGTCGCCCGGAGTAACGACCATGTAATCGGCATAGACGTCGGTGGGCAATGCCGGAGCGATGCTGTCGCTCTCGGCTGCCTGCGCCGCTCCTGCCGCAACGAGGAATAATATGCTGCCGATAAACTTCCGCATGTGCGAGCTACTGTATCATGCTGTCGATAAGGGCGCGGGTTTCGACCTCGCTCGGACGCGGAGCGGACGAGCGGTAGAGTTTGCCGTCGGCATCGAAAAGCATGAATCGGGGTATGCTTTGGATATTGTAACCCGTAAGTCCTGCGCAGTTTTCGATGTCGGGTACGATGCACTGTTCCCATATCGGGGCGTCTTTCGCGATTTTGTCGAGCCATGCCTGACGGTCGGCGTCGATAGAGACGGAGATGATGCGCACTTTACCCTGCGGATTTTGGGCGGAGTAGAGCAAGCCTTTCTCTTTGTAGTAGACAGCCATTTTGTCGAGGTGCGGTATTTCCGCTTTGCAGGGACCGCACCATGTTGCCCAGAAATCGACGTAGGTAACGTGTCCGCTGCCCATCAGCGCGGCAAACTGCACCGGCGTGCCGTCGGCATATTCGAGTGTGAAGTCGATAGGCTCCTTGCCGGGCTCCTGCGCCGCCATGCCGGCAAGACTCTCTTTGACGAATTTCGTGTAGGTGGTGTCGGTGGAAACGGCGAGATACTGTTCGTACAGATCTTTGAATTCACTGTTGGACGTATCGAGTCCGAACGAAGCGAGGAAAAGAACGTTCACGAGGTAGAGGTTTGCCATTTGGTTGCGCACATCTTGGTTTTGCGTGTATTCGGTGAGGTATTTGATTTTGGCGCCTCCGGCGGACAGGGGCAGGTAAAGACCCGGGTGGGCGGTGTAGTACCATTCGATGTAATTGTAAATCCGACCGATTTGCAGGGTGTCGTTCGGGTCGATGTCGGCGACGAACTTGCCGAAATCGGCATCGGACGACATGGCGCGACCTATCTTTTCGCTGCCGATGGCGTAGTCGAAAAGAGCGCTTTCACGCCGATCGGCGAGGGCGCTCAACGCCTCTTCCGTAAAAGTCTTGTCGGTGATGGTCTCGACGGTCGCCTTCATTTTCGCAATTTCGCCGTCGACAAATGCTTCGGCGGTGGCAAAGGTCGGGTGAACGGCTGCCAGCGTGTCGCCGATGAAAGAGGGGGAGAGCGAAAAGGCTTGGTAGAATTGGTTGGCGTAAGTCGATTTGGCGGCTTCGTCGCCGGAGAATTTCACGGACAGAGGACGGAGAGCGATGTCGGCATGAACCGTTTTGCCCGGTTGAAGGAGCACGCAAAAAGAGTTGCTGCGGTCGCTGCCGTTTTCGTCCTGCTTGCTGCCGGCGAAAACAATCCCTTCCGAAAGCTCTTCCAACGCGACGGTGTAGGTGAAATTCCCCTTGTCGTCGATGTCGAGCGTATCGTAACCCGCCTGTTCGAGACCCTGTACGTAGATGAATAAAACGTCGTTGGGGTCGTAATTGCCGATGCTGCCCGTAAAAGTTGCCTGCGGGGTGCGGGAACAGGAAGCGCAGCAGAGCAGCGTCAGCAGTAAAACATTCAATTTTTTCATGATGGTATGGTTTTGGAAATAATAGAAATTCTTATCGTACGAGTCTTACGCTGAGGTAATAAGCCTCCGGCTCGATGCTGAGCCGTTCCATGTAGTCTCTGTCGTAGAACTTTTTGCGAATGAAATAGTATTGCCCGTCTTTGCCGGAGTCGCTGCTCACCGTCCAGAAGTAAGCCCACGACCCCATGAAACGGTTGCCGTTATCCGCCGCGGCGTACTTGTTTTTGGTGTAATAGCCTCCGTAGAGCAGGTTGAAAGACTCGGAGAGGTAGCCGTGCGATGCCTCCAACGCCGCCCAGTCTTCGTCGGTGGGAAGCCGCCACCCTTCCGGTACCGCCTGTACGGCACCCGAGTAGGAGTAGAGCATACCGTATTTGGCGCGTTTTGTCGTCGTGTAAACCTGTTTCGCATCGTCATCGACCGATTGATACACGCGGCTTAAATCGAGGTCGCCGAGATCGTAGGCAAGATTGTCTATCGTCCAGTCGAGCCCGCCGATATGCACGTAGCGGTATTCCGTGCTGTCGCGTTCGTCCACGAATACGCCTTGCGCCGTCGGTTCTTCAATGACAAAGTCGTTCTCGTCGGAGCAAGACACGACGAACAGGGCGGCAAATAAAAGCAGGAACGGATTTTTCCGTCCGAGCAAAAGACTGTTTATATTATTCCACATATCCGAGTGTTTTTAAGGTGGTGCGCATCAGGTCGCATTTTTGCAAGACCAAAGGATAGTCCTGATAATCTTTTTGCACTTGCTCCGCATCGTTCGCTATGACTTTGCGGGCGAAAGCGCTGAGGTCGAGTTCCTGATCGGGATAGATACCGTTGGCGTCTCTGCCGTAACTCCGACCGCGGCAGATGAATCCTGCCTCGTTGAGTATTTTCATGTTTTCCGTCGTAGAGCCTGGATCGGTGAACGTGCCGTTGTAGTATGCCTCGCTCACCGACAAAAAGTTATCGAACATTTCGATGTTGTCGTTGACGGGCTTGCTGATGATCGTGTTCATGACCTGTGCCGTAAACTGCTCTTTCTGTGCTTCATTGAGCGTGAAAAGTACGTTGCAGGCAATGACGATGGCTCTTTCGCCTGTGGCGGCATACGGCGAGGAGATATTGTTGGTGTGTTTGCGGCTGATTTTATCGACCAAAAGCCATGAGAAAGGTTTTATCTTGCCGGAAAAATGTATGAGTATGTATTCTTCGAGGTACTGCAATGCCTTGCGTTTGGACTCCATGTCGTTCAGCAGAGTATAGGTGAACGACTCGGCAGCGGAAACGTTCATACCCACGTTGTATTCGAGTTGGAGTACTTCGGTGAAATAGTGCAGGTCGCCGTTGGCGTCATTGCCGGTTTCCCGATATTGCAGGGTATCGTTGAAAAGCAGGTACGAGCCGTATCGGTCGTGAAACTCCCGACGGATCTGCGCCTCTTCGCTTTGGTCGTCGGGCGCCGGCATGAAAGGTACGGTTACGTCTTGCAGGTCTGGCACTACGGCATCTTCCGTACAGGCGGATAGCCCGATGATTGCCAAGAACGGTACGAGGTAAGAAATCTTTTTCATAATACTTGGGTATGTTCGCGGTAAGGGTGTGGGTTGTTAGGCATTCCGGTATTGAAGTCCAGCTCTTCCTGCGGGATAGGCAAGGTATAGGCTTCGTCGTTTTCTTCGAGCACGAAACGGTACCGCTTTACCGCATTGCAGGAAAGATAGTCGGAGTAATAAGTCCATTCGTGGGTGATGGAGTGACTCTCGGGCTGCACGGCGCATACCATATACCGGCGAAGGTCGAACCAGCGGTGCCCTTCGAGGGCGAGTTCCAGACGGCGTTCGCGGCGAATGGCGGTGATTAGTTCGCTTCCGGAAACATTCACTCCGCTGTTGTCGCTTGAAAAGCGGGAGGCACGCAGCGTATTGAGTGTGTTTCGCGCTTCGGCGTCATGACCGAGATAGGCTTCGGCTTCGGCATAGTTCAGGTAAGCCTCTGCCGAGCGCAGGAGAAATTGTCCCGACACTTCTTCCTGACGGCTTTTGTCGGCATAAGAATACGAATAATAGTCGCTTTTCGAGGGGTCATAATTGTAATAGGTGGGGTTGGTGGTCGTGCGGATAGGACCGGCAAAGTCGCCTTTCTTCCAATACCAACGCGTCTTGCGCAGGTCGCTGCTCGTATAGGTGTCGTAAAGCTCTCGGCTGACGGAGAAAGACTGGCACGCGTAGTCGAAAAGTTTGTGGACATCGTTGCCGCCCATCGAGAAAAGATTTTCCGGATTGTCTTTCACGGAAAATTTGCCGGTAGCCGTGTTGAAATTGTAGAGAGCAGGGTGTGCCTGCATGACCTTTTTCGCATACAGGGCAGCCTTTTCCCATTGCTGCATATACAGGTACACCCGGCTTTGCAACAGGTGGCAGGCAGTGGAGTCGGCTCGGTAGATGCTCACTTTCGGTGTGGCGTAAAGCCCCAATTCCCGCTCGGCAATGTCGAGGTCGGAAAGTATCTGTGCATATATTTCGGCGACGGTCTGTCGCGAAAATTTGCGGTCTTCCACCTTGTCGCTCACTTTCAGCGGCACGCATAAGTCGGCGGCGGCAGTTTGCGGGTCGTAAGGTTTCCCGTAAAGGTTTGCCAGCCAGAAGTAGTAAAAGGCGCGCAGGAAATGCGCTTCGCCTTTGACCTTGTGCACACCCTGTCGCTCGTCGTCGCTGTTGCAGGGTACATTCTCGACGGAAGTGATGATGTTGTTCGCTACATTGATGCAGTAGTAGAATTTTGTCCATGTTCCGTTTTCGGCAAAATATTCGGTCTCCGACTCGTTTATGCCCACCCGCTGCTGCCATGTGAAATAGCCGAAAGCATTGGCACGGAAATCGCCGGAAGCCGACATACTCATATCCCAGCCCGTCTGCGATTCCTCCATTTCGTCGCCCAGCAGATGTATCCACGATGCGGGCGTGCGGGTAAATGCCAAATAATCGGATTCGTACACCGGCAGATAGCAGTCGCCGATTAACAGCTCGTCGAGATCTTTCCACGTGCGCACATAATCGGTATCTTGCGAATACTCTTCGAGAAAATTGCACGCTGCTGACATCAGGCAGAGAAAGAGAGCCGTCGAACAGATGAATATATGTTGCAATCGTTTCATATTTAGAATTCTATGTTAAGCATGAGATTGTAAGTGGGCGTGTCGCCGAGTTGAATTTCCGAGAAACCGCCCTGCGTAGGCGTCTGTCCGCGCAGACGTTTGTCGCAGAACGTGTAGAGGTTAGTCGCTGAGGCGGTAATCGCCAAACGTCCGAGCCGGCATTTTCGGAGCAGTTTTTTTGCAAATTCGTAGGTGAGAGATACATTCTGCAACTTCACGTAGTCGGCGCTCACCACCCGGGCGGTGGAGTAATCGTACATCGTCCATGCGTCGTAGGCGATGATAGGTCCCGTATAGTAATCGCCGTTGCTCCAATGACCGTTATAGAGCCAGTAGCTGTTGTTGCCGCTGCCCATGATGGAAGGAATATTCGTGTGCGCTTCGTCCCCGGGTTTCTGCCAGCGGTTCATCAAATCGCGACTGATATTTTCTTCGCTCGAATAGCCGCTTGTGAATCCGTCGAACAGGCGGAACAGACGGGTACTGGCGCCGCACGAGTAGGTGAATGTTACCCCCAGCCGCCATTGCCTGTAAGTAAATGTGTTGGTGATACTTCCCGTCAGGTCGGGTTCGCGTTTGCCGCTTGGCACGAGCACTTTGGTGTAGGCTTCGTAGTTGTCGGCGTTTTTCAGTTCGCTCTGTCGGTCTTCCCAGTCTTCGATTATGGGTCCTCCGTCTTCGCTGCTCAATCCCACAAACTGGTAGCTGTAAAAAGTCCCTACCGGCTGCCCCTTCACCACGGCGGTGCCGTTCAGAAAATCGCTCAACTCATACGTTTCGCCGCCCGGAGCGGTCGTTACCTTATTATATGCTTTCGACAGATTGCCCGACAGTATCCAGTAAAAATTGCGCACTTTCACCGGAGTAGCCGAGAGGGACACATTATATCCCTTGTTTACGATAGTACCCGAATTGACAATATAAGAGGTATAGCCGTTTACGTCGCTGATGGTTTTCGACATGAACGCGTCGGTGGTGCGTTTGTGATACAGCTCTACGGCGAGTTGCAGACGTCCGGCAAAGAAGCTCGTTTCTAAACCGAGATTGGCGGAACGGGTCTTTTCCCACTCCAAATCGGGATTGGCGAAATAGGCTGCCGTCGTTACCATTTCGCCGTAGTAGGCGTCCATGGTGCCTTTTTTGATGACCATGACAGGTGTCTGTCCGTCGAGCATATTTCCTTGTTCACCGTATGACACTTTGAGCGAAAGAAAGTCGATTCGGTCGGCATCTATCCTTGCAATGCTTTTCAGGTTGGCATTTCCCGAAACCGACCAAATGGGCAGGAGCTTTTCGTTGCTGCGGCTCCCGAATTTGTTCGACCCGTCGTAGCGGGTGTTTCCGTTCAGTATGAACAGGTCTTTATACATATAGGATAAGGTGGCGTATGCCGATACCAAATTGGTCTTTTGGTCGGTGATTGTCGGCACATTGCTGCTCAACCAACTGTAATAATTGGAGTAGCTTGTCGGTATGTTCACCACGAATGTCTTGCCTCGATCGGGGTAATAGCCACGATCGGTGCGGGAGTAACCTTTGTAGACCGTCGATGAAACTTCGCCTCCGAGAGAGAAGTTGATTTGGTGCTTGGCTTCTGCTCCGAAGTATTTGTTTATATCTATTTGCAGACGTGCCATATAGCCTTTGGTGTTGGTCGTAAATACCGTAAATTCACCTCCGTACGGCATTTCGCTGTAGGTGTCGGGAAGGACGCCGACCTCGCTTCTGCGCAGCGTCGAACTGTGGAACGTGCTCTCTCCGTAAAGGGTTTCCGACGAACTCGACGCCGTGTTCAACGACAAAATACCGTTCAGGTGCAGCCACGAAAGCGGTTGGTAATGCAGGTTCACCGTACCCATGATATTGTTTACATCTTGTTTCTGTCCCGAATTATCGAGTTCGTTCAGAATATTGTAATTCAAATATCCGGCTTGACCTCCGGCATATTTTTTATAGTAAAAATAGGAGCCGTCGCTGTTGTAAGCCGGAATGGCACGTGATGTCTTGTAGGCATATTGTGTGGGGTTGATTTCGGGGGCGTTGTACTTGCGGTCATTTTGATATGCGTTGATATTCAACGACACATCGAAATTCTTGAATAGCTCTATATCCAATTTTGCCATACCGGTATAGCGCCGGTTGGAAGTGTTTTTGATAACGTCGTCTTGATTGGTATATCCCAGTGAGGCGTAGTAGCGGATACGTTCGCTTCCGCCCGAAATCGACAAGCTGTGGTCGTGCGAAAACGAATTGTGGCATAGAATGTCGAACCAGTCGGTGTTCATGCTTGCCATTTCATTTACTGCCGCGTCGAATTGCTCTTGCGTATAGACTCCCATATACAGATTGCTCAACGCATATTCATACCCCACCAACGGCATATTGCTCGGGTAACGGTAGTGTTGTTCTACCAGCGATTGCGAGAACTGTATCCGCTCATTCGAATTCATAAGATTTATTTTTGAATCCGTGTAATGGGGGCGGCGTCTGCCGGTGAAAGTAGCTGCATAGGCAAGTATGGGTCTTCCGTCTCGTCCGCTTTTTGTCGTTATCACGATGACGCCGTTGGCTGCGCGAGTACCGTACAGAGCCGTGGCGGCTGCATCTTTCAGAACGTCGATGCGGAGAATATCCTGTGGATTGATACCCGAAATGGCATTACCTATGCGATTTACGTAGTCGGGGTCGTTCAGTACGTCGGGACTCAGCTCGATAGGGTCGGTCAGCACGACGCCGTCGAGTACCCATAACGGCTCCCGATTGCCTATCAGCGTCGAAGTACCGCGAATGCGCAAGCGCGGAGTCGAGTTTACCTCGCCGCTGTTCGTCGTGATCATCATGTCGGGAATTTTGCCTTCCAGCATTTGGTCGAGGCTGGAAACGCCCGGCAGGTTTATGTCTTCCATTTTCATGGAGGTTACGGCGCTTGTAGAATATCGTTTGTCGATTTTCTGATAGCCGGTGATGATGACTTCTTCCAGCGAATTTACATCTTCAATCATGATGACGTCGATTTTTTCTTTCGTGCCAATCATCTGCACCTCCGTTTTCATACCCAATAGTCTGTACGTTACAGATTTTGCTCCTGCGGGTATATGTCGGAGCACATAATTGCCTTCTTCGTCGGTTACGGTGCTGTATGCCGGGAAATTCGTCGGAATGACCGACACGCCGAGCAGCGGTTCGCCTCTTTCGTCTGTTACGCAGCCGTGAAGTGAACGTACCGATTTGTTCTCCTGTTGGGCGTATGCCGCAAAGGGAAGCCAATAAAAAAATAAGATAATAATAACGAGAATTTCTTTTTTCTCTTTAAGCATAACTATTCGTGTGTGTTCAAAAATCGGGCGCAAAATTAGATATTTTGTAAGAAATTCTAAAAATATAAATACAAAAAATAGTAAAAATCAAGAGAAATAAAAATTTTGGAAAGGGGAAACGGCAATTTTAGAAGCTAATGGCAAATGGTTATAGGCTCCGTTTTTTATAATATTTCATAAATTGAAAACGGGGCTGCCGCAATGAAACGACAGCCCCGCCATGTCCGATGATGAAATATCGATAAAGGATAAGAAAATGAGTGAATGATTTTAGTAATTTTCGGTTTCGGAGAGGCGCCCCTCGTCGTCCCATGCGCCGAACATGAAGCCTTGCCGCGTGTTGGCGATGAATTTTTCCAAACGGCTTTGGAAAAGCTGCGGCCGGCGTTTTCGATAGAATTGTATCGTGTCGATGCGCACCCGCCGGTAGAGCGGCGGAAATTTCAGAAAGTTGCTCCACACGAGCGGGTCTGCCTGCAAGGCTTCCGATATGGCGTCGTCGATGCGGAAACCTGCCTCCGTCATGTCGGGCAGAGCTGCGCGTCCCGCGTCGGTCATCAGTCCGAGCCGCTCCATGCGGCGGCATCGCTCTTTGTTCAGCTCCGTCCAGCGGCTGTGCGGCTTGCGCGGCGTAAATCGCTGCGCCGTAACGGTATCGGATATTCTTTTTGTCGTGCTGTCTATCCAGCCGAAACATAAGGCTTCTTCTACGGCGTCGATGTAGCGGAAGGTGCGCTCGTCTTTCGCCCGACCCCGCTTTACGGCAATCCAGCACTCTTTTTCCGTCCGGTGGTGCTGTTCTAACCATTGCCGGAAATCGCGGCGGTTTTCTATCGGCAGCAAATTCGTTTTCATGCCGGTTTTATTTATTTGCTTGCAGGCTTTCGACGATAAGGCGGGCGGCACGTGCCGGAGCGCCCGCACTGCCGAGCCGTGCCGCCACTTCGTCGTATCCTTTCAGCATGGCAGCCCGCTGCGGCGTGTCGCCGAGCAGCGGGGCGAGTTCGCGGCGCAGGTTCTCTACCGAAAAGTGATGCACCAGCAGCTCTTTGACAATCGGGGCGTCGGCTATCAGATTGACGAGCGAGGCGTAATCGACTTTTATCAGCTGGCGGAAAAACGAATAGGTAAACTGTCCGCCCCGCATATAGTACCCGACCACCTGCGGAACGCGCAGCAAGCCCGTTTCGAGCGTCGCCGTGCCCGACGTTACGAGCGCAGCCCGCGCCTGTTGCAGCAGCCGGTAGGTTTTGCCGAACACAATCGACACCTGCCCTTCGCGCAGGTAGGGCGCATAAAATGTTTCAGGCACGCCGGGCGCGCCGGCGATGACCGCCTGATATTCGCCGAAGGCGGCGACCGCCTCGATCATGCGGGCGAGGTTGTCGCGTATCTCCGCCAGCCGGCTTCCGGGCAGCAGAGCGATAATCGGTTTGTCGGGCAGCCGGTTTTCCGCCGCGAAGTGGGCGAATGTCTCGTCGGCATCGGGGCGCGCCGCCAGTTCATCGACCGTCGGGTTGCCCACGTAGTCGATGCGGTAGTCGTGCCGGCGGTAAAAATCGACCTCGAAGGGGAGTATCGAATAGAGCCGGTCGATGTACCGTTTTATCTCTTTGATGCGGTATTCTTTCCACGCCCAGATTTTCGGCGATATATAATAATGTACGGGAAGTCCCAGCCGCTCTTTGGCGTAACGGGCGATTTTCAGATTGAAACCCGGATAATCGACCAAAATCAAGAGGTCGGGGCGATGCTCCTCGATGTCGCGTTTGTACAAGGCGATGTTGCCGAGCACCTGCCGGATATGGAGAGCCACCTGCACGAATCCCATATAAGCCATATCGCGGTAGTGGCGCACCAAGGTGCCGCCTGCCCGCTGCATGGCGTCCCCGCCGAAAAAGCGAAATTCGGCTTGCGGGTCTTCCTGTTGCAGCGCCCGCATGAGGTTGGCGGCGTGCAGGTCGCCCGATGCTTCGCCGGCTATCAGATAATATTTCATATATGCGGCTTTTTTGTTTCTACAAATGTAAGCGAAGTTTGCCGTTTATCCTAATGTCGGTTGGCACTTTCTTGCGAGAAAAGAAAATCGAGGCAATAAAAAGCGGTGAACGGCGTTATTTAACTGTATGAAAAAAGCTGCGCTCCATACGCTGTTCGCATTGCTCCTGCTGTTTTCGGCGGCAGGCTGTTTCGACGAAAAGATAAGCAATGATCCCGCTTGCGTGCTGTCGTTTTCGACCGACGTCGTGAGCTTCGACACCGTGTTTACCGACAAGGGTACGACGACGGCGATGTTCAGCGTTTACAACCGCAACAAGGAGGCGGTGCGCATCGAATCGGTTACGCTGGCAGATGCCGCCCGCTCGGGCTTCTTCATCAACGTCGATGGCGAGAAGGGTCCCGACGTGGGTTCCATCGTACTCGATGCGAAAGACAGTTTGCTCGTATTCGTCGAGGCGAATATCGACCCCACCGATGAAAAGACGCCTTTTCTCGTGCGCGATTCGGTCGTATTTCTGACCAACGGCGTGCGCCAAGATGTGAAACTGCAAGCCTACGGGCAGAATGCCGTCGTGTTCCGCAACGGAAAAATTCTTTCTGCCGACACCCTCTTTTCGGCTGAACTGCCGATTCTCATTTACGACAGCCTCGTGGTCGCTCCGGACGTTACGTGGACGCTGACCGAAGGCACGACCCTCTACCTGCACGACAAAGCCTATTTGCGCATCGACGGTCGCATGGTAGCGCAAGGCACTGCCGATAAACGGGTTACCCTGCGGGGCGACCGCACCGACAACCTCTTTCCCGACCTGCCTTACGACTATTACTCCGGACAGTGGGGCGGTGTGCATTTCGGCAGCGGCAGCTACGATAACAGTTGGGATTTCGTCGATATGCACGGTTCGTCGTGGGGCATACGCATCGATTCGAGCGATGTCGCCCGCGAGAAACTCACACTCAACCATACGATTGTCCACAATTCGGCGGGCACGCTCATTTCCGCCTCGCACGCCCGCATAAACGCCTACAACTGCCAGCTTTCCAACGCCGGCATGTCGCTGCTCGACCTTACCGCCTGTCCGTCGGAGTGGGTGCACTGCACTATCGTCAATTACTATTTCTGGGATATTATTTCGGCTCCGATGCTGGTATTTGCCGGCTACGACACCACCGCTTCGGCGGCACCCGACCTGCCCTCCGTATCGATAGCCAACAGCATCGTCGTGGGGCTCGGCACGCTGATGTCGCCTGCCGATATCGCCGGCATGCCTGTTACGTTCGACCACTGCCTTTTTACGGTGGCGGGGACGGACGATGACAATTTCCTGTCGTGCGTGTGGGAGGGCGACCCCGATTTCGTAACGACGGGCACGGGCGCGGATTATGTTTATTACACCATCGCCGACTCGTCGTCGGCGCGGGGGGCGGGCGATGTGCGCTACCTCAACGACACCACCGCTTTCGACCTCTTTGGAGTACCCCGCCTTACCGACGGCACGCCGCCCGATCTCGGCGCCGCCAATTATGTGGCGCCTGCCGATGACGAACCGAAACCGGCAGAGTAGCCGGTTCCCTCTTTTATTTTCTCCGATAGAATTTTTATTTTCCGACGAACAGCCGACCCTGCCGGCTGCCCCGTTCGCGCATACGCCGCAGCAGGCGGGCGGTAAACTCGTGGTTTTTCAATCCCCAGCGGGGAGCGATGAGCAGCTCGTCGGGCGACTGCGACACAAACCGCTCCACAACGATGTCCGGTCGCAGCCGTTCGATGAAGTCGATAGCCAAGTCGATGTATTCATCGACCGTATAGAGGTGAAAGTCCTGCGGCGTTTGGGCATATTCCTGCGCCATGCGGGTGTGGCGTATCAATTGCAGCTGGTGCAGTTTCAGCGAGGTAATCGGCAACTCCGAGAGCCGGTCGGCGTGTCGCAGCATCTGTTCGCGGCTTTCGGCGGGCAGCCCCAGTATGAGGTGCGCTCCGACGGGAATCCCCGCTGCCGCCGTGCGCCGTATGGCATCGGCGGCGTCGGCATACGTGTGTCCCCGATTGATGCGGACGAGCGTGGCATCGTCGGTACTCTCCACGCCGTACTCCACCATGACGTAATGCCTTTGCGCCGTGTGCGAAAGGCAGTCGAGCAGCGGCTGCGGCATACAGTCGGGGCGCGTGCCGATAATCAGCCCCTTCACATCACGGTGATGCAGCGCCTCTTCATAGAGCGCCGTCAGGTGTTCGAGCGTGCCGTAGGTGTTGGTATAGGATTGGAAGTAAGCCAGATATTTCATTTCGGGATATTTGCGGGCAAAGAAAGCGATGCCCTCCCGCAGCTGTTCCGTGATGCTTTTTCCCGTGAGGCAGTAGTCGGGACTGAACGTCCGGTTGTTGCAATAGGTACACCCGCCCACCCCTTTCGTACCGTCTCGATTGGGACAAGAAAATCCCGCATGAAGCGAGATTTTCTGTACTTTGCAATCGGGAAAGCAGCGGCGCAGGTAGCTTCCGTAATCGGTGTATGGCAGGGTTTCCGCTGTCATTGGCATTCGAGATGTTTGTAAAATTTTATCATGGCTGCGATGCCTTGCACGATATTACTTTTTGTATTTGATTTCCGTCTGTGCGGGGACACATCTGATATCACGATTTTTGTTGATGCCTTCCAATTCCCACCCTGTTTTCAAATAGAGCGTTTGCAGCGTTTTCATCGGTGCACAAAGAAGCGGATAATCCCCTTTACAGTTGATTAAATTCGTGTTGGAAATATCCAATTCCTGAATCTGGTTGTAGTGGCAATACAACGTTGTCAAAGCGGTATTTTTGCTGACGTTCAATTCGGTCAGTTGGTTGTGGTAGCAATACAAATCCGTCAAATTCGTATTTTTACTGACGTCCAATGCGGTTAGTTGGTTGTAGTAGCAATGCAAATCCGTCAAATCCGTATTTTTACTGATGTCCAATTCAGTCAGTCGGTTATTGGTGCACCCCAAACCCTTCAAAGCTGTATTTTTACTGATGTTCAATTCTGACAGTTGGTTGCCGTCGCAATTCAAGCCTGTTAAAGCCGTGTTTTTGCTGACGTCCAGTTCTGTCAGTAGGTTGCCGCTGCAATGAAGCCATTCCAAAAGTGTGTTTTGGCTGACGTCTAATGTGGTCAATTGATTGCCATAGCAGTACAACCTCGTTAAAGTTTTATTTTTACTGAGATTCAGTTCGGTCAGTTGGTTGCCGCTGCAATCCAAAAACGTCAAAGATGTATTCTTGCTGACGTCCAATTCGGTCAATTGGTTGTTACTACAAACCAACTCTCTCAAAGCCGTGAAATTTTCAATATCTTTCAACGAAGTAATGCCCATTTTGCGGACATCGAGGTAGGTAACGGTATCAACCTCTTCGACTTCGATGACACCATTTCGGTTGCTGTCGAAATGCTCCAAACAGTATGTCGTGAAAACGGAGTCATTGCCATAGTCATCGTCGTCGGAGCAGGCGGTAAAAGCGGCAATCGCCGCCGCGCACAGAAAATAATGCAGGTATTTTTTCACGGTATTATCGTATTTATTTCCCGAAATGTTTGTAAAATCCGATGATTGCCTTGATGCCTTTGCGCATGATGTCGAGCGGCATATTTTCGTTGGGCGAATGGGTGGCGTCGCTTTCGAGCCCGAATCCCATCAGTATGGATTTGATGCCCAGCTCTTTCTCGAATACGGCGATGATAGGAATGCTTCCGCCGCGCCGCACGGCGAGAGGCCGCTTGCCGAATGCCTCTTCATACCCCTTTTCGGCGGCTTTGTATGCCGGCAGGTCGATGGGGCACACGTAGCTTTCGCCGCCGTGCATCGATGTGATTTCTATCTGTACGCCGGCGGGAACGATGCGGCGCAGGTGGTCGATCATCATCTGCGCGATTTTTTCGTGGTTCTGGTGAGGCACCAGCCGGCAGGATATTTTGGCAAAGGCTTTCGACGGCAGGACGGTTTTCGCTCCTTCGCCCGTATATCCGCCCCAGATGCCGCACACGTCGAATGTCGGGCGTATCGCCGTCCGTTCCAATGTCGTATAGCCTTTCTCTCCGCATAACGCTTGTACGCCGATGTTGGCTTTGTATTTCTCCTCGTCGTAGGGCACGGCAGCCAGCATGGCGCGTTCTTGCGGCGACACGTTTTCCACGTCGTCGTAAAATCCGGGCAGGGTGATGCGCCCGTCGGCGTCGGTCATGCCGGCGATGAGTTTGCAGAGTACGTTCACGGGGTTGGCTACCGCGCCGCCGAATATGCCCGAATGGAGGTCGTGGTTGGGACCCGTAACCTCGATTTGCCAGTATGCCAGTCCGCGCAGACCGGTCGTAATCGACGGCATTTCCGCGCCCACCATACTGGTGTCCGACACCAGCATGACGTCGGCACGCAACAGCTCTTTGTTTTCCCGACAAAATTCCGCCACGCCGGGCGAGCCGATTTCTTCGCCGCCCTCGATGATAAATTTCACGTTGCAGCGCAGCAGCCCCTCTTTCAGGGCATATTCAAAGGCTTTGAGTTGCAAGAACGACTGTCCTTTGTCGTCGTCGGCGCCGCGTGCGTATAAAATGTCGTTTTCGATTACCGGCTCGAAAGGCGAGGTTTTCCACAGTTCGAGCGGCTCGACGGGCATCACGTCGTAGTGCCCGTAAACCAGCACGGTCGGGTAGGAGGTGTCGAGAATCTTCTCGGCGAAAACGACGGGCGATGCCGACGTGGGCAGCACTTCCGCGCGGTCGACTCCGGCGGCGAGCAGCAGTTCGCGCCACCGTTCGGCGCAAGCCGTCATATCGGGTTTGTGCGCGGAATCGGAACTGATGGAGGGAATGCGAATGAGCGAGAACAGCTCTTCGCGGAAACGGGCGCGGTGCGCTTCGAGGTACGATTGAAAGTCCATAGGGGTATAGGTTAAATATGGTGTGTTTTGTTCAGCAGGTAGTGGTCGAGCAGCACCATGGCGGTCATGGCTTCGACCACCGGCACGGCGCGGGGCAGGACGCAGGGGTCGTGGCGACCGCGCGCTTTGAGCACGACGGGATTGCCCTCCGCATCGACCGTATCGACCTCTTGCAGCAGTGTGGCGACGGGTTTGAAGGCGACGCGGAAACAGATGTCCTGACCGTTGGATATGCCGCCCTGTATGCCGCCCGAATGATTGGTCGCCGTCGTAACGACACCGTCGCGCACGATGAACGCATCGTTCATTTCCGAACCGCGATGTGCCGCACCGGCAAATCCCATGCCGTATTCAAAGCCTTTCACTGCATTGATTCCTAACATGGCGGCGCCGAGGTCGGCGTGCAGTTTGTGGAATACCGGTTCGCCCAATCCGGCAGGAATGCCGCGCGCCACGCCGGTGATGACGCCGCCTATCGTGTCGCCGGCGGCTTTCACTTCCGAAATGAGGTCGATCATTTGCCGCGCCGTTTCTTCGTCGGGGCAGCGCACGCTGTTGCTGTCGGTTTGCGAAAGGTCGTAATCGGTGTAGGTTCCGGGCAGTACGATGCCGCCCACCTGCGAGGTGTAGGCGTGTATCTCTATGCCGAGCGGGCGCAGGGCGAGTTTTGCCAGCGCACCCGCCACGCAGCGGGCTATTGTTTCGCGCGCCGACGAACGACCTCCGCCCCGATGGTCGCGTATGCCGTATTTCTGCGTGTAGGTGTAATCGGCGTGCGAGGGGCGGTAGCAGTTGCGCAGCATATCGTAATCGGCGGAGTGCTGGTCTTGGTTGTAAACGGCGAAGCCTATCGGCGTGCCGGTGGAGCGTCCCTCGAAAACGCCGGAAAGCAATTCCACGCGGTCGCTCTCTTGTCGGGCGGTAACGATGTCCGACTGACCCGGGCGCCGGCGGTCGAGCTCCCGCTGTATGAAGTCCATATCGATTTTCACTCCGGCGGGCATTCCGTCTATCACGCCGCCTACGGCTTTGCCGTGCGACTCCCCGAAAGAGGTAAGCCTGAAAATGTGTCCGAAACTGTTCATCATCGTATCTGTTTTATCGGGTTGGCGGTGCATATCGGTTTGCCGGTATGCGACCCTTTCCGTAAGCAAAGGTAGAAAATTTCTTTGAAAATTCCGTATGGGACGACAAGAATCGCTGCCGATACGTTTTTTATTACCAATCGTTTTCTTCGGCGAGCTGGCGCGAGAGCAGTTCGATAGTCCTTTCGGCAAGCTCTTTGTTCTGTTCCAAGCTGCGGACGCGGTGTTTGAGATAGAGGTATCGGTAACACTTCTCGAACGAACGCCGGTTTTCTTTCGACAGATAATAAGAGTAGGGGTGTTCGCCGGCATACGAAATTTTTATCGGTTTTTCTCCGGTGGTGGCGATGATTTCCACAAAGGGGCGCAGGCTGTGTCCTGTGTAGCACACCACTTCGCTGTACCTGCCGTCGGGGCGCATGAAGCGGTAGTTTCGCGCATCGTCGTAGGGTACGGTGGGGGTGAGGGCATACGAGCCGTCGGGCAGTTCGGCTTTTGCCGATATGTGCCGCAGCGGTTTTTTGCCGCAATATACGCTCGATACCCGCGCCCGTCCGTCGACGGTAAATTCCATGCGCAGACAGCAGGTGTCGGTGCGTCCGGCGTAGCGGTCGGCAAAGTGGTAATAGAGCGTGTCGCTCAAAGATTCGGGGTCGAAGATAGGGACGAACTCCGATGCCATTTTCCGCTCCTCCCTCTGTACCTCCGGCAAAATACTGTCCAAATAGGCAAGGTTTCGCCGGTTGTATTCGAGAATGATGCGTTGGTTGAGCATCGTGCCCCGCCGTATCCATGTGAATGCCGTAGCATCGACTTCCGGAATGGAGTCGATGAGGCGTTGGGCGGCGCTGTATGCGCCCTCTCCGAATGCCTGTTCCGCCCGTCGGTACAGCGTTTCGGCTTCGGTGTGTCTTCGGCACCCGCAGAAAGAGAGCAGGGCGAGCAGTGCGGCGAGCGGCAGTATGGAAAGGGGGCGGCGTGTCATGGGTCAATCTTTTTGCGGGTAGAACGTTTCGCGCGTTACGTTTTTCACTCCTTTGACGGTTTTCAATTTCTTTATCAGGGCGTTGAGTGCCGTCGTGTCATCGACGAGCACGGTGATGTGCCCTTGAAACAGTCCATCGTCGGAGTCGATGGAGATGTTGCGCATCATCACCCGTTTCTCTTTGGAGATAATGGAAGTGATGTTGGTTACGATGCCGATGTCGTCGTTGCCCACCACCCGCAGCACGATGGCGTATTGCGAACCCTGCTTGCCCGACCAGCGTGCCTTGACGATGCGGTAGCCAAACTGCGTCCGCAGGTTTTCGGCGTTGGGGCAGTCGGTGCGGTGTATCTTGATGCTTCCCTGCGACGAAACGAAGCCGAACACCTTGTCGCCGAATATCGGGTTGCAGCACTTCGCTAACTTGTAATCCAATCCTTTGATGTTCTGATCGATGACGACTTCGTCTTCGCCCGCTTCATCGACGGGCACCGGTGCGGCGACGAAATTTTCCGCCGTGCGGTTTTCGGCATTTTCTTCGTTCTCTTTCTCTTTTCGCTCTGTTTCGTGGAAACTGTCGAGCACGTCGTTGGCGTCGATTTTCTCCTGAGCCAGCGCGCAGTAGAAGTCGGTAACGGTTTTGTAACCCATTTTCCGCATCACCTTCATCAGCACCGATTCGTTCACCTCGATTTTCCGGTTTTTGAAACGGCGGATGAGCAGCTCTTTCCCGAGATCTGCCTCTTTGTGCTCTATTTCGTTGAGGGCTTGTTTTATTTTCACCCGCGCTTTCGAGGTGGTGGCAATCGACAGCCACTCCTGTTTGGGCGTTTGGGCGGGCGCGGTTATCACCTCGATGGTGTCGCCGCTTTTGAGTTTGTAACGTATCGTCTGGTTTTTGCCGTTCACTTTCGCGCCCGTACATTTGCAGCCGATGCGGGTGTGTATCAGAAAGGCGAAGTCGAGCACCGTAGCCCCTTTCGCCAGTTTGTAAAGGTCGCCTTTGGGCGAAAACACGAAAACCTCTTTATCGTAGAGGTCCATGCGGAACTCTTTCATCAGTTCCAGCGGACCGCCCTCGCCCGATTCCAGCACGTCGCGCACGTTGTTGAGCCAGTCGTCGAGACCCTTTTCGCTTTTGATGCCCTTGTATTTCCAGTGGGCGGCGAGTCCCCGCTCGGCGATTTCGTCCATGCGTTTGGTGCGTATCTGCACCTCCACCCAGCGGTCTTCGGGACCCCACACGGTGATGTGCAACGATTCGTAGCCGTTGCTTTTAGGTACCGACAGCCAGTCTTTCAGCCGCTTCGGGTTGGGGCGGTACATATCGGTAACGATGGAGTAGACGTGCCAGCACTCTGCCGACTCTCGGTCGGGCGGCGAGTCGAGCACCACCCGTATGGCAAAGAGGTCGTATATGCCCTCTATATCGACGTTCTGTTTCCGTATCTTGTTCAGAATCGATGAAATGGATTTCACCCGACCCTTTATTTCGAATTTCAGTCCCGCCGCCGTCAGCTTTTCCTGAATGGGGGCGATGAATGCGCGTATGTACCGGTCGCGCGACTCTTTGGTTTCGCTCAGTTTGCGGGCGATGCGGTCGTAGGCTTCGCGGTTGGTGTATTTCAGCGCGAGGTCTTCCAGCTCCGTCTTGATGCGGTACAGCCCCAGCCGGTGGGCGAGGGGAGCGTAGAGGTACGATGCCTCGTAAGCCACGTTTTCGCGGAATTTGTTGTTCGGGTGATGGTTTATCATGCGCATGAGGCACAGCCGGTCGGCAATCATGATGATGATTACCCGCACGTCTTCGGCGAAGGTGAGCAGCAGGTTGCGGAAGTTGTCGCTTTGCACCGTTTCCTGCTTGGCGTAGAGGCTGTTGGCTTTGATGAGTCCGCGAATGATTTTCACGCAGTCCGCGCCGAAAAGCTCTTCCACCTGCTCGGTCGCAAGCCGGTTTTCCACCACGAGGTTGCAGGTGAGCACGGCAGCCAGCGTGCTGCGGTCGAGCCCCACCTCCTGCGACAGAATGAGGGCGGTGGCGATGTCGCGCAGCAGGCGGTTGATGCCGTTGCCGTCGCGCAGGTAGCTGCCCGATTGCACGGCGTCGGAAATGTGCCGGCGCAAAAACAGAAATTCTTTTTCTCCGATGAGGGCGCGCGCCGAGCGGAACAGCGCCCGATAAAGCGGCCAAAACTCTTTTCGTTCGGCGTCGGAAAAATATTCCATTTTCTCCATGATTTGCCTCTGAAATTGAAAACCGATTCAAATATAAGATTTTTTTATTCGATGAATGTTGTTTTTCTCGATGTTTTTTTCTAAATTTGAAAACATTTTGAAAAGAATGTAATCGATTACTCTAAACAAAATACTATGTTAACACAAGACGATTTGCTTCTGTTGCAGCAAAAAGGCATATCCGAGCAACAGATAAAAGAGCAGCTGCACTGCTTCGAAACAGGTTTCCCCTATCTGAAATTGGAGGCTTCGGCAAGTTTGGGCAACGGCATTCTCGCTCTCGACGCATCGGCTGCCGACCACTATCTTGAAGTGTGGGACGAATACCTCGCCACCAACCCTTCCATCGTAAAATTCGTGCCGGCTTCGGGTGCCGCCAGCCGTATGTTCAAAAATCTTTTTGAATTTCTCGATGCCGATTATACCGAACCGACCACCGACTTTGAAAAGAAATTTTTTGACCGCATCGACCGCTTCGCTTTCTTTGCCGACCTCGACGCTGCCTGCCTCGAAAACGAAGGCAAAGGCGTGAAAGCCCTCATGGCTGCCGGCAATTACAAAGCCGTCGTTTCCAACCTCCTTTCCGACAAGGGGCTGAATTACGGCTCGCTGCCGAAAGGTATGCTCAAATTCCACCACTATGCGGCAGCCGACCGCACCGCTATGGAGGAACACCTCGCCGAAGGCGCCATGTACGCCCGCAACGAAGCCGGCGATGTGAACGTGCATTTCACCGTTTCGCACGAACACCTGCCGTATTTCAAAAAACTCGTTGCCGACAAACAGGCGGCTTACGAAAAAGAGTACGGCGTGAAGTATCATATCAGCTTCTCCGAACAGAAACCCTCGACCGACACCATTGCCGCCGATATGGAGAACAAGCCGTTCCGCGACAAAGGCAAACTGCTCTTCCGTCCGGGCGGACACGGTGCGCTGATCGAGAATCTCAACGACATCGATGCCGACGTCATCTTCATCAAGAACATCGACAACGTGGTGCCCGACCGCATCAAGCCCGAAACCGTGCGCTTCAAGAAAATCATCGGCGGCGTGCTCGTGTCGCTGAAAAAACAAATCGACGCCTACATTGCCACTCTCGAAAGCGGCAAATACACGATGGACGACGTGCGCGACGTCATTCTGTTCCTGCAACAGCAGCTCTTTACCCGCCACCCCGACATCAAAAAAATGGAAGATGCCGAACTCGTGGTTTACCTCTTGAAGAAACTGCGCCGCCCGCTGCGCGTCTGCGGCATGGTGAAAAACGTGGGCGAACCCGGCGGCGGTCCGTTCCTCGCCTACAATGCCGACGGCTCCTATTCGCTGCAAATTCTGGAAAGCTCGCAAATCGACCTGAAAAATCCCGCCTCGAAAGCCCTGTTCGACAAATCGACCCACTTCAATCCCGTCGATTTGGTGTGCGCCGTTAAAGACGGAAAAGGTCGCAAATACGACCTGCCGCAGTACGTCGATAAAAATACGGGATTCATCTCCTTCAAGTCGAAGAGCGGCAAGGAGTTGAAAGCGCTCGAACTGCCCGGTCTCTGGAACGGTGCCATGTCCGACTGGAACACCCTTTTCGTCGAAGTGCCTATCGGTACGTTCAACCCCGTAAAGACCGTAAACGACCTCTTGCGCGAACAGCATCAATGATTCCCGCAGCGGCATAATATAGAGAAAGCGGACTTTCAAGCCCGCTTTCTCTGTTTTATTAACGGCAAATCAATCCCAGTCCGCCGCCCAATTTCCTCTTTTGTCGATAAAACCATACTTACCGTTTAATTTTACCTCAGCCAAACCTTCGTGAAAATCTCCTGTGTTATGATATATTAACGGGATTATCACTTTTCCTGTTTTATCGATAAAACCAGATTTGCCGTTTAATTTTACCCGAGCCAAACCTTCGCTAAAATTCTCAGCCTTATCATATATTAACGGGATTATCACTTTCCCTGTTTTGTCGATATATCCCTCTTTATATCCCTCTTTGCCTTTTAATGCTACCTTAGCCAAACCTTCGTTGAAGCTCCCTACCTGACCATATATTAACGGGATTATCACTTTCCCTGTTTTGTCGATAAAACCATACTTGCCGTTTAATCTTACCAAAGCCAAATCTTCGCTAAAATTCTCTGCGTTATCATATATTAACGGACTTATCTCTTTCCCTGTTTTGTCGATAAAGCCAACTTTGTCGTTTAATTCTACCCGAGCCAAACCTTCGCTAAAATTCTCTGCCTTATCATATATTAACGGGATTATCACTTTTCCTGTTTTGTCGATAAAACCATACTTGCTGTCGATATAACCATACTTGTCGTTTAATCTTACCAAAGCCAAACCTTCGCTAAAATTCTCTGCGTAATCATATATTAACGGACTTATCTCTTTCCCTGTTTTGTCGATAAAGCCAACTTTGTCATTTAATTTTACCTTAGCCAAACCTTCGCTAAAATTCTCTGCCTTATCATATATTAACGGGATTATCACTTTTCCTGTTTTGTCGATATATCCCTCTTTGCCTTTTAATTTTACCTTAGCCAAACCTTCGTTGAAATCCCATACCCATATGCTATCATATATTAACGGAATAACCACTTTTCCTGTTTTGTCGATAAAACCCCATTTACCGTTTAATTTTACAGCAGCCAAACCTTCGCTAAAATATCCTGTGGCATCATATATTAACGGGATTACCTCTTTCCCGGTTTTGTCGATAAAACCATACTTGTCATTTAATTTTACCCAAGCCAAACCTTCTCTAAAAATCTCTACCCAATCATATATTAACGGAATAACCTCTTTCCCGGTTTTGTCGATAAATCCCCATTTGTCGTTGAATTTTACCCGAGTCAAACCTTCCTGAAAATTTCCTACGGCATCATATATTAACGGGATTATTTCTTTCCCTGTTTTGTCGATAAAACCCCATTTACCGTTTAATTTTACTTTAGCCAAACCTTCGCTAAAATTCCATGCTTCATCATATATTAACGGAATAACCTCTTTTCCTGTTTTGTCGATAAAACCAGATTTGCCGTTTAATTTTACCCGAGCAAAGCCTCCATTGAAAGGTAATACAGCATCATATTTTAATGAAATTACCACTTTTCCCGTTTTGTCGATAAAATCCCATTTGCCGTTTAAATTCACTTTAGCTAAACCTTCGCTAAAACTCCATGCGTCATCATATTTTGGTAAAACGATTACTTCTCCGGTCGATTCTATTCGAAAACCGAATTTGTTGTTCGCATCTTTATATTCTTCAATATCTTTGTCCGGAGTGCTTAACAACTGTTTCTGTCTTTCTTGTTCGCGTGTTTTTAGCTTTTGTTCTTCTTTTTCCCTCCAAGATAAAGCAACAATATATATAACTCATTATAATGATATTATATCGGTTAAATATGAGGCGAGTAACAATTAAGCAACAAAGTTTGATAATATGTATATGGTTGTTATTTGAACGGAATTGGAGATTAAGCATAATATTCGAAGAATACACCATCGATTCAATACACCGTTCCAAGCATACCGAAGGGACTTCCCAATCTAAGATAACATTCGCAGTTCTGCACAAAGAATAAGGAGGCATAACAGTGAATCGATATAACAAAGAGGTAATCGAGTGGTTTTCGATTACCTCTTTAATACATCTTATTGGCTATAAAACTTGTTAGTGGTCAATTTAGGGCGTCCAACAGTATACACTCGTCGAGAGACGTTTGCCCATGTTGTGTTTCCCCTATTGTTTTTCTGATTTTTTATCGTGTCAAGGCCGGCAGGTATTCCTTGTAGGTATCCGATCCCAGAACCTCGCACCGG